>CAYNNG010000007.1:0-8096 GCA_964398655.1 uncultured Oscillospiraceae bacterium
TGAGTGCTTGCTTAGGTTGTTTAATTAGCCCAGACATAACCCTCGTACAACTATTGGCATTATATTTTACGGACAGAAATCACAATGATAATTTATTCGAACACCAAAAGTGGTTATATGGACGACTGTAAAAAGGGGCAATTAGTTAGTAAACTGCAAGCCCTTATCGGTCAAAAATTAGGACGGTCAGGACAGAGCGAAGTCCGCTCCTGGCAAAACTCTCTCCAGTACATGTACATGGTCATGGACGATGACAAAATCCCTAATGATTCAGGAGTAGCTATTGAGTATGTATTGCCTACTAGCCGCAAGCGGATAGATTTTCTCCTCACAGGCTTCGATCAAACTAGCAAAAAACAGGCTGTGATTATTGAGTTGAAGCAGTGGACAGAAGTTTCAGAAGTAGTTGGCCAGAACGAAGTAGTAAGCACTCTGTTGGGTGGTGGCATTCGCGAGGTACCTCACCCTTCATACCAGGCATTATCATATGCTGAATATCTTAAAGACTACAACGAGAGCGTACGCAAAATTGATTTAGGTCTTCACCCCTGCTCTTTTTTACACAACTACCACGAACAAGACCATGATCAACTCTTCAATCCTAAGTTTTCAGCCTTACTAAAAAAATCTCCCAGCTTCACCGCGAGACATATTCAAGAATTACAAACCTTTATTACCAAGTACATTCAAAAAGGTGATAACCGGGCTATCTTGGTAGAAATTGAAAATGGTAAAATCAAGCCGTCTAAGTCCTTGCAAGATAGCTTGTCAGCTATGCTTAAGGGTAACCGAGAATTCATCATGTTAGATGAGCAAAAGGTGGTATTTGAACAAGCATTGGATCTGGCAAAACGTTGTCAGTCAGATGGCAAGAGACGAACTCTGATCATCAAAGGCGGTCCAGGTACCGGTAAATCCGTAGTAGCTGTAAATCTCTTAGTCGAATATATAAAATGCGGTCTCATGGCTCAATATATAACTAAAAATGTCGCCCCTCGCCAGGTTTATGAAAAGAAGCTCAGAGGAGATAGATTCAAGAAAAAAGATGTAGATGCTCTTTTCACCTCATCTGGCACCTTCGTGCATGCTCCAGAGAAAGTTCTTGATGTAGCAATCGTAGATGAAGCTCACCGGCTTACCCAAAAAACAGGCTTGTTTAAACAAGGTGAAGATCAAATTTTGGAAATTATGCGTGCTAGCACATTCTCTATCTTTTTTGCAGATGATCATCAGCGTATCCATATTAAGGATTATGGCAGTGTTGCAAGGATAAAGAGCAAAGCATATCATTTAGGTTCAGAAATATTCGAGAATGAACTAGTCTCGCAATTCCGCTGTAATGGCTCTGACGGCTATCTCGCCTGGTTAGATAACGTCTTGGAAATTAGGCCTACGGCAAACTATTTCTTCGACCTAGATTATGATATCGACGTCGTAGATAACCCACATGATTTATACAGTTGGGTTTTAGAGAAAAATCAAAACAATAAGGCACGTATGTTGGCAGGCTACTGTTGGGACTGGAATAAAAATACTTCGGCAGAAGAAATCGTTCCAGATATAAACATACCAGAGTATGACTTTCATATGAGCTGGAATTTTGCCGAAGACAATCGAGCTTGGGCTATCGCCAAAGGTTCTGTAGACGAGATTGGATGCATACATACATCTCAGGGACTAGAGTTCGAGTATGTAGGTGTAATCATTGGGGAAGACATGCGTTATGAACATGGTCACATAGTTACCGACTTCACCAAGCGGTCCAGTGGTGATGCTTCCATCCGCGGCTTAAAAAATATGTACAAAGAAAATCCCGCCCAAACTCTAGCTTTAGCAGATGAAATTATCAAAAATACCTATCGCACTCTGCTTACCAGAGGAATGAAGGGGTGTCGGATTTTCTGCATGGACAAAGCCTTAGCCAATTATCTACGTCTGCAAATACGCATCAATGTAAATGCCCCTTATAGCTTAGAAAAACCAGTCGAGAGCATTTTGGATGCGGCAGATAGTAGAAAAGTTGAAGAATCGTACTGCGAACAATAATCTCCTGCATTGAAATTATGAATTGACTCTCTCTCATTTTGGAATTTACATAGCCAATAACAAACCCGCGTGATCTCTCAGATTCAACGCGGGTTTGTTCATTTGCTTAATAATTTATTTATGCATCAAATGGAGGTAGTTTTTGAAAGTGCGTAATTTGCTCAAAGGTAAATGCTGCCTTAATCAAATTTGGCTCATCATACATCTTAGAAATGAAAGTCAAACCAAATGGCATGTTATCACTATCATACCCTAGAGGAACTGTTATAGATGGGTAGCCAGAAATCGGAGAAGAATCACTAATACCCGGACTAATTATATAGTCTAAATTATGTTCTTCCATAATTCTCAGAATTCCCTCCGGACCTGCCCCCTCTAACGCTTTGTAGCGAGCTTCAATATATTCACGTTCTGTCAAGGTACCGCTTAGAGCTTCAGCATCCTCCAGAAGACCTTGTCCATATTTGAGACATTTATCTGGGAAGGTCCTATTAAATTCGATGATTTCCTTTAGACTTCGACACTGATTACTATATGCAGTTGTACTTAAATACGCATTTAAGCAGGGTTTCATTTCATAAAGAAGCACATTATGGTCACTTCTTTGATGAGGCAAATCACATTCAATAAGTTCAGCACCTTCATTAATAAAGACTTCTCTTGCTTTTTTAGCTAATTTTCTTTGGTCTTCGGTGTACTCTTTTTGGTACCCGATATTGAAACCTACCCTTTTATGTTTAATGCCATCCATAGTCAGATAATCGGCATAATTCGATGGAAGGTTGCTCTGTTGGCACCAAGTCGAGGGATCGTGCTCATCTTCACCAGCAATGACGTTAAGTAGATAAGCAGCATCTGTGACATTTCTGGTTATCGGACCAGCAATATCCTGGGCCGTGCAAATAGGAATAATTCCATACCGACTCACTAACCCCCTGCTGGGCTTTAACCCCACAACAGAATTATTATTACTAGGCCAGATAATTGATCCATCTGTTTCTGTACCAATGCTCAATGTAGCAAGATTGGCTGCCATTGCTACCGCCGATCCAGAGCTTGATCCCCAAGTATCACCTTCAGGATTATATGGATTAATAACCTGACCTCCACGGCTACTATAACCATTTTTCATGTTATAAGCCATAAAGTTAGCCATTTCGGTCATGTTAACTTTTCCCAGTATTACCAGACCAGCCTCTCGTAATCTTTTAACAATCGTAGCATCATACAGAGCTAGATTGTCTGCCAACGCTAGTGCTCCAGCCGAGGTGTGCATTTTATCATGGGTGTTAATGTTATCCTTGATTAGGATGGGAATTCCATGTAAAGGGCTTCGCTCAAGGCCTTTAGCTCTCTCTCTATCCATAGCCTGAGCAATATATATTGCATCTGGGTTAATTTCTAGAACCGAATTTAAAGCTGGCCCCGCCTTATCAATGGCTAAAATTCTAGATAAATAAAATTTAACAAGGTCATATGACGTATACTTACCCTTTATTAAATTTTCACGTATTTGAGAAACATTTAATTTAAATATGTCATTCATACATCAAACCTTTCCTTGATTTCTTGTAAATAGATGTTCCAATAAACCTCAATTGCTACTTTCAATGCATCTTCATCAATATTGAAATGGCCACTGTGTAATGGATAAGAAGTAGATGCCCCGCTTCTCGTTCCTAATCTAAAAAAAGCCCCAGGGATCACCTGTAGGT
Organism: uncultured Oscillospiraceae bacterium; assembly: GCA_964398655.1. Classification (GTDB taxonomy): domain Bacteria; phylum Bacillota; class Clostridia; order Saccharofermentanales; family DTU023; genus SFFI01. Next base: position 3,762 of record CAYNNG010000007.1, read on the forward strand.
AGTAAGCAAAGTCTTCTCCAATAGCTGTTTGCTCAATAGGCACAATCGAGATTGCAGATTGATTAGATAGAGCCTTATGAAATAAAGAAACTTTATCTTTATGGTTAACTAGAGTTGGGTAACCACTAATAATATTATGTTTTACTTTACACCCACTCATGATTTCTGCTGCCTCAAGTATTTTGGCAATTCTCTCGGTGATGTATGAGTAACTTTCGGTGTTAAAGGTTCTAATTGTTCCATCAAGAAGTACACGAGAAGGAATAACATTATAAGTATCTCCTCCATGTACCGCACATAAACTTAAAACCGAATCATTAGTTATAGGAGCGCCTCTACTGACAATGTGATTTAACTCTGATACTAGGAAAGCCATGGTCAAAATAGGGTCTGCGGCTCTCGCCGGAACTGCACCATGCCCACCACTTGAACAAATTTCAATATGCAATGAATTAGATGCTGCCATATATGGCCCACTCAAAATTCCTACTTCGCCGACAGACAACTCATTTGTAACATGAAGACCATAAATGGCATCTAGCTCATTAACTAATCCTGACTGTAAAATTCCTATAGCACCACCAGGCGCTATCTCTTCGGCAGCTTGAAAAATGAGTACCACACTTCCATGGATTAAACTTTGACATTGCTTTAATGAGGCAGCAAATGCCAGTAGAATTCCACTATGTGCATCATGTCCACAAGCATGCATTACATTTTTATTTTTAGAACTAAAGCCACAATCAGTCTTTTCATCAAGAGCCAGGGCATCAAAATCTGCTCTAAATCCTATGTTAGGACCTGCCTTGGTACCTTTTATGGTCGCTATGACACTATTATTCTCATCAATAGTTGAAAAAGGTATTCCTAAGCTGGTTAACTCCTGACAAATGTACTCTCTGGTGGCCTTTTCCTGGAAAGATAATTCCGGAAATTCGTGGAGATGCCTTCTAAAGGTTATAGCTTTCGGGAAACATTCGTCAATTGAAGTTGTAACTGTTTTGGGTAACAAGACACTCACCTCTACCACAGAGAATTTGATTTAAATTCTTTTATAAACATAATAATGAGAAAGAGACAAGCAGCACCCAAGCCAATCATAGCTAAGATTAGAATTATCTGAAAAGCGCCTTGCGATACATAAAACACAGGTTGATTCATAATATTATTCTCCTTGTTATTGCTCTTGTTCAGCTAATGCCTTCTGCATAGCTTTGTTTAGAGAAGTCCACTTGAAATCATGATTTGGGAAGATTTTTGAGCCAATCACAGTGATCAGTCCGCTAACAGCACAAGCAAATATTGGTGCAGCGTAAGATGATATTCCGAAATAGCCATACAAACCAGCGGCCATACCACAAATAAGAGCTACGAAAACTACTTTGCCATTTGCCTTTTTGTTAAATACTCCATAAGCAATAGGCCATACAAGAGAAGCAACAGCAGGTCCAGTCAGCAGTAGTAGTTGGTACATACTAGTCCTAGGAGTCCAAACCAAGCATACCGCAAGAACTGCTAACCCTAAAATCGTGTATCTTACATACTTTACGATCTTTTCATCACTTGCATGTTGATTGATTAAACTTTTATAAATGTCTTGAACGAGTAGGTTTGCAGAAGAAGTCAGAACAGAACTTACCGTAGAGATGAGTGCTGCGTAGATAACCAATAATACCAGCACTGATCCAAAACCGCCCAACAATTCTGAGACCACTATTGGGAAAACCATATTAACTTGAGGAATGACGTATCCATTCGCAATTGCAATAAAGGCTAGTGAACCCGCAATAATCGGCACTGTGGTCCAAATTAGGCCGGAAAAAACGAATGACTTGGCCACAACTTTTTTATTTGATGCGTAAATTCTCTGCCACCAAATATTACTATGGAAGATTTCGCCGGAAGCGAAGAGGAAATTACTACCAATATACATTAAGCCTGCCCCACTAATTAAGTTCATTGTCTCAGGCTTTACCTCTAAGACATTCTGGTAAACATTAGCCAGGCCAAATTTCGAGAATGAAAGAACAGCTGTAACTAGAAGGACAATCATAATAATTAGGCTAAGAAGGAAGTCAGTGCCTAAAATTGCCTTTAGTCCACCCTTAAGCGTGTACAAGGTACATACAATCATTACAAGGAGCATACCAATCTTATAATCTAGGCCAGATAGTGATTGTAATAACAGGCCTCCTGCCATCGCTTGTGTCATGAGAAAACCTAAAAAGTACCATATTGAAAATAGTAGATAGATAACCCATACAGCCTTACCATAACGGAGCCTAATAAAATCTCCGCTTGTACATCCATCAGGCATTATCTTTTTAATTCTCAATGCTAACGGAGCAAAAATAACGAGAGAAAGTCCAGCTAGAGCGTAGCCGAAACAAGCAATAAGACCCAATGTGTAACCCTGCTCAGGTGCAGACATAGTGGTGTTCCCTGTAACCCAGGCTGCAATTAGAGTTGCCGTACTTAGAGCTAATCCAACATTACGCCCTGCATAAAGAAAATCTGTTGAATTTTTCTTCATCTTTTTGGATATGAAATAACCAAAAAATAAAACTGCGGCCGAAATAATACCTACAACCAGTAGTGCGGTAGTGGGAGTCATAAACGTTTTCATAGCACACACCTCTCTACTCTTCGCCCTCGAAGGGATCCTTGTTTTTAAATTTGAAATACTGGACAATAATGTAGATAGCCGTAGTTAAACTTGTGATGGCACCTACGATGAAAATAGTAACTGCTGTAGAATACTCTACATTCATACCAAATACCTCCTCTGAAAATGTATTCATGAAATAAGTATAAAGTTGAAAATGAACAATGTGCTAATATATATTACATATGGCAGCTAGATATTTGGCTATATAGACAAAGATAATTCAAAAGGAGTGCAGGGACAGAAAATTTTATGGAAATCAAAGATATAAAATTTATATTAGAAGTAGCTAGATCTGGTTCTATCAGCAAGGCAGCAAATAATCTATACATGGCTCAACCTAATCTAAGCAATTTAATAATTCAGCTTGAGAATGAATTAGGGTTCAAAATTTTTGAGCGCACAAACAGAGGTGTAGTACCTACTGAAAAGGGTAGTAATTTTTTGATGCAAGGGGCAAAAATCATTAAAGAGTTTGACGAACTTACAAGTGTGGGAAAGCAAAACGACGCTATGCAACATGAGCTATCAGTGATTAGCGTCAGGTCTTCGTATGTTTGTGCTGCAATTAGTATGTTTATGAACAGACAAATCGATAGAGATGTCCAACTAAATATTCAGTTTAGTGAGGTCACAAATATTGACGTTATTAAAAAATTAGTTCTTGGGGAGTTTGGGCTTGGTATTTTAAGGCCAAGTAATATTAATTTACCATATCTAAGTCAATTGGCTAAGTCGTATGAGCTAGATTTTATTAATCTAAAAAGCTTGAAATATGTTGTTCTTATGAGCGTTCATCACCCTCTAGCCCACAATGATGTCATTTCAGTAGATGAACTGGCGAATTATACGGAAATAGTCCATGTAGATTATGAGCGAAATATGATATCCATAAAAGATTTTATAAATACGCCCTGGCAAAGTAAGAATATAGTTAAAGTTTGTGACCGTGGCTCATTATTGGACTTAGTGTCTTCAGTAAAAGGAGCATTTATGTGGACAACTGGAACTCATTCACAAGCATTGAAAGATTACAATTTAGTGGAGATCCCTTGTGATTTTGATACAGAATACATGAGTATGGACCGCATAATATATAAGAGAAATAAAGTGTTTACAAAATTTGAGGAAGAGTTTATTGATATATTAATTAATCAACAGGGTAGAAACTAGCAAAATACTTTATAATTAAAATAATCAAGTTAATTATTTGCTCGATACAATGAAAGTAACTATTATGGTAATTTATAGATTTCTGTATGAGCCTATCGTATAGGTTTAGATCTCATTAACATTAGCGATAGCACCGTGTTTTGCCACGCATCTACTTCATAGAAGAGCTGTTTGAAGAGAGCGCTATCTAGCAAAATGGTTCTATCGAAATATTGGCGACAAGCTGTAGTCCCCTCACCTCTAATTGGTTTCTTTGATCATCATTAACTCCGCCAGCACCAAGATCCCTACGGATATCCAAATTGTTTGTGCCCCGATCAAATTCGAAAACACTCCGCCCAGGCCAGCGCCAAAGGCAAAAATCAAGATAATACCGAAAAAATATAGAGATTTTCGCAGATCCTCCTGGTCCTTGTCACGCAGGAATCGGGAGAAACTTTCCGTGCCGCTTCGGAGATTGCCAATGCACATGGTGCTGGCATAGCCGTAGCCATGTA
>CAYNNG010000007.1:8196-47722 GCA_964398655.1 uncultured Oscillospiraceae bacterium
GCCATGTAGGGCTGCTCCCTAATACCCTACCACGCTCAAGCCGTAAGCTACCTGCTCCTCGGTAAAGCCATCGCCGATGAGAAGTTCGGTCAAGGACTCCTTAGTAGTATGCAGGTCACCCAAAACTCGGCTCTCATTGCGGCTTGTTCCATCCAGTCAACCTCAAAACTATCGGCAGCGTATGTAGCCTCTTCTAGGGTAAAACCTTCTTGCTCCGTCAGCATCTCAATGAGGCTCTGACAGGAGAAACCTCCTAATTCTAAGTAGTATTGGCCTCTATTTTTAGCTGCAGCAAACCAGTCTTCGCCGCAATTGTCTACAGCATATTGGGCTTCCTCGGGGGAAAAACCCTCAAAGGCTAATTGGCGCAGCAAACTTTCCTGGGAAAATTGACCCTTCATCAAGGTCAAATATCTCTTGGCGACGGCTAGGGCTTCGGCTTCTCTTTTTGTTTTGGGAGCCTGCGTTTCCGCCTCGGTCTCCAGCTGCCCCTCACGCTTCTCTGCAGTTGGTTCCTGGCCCTTATCGGGGGACTTATCTTGCTCTTGAGGCTTGGACTGGTCTTTTGCCTTAGTCTTGGCTTTCAGCTGGCGGCCTTCGCTAGAAATTTGGGGCTTATCCTTACTTGAAGACAGGAAATTATTCAGGCTACGCTTGGCCAAACAGGATGGCAGGAAACTTAAAATCAGCACTAAGGCTGTAATTAATAAAATTCTGGATTGCTTGTTTAAAGTATGTTTCATAATATCCTCCCTCATGTTTCCGTATAAATTCGCAGGTCACTAAAGTCTGGCCCGGGTTAGGCAAGCTAGTTAATTAATACCCAGCTGAGCTGACTCCGTATTCCGCCTGCTCTTCGGTAAAACCTTCAAAGCACAGCTGGTCAAATAATTCCTGCCGGGTAAAACTGGATAATTCCAAGTAGCCCTCGGCGGCTTTGGCGGCCTGGGCATTCCAGTCGACGCCAGCTAGGGCAATGGCCTCCTCGGTCTGTTTCTTGGTAAATCCTTCGTACTGCATTTGCTCCACAAGGTACTTATAAGACATGCCACCGAATTCTAGGTTCTCTTCTACCCTCTGCTGGGCTTGCTTGACCCAGTCTGCCCCACAATTGTCCGCCGCATATTTAGCTTCTTCCCGGCTGAATCCATCGCCGGCCAGTAAATCCATTAAACCCAGACGCGAAATGGCCGTATATTCCAGGTATTCTTTAGCCTTGGCCGGGGCCTTCGCTTTCCCCTCATCTGAGGTCGCAGCCTTAGTCGCGTCGTCAGCTGACTCCTGTTTAGGCCCTTCTTCCAAGGCCTCATAGTCTTCAGTTGTCTCTAGCAGCTTAAATTCCCAAGGCGCGAACTCTCGGCACAGGTCATCCATATACTCCGCCTGCTCGGAGTCCGGATGTAGAAAGAGGCAGGAGACAACAGTTTGATCCAGTACCACATAGAGGCACTTGCCATAGTAGGTGTCTTCATACTCGGTTAGTTCCGCGTCCATGTATTTGCCGGGGTAATCGTTAAGCGAGATGTCCTCAATGTTTTTCACGGAGATGTTTCCCACCTGAGTCATACCATCAATGAGGCTATCCATAAGGACGACTTTGGCGCTCGGCTTAGAGTCGCTATCTAGGGGCCACATGGTCACTGTACCGTAGCCTTGTGACATAAGTATGTGTCTTAGTTTTTAGATGTCGCTGGTAAATAATGGCAATTCTTCTCAGCCACAAGTCTTCGTTTGTCGACCACTCCAGCATCAAGCTATGTATGTTTTCATTCGTCAAGGACATTTTGCCTATAATGCTAGAGAGGACATCAAAGGTAAACAAATCTCTCATATAGGCAGACATCTGCTTTGCGTATTTCTCGTCGTGGTGGTTTTCAAATTGTGTTTTTAACTTATGATACGTATTCATCATAGTTACTCCCGTAAGTCTAAGCAGCACATTTTACAAAAAAAGATGTAAAAGTCCTAAAGAAATTCACCTCCGAATTTCAGACCTGTAACCCATAGCAATGCCAGAATAAGGCGGAGCATGCTAAACTATGTGGCATGTGCACATGGAGGTGTAGATGTTTAAAAAAATATTACCATATGCGCGGCCCTACCGCCTGCCAGCCATCCTGTCTCCCATCTTTATGATTTTGGAGGTGATGGCAGATATTTTAATTCCTATGTCCATGGCTAGGATTGTGAATATAGGCATCGCCAACCGCGACGCCGCTTTTGTCATACACCAGGGCACCATTATGATTGCCCTGGCCTTGTTTGGGGCCAGCACGGGTATTGCCTCGTCCTTTTGCGGGGCTAAGGCTGGTTACGGCATTGCCTATGAAATGCGTAAGGCTTGCTACCGGTCCATTCAGGAATACAGCTTTAATAATCTGGACCAGATGTCCGTCCCCTCTCTGATCTCCCGGCTGACCTCGGATGCCGAAACGGTGGGCGCAGTCTCCATGATGTCCCTGCGTATGGCGATCCGCTCACCTTTCATGCTAATTTTCGCCCTCATCGCGGCTATCCGCATTAACGGGGAGCTAGCCCGGGTTTTTGCTGTGGTGATCCCCACCATCGCTATTTTAGTAGCTATCTTATTTAACAAGGCCATGCCCTTGTTCCAGAAACTGCGGAAAAGATTCGATCACCTCAATGCCACTATTCAAGAACAGTTGGCCGGCATCGACGTAATTAAGGCCTTCAATCGGCAGGACCACGCCTACCAGCAATTTACCGACAGCAACAATGCCCTGAAGGCTACCTCCATTGAGGCCATCATGTTCATGATTGCCCTCATGCCCCTCATGGTCTTAATCATCAACGCCTGCCTGCTGGCCGTACTCTGGTTTGGCGGACTTAAGGTGGCCCAGGGCAGCTTGCCCACCGGCGACTTAATTGCTTTTATTACCTATAACTCTCAGATCATGATGTCCCTCATGATGCTGGCTACCTATATCATCAACCTGACTTTTGGTAAAACCTCCTTTGACCGTTTGCAGGAAGCCATTGAGACCAAGCCAGAGATGGCTGATCCCGCCAACCCCGTACCAGTAGTGGCTGATGGGAGCATCCGCTTTGAGGATGTCTACTTTAAGTACCCTGGCTATAAGGACGATATTTTGTCAGATATCAACTTAGACCTAGCTGCGGGTGAAAGCTTGGGCATTATCGGGCCCACCGGATCTTCCAAGTCCACCCTGGTCCAGCTAATCCCTCGCCTCTACGATCCCGAGCGGGGCCGGATCCTGGTCGGCGGCCAGGACGTGAAGTCCTACCGTAAAAAAGACCTCCGGGCCGCGATTGGCATGGTCCTCCAGCAGAACACCCTGGTCTCCGGCAACATCCGATCCAACATGCGCTGGGGCAAGGAGGATGCCACAGATGAAGAAATTATCGCGGCGTTAAAGAAGGCCCAGGCCTGGGAGTTTGTGTCCCAATATGAAGATGGCCTGGACCACCGGGTGGAACAGGGCGGCAGCAACTTTTCCGGGGGCCAAAAACAGCGCTTGACCATCGCCCGCGCCCTCCTGCTAGATCCCAAAATCCTTATTTTGGACGACTCCACCTCCGCCGTGGATATGGCCACCGACGCGAAATTGCAGCAGGCCTTCCACGAGGAGCTCAGCCACGTCACCCTCATCATGATTGCCCAACGTATCTCTTCTGTGAAGAATTTAGACCGGATCCTGGTCCTGGACCAGGGCCGCATTGAGTCCGTGGGCACCCACGCCGAGCTTTTAGAGAAATCAGAAATTTATAAAGAGATTTACCGGTCTCAGCAAAGGGGGCTGCCCGCATGAGTAAACTGAATAAAAATCGAGAAGCTCGCGCTAAGGCCCAGGCTGACCTAAAAACACATCCACAGTCAGAAAAGCAGACTGACCAGGCCAAAGCCGGTGGCAAGGCTGATCCCAAGGCCAAAAGTTTTCGGCCAGAAAATCCTTGGAAAACCGTCAAGCAGCTATTTTCCTACTTCCGCAATAACAAGAAGCTGTTCTTCGCGGGTATCATCTGTGTGGGCCTCGCTTCCTTGACCGCGATTGCCCTGAACGCCATGCTCTCCCCTATTATCGACAGCGTGGCGGGCGAATTTGACCAGCCGCGCTTTGTCCAGTCCCTGCTCATTGTCGCGGGGATCGGGATTGCGCAGTCGGCCTTTATGTACCTGGGCGGCCGCTTTAACGCGGTACTTTCCCAGCGCACGGTTACCCTCATCCGGCAAGACCTCTCAGCTAAGGTCCTCCACCTGCCCATGTCCTTTTTTGACACTCATACCCACGGCGAGGTCATGTCCACCTTCACCAGTGATATTGATACCCTGTCCCAAACCCTAGACCAGGCGGTGTCTCAGTTCATGACATCGATCATCACTTTTGTGGGGACCACGGTCATGATGATTATCCTTTCTTGGAAGCTCTTCCTTGTAGTTGCCGTCTTCCTGGTCCTCATGGTCCTGGTTACACGGTTTATTGCCAGCCGGTCGGGCCGTTTTTACCGGGAACGCCAGCTCGAGACTGCCAGCCTCAACGGCTTTATTGAGGAAATGATGACCGCGCAAAAGGTGGTCAAGGTTTTTAACTATGAAGACCGGGCCATTGAAGACTTTGAAGAACGGGCGGAGTCCCTGCGCAATTCCGCCACCAAGGCCTCCAGCTTTGGTGTAGTGACCTGGCCTGTCATGGGCAACCTTACCTTTATGATGTATGCCGTAGTGGCCATGCTGGGTTCCTTCCAGGTCATTTCCGGTGTCATGAGTATCGGTAACATTGCCTCCTTCCTGCAGTACACCCGGGTTATTGCCCAGCCCATTACGCAAATGTCCCAGCAGATGAACAGCCTCTTTGCCGCCATCGCCGGGGCAGAACGGATCTTCCGCCTCTTAGATGCGCCAGAAGAAGAGATGGAAGGACCGGTCCGGCTCGTGGGTTCTTGCGATGGCAAACGCGGCCTCTGCTGGCGGGTACCAGCTCAAGTGGAAATTCAAGCAGGGGCAACCACCCTGGATCCCCACAGCCTCGAGTGTTACGAGTCCGACCCCTTGGAAACCCCCAGTCCCGGCAGCTTCAAGTTGGTTCCGGTTACGGGCGATGTGCGCTTCCATAATGTAGACTTCGGCTATGTACCCGGTCATAAGGTCCTACATGATGTTTCTCTTTATGCCAAGCCCGGCCAGAAAATCGCTTTTGTCGGATCTACAGGCGCCGGGAAGACGACCATCACTAAGCTGATCAACCGCTTCTACGATATCCAGCAGGGCAGTATTACGATTGACGGCATTGATATCCGGGAGATCAACAAGTTTGATCTTAGATCCATCATTTCCGTGGTTTTGCAGGATGTTAACCTCTTTTCCGGCACCATCCGGGAAAACATCCGCTACGGGCGGTTGGACGCCACAGATGAAGAAGTCATCGAGGCCGCTAAGGCCGCCAATGCCCACGGTTTTATTTCGCGTTTAGAAGAAGGATACGATACCGAGCTCGTAGGAGAGGGCAAAGGCCTGTCCCAAGGTGAGCGCCAGCTGCTGTCGATCGCGCGAACAGCGATCGCCGATCCTGTGATCGTGATCATGGATGAAGCAACCTCGTCTGTAGATACCCGGACGGAAATGCAAATCGCCCAGGGTATGGACCAGCTCATGGCTGGCCGTACTACCTTTGTCATCGCCCACCGGCTTTCCACGGTGCGCGACGCCAATGCCATCATGGTGCTGGAGGGCGGCCAAATTGTGGAGCGCGGCAACCATGATGAGCTCATGGCGCAAAAGGGCCGGTATTACGACTTAAACGTGGGTACGGCAGAGCTCAGTTAAGCGTGACAATTGCCGGCAATTGTCACCTGACATCTCTGGTATCTGCACTTAGAATTACAATTAGGTAAATAAATTCACGTGCCTAACTGCCTCGTATAAAAGCAATTATCCGCAAAAGGCAGGGCGGGGTGAAGGCAGACTTGACCCGAGTCCCGGCCCTAGTAAAGGAGTTATTATGAGTAGAGATTTGTACAAACCCCTATGGCAGAGTATCCTCATCGGCATCATTTTGATTGTAGGTGGCGTCCTGGCTTTCAATAACCCTGTCTCCGCCGTGGCAACCTTGGCTTTAATCCTGGGTATATTAGTCTTCGTCCGGGGCAGCATGATGCTGGTGGAATTCTTCCAGCTGAAGAGAAAAAACCTCCTGACCTGGCATGATTGGATTACCCTCACTATGGGCGTGCTCCTGGTGGTTCTAGCCATCTACCTCCTAGTAAACCCTAACATTTCCATCTTCCTCATCGGCAAACTGGCGGCCATCGGCTTCATCTCTGACGCTATCCACAGCATCTTCATTGCCCACTGGATCCGGCCCTTCAGCTTTGGCCTCTGGCTCAGCATTACAATCTTGAACATTTTCCTCTTGATTACAGGTTTTGTTATGCTGTTCGACTGGATTACCGCCAGCCACGTTGTAGCCTACATGATTGCCATTGACCTCCTAGTGAGCGGCATAGGCAATATTCTGGTAGGTTTTTTCCATAAGCGTGAGGAAAACGTAGCCTAAAGTACTATTGAAATCCTAGGCTCGATATGGTATTAATTAGCCTTGTAAACTAGCCTAAGAAACTGTGTTTTAAACAATAGATGGGAGAAATGACAATGAAAAGAATTAAAAGCTTGAAGACTCGCAATCTCTGCGCCAGCGCCCAAAACGGTGGCTGCGGTGAATGCCAAACCTCCTGCCAGTCCGCTTGCAAAACTTCCTGCGGCGTAGCAAACCAGTCTTGCGAACACAAGGAAGACTAAGTAAGCAGTAAAGCGCGCTTAAGGAGGCCACTGAGCCTCCTTTTTTTTGTGAAAACTTAAGTTTGAGCTGGTAAAAGACTAGCTAGAAGATAAAGGAGATAGCACTCTGTTACACCAATATAAATTAAACGGCTACAACATCGTCCTGGACACCTGCTCTGGTGCTGTCCATGTGGTGGACGACCTGGCCTATGACTATATTGCCCTCTACCCTGAACTAGGACGCGAGCAGGCCATTGCCCGCATCTGGGACCAGTATCAGGCCCAGGATTCTTCCGAGCCCTTAACTAAGGCTGACATGGAGAACTTGGCGGATGATGTGGAAGAGTTAAAGGCCCAGGGGCAACTTTACACAGAAGACCATTACGCCCCTATGGCTGGCGAGTTCAAGGCCCGGTCCGGTGATGTAATTAAGGCCCTCTGTCTGCACGTAGCTCACACCTGCAACCTCAACTGCTCCTACTGCTTTGCTAGCCAGGGTAAGTACCACGGCGAACGGGCCCTCATGTCCTATGAGGTGGGCAAAAGAGCCTTGGATTTCCTCGTGGAAAATTCCGGCAGCCGCCACAATCTGGAAGTCGACTTTTTCGGAGGCGAACCTCTCATGAACTGGCAGGTTGTCAAGGACCTGGTGGCCTACGCCCGCAGCATTGAGGAGGGAAAGGGCAAGCACTTCCGCTTTACCCTCACCACCAATGGCATGCTGATTGATGAAGAGGTGATCGACTTCTGCAATCGAGAAATGTCCAACGTAGTCTTGAGCCTGGACGGGCGCAAGGAAATTAACGACGCCAGCCGGGTGGATTACCAGGGGCAGGGCTCCTATGACCGCATTGTGCCCAAGTTCCAAGAACTGGTTAAGGCCCGCGGGGACAAGAACTATTACATGCGGGGCACCTTTACCCATAGAAATCCAGACTTTACCCAGGACGTTTTCCATATGGCGGACCTGGGCTTTACCGAGCTCAGCATGGAGCCCGTAGTTACCGCGCCCGATGATCCCATGGCCCTCACGCCCGAGGACATAGAAGTGGTCAAGGACCAATATGAGGTCCTGGCCAAGGAAATGGATAAGCGGGACCAAGAAGGCAGGCCTTTCACCTTCTACCACTACATGCTGGACCTGGACCAGGGCCCCTGCATCTACAAACGCATCTCCGGCTGCGGTTCTGGAACTGAGTACATGGCCGTCACCCCCTGGGGTGACCTCTATCCCTGCCACCAGTTTGTGGGAGAAGAAAAGTATAAGCTGGGGGATATCTGGCAAGGCATCACCCATCCGGAAATTCGCGAAGAATTCCGTGCCTGTAACGCCTATGCCCGGCCGGAATGCCGGGAATGCTGGGCCCAACTCTATTGTTCCGGCGGCTGCGCGGCTAACGCCTACCACGCCACAGGATCAATCTTGGGTATTTACGAACCAGGTTGTGAACTATTTAAGAAGCGCATTGAATGCGCCATCATGCTGCAGGCCGCGAAAGCCAGCCGCCAAGAGCAAGAGGTTTAAACATAAAACAAGATGGACACGCCAATTTATGATTTTTTGGATAATTACCAGGCCGCGCATGGAGTGCGTTTTCACATGCCAGGCCACAAAGGGAAGCATTTTTTAGGCTGCGAAGATATGGATATTACGGACTTTGCCGGGGCAGATGACCTGGCCAAGCCCACCACCATTATTGCCGCCAGCGAACGCCATGCCACCGAGCTTTTTGGCTCGCAGGCTACCCTCTTCTCTACTGAGGGTTCGAGCCAAAGCATCCGGGCCATGGTCTACCTCCTGTCCTGCTATGCGCAAATCCAGGAGCGCAAGGCCACCGGCCAGAAGGCCCACCGCCCCTACTTCATCGCCGGCCGCAATGCCCATAAGGCCTTCATGTACGCTCTGGCCCTGGTAGATGGCGAAGTCGACTGGATTTGGCCACCCCAATCAGACTCTATCTGCTCGGGAAAAATCGAGGTAGCAGACTTGGAGCGTGCCTTGCAGCAAGCCCCGCGCAAACCAGCTGCGGTCTATCTCACTAGCCCAGATTATTTAGGAGGACGGGCCAACATCAAGGAACTGGCCCAAATCTGCCATAACCACGATACTCTGTTGGCGGTAGATAACGCCCACGGTGCCTACCAGCATTTCCTAGCCCAGCCCTGCCATCCCTTAGATATCGGGGCGGACATTTGCTGCGACTCCGCCCACAAGACCCTCCCGGTCTTAACCGGCGGCGCCTACCTGCACCTGGGCCAAAACCTGCCTCCCTTCTTTAAGGACCAGGCCAAGTCAGCCATGAACCTCTTTGGCTCAACCAGCCCTTCCTATCTCATCTTGGCCTCCTTGGACCTGGCCAACCGCTATATGGCCGGCAGCTATGCTCAAGAGCTTGCCGCCTGGCTGGGACCGGTGGAAGCAGCTAAGCTTAAGCTTAGGGCTCAAGGCTGGCAGGTTGAAGAAACCGAAACTCTCAAGATTACCCTGCGCGCCCCCCAGGGGCTCAGCGGCCTAGAACTCGCGCAAGTCCTGCGGTCCCACCAAATCGTAGAGGAGTATGCCGACCGAGATTACGTGGTCTTGATGGTCACACCTCAGAATACACAAGCGGACCTGGACCGGCTGACTGCCGCTTTGGGACAGAGCCAGTGGGCAGCTTCGGATGAACGGCAGAGCCAGGTTATTCTGGGCCACCTCCACCAGGCCCCGGAAAAGGCCATGACCATCCGTGAGGCGGTCTTCTCCGCTCAGGAGAGCATAGCGGTAGACCAGGCTCTGGGCCGGATCTGCGCCTCCCCTACAGTTTCTTGTCCCCCGGCCATTCCCTTGGCCGTGTCTGGCGAGAGGCTTAACCAGCAAACCTTGAATCTCCTGAACTATTACGGAATCCAGAAAATATCTGTGGTGGCAGAATAGGCCGCGTATCTAAACCGTATGGAGGAATAAATTAATATGATTAATTCAGCTCAAGCTGGCGGTCTGGCAGAACTGGACCAGGTCAAAAAAGACCTGCGCAAGGAACTCAAGCAGCGGCGCAAACAACTGGGAGCCGAGGCCCGCGGCCAGGCTTCTCAGGAGATTGCCGCCCAGATTCTCGCTCAAGAGGCCTACCAAAAAGCCCAACTGATCTTTAGCTTCTACCCCATGTCGACCGAGGTCCAGGTCAGCCTGCTCTTTGACCAGGCTTTGCAAGAGGGCAAGCAGCTGTGCTTTCCCGCCACCTTTGGTGAAGGCCGCATGGAGGCTTATATTCCCCGCGATCTTAAGAATATGGATTTAGATTCCTATGGCTTTCCCACCCCCGATCCTGAGCTGGATCAAAAAGTTGAGCCTCAGGCTATCGACCTAGTCTTGGTTCCCCTCCTGGGCTTTGACCGCGAACTCTACCGCATCGGCTACGGCGGGGGTTTTTACGACCGCTATATCGCCCGCATACCTCGCAGGGCGGTGCTCTTGGGTGTAGCCTTTGCCTGCCAAGAAGTTGACCGCATCCCCCGCAACGAGTTTGACCAAAAACTTGATCTATTAATAACTGAAAAAGAAATTATCTTGCCCTAGTAAACGTAGGCAGCCAGGGCAGAGGAGACTACATGCGAGATTTTTACAGCAAATTTAAATGGTTTATTAAATATTATAAAAAGAACTATATTATTGGTCTTATTTGCCTGGCCATCACCTACTTTTTAGATATCCTTCCGCCCAAGATTTTGGGTACCACCACGGACGCGATCGTCGACGGCAGCATTACGTCGCCTGTTTTGACCCGCAATATCCTATTGATTGTGGGCATTGCCGTGACCTACTATCTAGCCTCATATATCTGGGGGCTCAAGATATTCCATGCCTCGGACGAAATTGACCGCCTAACCCGTATCCGCTTGTTCAAGCGGGTCTTGAAACAAGGTCCGGTCTTTTTTACCAAGTATTCTACGGGGGCCCTGATGGGTAAGGCCACCAACGATGTGGATGCTATTTCCGACCTGGCGAGCTATGGGACCATGGCATTGTTTGATGCCAGTATCTATCCCACCGTCCTGCTCATCGTCATGCTGTCCATCTCCTGGAGGATCACCCTCTTATCCCTGATCCCCTACCCCTTCCTGGTCCTGTTCGCCAAAAAGATTGGACAGAAACTCTATATCTTCTATGACGAGGCCCAGAACGCCTTTGACCAGCTGAATGAGTCTGTCTTGGAGGGCGTTTCGGGTATCCGCTTAGTCCGGGCCTACAACCTGGAGCAACAGCAGATTAATAATTTTGAAGACAAGGCCAATGACCTCTTCCACAAGAACATCCGAGCGGCACGCTTCTCACAGCTTTACCGGCCGATGACCACCCTCATCCCCACCCTGGCCTTTGTCTTAGCCATGGGTGCCGGGATCTTTGAAATCCGCGCCGGCCGCCTGACTACAGGCGACCTGTTCTCTTTCTCCTTCTACCTCAACATGCTGTCCTGGCCCATGATTGCCATCGGCGAATTTTTAATTACCGCCCAGCAAGGCTCTTCGGCCATGGACCGGGTAGACGAAGTTCTGGATACCCCCTTGGATGTGGAAGATCCTGAGAACCCTCTGGATTACCCTGCAAAAACCGCCATCCAGGTAGACAAGCTGTCCTTTCAATACCCTCTGGCGGATAAGGACAATTATGCCTTGCAGGACATCAGCTTTGAACTCGGTCAAGGCCAAAGTCTGGGCCTGGTAGGGCCTGTAGGCTCTGGCAAAACTAGCCTCCTGCGCCAGTTCCTCCACTTCTACCCCCTCAAAGAGGGACAAATTTATGTGGATGGGCGGGACCTGGCTTTGATTGACCGCAAGCAGCTTAAGACCCGGCTCTCCTACGTCCCCCAGCAGTCCTTCCTCTTTTCCCAAACCATTCGGGAAAATATTCTTCTGGGTGCCAACGACGACGACCTAGCTACTGGCCAAGCCGAAGTACGCCTGAACGAGGTCCTGGATATTGCCGACCTCAACAAGGACTTAGACCAGTTTATGGATGGCCTGGATACGGAAACGGGAGAAAAAGGCATCGCTCTATCGGGTGGGCAAAAGCAGAGAATCTCCATTGCCCGCGCTCTCATGAAGGATGCGGAAATCCTCATTTTGGACGACTGCCTATCGGCGGTTGACGCATTGACTGAGGACCATATCCTCACCGGTTTGCGCCGAGACAGGGCAGGCAAGTCCACCCTGATCGCAGCCCACCGTTTATCCGCGGTAAAAGATTGCGACCTGATCTTAGTTCTAGACCAAGGACGGATTGTCGAACGCGGCAGCCATCAGGAACTTTTGGCCGCTGGCCGCTGGTACGCCGAGCAATTTACCAAGCAGCAATTAGAGCAGGAAGAGCCTGTAGCCTAACCTGCCCCGCTGCCTAATTTTTAAGGAAACGTATATGCATAGTGAAACTGAAAACCTTACTGCACCCAAATCTGCGGGCAGTGCTAAGGGCAAACGCAAAACTCGCAACCGCCGCCTGGCCTCGTATGCCTGGCGGGCGCGTAAGTCCTTTATCCCAGCCCTGCTTTTAGACGCAGTGGATACGGGCCTCAACCTTTTAGCCCCCCTCTTGGTGGGGAAAATTTTAAATGAACAGGTTATCCGCCAAAGCCAGAATCTCTCTGGCGGGGCAGATGGCCTCAACTATTACTTGCAGCTTTTAGGCCTCTATCTCTTGGTAGTCGTAATAGCGGCCGGCATTGGCTATGTGGGCCAATACCTCTTCCAATATTCCGCCAACCACATCGGCCGCCTGGTCCAGATGGATGTCTACCAGCACTTGCAAAAGCTCCCTCTATCCTTCTTTGACCGTACGGCGGCTGGTAAAGTGGTCTCTCGAGTCACCAATGATACTAAGGCTCTGAAAATGCTCTTTGCCCAGGTGGTCACCCGGCTCATCTCCGCAGGAGTCTTTTCCGTAGGCATCTTCATCAGCCTTTTCTTTGTAGACAAGACCCTTTTCCTGATGGCCCTGATACCCCTGCCGATCCTCTACCTGGTCTTTAAGGACTTTAAACGCAAGTCCTCACATTACAGCACCCTAGCCCGCAAGGAAATTTCTGAGCTCAACAGCCAGCTCAATGAAAATATTCAGGGCATGGAAATAATTCAAAGCCTGGGCCGCGAAGACCGCGTCCTCAACCAGTTTACCCAGCTGAACGACCAGCACTTTACGACCAATTATGAGTTTACCAAACTCTTTTCCTACTCCTCTTCCAACGTCGTAGGCATCCTCAACCGCCTCTCCATGGCGGCCATCTTGGCCTATTTTGGTTACGCCTCCCTCCATGGCAATACCGAACTGCCCCTGGGCAGCCTCTATGTTTTCATTGAATACATGCGGCGGCTCTTCCAGCAATTCGACACTGTCCTGCAAAGAATTGGCAGCCTGGAGCGGTCTTTAGGTGCAGCCGACCATATTTTCGAGCTGCTGGACCAGCCCCTGGTCACCTACCAGGAGGGCGAGCTTGCCCCTGTCCAAGGGCATATCACCTTTAAGCAGGTCAACTTCTCCTACCTGGAAGGCGAGCCCGTGCTTAAAAACTTGAGCTTCGAAGTCAAGGCCGGGGAAAGCGCTGCCTTTGTCGGAGCCACAGGGTCCGGCAAGTCCACAATCATGAACCTGCTCGCCGGCTTTTACCCCTTGGATAACGGCCAGATCCTCATAGATGGAGAAAACCTGGACCAGCTCCCCCTGCTTGCTCTGCGCCGCCAGATGGCCATTGTCCTCCAGGATCCCTTCCTCTTCTCCGGCACAATTTATTCCAACATCAGCCTGGATAAGGAAAGCATCAGCCCAGCCCAAGCCGAAGCCGCCCTGCGCGAAGTAGGCGGATCCCCCCTCTTGGACCGCTTGGAGAAGGGCATCATGAGCCCCGTAAGCCGGCAGGGACAAGGCTTCTCCTCCGGCGAACGCCAGCTGATCTCCTTTGCCCGGGCCCTGGCCCAAGAACCCCGCATCCTCGTTTTGGATGAAGCCACCTCCAACGTAGACTCTGCGACCGAAGGCATGATTCAAGAAGGTATCGAGCGCCTGCAAGAAGGCCGAACCACCCTCCTCATCGCCCACCGCCTCTCCACCATCCGCGACGCAGACACCATCTACGTCTTAGACAAGGGCGAACTCAAAGAATCCGGCAAACACGCCGAACTCATGGCCCTAGGCGGCATCTACGCAAAAATGTACGAGGAACAGTCCAAGTCAATCGCAAGTTAAGGTCAGTCGCGATATAAGGTCAATAGCGAGTTATGGTCCTTTTCGCTGATCTGCCCACACTTTCTCGGTCCACACAATCCTCTGAAATCCCTTCGCTTCCGGACAAGGAGAAAGCAAGCCTCAAAAAGTAGCTTTTTGAGGCTTGTTAATTTTTTAGGCCGAGACCGCTGAGCAGTCAATTGTGCATTTAAAAGCACGCAGTCTGCCTCTGGCGTTATAATTGCTAGGAGAATCAAGTGAAAAATCAACTAAAACTTAACTAAAGATATGGATAAAGGCATGGACAGAGATATGATCAAAGATATGGACAAAGATATGAGCAATCTTACCAGTAATGACCACGAGACGGAGCCAAGACCCAAGATTACCGGAGCTATGAAGAAAGCTTCGCCCAAAGCTTTAAGCGCTAATCCAACCTCAAACTCCAGCGCCAACCCTAGCCCGAAGGTAATAAAATCCAGCTCGCCTTTGGATCTGGGGCGGGAGCTCATGCAGAAGCTGCCGGACCTGGCTGCAAATTTGGCTGAGGCGACTAAGGATGGTTTAGCGGAAGCTAAGGATACCCTCTTAGACACTAAGGATGCCTTAATTGAGGCCAAGGGAAGGATTAAGGATTCGCTTTCTGATAAGGAGCTGGCGGGGGTGGAGATTACCGACTCGCTCCAGGTCAGCAAGACCTATTGCCAAAGCCACGAAATTAGTCCCAAAGGTTCTTGCCTAGTTATCCAGGGCGGTTCTTTGCGGGGTGTGCATAGCCTGGGTGTGCTGAATGCTCTGGACCAGGCGGGCCTGCATTTTGACTGTGTCATGGGAGTTTCGGCTGGTTCGCTTAACGGTTTGGCCTACTTATCGGGTCAGCTGGAACGAGCCCGTCGACTCATGGTAGACCTGATTGAAGACCGAGAATATATCGGCAACCTAGAAAATCTGGTTAAGGATAAATCTTGGATCAATTTTGACTTTATGTTCGCGGGGGCCCCGGATAAGTTGGAGCCTTTTGACTTAGAGGCCTTTATGGCCAATCCTGCAGAGTTTGTCTGCAATGCCACGGATTTAGAAACCGGTGAAGCTGTCCGCTTTAGCAAGAGTGACTGCCAAGATATACAGCAAGCAGCCGTGGCCTCCTCTACCCTGCCCCTGGTTTCCACACCCACGAAGATTGGTGACCGTTATTACATGGACGGGGGCGTGGCAGAACCTATCCTCTACACTAAGGCCATGGAGGATGGCTACCAGAAAATCGTGGTAATCCTTACCCGGCCGGAAGGCTTCCGCAAGGGAGATTTTACCCTCAGCATGCAGAAGGCTGTGACCACGGTCTACCGCAAATACCCGCGTTTTGCTAAAACTCTATTACAGCAGGAGATGCGCTATAACGAGTTTATTGAAGAGCTAGAAAAGCTGGCCAAGGCCCACCCCGAGCGCTTCTTCCTCATCTATCCCCAGGCAAAGGTGGAAGTTAATATGGTGAACCGGTCCAGCGAGCTGATGCAGAAGTACCTTGAGCAAGGCCAACGGGAGGCAGAAGCGATGATGCCAGCCCTGAAGGCCTTCCTCGGACTATGTGACTAGCTCAACGAACTTTATGACTAGCTCAGCAAGTTTTGTGACTAAATCAGCGAACTTTGGTGACTAGCTCAGCGAGCTTTATGACTAGGTCAGAGAGCTTTATGACTAGGTCAGCGAGCTTTGGCTGCTGGGGGACTTGCCGTTCGAAAGCCCTGTCCTCAGATCACCAAAGAGCTGCTGGTCATTAATCGAGACATTAATTGAAGAGACAAACTGCTCGTTGTTCTTGGTCTTGAGCATGAGGCTGATAATGCTTTCGGTGACGGTATTGGTTTCCAGATGACTGAAGGCCTTGCGGATACCCCAAACGGCATCCAGCTCTTGAGGTGAAAGCAGGAGGTCTTCGCGGCGGGTACCAGACCGGATCAGGTCAATGGCGGGGAAGATACGTTTTTCCGCTAATTTGCGGTCCAGATAGACTTCCATGTTGCCAGTACCCTTGAACTCCTCAAAGATAACCTCGTCCATGCGGGACCCGGTTTCTACCAGGGCAGTAGCAATAATGGTTAAGGAGCCCGCGTTTTCAATATTCCGGGCCGCGCCAAAGAAGCGCTTAGGTCCATACAGGGCGCCGGGGTCCAAACCGCCGGAAAGGGTTCGGCCGGTAGGATTAATGGTCAAGTTATAAGCCCGGCTCATACGGGTGATAGAGTCCAAGAGGATGACGACATCTTCACCCAATTCTACTAGGCGTTTGGCCCGTTCTAAGACCAATTCCGTAATTTTCACATGGTTTTCGGGGCTCTTATCGAAGGTGGAATATACGACTTCACCCTTGATGGACCGCTGCATGTCCGTAACTTCCTCCGGGCGCTCGTCAATCAAGAGCACAAAGAGTTTGGTCTTAGGACTATTTTGGGTAATGGCGTTGGCGATCTTCTTGAGGAGGACCGTTTTACCGGCCTTAGGTGGAGATACAATCATGCCGCGCTGGCCCTTGCCGATGGGTGAAACCAGGTCGATAATCCGGCAGGAAATCTCCGAGCGGCCTGTTTCTAAAACATAGCGCTCATCTGGGTAGATGGGCGTCAGGCGCTCAAAGTGCGGACGGTTAATCATCTGGTCGGGCGGCAGACCGTTAACTTCGGTGAGGTAGTAGAGGGCGGGATAGCGGTCATTGTCCCGCTGCTGGCGGCAGGGACCGGAGACGTGGTCACCGTTCCTCAGCTTAAAGCGGCGGATATATTGCGGGGGCAGGTAGAGATCGTTGGGGCCCTGAATATAATTTTCAATCCGGATAAAGCCGTAACCGTCCGGCATAATTTCCAGAATACCGGAATATATTTCCCGCTCACTCTTGTCCTTGCTGGGCTGGTCGTCTTGATAGGCTTCATCAGCAGGCTGGTGCTCACGCAGGGGGGCCTGGTCTAAATCAGCGATGTCCAGGCCATTGTCTTGGTCTTTTCGTTTGGCGCCGGCCTTGCCTTCGTTATACTTTTTATTGCCAGACCAAGAGCCATTTTTGCCATTCTTATTGGCCTTGCCCTCTTCATTGCGGTTCTTATCCCACTTGCTGCCAGGCTTGCCCGTACGTTCATCTCTATTATCAGAAGTATTTTTATTATAGCGGTTGGCTTTATAACTCTTAGTTCGGCCGCCTTCATGGTGACTGCCTGGCCTGCCATGGCTGGGATTTTTTTCCTCCTCGGCCAAGGAGCCTGGTTCACTGGTCTCTGCGGCCTCCGGGTTCAGGTCGCCTTTTTCCGCTTCGGAGCTAGCGGACTCCCTGTCGGGGGCCTGTTCTTCCGCCTCATCTAGAGGCTCGGGCTTAGATGTCTTTTTAGCTTTTCTGCCCGGGGATTTTGGGGAGCTGGGCGATTTGGGGGCCTCAGAAGCCGGATTAAAATCTTCTGTAATATTGTCTGCCAGATGATTTTGCTTATCTGCCTCTTCTAGGAAAGCTAGCAGTTCAGCCTTAGACATCTTCTGAGAAACAGTAGTTTTTAACAAGCCTGAAATGCGCGCGATCGCAACTAAATCGGCCTTGGTTTTGCCCGCAAATTTTGACGCCATGCAGTAATTCTCCTCAACAATTGTTTAGTAAGCAGGGAATCTCCATATCAAGGGATATAAAAGAATAAGATAATACCTGAGCATTATATAGGGAAAAAAATTAAGATGTCAATTACTTAGCTAAAATGTTTTAAAAATGGGTAAAAATAGGGCTGACCGGCGTGCGGTCAGCCCTTGATCTTATTAAGTTACCTACTTAAGCATCAATAATCTGCCGTAAGGCGTGGATCTTTTCGCGGTCAGCCATTTCAAACTGATTCTCCGGCGGGTACAGCGCGCCGCCAAAGAAAATAGACTGGTTTTGGTTAGTGGAGGGATCCTGGCGGACCTGGTTGAGGGCGATGTGGATCTGCTTGGTCCCCGTCTCCCCGATGACATCCTGGACGTTTTGCAGGGTTATACCGGCACCGGGCAGAATTTCCAGACGGTCGCCGGCATAGGCAATCATCTCAGCCACAGTCTTGCTGCCGTCTCGCACGGAGGGACATTGGCCGGAGGTGAGAATACGGTCAATACCCAGGTCTACCAACTGATCCATGCTGGCCCGCCAGTCCGGCACGACATCAAAAGCCCGGTGGAAAACAGCTGTGTGGTTGCCAATCCGGTCACGCATAATTTTGCAGCGCTCTAGGTCAACCTGACCGTCTGGGGTAAGAATGCCGAAGACGATGCCATCCACGCCAGCTTCCAGCAAGGCGTCTACGTCATAGAGCATGGTTTGGAATTCCGCGTCGGTGTAGCAAAAGCCGCCAGACCGGGGCCGTACCATGGCCATAATGGGCAGGCCTGTTTGGCGGGCGACCTTGACTTCGCCAATACTGGGAGTGATCCCGCCTAAGAACATGGAGGAGTTGAGCTCCACTCGGTCAGCGCCTGCAGCCTTGGCGGCCAGGACATCGTCTGCGGACCCGCAGCAAATTTCGAGAAGAATGTGAGACATGTTTATTTCCTTTCTGTTTTTCTTCTTGCATATTTTACAAGATCTTTAATTTATATGGTGTTTTTTTCCGCTTAAAGTCGTGTTCTTTACCACATTGCTCTGCACTTTAAAGCATTTTAATAATTCTATCAGCAAACTATCTTAAAGCAAATTTATAATCCCTTCACATACATATCCGTGTACTTCCGCTTAAATATAGCATGTTGTTCAAAAATTTGCTTAACAGAAGAAAATTTCTATGCTACACTTTAGCTCGACACAGATTTTCTTGAGGGAGACGGAAACACTATTACTATTCAAGATCAGACAAACTACTCTTTGAAGGATAACCTTGCCAGCTCCAGCCGCTGGCAGATCCTCAACCGCCTTTATAACCAGGCGGGCTTGAGCCGGGTGGACCTGGCTGAGGATCTGGGCGTGAGCAAGTCCACCATCAGCAAGCATATTAGCGACTTGCTGACTGAGGGTATTTGCTGCGAGCTGGGTGAGGCCGACCAACCCGGCCAGGGACGGAAGCGGACTATCTTGTCCTTTTGCGCGGACTATCGCTACCTGCTCTTGCTCGATTTTGGGCAAGTCCAACCCCACCTAGCCTTGACTGACCTCTACGGTGTGCCCCTGGCCCAACTCCCCTTGTCCTTTAACGAAAATACCAGCCAGGACAGTCTGCAAGATAAGTTGCTGGCCGCTGCCGAAAAAATCTTAGGCAGCCGCCAGCTTGACTCGGATGACCTGGCCGTACTGGCTGTAGCAGCCCCCGGTATTGTTGACCTTCACGGCCAAAGCTTTTACGCAGACGGCTATTATGCCCACTGGGATTTACCTGTGATCTGCCATGAACTAGCCGCCCACTACGGCCTGGAAACCTTCTTTTATAACGACGTTAACGCGGCTGCCTGGGGAGAATATATTTTCCGCCAGGATGGACGCAAGAACCTGGTCTATATGGCAGGCGGCAGCGGCTTGGGTTTAGGGCTTATCCTGAATGGAGAGCTTTATTTGGGCAGCTCGGGCGGCGCGGGAGAGATCTCCAACCTGCTCCTGGCCGGCCTACCCGTCCTCTTTTCCCATGACACTAGCTCCCTGTCCTTTGTTGATGCCGACTATATTCCCTTTGCCTCTAGGGCCAGTATCCGGGTCCTCTTAAAAGAGCTCAACCGGCAAAAGCAGGAAACTAGCGGCAGCCTAAACAAGCAGGAGACAAATTTGACCTACCAGGACTTTTACAACCTGTGGAAAATGGGCGATTCTGCGGCCCATCGGCTGTCACAGAGTATGGGCGAGACCTTGGGCATCTTCCTATACAACTTGTCCTTACTCTTGGATATTGACCATATTGTGTTGGACCCGTCCTACCAACCCTTTGCCCAATACATTGATTTAACCCTGAAAAAACTCGCCACCGAAAAAGCGCGGGATAAATTGAACTTTACAATTTCTACCCTGGGTGAGCAGGCCAGCCTATCTGGTCTGGCGGACCTGGCTATGGAAACTTTACTGGCACGTTGGGCCTAATAAGGAGGAGAACTCATCATGAAAAAACGTATTTTACTGGCTTCGATGCACCACGAATCAAACTCTTTTAACCCTATTACAGCGGGGGAGCACGACTTCCGCGTCCGCGTAGGCCAAGACATGATTCATAACCTGCCCCACAATAATTCCGTGTGCGGGATTGTGGAGACCCTGGAAGCTGCCGGCTGCGAGCTGGTGCCTACCAGATCGGTATCCGCGGTTCCCAATGGTGAAGTAGACCGGGATTTCTATCTGAAGCAAAAGGCCGCGATATTAGACCAAGCAGCCCAGGAAAAAGCCAAAGGCATTGACGGTCTGTGCCTGGCCTTGCACGGCTCTATGCGGGTAAAAGATTTTGGTGAGGCTGAAGGCCCCTTCTTGGAAGAACTCCGCCAGCTCTTCCCGGATACGCCCATCTACTGTGCCTTAGATACCCATACCACTATGACCGAAAAGATGGTTAAGCACGCAGATGGTTTTGTAGCTTATAAGTGTGCCCCCCATATTGACCAATACGAGACCGGGGTCCACGCTGCCCGCCTGCTGTTACATGCCTTGGAAGGCAAAGCAGATTACCACGCCTGGGTCAAGGTTCCCCTCCTGATCGCCGGGGAAAAATCCTCCACCATGGTAGAGCCTATGAAGGGCTTAATTGCTCACCTCAAGGAAAGAGAAGCTGCCTCTGGTATCTTGGCCTCCTCTTACCTCATGGGCTTCCCCTGGTCTGACAATAGCGAAAGCGGCGCAGGGGTCTACGTTTTGGCGGAGAGCCAAGACCAGGCAGATGCTGAGGCATTGTACCTGGCAGATTTACTCTGGGAAACCCGGACCAAGTTCTGCTTCCAAACTGAAACCTATCCTTGCCAAGAAGCCTTGGATGTAGCCTTTACCGCCCTTGAGCAAGGACAAGCCGGCCCTATATACATCTCTGACTCGGGAGATAACCCCACCGCCGGCTCTTCCTCCGATGTTACCAGCCTCCTGGCCCTGCTCCTGGCCGATCCCCGGACCGCCCAGTTGCCCGAGCCAGCCCTGTACGGCGGCATCTATGACCCTCAGGCCATCAAGGCTCTCCAGGGTCGGGTCGGCGAAGAAGTGGAATTAACCTTCGGCGCAACTTTTGATCAGCAAACCAGCCAGCCTCTAACCCGCAAGGGTCAGGTCATGGCTTATATTCCCAACTGGGAAGGCTTCGGCCACCCCTCCGATGTTGCCCTCTTCCGCACAGGCAACGTGGATATCGTCATCGCGGAAAAACATATTGGTTACACTGGTACCGGCCTCTTCTATGATCTCGGCAGAGATCCCCAAAAGGCTTGTCTGGTCCTGGTTAAACTGGGCTATCTCACGCCTGAGCATTCAGAGATAGCTACCAGAAGCATCATGGCCTTAAGCCCCGGCAGTACCAATGAGGATTTAGTCACTTTGCCCTACCGGCTTGTCCCGCGGCCCATCTATCCTCTGGATCCGGACATGACCTACCAAAGCAAAGTACAGCAGCAGAACTAGCTCAGGCTATGCATTTTCTGAAGGAGTGCGCAAAAAACATGAAACACATGAAGAAGTTAGCTACTGGTCTCTTAAGTCTTGTTTTGTTACTTATGCTGGTCAGTACCCCGGCTATGGCCGAGGCAAAGTCCGAGGACAATGATCTGGTCGTCGCCCTGCAGGCCGACGCCACCCACCTGGATCCTCACGTATCCGGCAACGGCATCTCCAACCTGATGACCTTAGCCATGTATGAAACCCTCATCTATTTTGATGAGAACCTTGAGCTCCAACCCCGTCTGGCAGAATCTTGGGAAATGTCTGAAGATGGTATGGAATACACCTTCAAACTGCGTGAAGGCGTAAAGTTCAGCGATGGCGAGCCCTTCAACGCTGAGGCCTGCATTGCCAACTACGTCCGCGGCAGAGACGACGAGACCCTCCGGGTCCACTCTCGGATGAAGTCCATTACCGACATGGAAGCTCTTGATGAATACACCATCAAGATCACCCTGGAAAAACCTGACAACACCTTCCTCAACAAATTCTCCCAGGTTACCTTCGTCAGCCCCAAAGCCATTGAAGAGCTGGGCAAAGACGGTTTAGCCAAAGAATCTGCTGGTACCGGCCCCTTCATCCTCAAAGAAAGAGTTGACGGCGGCTACACCAAGATGGTCCGCAATGAGAATTACTGGGGCGAAGGTCCGGAAATTGACTCCCTGACCTTCCAGGTTGTTCCTGAAGACGGTGCCCGTATCGCTATGCTCAAGACCGGTGAAGCTGATATCATCTACCCTGTTCCTCCTACACACGTAGAACAGCTGGAAGGCTCAGAAGATATCCGCATCAAGAACATGGAAGGTCTGGTCTACCGCTACGTAACCTTAAACAACAATTACACCCTGGAAGATGGCCGTCAGCCCTTAGCTGATGTCCGCGTACGTCAGGCCATGAACTGGGCATTCGACAGCGACGCTTACTGCCAGGTAGTCTTCCAAGGCTACGCCACTGCCCCCAATTCTGTGTTCGCCGGTCCTGTTCCCTACCACGCCGAACAAGAACCCTACACCAAGGATCTGGAAAAGGCTAAGGAACTCATGAAGGAAGCTGGCTACGAAGACGGCTTTGACATCGACATTTGGTGCGACAACACCACCATCGAGATGAAGGGTGCTGAGTTCGTTAAACAGCAGCTGTCTGAAATTAATATCAACGTAAACCTGCAGGCCATGGAATCCACCACCATCGCTGACATGACCGCTGAACCCGCAGAAACCACCAAAGTTCAGATGTGGTACGTCAACTGGATGTCCGGCTCCTATGAAGCTGACGGCTCCATGCGTAACATCCTGCACTCCGAGTACTTCCCGCCCACAGGCTACAACACCGCTTTCTGGGTTAACAAGGACTTCGACAAGGCTCTGGACGATGCTTTGGTTGAAACCGACATGGATAAGGTTGCTGAGCTCTACGCTACTGCCCAGTCCATTGCTTGGGAAGAATGCCCCTGGATTTTCCTGGGTGTAGATAACAGCATCTTTGCCGAACAAACCTACGTATCTGGTATCGTTTACATGCCCGGCGGCCATATGGACTTCACCCACGCCGTTCTTGATCACTAAGAACCATAAGTAGTTTTAGCCTTTCCCTCCCTTTCGGGGGAGGGAAATTTTCTATTCTGTCAGAGGAGAAAGAGAGTGGGTAGATATTTTTTCAGAAGAGTCATACAGACCATACCGCTCATGCTGATCATCTCAATTCTTGTTTTTCTGTTTATTCACATGATTCCGGGCGACCCTGCCCGAACTCTAGCCGGTAAAGAAGCCGACGTCGCAGAGGTACAGGCGATTCGAGAGCAACTAGGGCTGAATGATAATATTTTTGTCCAATATTTTAAGTATATGGGCCGGATCTTTCGGGGCGATTTCGGACAAAGCTATAAGTCTGGCATTCCCACTACTCAGCTCATAGGAGAGCGGATGCAGAACACCATCAAGCTGGTACTTTCCGCCATGCTTTGGGCACCAATTCTCGGCATTCTATTTGGGGTCCTCTCCGCCGTGCATCGCGGGGGTTTTGTGGACCACTTGCTCATGTTTATCGCCATTTTGGGACTGTCCGCGCCGGGATTCTGGCTAGGACTCATGGGTATCCAAATTTTCGCGGTTAACCTGGGCTGGCTGCCCGTCAGCGGCTTAAACGGCTGGAAGGGCCTGATCCTCCCTTCTTTTGTCATGGGTATTGGCTGCATGGCTGAGATGGCTCGCTATGCCAGGTCCTCCATGCTGGACGTCATGCGCGAAGATTACGTCCGTACTGCCCGTGCCAAAGGACAGGTGGAAAGAAAAGTTATCTTCTTCCACGCCTTCCGCAATGCCCTGATTCAGATCGTGACCATTCTAGGCTTACAAATCGGCGGCCTGCTTTCTGGCTCTGTCCTAACGGAAACGGTCTTCTCCATTCCAGGTATTGGCCGTTTGCTCGTGGACTCTATTTTCTTCCGCGACTATCCCGTCATTCAGGCCTTGCTCATGTTGTTTGCTTTCCAGTATGTGGTGATTAATCTAATCGTGGACGTCCTCTACGGTTTCATCAATCCCAAGATCCGCTTAGAATAGGAGGTTCCCATGCAAGAAGATCAAAAGCTTTCTGATCTGCTCCAGGAGGAATATATTGACGAGACGGTTCAGGCCTATCAAGGCAGCCGTTTTAAAGTGGTCATGAAGAGACTGTTCCGCCGCAAGACGGCAGTCTTTGGCCTGATCGTAATCCTGCTCCTGGTCTTTATCAGTATCTTCGGTCAATTGGTGGCCCCCCATGACTTCGAAGCCTATGACTATATGAATACCCTGCAGGGTCCCAGTGCCGATCACTGGTTTGGCACCGACCACTACGGCCGAGATATTTTCAGCCGCATTATCGTGGGAACCCGTTTGACCCTGGGCGTGGCCCTCTCCTCCGTTATCGTGGGCGCGGCCATTGGCGCTGTCCTCGGCTTGTTGGCCGGTTACTATGGCCACTGGCTGGATAGCCTGATCATGCGGGGCGCCGACGTGCTCTTCGCTTTCCCCGATATCCTGTTAGCGATCGCCATTGTGGCCATTTTGGGCTCCGGGATCGTCAACGTCTGGATAGCCGTGATGGTCTTTACCGTCCCCTCCTTTGCCCGGATGGTGCGGAGCGCTACCTTGAGTGTGAAGAGTTCTCTCTACGTAGAAGCTGCGCAAAGTATTGGCTCTAACGACCGTCGCTTGCTCTTTCGTCACATCATGCCGGGGACTATGCAGACCTTTATCGTTAACTTCACCATGCGGATAGGCTCCGCCATTATGGCTGCCAGTTCCCTGTCCTTCCTGGGTTTCGGGGCGGATGTTACCGACCCTGAGTGGGGCGCCATGCTGTCTCAGGGCCGTACCTACATGGATATTGCCCCCCACATGGTTCTGTTCCCCGGTCTGGTAATCTTCCTTACCGTCCTGGCCTTCAACCTTTTGGGTGATGGTTTGCGGGACGCTCTGGACCCCAAGATTAAGTAGGAGGCAGGTATGAGTAAAAACAAGTTATTAGAAGTAAAGAATTTACAGACAGAATTTCCTTACGATAAGAACAAGACGGTGCCTGCCATCCACCATATTTCTTTCAGCATGGAGGAGGGTGAAGTCCTGGGCTTGGTAGGAGAGTCCGGTTGCGGCAAGAGCGTAACTGCCCTCTCCGTCATGGGCTTGATCTCTAACTCTAACGGCTTGATCACCGAGGGAGAGATTCATTTCAAAGGCCAGAATTTGCTCTCTCTGGACAAGCGAGAACGCCGGCAGATTCGCGGCGGCGCCATGTCCATGATCTTCCAAGAGCCCATGAGCAGCCTCAACCCTGCCATGCGGATCGACAAGCAGATCATGGAGGCCATCCGCCTCCATACAGACCAGGATAAGGACGAGGCGAGAGCTCTGACGCGTAAGCTCCTGGTCATGGTAGGTATTCCCGACCCCGACCGGGTCATGAAGAACTATCCTCACCAGCTGTCCGGCGGCATGAGCCAGCGGGTCATGATTGCCCTGGCCATGAGCTGTCAACCTGAGCTCCTCATCGCGGACGAACCCACTACCGCTTTGGACGTAACTATTCAGGCCCAGATTCTGGAATTGCTGCGTGATATCCAGCGGGAAAAGAATACCGGCATCTTGCTGATCACCCATGACCTAGGTGTGGTAGCCGAAATGTGCGACCGGGTTATCGTCATGTACGCGGGGGAAATTGTGGAGTCGGCTAACTGCCAAGAACTCTTCCAGACTCCCCTTCACCCCTATACTCAGGGTCTGATTGCCTCTGTACCCAAGCTGGGCTCCGGCCGAACCAGCCTGCCCTGGATACCCGGGTCTGTACCCGATCTCTTATCCATGCCCAAGGCCTGCCGCTTTGCTCCCCGCTGCCCCTACGCCACAGACAAGTGCCGAACGGAAAAGCCTGAGCTGGAAGAGAAGGCCCCCGGCCATCAGGCTCGCTGCTGGTACAGCGAGGCAAATCTGCCTGCAAAAGCATAAAGGAGATTCAGGTGAATAATTTTCTGGAAGTAAAAAATGTCAGTAAAAAATTCCCCGCGGGCAAAGATCTCTTTGGCCGAGCCAACCGCTTTGTCCACGCGGTGAACGATATCAGCTTTACGGTAAATCAGGGTGAGACCTTCTCCCTGGTGGGTGAATCCGGCTGTGGCAAGTCCACCACCGGCCGCCTGATCGACCGGCTCTTGGAGCCCGACGCGGGAGAAATCGCCTTTAGGGACCAGCGCATTGACCAGCTGAACCAGCAGGAAATGCGGCCCCTGCGGAGGGAAATCCAGATGATCTTTCAGGACCCCGCGGGCAGCCTCAACCCCCGTATGACTGTAGGCGACCTCATCGCGGAGCCTCTGATTATCCACGATCCCCAGATGTCGGCCGAAGAGCGCACCCGGGAAGTTCATAAGCTCATGCAGGTCGTAGGGATCAGTCCCAAGAATGCCGGCCGTTATCCCCACGAATTTTCCGGCGGTCAAAAGCAGCGCATCGGCATCGCCCGGGCTCTCAGTGTCAAGCCCCAGCTGATCATTGCCGATGAGCCTGTCTCCGCCCTGGACGTATCCATCCAGGCCCAGGTACTTCACCTGCTCCAGCGTCTGCAGGAACAATTAGACCTAACCTATATCTTCATTTCTCACGACCTCTCGGTAGTAGAGATGATTTCCGACCGTATCGCCGTAATGTATTTGGGCTTTATATTAGAGTTGGCAGATAAGGAAAAGCTCTTTACCCATCCCAGCCACCCTTATACTCAAGCCCTAATTTCTGCCGTGCCCATTCCCGACCCTGAGCAAAAGCCGGAGCGGATTTTCCTGAAGGGCGAAATTCCCAGTGCCCTGAACTTACCCCAAGGCTGCCCCTTTGCCAGCCGCTGCCCCAAGTGCATGGAGCGCTGCAAGCTGGAAAGGCCCGTTCTGCGGGCAATCGAGCCTGGGCACGAGGTAGCGTGTTTTCTGTTTGAGGAGGGGGCATGTCCCAGCAAGTCCTAAACCCCAGCGATCCTAACTGGTTTTACACCGCGCGCTATGGGCTCTTTATCCATTTTGGCCTTTACTCTATGTTAGGAGGCCAATGGCAGGGCCGGGAAATCCCCGGCCTGGCCGAATGGATCCGCCACTATGCCCAAATTCCCCGGGAAGCTTATCGCGACCTGGCTAAGTCCTTTGATCCCCAGGACTTGGATCCTCTGGCCATCGCCACTTGGGCTAAGCAGCAGGGCTTTCGCTATCTCTGCCTCACCGCCAAGCACCATGAGGGCTTTGCCCTTTATCACAGCAAGGTGAGCAGCTTCAACAGTGTTGAAGCTTCCCCCTGCGGCCGCGACTTGGTAGCCGAATTTGCCCAGGCCTGTGCGACGACTGGTCTAGTCTTCTGCCTCTACTATTCCCAGGCCCAGGATTGGGACCACCCTGATGGTTTGGAGGCCTATCGGGATTCCAGCACGAAGGATTTTAACCGCTATTTTCAGGAAAAGTGTCTCCCCCAGGTTGAGGAGCTTTTAACCGGCTATGGACCCATCGGCATGATCTGGTTTGATACGCCCCTGTCCATGACCGCAGACCAGGCGCGCACACTGCGGCAATTGGTCAAAAAACTTCAACCCTCCTGCTTGATCAACGGCAGAATTGGGCATGGCCAAGGTGACTACCTGACCACCCAAGACCGGCGCCTGCCCGCCCAGCCTATCCCCAGGGCCTGGGAGCTGCCTGCCACTTTAAATTCCTCTTGGGGTTATCGAGCTTCCGACCAAAACTGGCGGTCTCCTTTGGAGGTCAGCCGGGAACTTCTAACCGTGATCGCGCGCGGCGGCAATGAGTTGTTGAACATCGGCCCAGATGGCCGAGGCCGGATCCCCGAAGGCAGCAAGGCCTGTCTAGAAGTAGTGGGCAGCTGGCTCAGCCAGGTCGGCCCCGCCATCTACGGCTGCGACACCATAAATAATTATGTCTATGAAGCACCGGAACTCCGCTTTACCCACCGGCCCCATCATCTATATATCCATGTTCTGGATCCTGCCAGCCTGGCCGGCCAGGAAATTCCCCTGCCCAACATCTCTAACCAAGCGGTGGAGGCCAGCTGGCTAAACCACGATGAACCCTGCGCCTTGCGCCAAACCCAGACCTTGGAGGGTGACAGCTATTGGGGCCTCCGGGTTCCCGAAAAGCTGGATCCTACCACCGTAGTATTGACGGCCGATATCCAGACTGCCGAAGAAGAGTTTTTGCAGGAAAGTTTGGGCTAGCTATTCCGACTTGTCAGAAAAAACGCTAAATCAACTTAGAGGTGGACCGCCCGGTCCCCTCCGATCAGCTTGGGCCGGTAAACCAAGGCGGTAACCCGCGCCTCACCCACAAACTTGGTCTGGGGGCGGAAAGGTTTCTGCACATGTTTGATGTGCATGCCGATTTCCGTGTCACCAATATCCATGCCGCAAGTGGCCTCAATATGTTCCACGCATACGGGGTCAGCAAAGAGTTCCCAGGCCGCAACAGATGCGGAACCGCCGGCATGTATGGCCGGCTTAACATTAACTTCTGTTAGTTGGTGTTTTTCCAGGCTGGCACGCTCCACACTCAGGGCCCGGTTAATATGCTCGCAGCCTTGGACGGCTAGGTAGAGGCCTGCGGACTGGACTACCGGCAAAATGGCCTCGATAATGGACCGGCCAATTTCCTCACTGGAAGCTTGACCGATTTGCCCGCCATGAACTTCGCTGGATGAGCAGCCCAGGACAAAGAAATCTCCTGGACGAGTGTGCTGGGCCGCATCAATGACTTCTTGAGCCGCTGCGGCTGCCTGATTTTTAATGCTTGCTAAATCGAACATATCAACCTCCTAAGCTTTTAATTTGCCGAGGCAAGATTAGAAGGCTAAAAATTACCCGCCGTCTCAGGTCAAAACCAGAGGTAAGCCTCCCAACGGCCTGCTAAGGCTTAGTCTGTAATGTCCTAGCCTTCCAGGGCGTTAAACTCGTCCATGATGTTAAGGGCCAGGCCCGTGCCGATGGCTACGCAGGACACGGGGTCTTCCGCCAGGTTGACATCAATGCCTACCTTGGCAGCCAGCATGCGGTCGAGACCGTAGAGCTGGGCACCACCTCCGGTGAGGACAATCCCGCGTTGAGAAATGTCCGCCATGAGTTCGGGCGGGGTGCGTTCCAAGACCGAGTGGACAGCTTCAAAGATTTGACTAACTGGTTCTTCCAGGGCTTCCAGCATTTCCGTGGAGGTAATGGTCAGGGTGGCCGGCATGCCGGTAATCAAGTTTCTACCCCTCACCTCCATGGAGAGCTCTTCTTCCCTGGGATAGGCGCAGCCAATATTGATTTTGAGGTCTTCCGCTGTGGGTTCTCCAATTAAGACATTGTGCTTTCTGCGGATGAATTTGATGATGGCTTCATCAAACTTGTCTCCGCCCACCCGGATGGAAGAGTCCACGACGGACTCGCACAGGGAGATCACCGCAATGTCGGTGGTCCCGCCGCCAATATCTGCAATAATGGAGCCCGAGGCCTGGGTAATATCAATGCCTGCTCCGATAGCCGCGGCTATGGGTTCGCGGATAAGGTAAACCACCTTGGCACCCGCATGTTTACAGGCGTCTTCTACGGCCTTTTGCTCCACGGAAGTAATGACGGAAGGCACGCACACCACAATTGTGGGCTTGAAATAGCGGGCCAGAAAACCGGTATGGACCCGGCTGATGAAGGCCTTGAGCATGATTTCCGTTACTTTAAAGTCTGAAATAACCCCATCTTTGAGGGGGCGGATAGCTTGAACTTGGTCTGGGGTGCGGCCCATCATGAGGGCGGCACTTTCTCCTACAGCTAAAACCTTGCCGGTTCGGGCATGCACTGCCACCACCGAAGGCTCATTTAATACCACGCCTTTACCGTGGACGTAAATCAGGACTGAGGCTGTCCCCAGATCAATCCCGATATTCATTCCTAAACCCATTGGATTCCCCTTATTAATATAGAAAACAGAGCAAGAGCCAAGCGGCTCTTGTGACTGTATGATTGGTAAGTTAGCCCTACAATGATACAATGTAGACTAGAGGAAAACAAGAGTCGTCATGCTGTTGTTACAGCATTGCTAAGGCTCTGAAATAAGCCTCTTAAACGATAATTTCCAGTCTGGGAGACCCTTAATGCTCAAGATTCTTGCTGTCATCTTTATGACCTTAGATCACATTGGCGCCTATTTTATGGATTACCTCTCCCCTGATCTCTACCTGGTTTTACGCATGGTGGGCCGTCTGGCCTTCCCCATTTTTGCCTACAATGTAGCCCTGGGCTACCGTCGGACGCGGAACTTTTTCCGCTACGGTCTCCGCCTTTTTGGCTGGGGCATGGTGGCCGAGGTCATCATGCGCTGGGCCCGCATGCAGATGAACCGCCAAAGCGACCCCAACGTGCTGTTCACCCTAGCCTTGGGTGTTGTCTTCATCACCGCCTACGAGCTTTTTACCAAGGGTAACTACGACCGGCTGGTTCGACTGGAGCCCATCCAGGACACCCCAGGGGAGCTCAAGCTACCCCATCAGTACCGTTTTAATTTAGGCTTTGAGATGCAGCCCCACCTAGCAATGATCTTAGGCCTCCTCTTTATGAGTCTTTCCCTCTGGGCTGGCTGGCATTTTGAGACAGATTATGGTGAGTATGGAATTATCATGATTTTTCTTTTCCACCAGGCCTTGAAAAAGCCCCAGGAAGAACAATTTAAAACCGCCCTCCTTTACCAGTCCTTCTTCCATCTCATGCTGCTCTCTCTAGCTTATTACCTGCACTATTTCAGGCTGCTGCCGGAGGGCTTCTTTTACATCAACGCGCTCCAGGGCTTGTCCGTATTGGCAGTATTTATCATTTTTAAGCTACCCGAACATTTCTCCGAACCTGATCGAAGACCAGGTCCTGTACAAAAATATTTCTTCTATCTCTACTATCCTCTGCACCTGGTCGTTATAGCCTTGATCTATAAATATTTGTTATAATAATGAACGTTTTCGCGTATTGGGAGGTATCTTATGTCGTATTCCATTGCTGTAGACCGTAAGTGGCAAGAACGCTGGGATCAAGAAAAACTGGCCAGCTTTAATCCCCAGAATCTGGATAAGAAGCTCTATGTATTAGAGATGTTCTCCTATCCTTCGGGCGCCAAACTGCATATTGGTCACTGGTACAACTACAGCCTGGCCGACTCCTTCGCACGTTTTAAAAAAATGCAAGGTTATGAAGTCTTCCAGCCCATGGGCTTTGACGCTTTTGGCCTGCCGGCAGAAAACTACGCAATTAAGACCGGTATTCACCCCAAAGATTCCACGGAAGAAAATATCGCCACCATGAAAACCCAGCTGCGGGAGATGGGCGGCATGTTTAACTGGGACCACACTCTGGCTACCTGCGACCCCGAATATTACCGCTGGAACCAGTGGCTTTTCCTCCAACTCTACAAGAAGGGCCTAGCCTATCGTAAGAAGGCTCCGGTTAATTGGTGCCCCTCCTGCAATACCGTCTTGGCTAACGAACAAGTCATGGCGGACGGGACCTGTGAGCGCTGCGGCAGCCAGGTGGAGAAAAAACACCTTACCCAATGGTTCTTCAAGATCACCGCCTATGCTCAAGAACTATTAGACTGCCTGCCCGATCTCAACTGGCCAGAGCCTACCAAGAAGATCCAAGAAAACTGGATTGGCCGATCCGAGGGTTCTTTGATTACCTTCAAAGCCGAAAAAGACGGCGCCATCCTCAAGAGTGAAGATGGGGAAGACCTGCCCGTACAAGTCTTTACCACCCGGGCAGATACCCTCTTAGGAGTGACCTATATCGTGGTTGCCCCTGACTCTGACCTCTGCGATCTCTTAACCACGGAGGAGCAGAAGGCCACGGTTCAGGCCTACCAAGAGGCAGCCCGCCGTAAGTCAGATATCGACCGTCTGTCCACGGCCGAGGAAAAGACAGGGGTTTTTTCCGGCTCCTATGCCGTCCACCCTCTCACCGGCGAGCGCGTACCCATCTGGGTAGGCGACTACGTTATTGCCTCCTATGGTTCCGGCGTAGTCATGGCTGTGCCCGCCCACGACGAGCGAGACTTTGCCTTTGCCCACAAGCATAACCTGCCCATTAAGCGGGTCATCAAGGCTACTGATGGCAGCAAGCCCGACCTACCCTTCGTGGACGATGGTATTTTGATGAATTCTGGCGCCTATGACGGCCTAGATTCCGCCAGCGCCCGGGAGAAGATTACTAGCGATCTGGCTAGCCAGGGCCGCGCCGAGAAAAAAGTCAACTACCGCCTTCGTGATTGGCTGGTTTCGCGTCAGCGCTACTGGGGTACCCCTATTCCTATTGTCTACTGTGACAAATGCGGCATGGTCCCCGTACCGGAAGAAGACTTGCCCGTAGAACTACCCTACAATGTGAAATTCACCCCGCATGGGGATTCCCCCTTAAAAAGCTCTGAAGAATTTATGCACACCACCTGCCCCTGCTGCGGCGGGCCCGCTCTCAGAGACCCCGACACCCTTGACACCTTCGTGGACTCTACCTGGTATATGTTCCGTTATGTAGACAACCACAACCAAGAGGCTGCCTTCGCTCCAGCCAAAGTTAACGCCCTGTGCCCCGTAGATGTCTACGTGGGTGGTAAGGAGCATGCTGCTATGCATCTGCTCTATTCCCGCTTTATCACCAAGGCTTTAAGGGATATGGGCTATCTGAACTTTGACGAGCCTTTTACCCGCCTGATCCACCAGGGGGTTATCCTGGGGCCTGATGGCCAGAAGATGTCCAAGTCTAAGGGCAACACCATTTCTCCAGATGAATATGTGTCCGAGGGCGGGTCTGACCTGCTCCGTCTCTACCTAGCCTTTGGCTTTGCTTTTACTGAGGGCGGCCCTTGGTCTGACAACGGCATTAAGGCTATCAGCCGTTTTATTAGACGGGTGGAAACCTTAGTTGAAGAGCTGGTGACCCAGCAGGATCCCAACCAGCTAACCTTCTCTTTGGAAATGCCCCAGCCTCAGAATGCATCAGACAAAAAGCTGCTCCATACCCTGCACTACACAATTGACCAGGTAACCCAAGACGCGGACCGCTTCCAGTTCAACACCTCTCTGGCCCGAATCATGGAGCTGGTCAACGAGCTATACAGCTATAAGGTTAGCCCTGAGGCCCATCTAGATATGCTGACCTATGTCACCAATACCTTAATTTTGATCTTGGCCCCCTTTGCTCCCCACCTGGCAGAAGAGTTAGGCGAGGATCTGGGCAGCCAGGTCTCCCTCTTCCGCCAGCCCTGGCCTAAAGCCGACCCTGCCTATGTCAATACTGATGAAGTGGAGATCGCCATCCAGGTCAATGGCAAGATCTTCGACAGAGTGCAGGTGCCCTCCCAGGCTTCTAGAGAAGAGATTCAGAGCCTGATTGAAGCCCTGCCTGCCTATGCCGAGTGGCTGGATGGCCGCAAGGTAGTTAAGTTCATTGTCGTGCCTGGCCGTTTAGTCAACCTGGTGGTCAAATAGGCGCTAGTCTTGTCTGGCCCTTGCCTGGTAATCAGACCACGTTAGGGTTCTACCCAGCATAAAAATATGCTAAATAATCAAGCATTACGCTGGCCGGTGGCTTTTTGTCACCGGCCTTTTTGCTTCTGCCAACCCAGAGTTTTCCCCACACTTTGTCATTTTTGGTAAATGAGCTAAAAGTTCTTGAATATTTATCCATATCTTGCTATATTCTACACATGCCAAGAAAGTTCATGAGTTTTTGAGTGGTGAATTTTCTGTAAGAGGTATAGCAAATCTTCATCTATCATGATCTTGATGCGTGTTTTGCACGCGCAGATCGTGCAGGTTTTTCTGTCCTGTTTACGACACCCAATCACAAAAAAACCAATTAATTAGAGGAGCAATTTATGCCGAAATATGTAATGGCCATGGATGCCGGCACCACAAGTAACCGTTGTATTTTGTTTAACGAAAAGGGCGAACCCTGCTCGGTCGCTCAAAAGGAATTTACCCAATACTTCCCCAAACCAGGCTGGGTCGAACACGACGCCAATGAAATTTGGTCCACTCAATTAGGTGTTGCCGTTGAAGCCATGAGCAAGATCAACGCTAAAGCAGAAGACATCGCCGCCATCGGTATTACCAATCAACGTGAAACCACCATTCTGTGGGATAAAGAAACCGGCGAGCCTGTCTACCACGCTATTGTTTGGCAGTGCCGCAGAACTTCCGAATACGCTGACCAGCTGAAGGCTGAAGGCTACACCGAGTCTTTCCGTAAAAAAACCGGCCTCGTAATTGACGCCTACTTCAGCGGAACCAAGATCAAATGGATCTTAGACAATGTTCCTGGCATCAGAGAACGTGCTGAAAAAGGAGAAATCCTCTTTGGCAACGTCGAAACCTGGCTGATCTGGAAATTGACCAAAGGCAAAGTACACGTAACTGATTATTCCAACGCTTCCCGTACGATGCTCTTCAATATCAACGATCTCTGCTGGGACGAAGAAATGCTGAGCATTCTCGGTATTCCTAAGCAAATTCTGCCTACACCCATGCCCTCCAGCTATATTTATGGTGAGTCAGATTCTAGCTTCTTTGGCAGCCCCATTAAGATCGGCGGCGCCGCTGGTGACCAACAAGCCGCACTCTTTGGGCAGGCCTGCTTCAACGCCGGTGAGGCAAAGAATACCTACGGTACAGGCTGCTTCATGCTGATGAACACCGGTGAAAAACCTGTATACAGCGAAAACGGCCTGGTAACCACCATTGCTTGGGGTCTGGATGGCAAAGTCAACTACGCTCTTGAAGGTTCCATCTTTGTTGCCGGCGCCGCTATCCAGTGGCTACGTGACGAAATGCGTTTTATCGACACCGCACCCGACTCTGAATACATTGCCAAACAAATGCCCGATACCAACGGCTGCTACGTGGTACCTGCTTTCACCGGTTTAGGCGCACCCTACTGGGATCAATACGCCCGCGGCACCATCGTAGGCATTACCCGCGGCGTAAACAAAAAGCACATAATTAGAGCCACTCTGGAATCCCTCTGCTATCTGACCAACGACGTACTCCAGGCCATGCAGGATGACTCCAAGATCAAGCTGTCCGCCCTCAAGGTAGACGGTGGCGCGTCCATGAACAACTTCCTCATGCAGTACCAGGCTGACATAATCGGCGTACCGGTTCACCGTCCGGCTTGCATTGAGACCACTGCTATGGGCGCCGCTTATCTGGCAGGCCTGGCTGTAGGCTTCTGGAAGAGCACTGATGAAGTTCGCGAGAACTGGGAGATCTCCCGCATCTTTGAGCCTCAAATGACCGAAAAGGTACGTGCAGAGAAACTCAAAGGCTGGAAGAAAGCTGTTAAGTGCTCCTTTGGCTGGGCCAAAGAAGACGAGTAGCCTTCTCTTAAGCCGACAAATTATACAAGGAGAAAGTCTATGTATGATGTCGCGATTATTGGTGCGGGCGTTGTAGGCTGCTGCTTAGCTTATGAATGTTCCCGCTACCAACTCAAAGTTCTGCTTCTGGAAAAAGAAAATGATGTTTCATTAGGTGCTTCCCGCGCGAACACAGCCATTGTCCATGGTGGATATGACCCTGATCCCGATACTTTAATGGGTAAATTTAACGTATCAGGCGCATATTTAACCATGGAGCAGGTAGAAACCCTAGATGTTGAGTTTATAAAAACCGGTTCTTTAATCGTCGGCTTTGACGAAAAAGACGCCGAGGTTATTCGAGGAAAATATGAAAAGGGTCTGGTTAACAGGGTAAAGGGCATGCAGATCCTAAGCGGGGACGAAGCCCGCGAACGCGAGCCCAACCTCTCCCCCGATATTACGATCGCCCTCTGGGTTCCTGATTCTGGCGTAATTAACCCTTGGGAATTCACCATCGCCCACGCCGAGGTAGCCGTCCGTGAGGGTGTCGATCTAAAACTCAATCACGAGGTTACCGGGATCGACTGGCAGGATGGCCATTATCTCATTCACACGCCCCAAGACAATTTTGAAGCTAAATATGTCGTCAACTGCGCTGGTACCCATGCAGACCAAATCCACAGCATGGTGGCCGAGCCCGCCTATAAGATTGAGCCTACCCGCGGACAGTATTATGTCCTTGACCGCGCAGTTGGTGACATTGTTAAAACTGTAATCTTCCCCTGCCCCAATGAGCTCACTAAGGGTATCCTGGTCTCCCCTACTGTTCACGGTAATATCCTGGTGGGTCCAGACGCAGAACTCATTGATGATAAAGAAAACACTAATACCACAGCTGCTGGTCTCAGCCATGTAGCCAAGGACGCTACCCGCTGCGTACCTGGGCTTAACCTACGCACCAACATCCGCAACTACGCCGGTGTACGCGCCAACAGTGATTACGGCGACTTTTTTCTCAAAATTGTCGCCCCCCATTTCCTCGACATCGCCGCCATTAAATCTCCTGGCCTCACCTGCGCGCCCGTACTGGCCCAAGAAGGTGTCAAACTCCTCCAGGGCGAAGGTCTGATCTGTGAACCTAAGGACGAATGGGACGGCACCCGCAAGGTCGTGCGTTTCAAGGAAATCCCTGAAGAAGAGCGTGCGGCCTTTATTGCTGAGCACCCTGATTACGGCCGGGTAATCTGCCGCTGCGAAACTATTACGGAAGGCGAAATTGTCGCCGCCCTCAAACGGGGTCTGCCCGTGGTTTCCATTGATGGTGTGAAACGGCGTACAGGTACTGGGATGGGACGCTGCCAAGGAGGCTTCTGCGGACCTCGTATCGCAGAGATCCTCTGTCGCGAGACAGGTATCAGTCCCGAAGAAATCACGCAGGACAAGGCAGGATCTTATATCTTATGTGGACCAACCAAGAGCACAGTCAAGGAGGAGGAAAGGGCATGAACCAAGTGCAGAACGCGGCAAATTTTCCCGAATATGAACTGATTGTCGTAGGAGGAGGTCCCGCCGGTCTTGCCGCCGCCGTGGGCGCCTACGAAGCAGGCTTGCGTAAAATTCTGATTGTCGAACGAGATACCTACCTTGGTGGCATCCTCAATCAGTGCATTCACAATGGCTTTGGCCTTCACCATTTTGGTGAGGAGCTGACCGGACCCGAATACGCCAGCAGATTTATCGATCAATTAGAAGGTACCACCATTG
This sequence comes from uncultured Oscillospiraceae bacterium, assembly GCA_964398655.1. Taxonomy (GTDB): domain Bacteria; phylum Bacillota; class Clostridia; order Saccharofermentanales; family DTU023; genus SFFI01. Next base: position 45,407 of record CAYNNG010000007.1, read on the forward strand.
AGATCGCTCTTGATACGATGGTGTTGAGTATAGATAACACCGACGAGTGGCGCTATGTCCACATGATGTCCAAGGCCGAAGGCTACCGGGTACTGCGCGCTAAGGCCCTGGTTCTGGCCATGGGCTGCCGGGAACGTACCCGTATGCAGATCCAGATTCCCGGATCGCGCGCGGCTGGCATCATCAACGCCGGTCAGGCTCAGCAATTCGTTAATCTGGAAGGACACATGGTGGGCAAGCGCGTAATCATTCTGGGCTCCGGCGATATCGGCTTGATCATGGCTCGCCGTTTGACCCTGGAAGGCGCTAAGGTAGTAGCCTGCGTAGAGCTCATGCCCTACTCTGGCGGTCTCATGCGGAATATCGTACAGTGCCTGCAGGACTACGACATTCCCCTCTACCTCTCGCACACCATCACCGATATCCGGGGCAAATACCGGGTTGAGGGCGTCACGGTACAAGAAGTAGATGAACACTTCAAGCCCATTCCCGGCACGGAAGTGGATTATGATGTAGATACTGTACTGCTCTCCGTCGGCCTTATCCCCGAAAATGAGCTGAGCCGGGCAGCCGGTGTGAAGATTGACCCCCATACCTCCGGACCCTCAGTTTATGAAAACGGCGAGACCTCGGAGAAGGGCATTTTCGCCTGCGGTAACGTGCTCCACGTACACGACCTGGTTGACTATGTAACCGAAGAAGCCCTGTCCGCTGGTAAGTCTGCCGCTGCCTTTGTGGCCCAGGAAAAGGCAGGCCAAGAGGAAGCTCCAGCCACCTTGATTGATCTCAGCACCGATTCCCACATCGGTTACACCGTACCCCAACAGATTCGTCTGGAGAAGGTGGATAAAAACGTCAGAGTCTTCTTCCGGGTCCGCCAGAATTACCCCGAGCCCACCCGGGTAGTCTTCCGGGATGGCCAGGGCAATCAAATCGCCGCCTTCAAACGGCCTTACATGGCACCAGGAGAAATGGAAAATGTCTCACTGCCTGCAGTCTTGCTCAAGAAAATGGCAGACCAGCACCTTAAAGTTTCGGTGGAGGATATAGCATGAAAAAAGAAATGATTTGTATTGTCTGCCCGCGCGGCTGCCACCTGCAAGTTGACGAAGAAAGCTTGAAGGTAACCGGCAATGGCTGCGAAAAGGGCGTGGATTACGGCCGCAATGAATTGACCAATCCCACCCGTGTCGTCTGCTCCACCGTAAAGCTGCAGAGCGACCAGCTGTGCCGCTGCCCTGTGAAGACTGACCACCCCGTACCCAAGGGCAAGATCATGGACGTCATGACTGTGGTCAACCAAATCCAGGCTGAAGCCCCCGTCCACATTGGTCAGGTCCTTTGCGAGGATATTGCTGGTACCGGAGCCAATCTAGTTGCCACCAGAACTATTGCGCATTAAAACCTGCACTAAGCTTCGCGGTTTGACACGTTTATTGAGCAAATCCGCCTCAACCTTCTTGTCTGTGCTCCGGATCCCCAGCAAAGCTGGGGATCCGGAGCACACACCTTGACTGGGTAAGCGCTTAAGAGGGGAAAGATGCCATGAAGACGACCGCAGCTCCACCCACGGCCTGACTACCAGGAAAATAAAGAACCCCAGTCCTTAGACTAGGGTTCTTTATTGGCGGAGAGCAAGAGATTCGAACTCTCGAAACGCTATTAACGTTTACACGATTTCCAATCGTGCGCCTTCAGCCAACTCGGCCAACTCTCCATAAAACTTAAATTGTGCCTCAGAGCGAGACGCCAGGAAGATTATCTTGCAAAGCTTGATTATTATATAAAAGCTTTCTCCCAACTGTCAAATATAACGCTGAAAATGCGAGACATTATTAGTTTTCCTTCCCTGAACCCCCTCTGCGCCGTCCAAGTAGTCTGCGCATGGGCGGTTAAGTTTTAGCTTAAACCGCTCAGTCTTAGCTTACATCCTCTTTATTCCGCCCAAGTTATACTTTATCAGCGCGTTGACCTGCTTCAGATTGAGCGGCTTATCCGACATTTCAAAAGTGGCAATTAGGTTATTTCCTAAGACGATGCCTCGCTGCGCATAGTCATCCAGCTTTTGATATGCCTTTTTGGCATAGCCATGGTCACCCATCATGCCAAAGTGCTCCCAATAAATCTCCCGGTTATTCTGAGAATCATCGAAAGTGAAGTCTGGATATAGGGTGACGCGATTGCGCATGTTTAAGGGGCACTCATACTTATAAGGAATACCCAGGGCCAAAAAGCGGTCTGCCAGGATTTTTTCGCTCTTGGACCGCACCATTTCCCCATTGTTTGTCTCAAAGTAAAGCTCCTGCGACCACATCT
>CAYNNG010000007.1:47822-54637 GCA_964398655.1 uncultured Oscillospiraceae bacterium
CATTAGACAGATACCTTTTGGTTCTACTACCAGTATTTGTATCTTTAGATATGTAGAGGTACCGGTAGCCTGCCAGACATTTACGAAAGACCTCCACCCGGCCTGGTATTACTTCGCTCTGTTCTTCTTCAAGCGTAGTCAATATACTCTCGTATTTGTTTAGCAAATCTAATAAAGTTTTTTTAGCGCTCATTACAGTCCTCCTAACCTCTCTACCGTGTTCCACGATCCGGTTCAGCCACTGCCGATACAACACTAATTAATAGTTGCCTACATGAGCCGACCACCACATTTTCAACAGTTGAAAATACGGCTAGATAAGCCAATTAGGAATGTAATGATAAATAAAATAAAACAAATTATGGAAAAACTTTGTGCGAGCATGAATCAACGATTAATGAGTCGCTCTACACCAAATAGCAGGCTTATCTTGCTCATAGCACCTATCTTGCCATCGGCTTAGCACTATGGGGATTATTCTAACAAGTTATCTGCAGGTTTGCGAGTGGCTTGGGATATTCTTCACGCCCATTTTCAATATTGGCGTAGGTATATGGGCCGAATGGTTTTTTTGCCTACTACTATATTGACTGCAAGAGCCTTATAGGCGTAGGCATTTCAACTGAATGGGCAATATGCCTACTACTCAAAATGTTATGTAAGAAAATTTCTAAAATAAAAAAGAAAAGCAGCCGTCAAAACCAAACCCTACACCTTAAAGTAGTTGTTTTCGGCGAGTTTGTGGTAGAGCTGGCGCTTGAGTTCGTTTTGGCTGAAGAGCCAGTCGCGCGACCGCTCGGAGGGTGGGGTGGGGATAGCGTAGGAGGATTCTATGCTGGCAGGGCGTCCCTCTAGGACTAGGATGCGGTCGGCCAAGAGGATGGCTTCTTCTAGGTCGTGGGTGACCATGATGATGCTACGGTGAAGTTCTTGGCGGAGGCCGAGCAGCCATTCTTGCATGCGGTTTCTGGTAATTACGTCTAAGGCGGCAAAGGGCTCGTCGAGGAGGAAGACTTTTGCGGGGCAGAGGAGGGTGCGGAGGAAGGCGGCACGTTGGCGCATGCCGCCGGAAAGGGTATCTACTAGGGCAAATTCGTAACCAGCGAGGCCGAAGCGCTGGAGGAGTTGGAGAATTTCTGCTTTGCTATGGCCTTTTTTGCCAGGGTGGAGCTGGTCGTAAAGGCGGACGTTGTCGTAGACCGTCATCCAGGGGAAAAGCAGGTCGGACTGGGGCATGTAGGCAAAGGCTGATTTATGCTGGCTGTAGTCCTCCCCTTCAAAGCGCACATGTCCGGTCTCCAGAGGCAAGATGGAGGCCAATATTTTCAGTAGTGTGGATTTGCCCACGCCCGAGGGTCCAATAATCGCCACAAACTCTTGAGACTGCAGGTCAAAGGAGAGGTCCTTGAGGATGACCTCTCCATCGTAGGAGATGGAGAGGTTCCGGACTTCTACTTGAGCTGGAGCTTGGTCCGCAGATAAATGTTTGGCTGATGTTTGGGAGGCAGATGCGTTTGACATGGTAGAGCTTTTAATAATTATTTCTCGGGAATAAAGGCGTTGGTGAAGTAGTCTTCAGGGGCTAAGACCTTAGAGATCAGGTCGTTCTCTTGCATGAACTCGGCGTAGCCAGTCCAGACTTCATCTTTCATGAGGCCCCAGCGGTCCGCGCCCTTGCCGTATTCGCCAGCCAGGAAGGTTTGAGACTTGGTTAAGAGTTCAGGGTCCAGCTCGGGAGAATATTTGAGGAGGATCTGCACCATTTCGTCTACGTTTGAAGTATCCGAGGCAAAGGCATAGCCCTTGGCGGTAGCCCGCATAAAGGCCTTGACTAGGTCGGGATCTTGGTCGATTAAGTCGTCGCGGGTCACAATGATGGGGGTGTAATAGTTGAGGCGCTCGTCAATCTCCCGGCAGGGGATGTAGTTGAGGTCCAAGCCTTCCATCTCTGCAGCAATCATATCCCAGCCTTCAAAAAACCACATAAGGTCGATGTCGCCTTCCAGGCTGGCGTAGGAGGTATCCATGGCAGTGACGAAGGTCACAGATTCTGGATCTTCCCCTGCTTGCTTAACTGCGGCCTGGATAATAGCTTTTTCGGCGGCGGAGCCCCAGCCTGCATAGGTCTTACCAGCAAAATCTGCGGGTGTGGTAATATTCTTTTCTTTATGCGAGGCAAAGCCAGAGGTGTTGTTTTGAATAATCGTGGCTATGGCCTTGAGGGGCAGGGGTTCTTCCTGGGTTAAGGCATAGGTAAGGTCTTCCTGGTAGGTGGTGGCAAAGTCTGCCTTGCCCGTGGCTAGGATTTGCAGACTTACACCCTCTTGAGGCTCGACAATTTTTACATCCAGGCCTTCATCTGCGTAATAACCCTTGTCCAGGGCGGCAAAGAGGCCGGAGTGGTTGGTATTAATGACATAATCCAAGATGACAGTAACAGGACGGAGGTCAGCCTTGTCCGCAGTTTCTGCCTCTTGGTCTTCCTCTTGAAGAGCGGGGGCATCTGCTTTTTCCTGGTCATCAGCGGCAGGGATGGAGGCCTCAGCGCTGGCTTCCGTGGCGGATGCGGTAGAGGCTTCTGTGGAGTCGGTCTCGGGTGTGGGTTCTGGGGCACAGGCGGCGCCGAGGCCCAGGGATAAAACCAAGATAAGGGCGAGGAGGGATTTAAGGGATTTGTTCATTAGGTCTTCCTCTCTGGAGAAGGGGCAAGGGCCATACCTTCTCACGTGTGACTGAGTTAAAGTGCTGCTCGTGTTACTGAGCTAAAGGGTAGCTGCTCGTGTGACTGAGTTAAAGGGCTACTGCGTTAAGTTAGCCGTCACCTGCAGGGTCTTGGCCTCACGCTTATGGCGGGACCGGGCGATCAAGCCCCGGCCGGGCTCCCAGAGCATACGCATTAAGGCCACCAGGCCATTCATGGCCAAGGACCAAAAGATAATGAGGAAAAGGCAGGCGAAGACCTTATCCAGCTGATAGGTGTTGGAGACTCGGATCATGTAGTAGCCCAGGCCGGCTTGGGAGGAGAGCCACTCCCCGATGACCGCGGCGGAAATCGAGTAGGTAGCCGCCACCCGGAGGCCGGAAAATAAGTAAGGGATGGCCGTGGGGATCTTGGCTACCCGATAGATTTGCACCTGGGAGGCCCCAAAGCTATACAGGAGGTCCAGGCTGTCCGGGCTGAGCTTTTGCAGGCCCTCGGCAAAGTTCACGGTGATGGGGTAAAAACACATGAGCACCACCACCACAATTTTCGGGGCCATGCCGAAGCCCAGCCAAATCATCAAGAGAGGGGCCAGGACCAGGCTGGGGATGCACTGGCTGATGACCAGCAGGGAGTGCAAGGTCTGGCGGAGGGTTTGGTTGAGGTCCATGAAGAGGGCCAGAAAGATCGCCAGGGCTACGGAAATCAAAATACCAATCAGGCTCTCCACCAGGGTAACGGAGGAGTGCTCCATGAGGGGGCCAAAGTTTTGCCCGAGGGTACGAAAGATCTTACTGGGTTTGGGTAAAACGTAGGAAGGTACCTGGCCCCAAGTGCAGGCCAGCTCCCAGATCACAAAAAGTCCCAATAAAATCAGGATCATGATGAGATTGCGTTCGAAAAATTTCTTCATCTTGCTCCTTTGCTTGTCTGTCAAACTCCGGCCGTAAAAAAACCGCTTAGCCCAAGGATAAGCGGTCATAGGTAAAATATGATCCCTACGTCGGCATTATCCGCATCAGGTTTGAGGGTCGGAAACCTTAGTGTTTCCCTCTCAGGCCAGCTGGCCTCCCCTTGTTTAGTTGCTAAAAAATCTTAGCTTGGCGGATTGGTGATGTCAAGCAAGCGAGTCCTAGAGCCACGGGACCTTACGCCAAACGCTGAGGCCGCTGGCCCTTAAGCTTAGACCAAAAGCTTAGCTACGGAGGGCGCAGTCAGGGCTTCGAGGGTAGCAGTGTAGTTAGGAATAAACTCCAGGCTGTCGCCGGGGCGCAGGAATTTGTTGAGGCCCGTAACATCATAAAAGCTCTGGTCCTGAGTTTGGCCCAAATAGCGAACTCCCAGCAGCTGGGGCTCCAAATTGCGGGCGTCTAGGTCCTGGTAACCGAAAGCCAGGTTGACCCTTTGAATAAGTCCGCGGTCTTCATATGGGAGGACCCGGCCCGAGCTGCGATCTCCCCGGGGGCCCTGGGGTAAGGAGGCCCGGCGCTGGGCCTCGATCACTTCGGCCTGGAAGCAAAAGATATTTTGGTACAGACCCGCAAAGCTACCCCCATAGGCAGACTCTCGTCCGGTAAGCAGGGCCTCTCCGATGACGAAATGCCTGAGCTCTGGAGGAATGATCCCCTCATCCAAGAGGGTAAGGCAAGAGGAATTAAGACCGGAAACCATCTCCAGAGCCAGGCCATAACGCTTTTCAATAAATTGAGCAAAGGTAGCCAGTTCATTAAGCTTTGCCGCATCGGGCAGAATACCGCCATAACCATTAAAAGTAGTCTTAAGGCCAGCCAGGCGGACTCCCCTCAGATTGACTAGTTTGCCAATCAGCTGGCTAGCAGCTTCCAGCTGCAGGCCGGACGTGAGGTCACCCAAGTCCAGCTGAACTAAAACTCTATGAATTTTCTGTCGAACGAGGGCAGCATCAGACAGGGCGCAGATGACTTCCCATTCCGTGTTGCAAGAAAGGTCGCAGAGGTCTACCACTTGGGACACTTCTGAAGGCATGGGAGACCTGAGGAAGAGGCTATCCTGGGCATAGGGACGGAGGAGTTCGAAGTCCTGCAGTCGGCTGGAGGCCAGTCTGTTGAGTCCACAGCTAGCCAGCATTTCCAACAGGGGAATTTGTCTGGCAAAAGCACTGCAATCAAAATGGCAGAATTTGCCTTGATCTTGCAAAACCTCATGGAGGCGGATGGCGTTTTCGCGGAAGGCTTGTTGGTCGATGAGGAGTGCAGGGTTAGTCATAAGGGCCTCCTTTAGCTGGTAACTTACGTGTCTGTTCCCTACTTGCGGGTCTCTTCCCTATGAGTTTAGCAGGCTTCTTCCTTCTATGGGAGTTAATCTTATACCTTATCGATTTTCCATAGATTATTGTAGAAGCAAATTGAGGATGCGCGCGGGTTTACAAATTTTCAAGTTGTAGGTAGTAAGCAGACCAAGTAGGCACTCTTTTTGACAAGTTGTCTTATTTGTGATACCAATGAATACATATTGTCAAAGTGGACGAGTTTTATTATGCTCCACGGGAAACAGTTTATGGCCTATGTGAATATTTATCAACGATAACCGATCGTGATTCATATCAGCTTATGTTACAAACAAATGGTTTGGAATTAAATGATAGCTTTATTAGGTTTATGAATATCCACGTTTTTAGAGATTATAAGCGATCGCTGGCTTTACTCCCTATGGCGAAAGTCATACCTTGGCTTTTGTCAAATGCGATTTCTGTTGTCGGTCTTACATTTATCCAGGTCTTCGGTATGAGGTTTTTTGTCTACGAGCTGGTGCAGGGCAGGACTTTTCAGGAGCTCTTGTGGTTATTCCTCGCTTATGCCGTAGTGGGCGTTGTTCTGTATTTAGCTAAGACTTGGTCTAGGCTAAAGGTCTATCCTATATTTACAAATGTGCGGACCGAGCAGATGGCAAAAATAGCGAATCATATTCTTACTATGGACCTCAAATATTACGAAGACCAATCTTTTCTCACGCAGGCATTTTCTGCCCTTCCTGTCTATCTTCTAATGATACGGGTTTAGAAGGCATTTACCGCAAAAGTTTCTTACTGACTGGTGCCGGTCTGAATCTTATTTTACTACTGGTCATTTTGAGCCAGCTACGGTGGTGGTTGCCAGGGATATTTTTATGTGTACTTTTTGTCCAATATTTACTTGCTAATAAGCAAAGTGCCTTTGAGGATGTTATCAGGGAAGAACTGCAAGGGGAGAATCGAAAACTCAACCGTTATATGGATGTTGCTGCTAATTTTGCGTACGGTAAAGATATCCGAATTTTTTCATATACCAAACGGATGAGGTCGGCTATGACTGACACACTTGGCAGAATAATCAAGATTTTTAACCGAAGATTTAAGCATGAAAATGCCTATCTCTGGTTGTCGGTTTTTTTAACGGCTGTGCCGGCTTCCCTATGTCTCTACTATGTTTTCGTATCCTACCAGCAAAGCCTAAATCCGGAATATGTCATTTTCTATATTTCCGCCTTAGGATTGGTCACTAGACAAATCAGCCTGATCACTAGATATTTGTCTTTCATCTCGCGTGAATTACGCAATGTTGCCGCTCACTATGCTTTTTTAGATCTTAACCTTATTGAAGAAGATGCCGGTCGGAGGGTACGTTTTGATTCTGCACCTGTTATAGAATTTAAGAACGTCAGCTTCAAGTATCCCAATGCTGAGAAGAATATTTTTACCGATTTATGCTTGAGGATAGAAGCGGGGGAGAAAATCGCTTTAGTTGGGATTAATGGTGCAGGTAAGACGACCTTGATTAAGCTGTTATCAGGCCTTTACCGCCCGGATTAAGGGAAAATACTTATCGATGGGATCGATTATACAAGTTTTTCTGTAGAGGATCTGCGCGACCTGGTAGCGGTGGTCTTTCAAGAAATTGAAGCCGTGAGCGTTACAGTTGCAGAAAACGTTGCGGCTTCTCTTGAAGCGATCGACCGCGAACGGGTAATTTGGGCTCTGCGTAAGGCTGGTCTACTTGAGCGAATCCAAGATGCAAAGTCTGGAATTGATTCGATAGTCCTCAAGGTCGAGGACTCCGAAGGCTTAATCCTCTCGGGCGGCGAGCTACAAAAACTCATG
>CAYNNG010000007.1:54737-57590 GCA_964398655.1 uncultured Oscillospiraceae bacterium
ATTGAATTTGCCCAAAAAACCATGAACTTACCCTATGAGGACTTGGAAGACCCAGACATACTAAACATAAAAGAACAGGCTTCGTACGCCGTAATATACTATCCTGCAGTTGTACAATTTATGAATAATCTCAGTATTGCTATCTCTGCCGTTATGAGTCTGCTTGCCATTGCTGGAGTTCTCTTCAGTTTTTCATGGAAACTGGTAATTCTTATTATATTTATTTCATCTTGTGGCGTTTATATATCCTCTGTCCAGTACAAAAAGCTAAATGAAAGCCTAGAGCAAAACACCCAGGTCAACCGTATGTATGGTTATTTTATAGCAAAGGCCTTCAATCCTGAGCTCCAAAAAGAGGCTAGACTTTACCGGCCTAACCGCCTCATTGTCGGCAGACTGAGAGAGATTAATCATAAGCTGGCCGCATGGATGCAGGAACTCTCTATACAGGAAGGCAGAGCAGAATCTGCCCTTAGCATCTTATCGTATGTAGTCACGTTCATTGCTTTAACTTACTCTGGTTTACGTTTTAGCACAAACCAATTTGGACCACAGATAGATATCGGTGCGTTTACATTTTATGTGGGTCTTAGCAGGCAATTCTCTCATGTCTTGCTTGATGCAACCACTAACATCGTAAATGCCAAAAACAACCTGAATATCCTCGAACCTTTTGTCGATTACATGCAGCGTGATGAGTCTGAGGAAAGATCTGGTCACAGTGCTGTGCCAGCCTTAGAGAGCTTAGAATTTAAAAACGTCTCTTTTTCCTATACCAAGTCAGATAAGCTAATCCTTAATAACGTATCTTTCCAGATTAAAAAGGGAGAGCATATTTCAATTGTTGGAGCCAATGGTGCAGGTAAAACAACGATTGTTAAATTAATTTGTCGCTTATTTGAACCAGACTCAGGACAAATCCTCTGGAATGGTATCCCCATAACAGACCTAAATTATACGGAATACGTTAAGGCTCTTTCTACTGTTTTCCAAGACTATAAGCTAATGCCCTTTTCTTTGAGAGGAAATTTAGACCCTACGAACCGCTATAGCGATCATGAAATAGAAGATGCTTTGGCCAAGGTTGAACTGCTAGAGACCATAGAGGCAACCCAGCACGGGCTTGATTCTACCCTAGATACCTCTTTGGATGAAAAAGGCATAGCCTTTTCGGTTGGTCAGAATCAAAAACTAGCGATTGCCCGTGCTCTCTTGAAAGATGCGGAACTCTTAATCTTAGATGAACCTACTGCTGCGCTTGACCCCCTGGCTGAAACTAAAATCTACGAAAACTTTGCTCGCATTACGGAAAGCAAAATGGCTATTATCATTTCTCATCGCATGTCCTCGTCTATCTCCTGTGACAAAGTCCTTGTCCTAGAGGAAGGCAGAGTGGTAGCACTTGCCCCTCACACCGACCTGTTAGCCCAAGACACAGTTTATAAAGAACTGTTCGAGACACAATCTAGGTATTATTTAAATGTTTAACTACTATTGATTATGTGTAATATTCAAACGAAGAGATTTGGCCTGCGCTTGAAGTTAACCTACAAATTTGGTATCGTTTGTAGGGTTTAGACATGGGAGCAGATGGGTGCTGGTGTGCCCCGCGGTCTTCAAAACCGTTGCGAGGGGTTAGAAGCTTCTCCGGTGGGTTCGATTCCCACGTGTTCCCGCCAATTATAATTTAGTTTTTGCCTAAAAGCCCAGTTTCTGGGCTTTTGACGTTTTAGGCCTCTCCACATAGGCAGCCAACCCGGAGGCCTTCAAGCCGGGCCTTATTTAAGAAGAAATAAACCAAGTCTTGCCATTATCCTGCCACATTCCTTGGCTATAATATTCCAGATTAATAAACTAGTTGCTTTTATAAACTAGTTGCTTCATACCCTTAGATAATTCAATATTACTGTGGCAAAGTGAGGATAAGATGCAAGATAAAATGATTCGTTTAACCGGAGGCAATGGCAGCTTCCGGGCTTTTATCGCAAATAGCACCCAAACCGTAGAAGAAGCACGGAAGATCCACCATACCTCTCCCGTGATGACCGCCGCCCTGGGTAGACTGTTAACGGCTGCCGGCATGATGGGCTTAAGCCTGGAAAATGAGGAAGGCAAGTTAACCCTCCTCATCCGCGGGGAGGGGCCTGCAGGCTCCCTTCTGGCCACCACCATCGCCCTGGGCGAGGTTAAGGGCTATGTTACTAATCCCCAGGTAGAGGTTCCCAATAAGCGGCATGGCAAATTGGATGTCGGTCGGGCTATTGGCCCGGGCAGCCTAACCGTGATCCGCGATATCGGAGAAAAGGAACCCTTCGCGGGCACTGTGGAACTGGTGTCTGGAGAGATTGCGGAAGACTTGGCCTATTATTATCTCCAGTCCGAGCAAACTCCCTCTGCTTTGGCCTTGGGTGTCCACGTACAAAAGGATTACAGCGTGGAGGTCGCCGGCGGTTTCATGATCCAAATGCTGCCGGACGCGGATGACCAGGTTGCAGCTCAGCTGGAGCAAAGAATTTTAGAGCTGGGCCCCGTGACAGACTTGCTCCGTCGAGGCGAAACACCTGAATCTCTGGTTGAACTATTGTTTGCGGATTTTGACTATACCATCTATGACACCACTCCTCTGGCCTATGTCTGCCACTGCTCCAAGGATCATCTGGCTTCAGTTTTAGTTTCTCTGGGCCAGGAGGAACTGCAGAAGATGGTCGATGAAGACCAAGGGGCTGAAGTGGTCTGCCATTTTTGTAACAAAGCTTACAAGTTTGACGAAACCGAGTTACGGGATTTAATTGCCCACGCCAGCAAATAAAATCCTTCTAAAGCCTGCGAGGTCTAGGCTCAGACTTTGCAGGC
>CAYNNG010000007.1:57690-67639 GCA_964398655.1 uncultured Oscillospiraceae bacterium
CACCATGATCATGCACTACTCCCCTCTCAAAACCGCGGAACTTTTCAAGACCATGGCCTGTCTGGCCCCAGGCCGTGTGGACCTCGGTATGGGGCGAGCTCCGGGCAGCGCAGTCAACGAGATCCTCGCCCTGGCCCAGGGCCGTTATTCCAGCCCCTGCCCCAGCCCTGGGTCTTAGGGTCTACCGGCCGTACGGCCCCCTTTGCCGCGGAGAACGGCCTGCCTTACAGCCACGCGCGCTTCTTCGGCATTGATGTAGACGAAAAGCCCTTCCTGGATTACCGTAAAAACTTTAAGCCTTCAGTTTTCGCTGATCAGCCCAACCTGGGCTTCTCCTATGAAATCGTCGTAGCAGATACCAGCGAAGAGGCCGCTTACCTGGCCAAAACCTACGAGGTGGCGGCTGTACGCAATAAGGCCGACGATATCAAGGCTATGCAGGATCCTGAAGTATTGAAAGATGTCAAGTTCACCCCGGAGGAAGCCAACCATCTAGAAGAGCTCTACGCAAAACGCTTCCTCATCAAGGGTTCTCGCCAGGAAGTGCAAACCATCCTGGAAGAAGAAATTGAACGTTTTAAACTGGATGAACTCATGTTCTACATCCCCCTCTACCACGAGGAAGACCAGCTGCGCAGCTACAAGATGCTGGCTGAGATGTTTGGCTAGGCGAATCTGCTAAGTCCAACCTCGGCCCCTGCCAGCTGGCGGGGGTCTTTATTTTTGGCTTGCATGTTACCGCAGGATATTAGGCTAAATCCTATAATATAACTAGCAAAAGGAGGCCAGGACTTTATGGCAGACCGGATTTTTATTACAGGTTTGGGTGAAGACAGTCATCGCTTTACCACGCAGCAAAAAGCCCTCGTTTTGGGAGGGTATACCTGCAGCGCCCAGGGCGGCTTTGAAGCCAACAGTGATGGGGATGTCATCCTCCATGCCCTCTGCAATGCCATTTCCTCCCTCACAGGCAAGCCAGTGTTGGGCCCACGAGCGGATGAACTCTGCCGCCAAGGTAAAACAAATTCTCGAACCTACCTGGCCCTGGCCTTAGATGATTTACAAAACGACCACCGTGAGTGGGAACTTCACCATATAGCCATCTCCCTGGAGGGAGCCCGGCCCAAGCTTGCCCCCCTGCAAGAAAAGATTCGCGACTCTATCGCGGCCCTCATGGGTTTGGAGGCGGAAGACGTGGGCATTACTGCTACTACGGGTGAAGATCTCACGGCTTTTGGTCAAGGCGAAGGCCTGCGCTGCACGGTGGTTCTCTCGGCTTCCTACCATTAAAGGAGTAATCGCAAGGAGTAAAGAGTGCAAAATAAATTAATAAGACGCCTGGCCCTGCTGGCGCTGTGCGGTCTACTAGTCTTTGTAGGCTACCAGGCAGCAAGCTCTCGACCCGCAGTATGTGGGGCCTTAAATGCGGATTGTCAGCTGGTAGAAAACGATCAGGCGAAGGGAGCGGATGCTCAAACAACCGCTCAAGTCAAGACTGAGACCGCTCGAGACCAGCAAGAAGATCAAGAAGACAGGGATGAAATCATGACCACGAAACAAGAAGAAAACGTAAATATTGCCAACTTTGGCAACCAAGAAAAGGCGGAGATTTATTTAGCCGCCGGCTGCTTTTGGGGCACAGAGGCTTATTTCAAGCTGGTGCCCGGTGTTCTAGATACGGAGGTAGGCTACGCCAACGGAGCTTCAAATCAGACCAATTACCAGGAGGTGGCCCAAACTGGCCACGCCGAAACCCTGAAGATTACCTACGATGCCCACAAGCTGCATTTGGCCGAGCTCTTAGAGCGTTATTACCGGATCATTGACCCCTATAGCGTAAACCGCCAAGGCAACGATATCGGCACCCAGTACCGTACCGGGATTTATTTCACCGATGAAGAGAGCGGAGCCCTGGCCAAGAGGTCTCTAGCAAATTTTGAAGACCTGCATGGCAAAAAGACCGCGATCGAGCTGGAGAAGCTGGATAACTTTGTGAAGGCTGAGGATTACCACCAAGACTACTTGGATAAGAATCCCGGCGGCTACTGCCACATTAATGTACAGACCGCCGCAGACCCCCTCTTCCCTGGTAAGGAGCTGTTCAGCGATGCCGAGTTGCAAAAAACTTTGGATCCCACCGCTTTCAAAGTAGCCAGGCAGCAAGGCACGGAGGCTCCCTTCACCAGCCCTCTAGACCAGGAATTTGGTCCTGGCATCTACGTAGATAAGGTTACCGGTCAGCCCCTCTTCTCCTCGGACGATAAGTTTGACGGCGGCTGTGGCTGGCCCAGCTTTACTATGCCTATTACTACAGACGTGGTTAACTACTACCAGGACACTTCCTACGGTATGAACCGGACGGAGGTTAGAGCTAAGAATACCAACCATTTGGGCCATGTGTTTGAAGACGGGCCCAAAGAAGCTGGCGCCTTACGTTACTGTATAAATGGGGCCATCCTGCGTTTCGTGCCCTTGGAAGACATGAAGGCGGAAGGCTACGGGGCCTTGATTCCCTTTGTGGAGGTAGAAAAATAAGTTTATCCCTGCAAGGGAATTTTCAGGTTCAAACAAAAACAGGGCCGACTGGCCCTGTTTTTTTGTTGCTTAAGTCTTCGTGGCTAAAAATACCCGATAACCCGCTTTGCGCGCCAGGTCTTTCACCTGGTCGGGGCCGCCAAACAGGCGTTCCAGCTCCTCCTTGGTGGTCTTGGCCCCCTGCTTTTTCTGGACTACAATCATCAGCTTGCCGCCGGGATTGAGGGCCTCATATGCTTCCGTAAAGAGCCGATAAACTACGGTCTTCCCTGCCCGGATGGGCGGGTTCAAGAGGATGTAGTCAAAGCTGAAGGGGACCTGAGAGAGACCATCAGAAAGGTAGTACTGGGCTTCTTGACTCGGACAGTTATTATTAAAGTTTTCCATGGCCTGGCGTAGGGCCCGCTCGTTAATGTCGCAAAAACTCAGCTTGAGCTGGGGATGAAAGCTGGCCAGAATCGTGCCGACCGGACCCCAGCCGCAGCCTAGGTCCAGGACCTGGGCTCCTGCCGGGAAGTCCACAAAGTCTAAGGCCGCCTCAACTAATTGCCGGGAGCCGAAGTCCAAGCGGTTGCGCGAAAAGGTGCCCGCATCGCTAATAAAGCGAAAGAGCTTGCCCTGCACCTCCTCCGTGAAGGCACGGAGGCTGTGCGCGGCCTCGGGGTCTGGATCAAAGTAGTGAGCCATGTTATTTGCTTTCTACAGGAAATTTGGCTTTTTCCAAGGCCAAAACCAAGCCCATACCCAAGACGTAAATCACTACGGATTGGGAGAGGAAGATAGAGGCGATGGAGCCAATAATTTCCAGAGTGGTGGGGTCGTGTTCCAAGAGCAGGTAAGGCAGGTAGGAACCCACCACGATCGCATTAAATAAGATCGGGGGAAAGAGCATGACAAAACGCATGAAACGCTTTTTCCAGGTGTTAGCCTCTTCCTTGCTATAACCCGGCTGACGCTCCGCCAGGAGGATTCTCCGATAGGGTTTGGCCAGCCAATAGGTAGTCAGAGCGGCTGCCAGGGTAGCCAGACTGCCGCCAAAAATATCAATGAGCCCCAGGTTGTTGGGATTCAATATATTGGACAGGAAGCAGCCCAGAAAGACGCCAGGTATAGCCATGGGGGTAAAGGCAGGCAGGACAGTAAGGACTTCAGCCAGACGGAACTGCACCATGCCGAAGCTGAAAGAGGCAAAGGGCAGGCAGAGGACCACATAGAGGGCGGCGATAATGCCGGCCATGGCTATCTGCAGGGGTTTAAACTGAAATTTGGGTTTCTTAGTGACTGACATTTTCTAAAATAATTTCCAATTCTTCTCCGTTAATATCCCAGGTCTGCAGCTTGTCTCGCAGTTCAGCGGGGGCCTTGTCTAAGGGTAGGATATCTAAGCCCAAAACATCTGCTAGGAGGGATTCCTTATGGCTTTGTGCGATCTGCATGAGCTTATCCGTACCGCCAAAGTAGAGCTTAATGCGGTCTGTCAGCTCGAAGTCAGCGTCTTTACGCATGGTCTGAATCTTGGAGACAATCTCTCTCAGGAAGCCTTCATCAATGAGCTCAGGGCTCAGCGTGGTGTCTAGGGCAACCGTCAGGCCGTAGTCAGAAGCTGCAGAGTAACCCTCGGCTTGTTGGTTCTCAATCAAGAGTTCTTCTTCCGTGAGGACCTCCGGGCCGTCTTCCATAACTACTTCAATTTGGCCCTGCTTCTTCAGCTCTTTATAAGCCTTGACACCATCCAAGTTGTTCAAGACTTCCTTGAGCTCGTTGAGGCGTTTGCCGAAGCGCTTGCCTAAAAGCTTGAGCTGGGGCTTGAAGTGGTAGTCCTGCAGGTTGTCTGCGTCATCGGCTTTTTCTAAGGCTTTGACATTCAACTCGTCTTTAACGAGGTCCGCGAAGTCTGCTTCCAGCTTTTCGCCACCCACCACCAACATGCGGGAGAGGGGCTGACGAGTCTTGAGCTGGGACTGGGCACGGGCGGTCCGGCCCAGGTTGACAAGTTTGAGGACCAGGTCCATCTGTTCCTCCACCTCGGGGTTGATCAGGGTTTCATTTGCTTGTGGATAGGCACAGAGATGGACAGATTCGGGGGCAGAGGGGTCAAGGTTTGCGACCAGGTTTTGG
The DNA here is from genome assembly GCA_964398655.1 of uncultured Oscillospiraceae bacterium. Classification (GTDB taxonomy): domain Bacteria; phylum Bacillota; class Clostridia; order Saccharofermentanales; family DTU023; genus SFFI01. The sequence goes on from CAYNNG010000007.1 coordinate 62,344, forward strand.
TAGATCATCTCCGCCATGAAGGGGGTAAAGGGGGCAGACAGCTTAGCCAGGGTAACCAGGACGGTGTAGAGGCATTGATAAGCATCTACCTTATCCTGAGGCATGCCGGATACCCAGTAGCGTTCACGGTTGCGGCGGACATACCAGTTAGATAAGTCATCCGCAAATTTTTCCAAGAGCTGGGTCGCGGTGAGGATATCGAACTTTTCCAGACTGGCCGTGACCTGGGCAACCAGGGTATTCAGGCGGGAGAGGATCCAGCGGTCGATCACATTAACCTTGTGGGGATCCCAAGGATGGTCTTGGGGCTTGAACTGGTCGATTTCCGCGTAGAGTACGTAGAAGGCGTAGGTGTTCCAGAGGGTACCCATGAACTTGCGCTTGTCTTCCTTGACCGCGTCTAGAGAGAAGCGGGAGGGCAGCCAGGGCTGGCTGTTGGAGTAGAAATACCAGCGCACCGCGTCCGCGCCCTCAGAATCAATGGCCTCCCAGGGATTGACCACATTGCCCTTGTGCTTGGACATCTTGATGCCGTCCTTGTCTTGGACGTGGCCTAAGACAATGCAGTTCTCGAAGGCTTCCTGTTCAAAGAGCAGGGTCGCTTCGGCCGTCAGGGAGTAGAACCAGCCGCGGGTTTGGTCCACAGCTTCGGAAATGAAGTCCGCGGGGAAACGGTCATGGAAGGTGTCTTCGTTTTCGAAGGGGTAGTGCCACTGGGCATAGGGCATGGCCCCGGAGTCAAACCAGGCATCCGCCACCTCGGGAATCCGGGTCATGAGCTCGCCGCATTCGGGACAGGTCAGGTGGACCGCGTCAATGTATGGGCGGTGGAGTTCAATATCCTCCGGGCAGTCTGGAGACATGGCCTTCAGCTCTTCAATCGAGCCTACCACATGGTCGTGGCCGTTGGGGCACCGCCAAACTGGCAGGGGCATACCCCAATAACGTTCACGGGAGATGTTCCAGTCAATCACGTTCTCCAAGAAGTTTCCAAAGCGCTTTTCGCCCAGGGTAGGAGGAATCCAGTTGACCTTCTTGTTGTTAGCCACTAGTTCGTCCCGGACCTTAGTCATTTCTACAAACCAGGAGTTGCGGGCGTAGTAGATCAGAGGCGTATGGCAGCGCCAGCAGAAGGGATAGGAGTGGGTATAGGCCTGGACCCGGATGAGCTTGCCCTGGTCCTTGAGCCAATCAATAATCTGAGGATCCGCGTCTTTTACGAAGAGGCCGGCAAATTCCTTGACCTCCGGGGGCATGGTCCCATCGTCTTTGACAAATTGGACGAAAGGCAGGTCACAGGCCTTGCCCAACTTGTTATCGTCTTCACCGAAGGCCGGGGCAATATGGACAATCCCCGTACCTTCTGTGGTGGTAACAAAGTCTGCCGTGGCAACGTACCAGGCTTTTTTGCCAGAATTAGCCACAATCTCTTTAGCGTAAGAGAACAAGGGCTCGTACTCCAGGCCGGCCAGGTCTTGGCCGCTCAGTTCTTTAAGGACCTTGCCGGGATTTTCGCCGAAAACTGCTGCTTGCAGTTCCTTGGCCAGGTAGTAGCGCCGCGTCTGGCCCTCTTCGTCCCGCTCCAGGAGCACGTAGGTAACTTTGGGGTTCACAGCCAGGGCTAAGTTAGAAGGCAGGGTCCAGGGCGTAGTAGTCCAGGCCGCCAGATAGGTGTTCTCTTCACCCTTGACGGCGAAGCGGACGTAAATGGAATTTTCTGTGACATCTTCATAACCCTGGGCCACCTCGTGGCTGGCCAAGGCCGTGCCGCAGCGTGGGCAGTAGGGCACAATGCGGTAGCCCTCGTATAGCAGGCCTTTTTCCCAAATCTTCTTCATGGCCCACCACTCGGACTCAATATACTCTTGCTCGTAGGTGACATAGGGGTTATCCATGTCGGCCCAGAAGCCTACCCGCTTGGACATATCTTCCCATTCCGACTTATATTTCCAAACCGATTCCTTGCACTTTTCGACAAAGTCTTCAATGCCGTAGGCTTCAATCTGTTCCTTGCCAGAGATGCCCAGCATTTTTTCCACTTCAATCTCTACTGGCAAGCCGTGGGTATCCCAGCCCGCCTTGCGCAGGACATTGTGGCCCTGCATGGATTTGAAGCGCGGAATTAAGTCTTTGATAGCCCGAGTAAGGACGTGGCCGATATGGGGTTTGCCGTTGGCCGTAGGTGGACCATCATAAAAGGTATACTTGTCTGCATCCTGGTGGAGCTTGACCTGCTTTTCAAAAATCTGGTGATCCTCCCAATATTTGAGGATCTCTTCTTCCCTCTTTACAAAGTCCAGGGAGTTGTCAACTTTACGGTACATGTCGCCTCCTATGTTCCTAGTGTCCTAGGTCCTTAAGTTTTTGGGCAAAGAAAAACGCCCACACGGGGCGTGAAATTACGCGGTACCACCCGTTTCACCAAGCCAGCAGGGATCAGGGATCTCTTGGACCTTCCTGTGTCTTGGCCTCTTGGGCCCTAGTACGGTGGGCAACCGTCTGCACTTAATAACAGCACCAAACCTAGTTCGGCGTTCGGCGTTCAGCACAGCCGCTCGTGGCTGATTTTCGTATCCTGAGCCCTGCGCGCTGCTCTCACCCTCCAGCGCTCGCTGTGGCCGCTACCAAGATCTACTCTTGCCCTTCATAGCGTTTATATGGGGGCTTTTGCGCTTCAGAATCGGGCTTTGCTATCTGCGTAGAAAGGCCACATCCAGGCGGAAAAGCACGTCCAAAGTATACTAAATGCACGGGTAGCCGTCAAAATAAAATCTAAGAGGCAACAAGTTAATCAGGCATAAAGCTTCGCATATGACTTTATGTGCACAAAATCTTATCCGTCAGGAGATCTTATGTGTAGAGACAATAACCCCACGTTCCCGCAGAACTAAGAAATACACCAAAGCGAGGACAAAAAAGTGAAAAAGAATCGTCAGTCCTGCCTGACTGAAATACCAGCTAGTTTTTAAGTGTTCATCTAAATAAAGCGTTGGCCAGGAAAAGAGATTAGCTAGAGATACAGGCGGTTGGGTGCAGATGATAATCCAGATCCATAAGGCCACTGTCCAGCGCCGACTATGAATAGATAAATTAATAATTTGGTCATACATACCTAAGAATATAGAAATTATAATAAGCCAGCACATAAAGTGTAGGGCCCCTAACCACTCGATAGAAATATTGAGTGGGTAGGAAAGTAAGATACAACCTGCTCCAAGCACGACAGTTTGAGGCACTAGCTCCTGCAGTACATATTTTGCGGAATACACCAGGTAATCTTTATAACTTTTTAGCCTAGGCAATAGAAAATTTAGTTCAAAACTATGAGCAAATAAAAAATAAATAAAAATAGGATAAAAAAGACGGCCTGAAACTCTCTGAAAAATATTGATCGTTCCTTTATCGCCAAAATCTATGACATTGAAGATAAAGTAGCCTAGCCAAATAAGCAAGAATTTATATCGATTAGCTTTTATGCTTTTCATCGCAATCCAGACAAGAACTCCCTTTCTTGAGGGTTTCAATCGGTAATATGGTATCAGCAATGCTAGATATATCAGTTTGATCATGGCTGGTAAAAATAATTGTAGTCTGGGGACTCTTAAAATGGTTAAAAATAGTTTGCACTAGCTCAACACTTTGCTCATCTAGAGCATTAAAAGGTTCGTCCATAATCAAGTACTTAGGGTGTTCCATGAGTGCTTGAATAATTCTCATCTTTTGCTTCATACCCTGAGAGTAAGTTTTATAAGGCTTATGGATAGCCTTGGTAAGACCCATTTTCTCCACCCACCATGAGACTTCTTTTTGATTAATCTTTTTGCGGATATTTGCCAGATACATAAGGCTGTCATAACCTGTCCAGCCTGGCATAAATTCCGGCTGGTTAATGCTTACCCCCGCATCCTGAATAAAATCCACATCTCGTCCTAGGATCTGTCCATCAATAAGAACTTGGCCGCTATCCGGTTTAATAAAACCTGTCATGAGGTTCAAGAGCACACTCTTGCCACTCCCATTTCTTCCGACTAGGCCATAGGCATGACCATCTAGAAAAGTAAAATTTATTTGGTGAAAAATTTCCTCATACTGAAAACTCTTACTAATATTGATCAACTGAATCATAGGAGGGCTCTTTTCTATTGCTATACTCTCACTTCTGCATGCCGGATTTGATTCCTTATGATAAGTCCTGAAGGTAATAGAGTAGGAATCAGCTGTAGAATAAAAAACGGTATAGTGGCTACATCTCTTAGAGAATTAGGTATGCATTGGCGGGCGGGCTCAAGATATTGCAGCAAAATGTGTAGCCAAGACGGCATTATATTCATGCCACCTAAGCGATTAAAGAACAGAGTAAGTGCATAATAAGTTAAAACAGTCACCAGAAGGACTTGATACCTCTTCTCAAACACAAGACCTAAAGTGCTTCCATAATTGAAAATAAAAAGGGGGCATAGCCGTACTGCACACTGTAAACCATAAAATAGTAGAGCTTACGATGGTCAAAGTAAAAATCTTCACCTAAAAGATCTAGAAACAAACTCGCCCCATTGGTAGTCCTTTGCGGTATGACATCAGGCGCCCCAGCAATGCGCATGCTGAATACAACATCCTCAGGAACTCCACTAAAGGCCATGTGCAAAATAAAAATAAGTAAGAAAGCAGCATAACAGGCCATGGCCACCTTGAAACTATTCAGCAAAATACCGCGCACAACCAGTCTGCGATACGTATTAGTGCGGGCAGCTTGAAAAGGCAAGAGATGCTTGCGGATGGATATAAAGAGTATGCCTGCTATTCCGCCATATATGGGGCCTTGAAATTGAAAACTATAGCGTAAATTATGGGCAACTGCATCAAAAGAAAATGCTGACTGCAAAACTTCAGACACGTTGGCTTTAGGCCAATAAATATGGAATAAGTTCACAGAAGCAGCCAAGGAAATATAAAAGTAAACTAACAGGCTGAGCATAATCAGGAAGAAGTTGCGGTCAAAAAACTATTTAATTTTCATTTATATTCCCTTTTTGCTATCCATCTAACAATCTTGAGAACTCCAAGAGGTCAGCGCAAACAAAGAACTAAAAGAACTAAGATCAATATATCTGTTTTTCTTTTTGTTTTCAATATTTACTCGTAGAATCCTTGCTTAAAACTTAAGTGAAAAAATAAGTTCCACACCTAAAGGGGCAAAGTGGAAGGTTGGTATTACGGGAAAGCTTAGATATGGGGTTCTTAGGGCTATACTGCTTCTGTTTGTTTTTCCTAATTCTTTCGGGTTGGTTCTCCCGAC
>CAYNNG010000008.1:0-20285 GCA_964398655.1 uncultured Oscillospiraceae bacterium
ACAGAGTCATGGTCTTGCTCCAATTTTCTAGCGCTAGCTGCGCGAGATAGGAGGCTCAGAGATTAAGTGCAGGTTCTGCTATTTTATTTTCAAAGCAAAAGCTTGACCTATCCCACCCCTATCTGGGTTTCTCGTTCTTGGCAAGACAGGGGCAATAAAAAAAGCTCCTGTCCAACTTGGGACAAAAGCCTAGACTTCTGCGGTGCCACCCAAATTCGCCAGCCTAAGGCCAGCGCGCTCTCGGTACTATCATACCTTCCCTGCTGTTACGGGCAGGTCCCGTCGAGTATTACTCGGCCATTCGGCCTTTCTCCTCGCCCTCCAAAGTCCATTCGGCAAATCGGCTCCGCTCGGCTCTCAGCTATGCCGGGCTCTCTGTATGAGTTAGAAATCTGCCTACTCTTCTTTTTCTTAGGTTTTGGCATATGAAATTTGGTGCATTGTAAGTGGAAATTCATTAATTGTCAAGCATTTTTTCTTCAAATTCCGGGAGCAGTCTTAAGCAAATTTTCCCGAGTAAAGACGCTGGAGCTGCCAGGCCATGATAGCCGTAGCGGAGGCCAAATTAAGTGATTCTGCCCTTCCCGCCATTTCTACAGAGATAACCAAATCAGCCGTGGCCTTAGCCTCTGGGCTGAGGCCATGTGCTTCATTTCCTAAGAGCAGGGCGAAGTCACCGCCTGGGGTGAGCGGCTGGTAGGAAGCCAGACTGGTGCCTGCCATATCAGCCGCCAGAAGGTCGTGATCTGGCAATTTAGCCTTGAGCTGTTGTACATCTTCTGCCTGCCATACGGGCAAGTATAAGGCTGAACCCATAGAGGCTCGCAGGGATTTCCCATTGTAGGGCCAAACCGAGTCGCCGAGCAGAATAAGGCCAGCCAGGCCTAAGGCATCTGCCGTCCGTAGGATGGTACCCAGGTTGCCGGGGTCCCGGCATTGTTCAAGGACAATAAAATTACCTGAGAGTGGGGCTGTAGTCTGGCTAAGGTCCGGTAAATCGGGAGCTTCAACTACCGAGATTACCCCTTGACTGTGCTGGGTTGCGGCAATTTGAGAAAAAATATGAGGAGCCAGCCGCCGTAACCGCTCAGGATTGAGGGCAAGCTGTTTAGAGAGCTCTTCAAAACAAGCCTGGCCTTCAGGATCGTCCGAAAAAAAGACGTAGTGATAGCTATAGGCTTCCAGGGCCGTGGAGTTATGGCGCAAGCCTTCAATTAGGATAAGCTGCTCACGTTTGGCTTTGCCTTCCTGGAGCAAGGCTACCGTTTCTTTGATCAAGCTGTTTTGGCGGGAAGTAATTAGCTGAAGTTCTTGCCACATAAGCGTGTTCACCTCAAGTAAGTTGTGGAAGCCGTAGGCCAATAAAAAAGCGGGACAAGCCCGCTTTTTTCAAACTGCACAAGTACTGTTATCGACTAAGAAGCTTGCTTAGCCAGTTCACACAGGCTGGCAAAGGCTGCCTTGTCATTTACGGCCAGGTCTGCCAGCATCTTACGGTCAATTTCCATATCCTGCTTTTTCAAGCCATTGATAAAGCGGGAGTATGAAATGCCATTGTTACGGCTTTCGGCATTGATCCGGGCAATCCACAGCTTGCGGAAGTCGCGCTTTTTGCGGCGGCGGTCAGCATAGGCGTAGTTGCCAGATTTCATCACGGCTTGGTTAGCTACGCGGTATTGGGTACCCTTACGGCCAAAGTAACCCTTGGATTGCTTTAAAACTCTTTTATGACGCTTTCTTAGCACTACGCCACGTTTTACTCTTGTCATTTGCTATACCTCCAAATTAAGTCAATAAACTAAGCGGCATCCTTATTTGTAGGGGAGCAAACGCTTAACTCTCTTAGCCTCAGCTGGGCTGACTTCGACGATCGGACGCAGCTGTCTTTTACGCTTGGTAGACTTTTTAGTCAGAATGTGCTTCTTATAGGCCTGGGCCCGGCGTACTTTACCTGTAGCACTAAATTTGTACCTCTTCTTGGAAGAGGAATGTGATTTCATCTTTGGCATGTTACAGCCTCCTTTGCCATTAATAAAACAATTTATCTATCTGGAAGTTTATTGTTTTGCTTACTCATCTGCTGCAGGAGCTTCCTGGTCCTCTTTTTGTCTGGCAGCAAATTCTTTCTTTTCTTTTTCGCTCAGCGGTGCCAGGTACATGACCATGTGTCTGCCCTCCATGAGGGGCGGCCGGTCAATTTTGCCCAGGCCTTCGCAGGCTTTAGCGAATTGGTCCATAACTTCGTAGCCCTGGTTTTGATAGGCCATTTCTCGGCCTCTGAAGCGGATAACCACTTTTACCCTATCATCATTCTTCAAGAAACGATGGGCATTGCGAGCTTTAACATTGAAGTCATGTTCTTCTGTGGTCAGCTTGATCTGAACCTCTTTGACATTGATCTTCTTCTGATTTTTGCGGGCTTCGCGTTCGCGCTTGGATTGCTCAAACTGAAATTTGGAGTAGTCCATGATGCGAGCGACAGGATTTTGAGGATTGTCTGAAACCAGAACAAGGTCGAGTCCTTGCTGGTAGGCCAGGTCTTGGGCCTTTTCAATATCTACGATTCCCTGCATCTCCCCATCTTGATCGATAAGTCTTACCTTGGGGTAGTTGATGTCATCGTTAATCCTCGCGCGGTTATTCTTGCCTCTGGGTTTAGCTATGGTGTGCCTCCTTAAATTTTCGCATAAAAAAAGCGGATTGATTCCGCTCTCAACAATACACCCCTTTTCCGGGGTCTAATTGTATTAACCTTTTCATCTAATGACTTAAGGTGAGATGGAATCTACTTTTTGTACGTTGAACACTATAGAGGGTTTGCTCTGTCTTGTCAAATAAAATTATGCATGTGCCCAGAGTTCTGGGCACAGGCCATAAAAGTTAGTGCTTATACTTAAAGCGCTTATAGCTTTCACCAATAATGAAGGGGATCAGCGAAAGCCCAAACATAATCAAGAGATCGGTACCTGTAGGATGGATAGTGTGGAATAAGGTATTCGCAAAGGGCAAGTACAGCACGATTAAGGTGAGAGCCAGAGATAAGAGTACCGCCCGGTTCATCGTGGCGTTGCTGAGGAAACCCAGGGAGAAAACCGATTGGTGTTCCGAACGGCAGGAGAAGGCGCGAATGAGTTCCGCAAATATCAGGGTAGCGAAGGCAAAAGTACGAGCCCCGTCCGAAGGAATCGCGTCCGGATGGGCATAAAAATCGAAGGTCTCATAGAGCTGGGGCTGGCCGGCAGCATCTAATAGAACCTCTCCATCTGCGGTCAGGTAGTCAGGATAGAAATAACGGCCAAGCTGGAAGGCTACAAAGACTGCCACAAAAATCGCTACGGCCTGGACCAGCATCGACCTAACCATGGGGCCATTGATGATCTTTTCTTCTCGGTTCCTAGGCGGGATCTGCATGATATCGTCTTCCCCCTTCTCCTGGCCCAGGGCTAAGGCTGGGAAGGAGTCGGTAACCAGGTTCAGCCAAAGCAGCTGAATAGGGAGAAGAGGTGAATAAGCAGGGCCTAGTAAGAGGTTGGTGATGAAGACTACGAGAATCTCACCCACATTGCAGGAAAGCAGGAAGGAAACGAACTTACGAATGTTGGAATAGATAATTCGGCCTTCACGCACGGCAGAAACAATGGTGGCAAAGTTGTCATCCGTGAGGATCATGTCGGAAGAAGATTTAGCTACTTCCGTGCCAGTGATACCCATGGCTACACCAATATCTGCCAATTTCAGAGCAGGAGCGTCATTTACACCGTCACCAGTCATGGATGCGGCATGTCCTTTATTCTTTAAAGCACGTACGATTCTGACCTTGTGTTCTGGAGATACACGGGCAAATACGGAAACTTGGTCCACCAGGTCTTCCAGGTCCTGGTCGGACAGCCGTTCCAGCTCTTGTCCCGTCACTACTCGGTCGCCAGCTTTCGCGATATGCAGAGACTCTGCAATGGCGAGGGCAGTTTCAGCATAGTCACCCGTAATCATGACCACGCGTATGCCTGCTTGGTGGCATACCCCAATAGCGTCGCGGACCTCATCACGCGGGGGGTCAATCATCCCGGTCAAGCCGACAAAGGTCATGCCCTGCTCAGGCTGGTCATAACTGCCATCGGGAGATACTTTGTAGGCAAAGGCCAGAACACGCAGGGCCTTCTTGGCCATACGGGAGTTCTCCGCCAGGATTTCCTGGCGACGGCTGGATGTCAACTCCATGACCTCGCCGTTTACTAATTCGTGGGTACACTGCCCTAAGAGAATATCGGGCGCGCCCTTGGTGAGGGAGAGATGACCTTCGGGGAAGTCCGCATAGAACACAGACATGGCCTTGCGGTCGGAGTCAAAGGGCAGGTCGCCTTGGAATTCATGTTCCGAACGCAGGTTTTCTCGAGTCTTATCTCCCTTAGCTGCCAGGGTAAGCAGGGCACCCTCCGTAGGGTCGCCCAGAATATCCCAGCCCGTCTCAGCTTCGCGCAGTTCAGCATCGTTGCAGAGGGCCGCGATTTCCAAGAGCCGAGACAGACTTTGCGGATCTTCGGAGGAATCCCCGGCACAAGTAATCTCCCCGGTGGGGGCATAGCCCGATCCGGAAACCTCATAGCGGGACTTGCCAGTATATAGCTCCACCACGGTCATGGCATTTTGGGTAAGGGTGCCAGTTTTGTCCGAGCAAATTGTATCGATAGAGCCAAGGGTTTCTACAGCCAGTAGGCGCTTTACGATGGCATTTTGGGCCGCCATACGGTTCATACCCAGGGCTAAGACTATGGTAACTACCGCAGGCAGACCTTCAGGAATAGCGGCGACGGCCAAGCTGACCGCGGTCATGAAAAGACGGATAGGATCTCCGCCCTGTAAGAGGCCTACAGCAAAAACGATGATACAAACAAAGACAACAATGATGCCTAAGACCTTGCCCAGATGGTTGAGCGAGACTTGTAAGGGTGTGGCTTCCTGTTCGATAGACTGCAGGCTGGCGGCTATGTTGCCAACTTCGGTATCTCCACCCGTGGCCACAACTAGACCGCGGCCATTGCCGTAGGTCACAGAGGTTGAGGAGAAAAGCATATTGTGCCGGTCGCCAATACCGAGTTCTCCGTCCGCAATCATCTCCGCATCTTTTTCTACAGGAACGGACTCACCCGTAAGTGAGGCTTCCTCCACCTTGAGGTTGCTAGATTGTAAGAGACGAGTGTCTGCAGGAACAATGTCTCCCGCTTCCAGCAATATAATATCGCCGACCACCAAGTCTTCAGTAGCCAACATAACTTGTTTGCCGTCCCGTAGGACTCTTGCCTCCGGGGCAGATATCTTTTGCAAGGCCGCGATAGCCTTCTCGGCCCTGCCCTCTTGCACAACGCCTAAAATAGCGTTGACCACCACAATAGCCAAGATGATGATGGCATCTGCAAGTTCACCCATGGCGCCGGAAATAATAGCGGCGATAATCAGGATGATGATCAGAACATCTTTAAACTGATTGATAAACTTTTGCCAGACGGGTATGGCTTTCTCTTCAGCTAATTTATTGGGTCCGAATTTTTCCAGCCTGGCTTTAGCCTCTTGGCTGGACAGACCATGTTCTATATCAGTTTGCAAACTCGAGACAAGATCTTCGCGAGTACGTTGATATAAGTCCTGCTTACTTAAATTTGGGCCTTGTTTGTCTTGTTCCATCTCTACTCCTTAATCTGAAATTGGCAGACAAATCCTGCTCTGCAAAAGGTTTTATCTAGGTCTGGAGCTCCCCCCGGCTCGCAGAGAGTCCGGGCGCAGCTCAACTTTTTTATTTTCTCACTTCAAGCCATATCTGTCACTAGAACCGTCTGGGTATATCCAAATGATACCGGCCCCATATTGGTCTGCGAGTTTTTTCCCTGCTGTTTCATCAAGGTTGAAGAGCGCCGTGGAGAGACCGTCCGCGATGCCAGAATCTTCTACCAGAACAGTTAAAGAAACATAGCGGTCTTGGGGGTAAAGCGTTTTTGGGTCTAAAAGGTGGTGGTACATTTTCCCCTCCACCGTAAAATTGCGCTCATAAATGCCGGAAGTCACCACCGAGAGATCATGAACTTGCAGAGTGTCAAAAACGCCCTGCGCATCTTCCGGATCGCGAATCCCCACGGTCCAATCCAGGCCGCCCGGCTTACTGCCTAGGGATTTTACATTGCCCCCCATACTGATAAGGTAGTGGTCCAGCCCCCGGTCAGCCATTTGGTCCATAACCAGCTCTAAAGCAAAACCCTTAGCTGTGCCGCCCAAGTCCAGACGAAGCTCGGGATCTAGGAACTCTACCGTTTGGTCCTGAGTATTCAGTTTGACCTGGGTATAGTCTATGTGTTTACCCGCCTCCGCTAGGGCATCCGGGTCAGGCAAATGAGCCTGTTCGGGATTTTTACGCGAATCTTCCATAGCTTGACGCCAAAGCGTCGTTACTGTATCCATAGCAGGATTATAGGCCCCCTCACTTTGCTCAGCGATCTTGAGTGAGAGCTGAATTAAATTGAAGAGATCAGGGTCAACCTTGACGGGACCTTGCCCGGCCTGCTCATTTAGTTGCTGCAGATTCAGGCCCTCTTTACTGGGGGCAAAACCGCTGAAAAGCTCATCATACTTTTTAATTTGCGCCACGATCCAATCCGTCTGCTCTTTGAAAGTAGCCTGGTCAGGGGCATAGCCGACAATCTGCGTAAGCGTATCAAAGCCCGCAAAATCCTGGCGGGAAAAACGCTGCAGCTCCTCTTTCCCCTCCTGTGAGGGCTGGGAAAGAGAACTTACCTCTGCCTTCTCACCCATCTGCCCGTCCGGGAAGCAGGCGGTAAGGCTTAGGCTAAGGCTAAAGAGACAAATACTAAGGATAAGCGTGAGCAAGCGTCTATGGTCCATACTTCCTTCTCCTGGTCAGGGCTATACAAACAGCCTAGTTTTATTTCTTGGGAAAATCACTCTCTTGGCTGGTATCTGACTGGTCTGCACCCAGCTTAACGGGTTGGTCAGCTAAGTCCTCAGCCTCAGCTTGAGACCTTACCTTGACACCAAGTTTGGCGATACGGCGACCATCCATCTCTTCAACTTTAAAGAGCAAGGGACCAAGCTCAACCTCCGGCTGATCCTGAGGTCCCGGAATACGGTCCAGCTGGCTCAATACCAGTCCCGCCATAGTATCAAAATCTGCATCCTCCAGCGGAAGTTTGGCAATCTCCGGGATGTAGGCCGCAGCTTCATCCGGTGACATCAGGGCATCCAGGCTATAACTTCCATCGGGATGCTGCACCAGAGGAGTGTCCTTGTCATCATATTCATCCGCTATATCCCCTACCAGCTCTTCAATCAAGTCTTCCATGGTGACAATACCATCAACGCCGCCATATTCATCAATTACCACGGCCAGCGTAACATGATCCTGACGCATTTCACGCATGAGTACATTGATCAATTTGCTCTCCGGCACAAAGTAGGCCGGGCGCAGGTAGGCCTGCAGTTTGAATTTACGCGGGAAGTCGGCGCGGGGTAAGTTTTGACGGCGGAAAAAGTCCGTGACATGAACCACCCCTACAATATCGTCCATATCTTCGTCATAAACCGGAAAACGTGAAAACTTAGTCTGGGCAATGGTCTGTTGGACCTCTTCCCAATCTGCGTCCAGAGGCAGAGCTTCTACGGCTGTACGCGGGGTCATGATTTCTCTCACCGCCTTGTCGTCGAAGGCAAAAACCTTGGAGATCAGCGCCGCTTCTTCTCCTTGGATAGCTCCCGTGCGGCGTCCCGCTTCGGTCATCATGCGGATTTCTTCCTCTGTCACCTCGTCTCCCTGGACTTCGGAAAGACCCAAGAGGCGGGAGAAAAAATTAACCGTGGTATTCAGGACTTTAGTTAATGGCTGAAAGATAAGATCAAAAAAGCGCAAGACCTTGGCAAAGGTCAGAGAAAAACGCTCAGGATAAGCCATACCAATGCGCTTAGGAATGAGTTCGCCAAACACCAGCGAGAGAAAAGAGATAAAGATCGTGGTGAGTACGGTGGCCAGGGTATCCATCCAGGCATACCGGCCTTGGGGATCAAGAAGTCTTACCAGGTAGGGGGACAGGGATTCTGCGCCAAAAGCCGCGGATAAAAAACCCGCGAGCGTTACACCAATTTGAATGGTGGCGAGAAAACTGCCTTGATTTTGTAGGAATTTATGGAGTAAAGGAGCATTTTTCTTGCCCTCTTCTGTCCAGAGCCGGACCTGGCTGGGGTTCAGGGTCACAATAGCCATTTCAGACGCAGAAAAGAAACCATTGACCAGGATCAAGATAAAAATTATGACCAAGCGCAGGCCTAGGGGGCTATCAATATCGCTTGCAGTAAGTAGAAGGGGCAATCTAGGGCCTTCTTCCATGTAAGGGTATCCTCCTTTAAAAAAAGCCCCGCGAAGCGACACGCTTGCGGGGCTGGTGCACCATCAGGGACTCGAACCCTGGACCCACTGATTAAGAGTCAGTTGCTCTACCAACTGAGCCAATGGTGCGAAACATCTGATAGTATAGGAGGGCAAATAAAATAAGTCAAGGACAAAAATTTATGGCAGAAAAACTCATACCTGCGGCCATCTTCGACCTAGATGGCACCCTCATTTACACCCTGGCCTGTCTGGCTAAATCCGGCAACGCTATGCTGGAGTCCTACGGACTTGAGCCCTACCCGGTTGAGGACTTCAAAATGCTCGTGGGCAATGGCAGCCGCATATTGGTGGAACGCATGTTGGCGGGACGCCAGTCTGACCTGGACCTTGATCAAGCCTTGGACCGCTACCTGGCTTGCTTCCGGGAAAACGTCCTCTACAATCTAGAGGCCTATGCTGGCTTGCCCGAGAGCCTCCAAGAGCTAAAAGCTCAAGGATATCTTTTGGCCGTCTTAACCAACAAGCCCGATGAACTGGCTAAGACCACCATTGAAGCCTGTTATCCTCCAGGCTTTTTCTCGGTGATCCGGGGTCAGAGGCCGGGCGTGCCAATTAAGCCTGATCCCAGTCTCCTGCCCGCCTTCTTGGCAGAAATCGGAGCAGATCCGCAAAGGTCTGTGTTTGTGGGCGATTCCGCGGTGGATATACAGACGGCTAAAACCGCCGGCCTTAAGTCAATCGGAGTATTATGGGGTTACCGAGGCCAAGAAGAACTAGAAGCAGCAGGGGCGGATATCCTGTTGGCAGATCCCCGGCAGCTGGTATCAGCCATAGCTAAACCCATCTAAGTGTTGAAGGGAGCAGAAAATGGACCAGGATAAGATCAAACAATTCGCTGACTTAATCAAAAATTCTAGCTATACCGTCTTCTTTGGCGGCGCGGGAGTCTCTACCGCAAGCGGGGTACCAGATTTCCGCTCGGCTACAGGCATCTATACCAAGCACGTCGGGGCCGAGCGGATCCTTACGCCTGGTTTTATGCATGCCCATCCTGAGGAGTTTTACGCTTTCAACCGGGAATACTTTTACCAAGAGGGCATCCTGCCCAATGACTGCCACAAGGTTTTAGCCGCCCTGGAAAAGGCCGGCAAACTGGACTTAGTCGTCACTCAGAATATTGATGGTCTCCATCAGGCAGCCGGATCGCAAAAAGTTGTCGAGCTGCATGGGTCTACCCTGCGCCAGTATTGCGAGAAATGTGGTAAACGCTACAGCTTAGATGAAGTAAAGGCCATGGACTTGGTGCCCCACTGCACGGTGCCAGGCTGTGCAGGACTGATCCGGCCAGATATCGTGCTCTACGAAGAAGCCCTCAAAGAAGCAGATATTATCGCCGCCGTGGAAGCCATTTCAAGGGCTGACCTCTTAATCATTGGCGGCACTTCCCTCACCGTCTATCCCGCGGCCGGCCTGATCCAATACCAAAAAGCTACGGGTAAAAAGGTCCTGGTCAATATGACCGCTACACCCTCCGACCGCATCGCGGACCTGATTATCCGGGACCCTATTGCCCAGGTATTTGCTCAGACTGCCCAAGAGTTAGACTTAGTCTTCTAGGCCTGTCCTGCGCCTAAGGGCGCTAGCTTCTAGCTAAAAAAGGGGTGCCCACGTGTGGGAGGCACCCCTTTTTAATAAGCTTTCAAGTTAAGTCAACTCGGCCCTAAGCTCAGGGCTGGCTGCTTTATAACTTATAGGCCATATTTTTCTTTCATCTTGCCGAAGCATTCCAGAGCATAGTCCAGGTCTTCCTTGGTGTGGGCCGCGGAGATTTGTACCCGGATACGATCCTTACCACGAGGAACCACGGGGAACTTGAAGGCTACACAATAGACGCCCAGTTCCAGCATATCGTTGGCGATCTTAATGGCTTTGACAGGGTCATAGACCATGACAGGAACGATGGGGTGTACACCGTCAATGACATCCAGGCCTAGTTCCTTAACGCCTTTACGGAAGTATTCGGTATTTTCACGTACCTTGGCGATGCGTTCTGGCTCATCATCAATGAGCTTTAAAACTTCCAAGCTTGCAGAAGCCATGGCGGGGGCCAAAGTATTGGAGAAGAGATAAGGACGGCTCTTTTCGCGCAGCCAGTGTATAACTTCCTTCTTAGCCAGAGTGAAGCCGCCAGAAGCGCCGCCGAGAGCCTTACCTAAGGTAGAGGTCATGATATCGACCCGGCCTTGTACGCCACAGAATTCAGGGGTGCCGCGTCCGTGCTCACCGACAAAGCCAGAAGCATGGCTGTCATCTACCATAACCAGTGCATCATATTTTTCTGCCAGGTCGCAAATACCTTTGAGGTTGGCAATAATACCGTCCATGGAGAAAACACCGTCGGTAGCGATTAATTTAACTTTCGCGCCTGCGGCATCTGCGGCTTGCAGCTGCTTTTCCAGGTCTTCCATGTCGTTGTTCTTGTAGACAAAACGTTGGGCCTTGGACAGGCGGACGCCGTCAATAATGGAGGCATGGTTGAGTTCGTCAGAAATAATGGCATCTTCTTTGGTGGTAATGGTTTGGAAGAGGCCGCCGTTGGCGTCAAAGCAGGAGGAGTAGAGGATGGCATCTTCAAAGCCAAAGAATTTGGCCAGGGCCTGCTCTAAATCTTTGTGGATTTGCTGGGTGCCGCAGATGAAACGAACAGAAGAGAGTCCGTACCCCCATTTGTCATAGGATTCTTTAGCAGCTTTAATAATGCGGGGATTATTAGCTAGACCCAGGTAGTTATTGGCGCACATATTAATCACATTATCCATTTTAGTGGTGTTAATGCGGTTGCCTTGAGGAACGGTAATTACACGCTCTTCAGCTACGGTGCCAGCATCGATGAGTTCTTGCAGGTTGTCTTGAATTACTTTAATTCCGGTTTTCATAAAAGCCTCCCGTGCTTATTCTTGAACTATTGGCATTATAGGCCCCTTGGCGGAAAGTTACAATTATTTCAGACCTAAATCCAAGAATTCCGTGCCTTTGTAAAGACAGCGGGGCAAGGCCATAAGACAAGAGGCTTGAAGCTCAACAGGGACCTTCAGACGTCTGCTTGTAGAGCGAGGGGTGGAAAAACACCAAAGGGTTAGGCTAGGTCAAGCGGGTCAGTTCTAAAACTTTGAGCCCCCTGCTTTCCGCAATCTGCCGCATGTTGTGAGATGCAGTGCACAAAATAATCTGGCGGCCGGTATTCTGGGCATAGTTCGTGAGGGCAGTCAGGGCATTTTCCCATCTGTCTTGGTCTAGGCTGCTGAGGCTATCGTCTAAAAAGAGTGGCAGGTTAAGATTTTGGGCTTCCGCCAGCATGTCGGCCAGGGCCAAACGCAAGGATAAGTAAACCAAGTCTCGAGTACCTGTGCTGTAATAGGCGTCCTCGTGGTAATGACCGTCCTGGCTAGAGACCAAGGCCAGGTCTCCCTCCGCAGAAACTTGCACTTCTTGATAGCGGCCCTGGGTCAACTCTCGGAGCCAAGCCTGAGATTTAGTCTGGAGCTGGGGCTGGAATTGCAGCTGATAATCTTTGAGGGCACGGGTCAAGATGGCCTGGGCCAGTTTTACTACCCTATATTCCTGGTCTTTTTGAGCCAAGTCCTGACGGGCTTCCGTCAAGGCTGCCTCCAAGTTGGCCGTGTCTTTGCCCTGGACTTCCAGGCTCGCTAATTCAGCCTTTTGGTCCGCCAGTTGCTCGCGCAAAACCTGGGCCGCGGCCCTAAGTTCTGCCCTATCTTGATCAGGTCCCTGGGCTAGCTGCGGCCAGGCTGTCAGCAGGTCCGTTAAGGCTTTTTCCGTCCTCTGCGCTTCCTTCTGAGCCGCCTCATAGTCGGCCTGCATTTGCCGCAAGTCCTCTGGGCTGTACGGCTCAAGACTTTCGGCTTCCAAAGCTCGAACCTGGGCACTCAGCGAAAAGTTTTTCACCTTATCCCAAGCAGCCAGGGGATCCTGGTCTCCTAGCTCTGGATACCAGGGCTTCAGGGTCAGACGGAAGTCCTGCCGTGCAGCTTCATAACGGCGCAGGGCAGCTTGATACATATGGAAACGGGCCTGCCTCTCCCCTTCTTTTTTGGCTAGGTCTTCTTCAATCCGCTCTAAATACCAGGCAGCGCGATTGCTCTTTTCTTTGGCTGCCTGGCTGGCCTCCACATACCGGTGCCGGCGCGCCAAGGCAGCTTGATAATCTTGGAGACGGCCTTGCTCGCTAAATCTCACGAGAGCGAAAATCACGAGGCTTGCGCCCACCAAACCCAAGCCGATGCCAAGAACAGGGATTTTGGTGAAGACGGAGAGGATAAAAATTATCACCAGACTGAGACCCAGGCCGGCCGCCAGAACCAGGAGAGACCAGCTAGGCGGTCTTTGCGAAGGAATCTGGTCTAGTCCCAATTCTTGGATCTTCGCCTGCAGGTACTGCTGTTTGTGGTCGGCTTGGCTGGAAGCCTGGCGGGCTTGATGGAGCTGCAGGCTAAGCTGGCGGATATCTTCCTCGGCTTGACGCAAATTGTCTCCGGTCTGCTGCAGTTCCTGGCTCAAACGGGCAAGCTGGTCAGCCTTCTGGCCTAAGAGGCCCAATTCACGAGCTGGCAGTGCCTGTAGCTTTTGCTGGTCTGGGGGCAGTTGGGCCTTGGCCTGATCAAGCTGGGCCGCTTTGCGCTTCTGGTAGTCTGACCACGGCTGCATGTGGGCCCGCAGCAGGGCTAGATCTGACTCCAGCTGATAATAGGTCAAACCTGCCTCTGTCACCGCAAGGCGGTCTTCCAGAAGTTTATTCCGGCCGCGGCTGGCCTGGATAGCCTGGTCACGGTTTACCGCAGCCTCCAGTTCCTGTTCTAAAGTTTCCACCTGAGCCAGGGCCTCACCCAGGAGTCCTCCCTGGCTGCCTGCTCCCAGTATCCGCGCTTCCTTTTGCAGCTGGTCGCCTAAAAGGCTCGTGGCCTGGTCCTCGCTGCCCGTAGCCTGGAGCTGCAGAATAACCTGGTTAAGAGCCTGGGGATTGGCTGCCTCCTGAGGCTGGGCGACCAAACATGCCAAAGTGAAGTTATCCTCGCTCAGCTTTAAGAGATCCAAACCAGGCTGGTCAGGATGAGCTAGGTCTACATTCTGATAAAGGCTTTGGTTATAGAGGGTGACCTGGTCTTCAGACCTTACCCGGCCAAACTTGCGCTCCAGCCTATAGGTCTGACCCTGAAGCTCAAAGGTTAGACTTCCGCCCATCTCACCTGCGTGGTGCCAGGGCTGATAAAGCTGGCGGGCATTCTTCTCCAGATTCTGACTGCGCCTGCCCAGTCCGTAAAACATGGCACGCACAAAAGCCAAGATAGTAGACTTCCCCGATTCGTTAGGGCCGTAAAGCAGGCTAAAGCCCTGATCAGGCTGCCAGGAAAAATTGCGGAGGCCCCCAAAGGCCTGGATGTTTAGCTCCAAGATACGCATCTAGTCCTCCTCCGCCTCCGCCAAGCCGGCATACAGTTTGTCTGTCGCCAGGCGTAACAGGACCTGCTGCTGGTCTGTGGGAAGACGGCGGAGGTCCCGCAGCTGCTGGCTCAGCTCATCTTCCTGGTCCAGAAATAAAGTTTGAAAACTCGTTTCGTCCATACGGGGACTAGTTAAAAGAGCCTGGGCCAGATCGGCAAGTTGGGCTCTCAAGCTGGGTTCGTGACTGTAACGGCTCCAATCAGCGGGGGCCAGACTCCGATCCTCAAGTTCTAGGTAAAAAACCTGGTCTGCCAGGAGCTGTCGCAGAAAAGTCAGCTCAATCCGGCCGGGACGTGTGCCTTTAAGTCTCAGCTTAAACAGGTCACGGTCAGGATGTTCCGATAAACTTTTCAGCTTGTCTTGCAGGGCCTGGCCAATTTGTAAGTTAAGGTCTTGGTCCAGCTCAAAGTTAAGTTGGTCTAAGTTCAGGTCGGCCCTATAAAAGCAGGGTCCTGGAGTTTGAATAAATTTTATGTCAAGCCTGACCGGGGAACGAAGACCTGCCGGAGGCTGCTGTTTAGCCACGCGTCCCGCATAAAAGCCTTTGGGGCCTATTTCATCGAATCCCCTACCCATAAGGCAGCCCGGATAAAGGTAAGAGCCCTCCCCCCGTCCTCCACTGTTCAGGACTTCCGAGGCCTGATGGTGGTGGCCTAAAATGGCCAAGTCCAGGCCGGACGAGGCCAGCCAGGCTTGAGGAATAGGGTTGTAGCGCGAAGTCTGACCAGACTTTACCAAGTCACCATGTAACAGTAATAGGTTGAAATAGCCCGGATCTAAGGTCGGGTCGAATTCTTCAAACAGACATTGATCAGCTGACCGGCTAAAAAAGGGTGAGGCATAGACGCGGAGTTTGTGCCGGGGGCTCTGCCAGCACTCACCGGTATGCTGGATAATATGCAGCTGGTCTCTGCCCTTTAGCTGGTCCCAGAGCCCGCCTGCAAAATAAGGATCGTGATTTCCGGGTACCACCACTACCAGGGTTTCCGGACAAAGAGCTAAGCCCTGCTGAAAGCTTTTCAGCAGGGCTGGTGAAGGATTTATCCGATCAAAGACGTCACCCGTCAGAAAGAGATAATCCAGCGTGTGACGCGCACAATACTTGCAAAGGCTATAAAAGGCTTCCAGCTGAGCTTGGCCTAAGATGTCGGCTTGCGCCTGGTTCAAGTAAGCAAAGCTGCTTCCCAAATGCAGGTCGCCGGCTGCAGCCAGGCTGAAAGCGATAGCCATAAACTTACCTAGGCTTTTTGCCCTTGCAGGTAGGCATCGATGGATTTAGCCGCGGTCTTACCTGCGCCCATAGCCAAGATAACCGTAGCTGCACCCGTAACAGCATCGCCGCCGGCGTATACACCAGGCTTAGAGGTAGCCATAGTTTCGGGATCTACAATGATGCCGCCCCAGTCCTCGCATTTAAGGTCAGGTGTAGTCTGTCTCAGCAAGGGGTTGGGGGACTGGCCAATAGCCATGATCACAGTCTCTACCGGGATCTCATGCTCTGAGCCTTCAATCGCGATAGGTCTTCTGCGGCCAGATTCGTCTGGTTCGCCCAGCTCCATAGAGACAACTTCTATGGCTTTGACCCAACCGTCTTCACCCACAATTTTTGTAGGATTGTTGAGCAGCTTAAACTGGACACCCTCTTCCTTGGCGTGGTGAACTTCTTCTGCCCTAGCAGGAAGTTCGGCTTCCGACCTGCGGTAAACGATATACACATTTTCCGCGCCTAAACGCAGAGCAGTACGAGCTGCGTCCATGGCAACGTTACCGCCACCTACGACAGCCACATGTTTTCCCACCTGAATGGGGGTTGCGGATTCAGGCCAAGCGTAAGCGTGCATGAGGTTAGACCGGGTCAAAAACTCGTTGGCAGAGTAAACTCCGTTGAGGTTGGTTCCGGGGATATGCATGAAGTGGGGCAGGCCAGCGCCAGAGCCTAAGAAGACAGCTTCAAAGCCATATTTATGCATGAGCTCATCAACAGACATGGTGGCGCCGATGACCATATTCGTTTCAATTTTTACGCCGCATTGGACCAGGAGGCTGATTTCCTTTTGGACCAAAGCCTTGGGCAGACGGAATTCAGGAATACCATACATCAGAACGCCGCCAGCAACGTGCAAGGATTCGAAGACTGTGACTTCATAGCCCTTATTGGCCAGGTCTCCAGCACAGGTAAGTCCTGCAGGGCCTGCGCCCACGATTGCTACCTTATGGCCGTTAGTGTGGGCGGGGCAGACTTCGGGGTGGTCGGTCTCCATATATTTGTCCGCAACAAAACGCTCGAGTCTACCAATACCTACAGGCTCGCCCTTAATGCCACGTACGCATTTCATCTCACATTGGTCTTCTTGAGGGCAGACCCGGCCGCAGATCGCGGGTAAGGAGTTAGTCTGTTTAATAATATTGTAGGCGGCTTCGTAGTCACCCTCTTCGACTTTGGCAATAAAGTCAGGGATTTGTACGTGCACAGGGCAGCCGTCTACGCAGGGTTTGTTTTTGCAATGCAGGCAGCGGGTGGCCTCTTCGTGGGCCATTTCTTCCGTATAGCCTAAGGCAACTTCTGAGAAGTTTTTATTGCGTACTTGAGGATCCTGCTCAGGAATAGGAGTCTTCTTCAAAGTCATATTAGGAATTCTCTTGGCCTCACTCATTAGCGCACCTCCCCAGTTAAGTTACAAATATGGGCTTCTTTATCTTGCTTTTCTTGTGTCGCGTAAATTCTGGACCGGGCCATAGCCTCAGCAAAATCCACCTTATGGCCGTCAAAGTCAGGGCCATCTACGCAGGCAAACTTGGTCTCTCCACCCACGGTCAGACGGCAGCAGCCGCACATTCCAGTACCGTCAATCATGATGGTATTCATAGAAACTGTGGTGGGAATATCGTATTTAGCAGTCAGGTCACAGGTAACCTTCATCATGATCATAGGTCCAATCACGATAGCATGGTCATACTTGGTGCCTTCGTCTATTAATTGCTGCAGGATATCCGAGCAAAAGCCCTTGGTTCCGTTGGAGCCATCATCCGTGGTGATGAAGCAGCGGTTAGAGTTGGCTTTCATCTCGTCTTCCAGAATAATAATGTCTTTATTGCGGAAGCCAGCAATCATGTCTACATCAGCGCCCAGTTCGTGGGCAGCCTTACAGACGGGGTAGGCAATAGCAGCACCTAGGCCGCCGCCGATTACAGCAATTTTTTTGCCTTTGAATTGTTCGAGTTCAGAGGCTTTTCCCAGAGGGCCGACGAAGTCTTGAATGTATTCGCCCTCTTCTTTGGCGCCCAGTTCCATGGTAGAACGGCCAACCTCTTGGAAAATGATGCGGACTCCGCCGCGTTCTTTATCGACGCCAGCCACGGTCAAGGGGACCCGCTCACCAATTTCATTGACCCGGAAGATAATGAATTGACCAGGTTTGGCTTTTTCTGCCACGTATGGGGCCTCAATGAGCATATCTACGCTTTCATTGTTTAGGCGGCGTTTTTGAAGAATCTTGTACAAGTGTCTACCTCCTTTTGCCAGCTGCTATCGGTTTTATCCATAATAAAAAAACCGTAACCTACAGGATTTCCTCATGAAGTATAACATAATTAATTAACAGGTAACGAAAGTAACTGCTAAGGAAATATAAAATACTTAAGATAAAACGTAGCAAGTAAGACTTGCCCTAGAAAAGTTAAAGATTAGTAAAAGGAGATACTAACTATGGATAAAGATTTAAACAAAGCTTTCAACCTGCAGATGAACTACGAATTATATTCCGCCTACCTCTATTTAGGTATGTCTGAATGGTTAATGCGCCACGGTTGGATTGGCGCTTCCCATTGGATGGCTGTACAAGCCCGCGAAGAAATGACTCACGCTGAAGGTTTGATGCGCTGGGTTCAAAGACATGATGGCGAAGTAGAGCTTCCGGCCATTGATGCTGTAGAAATCAAATTTGACTCCGTATTGGATGTATTTGAACAAGCTCTGGCTCACGAAAAACAAATCACCGAAAACATCAACAAGCTGGTTGAAGCATCCAAGAAGAGCGCTGACCGTGCTTCCAAGATTTTCCTAGATTGGTATGTTATGGAGCAGGTTGAGGAAGAAGAGAACGCCCGCGACAACATCCTGGGCATCCA
Organism: uncultured Oscillospiraceae bacterium; assembly: GCA_964398655.1. GTDB lineage: Bacteria > Bacillota > Clostridia > Saccharofermentanales > DTU023 > SFFI01. The sequence goes on from CAYNNG010000008.1 coordinate 18,035, forward strand.
ACTCTGCAAGGATGATCGTGCTGCCCTCATCGCTTGGGACCATGGCATGATGCAGCGTGAATTCCATCACGCCGAAATTCCTTATCTGGACTAATCTAGAAGTAAACCAGACAAAATAAGAGTTTCGCCCCTCACACATATTGACATTTATTTAGAGCCGCCTCGATCTGCGAGGCGGCTCTTCTCTTATGCTATGATTAAATAAAGTAAATAAGCGCCAACCTCCCCTTGGCGCATAGCAAAATTCAAGGAGGCTCTAGGAAGATGCATAATTCCTCTCTGGACCAGGCAGCTATTACCACCCTGCGTGTCCATTCAATCGAAATGGTGGAAAAGGCCAAGTCTGGTCATCCAGGCATGGCCTTAGGCGCCGCGCCAATTATCTGGACCATCTATAAAGAAGGTATGAAACACAACCCTCAAAACCCCCAGTGGGTCAACCGGGATCGGTTCGTACTTTCGGCCGGCCATTCTTCTCCCCTGCTCTACTCTCTGCTTAACCTGTTTGGCTATGATCTTCCCGCGGAAGATATGGCCAGCTTCCGTCAGCTGCACTCAAAAACCCCCGGCCACCCAGAAGTAGTTGTTACGCCGGGTGTAGACGCTGGCACCGGTCCTCTGGGCCAAGGTGTAGCTATGGGTGTCGGTATGGCTCTGGCAGAGGCCCATCTCGCGGCTAAATTTAACCGGCCCGGCTTCCCCGTTATGGACCACTACACCTTTGTCCTGCATGGGGACGGCTGTCCTCAGGAAGGCGTGGCCATGGAAGCCGCTTCTTTTGCGGGCGGACAAAAGCTGGGCAAACTGATCAATATTTACGATCGCAACCAGATCACCATTGATGGCTCCATCGACCTCACCTTTAACGACGATATCGGCAAGCGTTATGAAGCTATGGGCTGGCAAGTCCTCCACGTAGAGGATGCTAATGATCTTTCCGCTTTAAGCTCCGCCATTGCAGAAGCCAAGGCTGAGGAAAACAAGCCCAGCCTGATTATCGTGAATTCCACTATCGGCTACGGCTCTCCCCTCCAGGGTTCCAATAAGACCCATGGGGCCCCCTTGGGACCTGAAAATGTCAAGGCTACGAAGGAGCACTTCAACTGGCCCTTGGACCGCCCGGACTTTTATACCGACCCAGAGCTTGAGGCCTACATGGCAGAGTATAAGCAAGAATTGGCCGGCCAAGAAGCTGCCTGGCATAAGCTCTTCCAGACTTGGGCAGACCAGTATCCTGACCTGGCCCAGGAATGGGAATCCTATTTCAATTCGGACTATAGTGGTTTGGATCGTGACCCCTTCCTGGCAGAAATCCCGGCCAAAGCGGAGGCTAGCAGAGAGTCTTCTCACCGCATCCTGAACCATCTGGCGGAGAATTATGGCAACCTGCTCGGCGGTTCTGCCGACCTGGCGGGATCAAATAAAACTTGGTTAGATAACCAAGGCACCTTTGGACCAGAAGACCGTTTAGCCCGCAACATCCACTACGGCATTCGCGAATTCGCCATGTCCTGCATCATGAATGGCATTCTATTGCACGGTGGACTGCGCGCCTTCTGCTCTACTTTCTTTACCTTCTCAGACTACATGCGGTCGGGTATCCGGTCTGCCGGTCTCATGAATCTGCCCGCGATTTTTGTACTGACTCACGATTCTGTGGGTGTAGGAGAAGATGGACCTACTCACCAACCAGTTGAGCACTTGACTTCTTTCCGCGCCATGCCCAAGGTTTTAACCTTCCGTCCCTGTGACTTCGTAGAGACGGCCGCAGCTTACCGCTATGCCTTACAGTCAGGCCGCCCCACCATCATGGCGCTTTCCCGCCAGGGTCTGGACCAGCTAGACTTGCCCGCGTCAGACCGCGCCGTTGAAAAAGGTGCTTATGTGGTAAAAGATACAGCAAATCCCCAATTGCTCTTTATCGCAACGGGGTCTGAAGTCTCTCTGGCTCTGCAGGCTCAAGAAAAACTTGCCGCCTCAGGTATCGGCAGCCGTGTGGTCTCCATGCCCTGCATGAAACTGTTCTTGGAGCAGGATCCTGCCTATCAAGAAGAAGTACTACCTGCCAGCCTCAACAAGCGCCTAGCTCTGGAAGCTGGCTCCAGCCTCTCCTGGTACCGCTTTGTGGGTCCGCAGGGTAAGGTTATCGGCATTGATGATTTTGGTTTATCGGCTAAGGCCAATGATGTATTTAAGTATTTCGGCTTTACGGTAGAAAACGTAGTCGCTGAGGCCAAGGAGCTGCTGGACT
>CAYNNG010000008.1:20385-46044 GCA_964398655.1 uncultured Oscillospiraceae bacterium
TCAAGACGGCTGTTCCTGCTCAAGACGGCTGTTCCTGGGTCTAAGAAAACTTTCATACTTCAACTTTCGGTTTTTTCTTACAAATTTACAGCTTATGCAGGTTTGAGGGTCGACGGAAATTTTTGCCTTGTATGTTTATGCATTTATTCAACTATAACCCCGAGTTTTCTGCATAAGTATTACCTTTACAAGCTTGAGTTCAGGATTTTCTGGCCCGAAGCCAGGTTGTTACCTACAATACTTGCAAATTTGTAAGAAATTTCGTGAACTAGGATTTGCAGAAGAGCCACAGCCTAGTCCAACCCTCCTTTGCTCGCCCGCCTTGCTTAGAAAGTTGCGCCAGCAATTTCCCGCAGGGCCGTAAGCTCAGGTAGATTCCTGAGCCCTAGATAAGAGGGGGTCCCTATCATTTTAGTGATCTTGAGACACCCTCTTTTTCTTCGCATTATTTATTTGTGATTCGCCTCATGCGTGGCAGCTTGGCACAGACTACAAAGTCTCAATTAGTTTTTGAGGCTTTTTAACATTTTAGGCCGGACTCCCTGAACTGCCAAGGGCGCCTCGGCGCCGCTTTGCGGTCAAAGACCCTTGTCAATTCAGGGCTCTCGTCCTGGAGTCTAGCAAGGCTCAAAAACTAGATTTAAATCTTTCTTTGTTATTGAAAAAAATGTGTCTAATTGAAAAAACACGTCTAATTGAAAACGCATCCAAAAAAGTAATCTATCATCTGGGAAGCTTAGATTTCAGTAAATATTGCAAGTAACGGAAGGTGTCAAACAGAAAACCCAGACTCAAACCGCCCATTAATTGAGCTTTTGCAGATCTGCCCACCCATTACTCGTAATATTTCATACAGACCCACCCACTAGTTGAGAAATTGCCCGACAAGACAGGAAATTGCCTAGTTTGGGCAAAAATTCAGCTATTGCAACCCGTCAACTAGGAGCAAGTAGTTAGGTGCAGGCAGCAAGGAGCACAGAGTTAGGATAACGAGTAACGTTAGCGCGAGCCCGGCAAGATGGCCTGGAGTTCCCACATAGTGGTGTAGTTAGGCAGTACCATGAGCTTGTGGTCTGGCTCCAATAGTGCTTGGGCCTTTTGCCAGGATTCCCCTACTGAAGTTTCAACCTTCAGCAGGTCGGGCTTAATACCACGAGACTTTAAGACTTGAGCGAGGTCTTCGGCCCGGCTGCCAGAAAGCAGGATGAAGTCCAGACGGTCTTGGCAAGCCAGAAGGGGCTGGTAGTTTACTTCCTGCAGCCAAGAGATATCTTGGCCGTCGGATTCCTGGTTATTCACCATGATACATAGTCCAGTAAACGCAGTATCAGCTGCTAGAGCTTCTAGACCTAAAGAAAGGCCCACGGGATTTTTCACCAAGCGGATTTGAGCCTGGCGGTATTGACCTAAGTCCAGCAATTCATCTCTGCCCGCCAAGGTTTCTTGGGCTTGGGCTGCCTGGACCAGGCTCGTCAGCTCTGCTCCTTGCTGGAGGGCTGCCAAGGAGGCCGCAGCCAAGTTATATAGCATGTAGTCCTGACGATCGCCCAAATTTAAGTCTACGCTGAGCTCCTGATAGTGTAAAAGATAGCTTCCGGCCTGTCTGGCGCGGCTGATGGTGAGATCAGCCTCGGGGTGACCGAAGCCACAGGACGGGCAACTATATACTCCCGTATGGTCGTAGGTCTGGCGAGAGTAGCTAAGGGCTGCCCCACAGATAGGACAAGGATAGGAGGATGGCCTAGGACTATCTTGTTCTTCGCTTGCTGCGGGCCAAGCCAAGCCAAAATAGAGTACATTAGTTTGGTCCCTAAGTTCTTTAGCCAAAGAACTCACATAGGGATCGTCAGCATTGAGCATGAGCTTAAACTGCGGGTTGGCTTCCTGGGCTAGGCGGATGCCCTGGGCAATCTTTTCTCGGACCGCCAAAACATCGCCGTTACGGTCGACCTGGTCGCGGAAAAGGTTGGTGACCAAGAGGCAGCTGGGTTTAATCTCAGGAGCCAGCTTGGCAAACCAAGCTTCATCAATTTCGAAAACCAGGCGAGTTTCCGCTTGGGTCAATTCTTTTCTGTGCAGACCCAGGGCAGTAACCAAACCTGAAGCCATATTGGCCCCACCGGTGTTATGAATCACGGGCAGGTCAGCTGACCGCAGCATCTTGGCTAGGAGGGCCGAAACTGAGGACTTGCCATTGGTTCCCGTGACCAGGGTCACGGGTTTTGAGGCGCAAAGTTCCGCTAAGAGGGGCGGATAGATTTTTAAAGCAATCTCCCCAGGCATAGCAGTACCCAAACGGCCCATACGCTGGGCCGTTTGGCGTATTAAAGGTATAGCTCTGAGGGCTGTGTTACGGCGAAGAGCCGTGAAAGGACGAGGAATGCTCAACTAAAAGTCTCTTACATTAACATTGCGGTCGTCTTCGTCTTGGTCGCGACGGGGCCGGCCGAAGCTCTTGCGGCTTTCTTCTCTTCTCCACTCCCGCACATTGCTGGAGGAGGATTGACGCTCCTGCTTGTGATCGCGGTCTGCCCGGTTGTCACGGTATTCGCGGTTATCCCGGTCACCACGGTATTCGCGGCGGTTGTCCCGACGGTTGTCCCGACGGTTGTCGCGGCGGTCGTTGTCCTCGCGGACAGGGCGGCCTTCCGGCTTGGGCATGAGGTCACGCATGGAGAGGTTAACTCTGCCTTGAGAGTCAATATCATATACGATAACCCGGACCTTTTGACCAGGTTCTACAACATCTTCAACTTTATCCACATGGTCCCAAGACAGCTTGGAAATGTGGACCAGGCCTTCCTTGCCCGGGGCATATTCGACAAATGCGCCGAAGTTCATCAGACGGGTAACCGTACCTTCAAAAACTTCGCCCGGCTCAGGATCAAAGGCGATGGTCCGGATAAGCTTAATGGCGGTATCCGCGGAATCCGCATCTGGGGAAGCGATAAAGACGTGGCCCACAGGACCGTCTTCCTGAATATCAATTTCACAGCCAGACTCTTCGGTAATCCGCTTTATATTCTTGCCGCCGGAACCAATGACTTCACGGATCTTATCCGCAGGAATATCCAGGCTTTCAATCTTGGGCGCAAAAAGGCTGAGATCCTTACGAGGTTCAGCAATAACCGGCTTGATAACCTCATTAATAATCTGCAGGCGGCCTTCCCGGGTAATCGCGAAAGCATCTCTGATCATATCGTAGGTCAAGCCTTTGTTCTTGATATCTACTTGGATAGCGGTAATACCTTCGGTGGTACCAGCTACCTTAAAGTCCATGTCACCAAAGAAGTCTTCGATGCCTTGGATGTCCATGAAGACCTTGTAGTCGTTGTCATCCTCAGGGTTGGAAAGCAGGCCAGAAGAAATACCTGCTACCGGGCGCTTGATGGGGACACCGGCAGCCATAAGGGCGAGGGTGGATCCGCAGACTGAGCCTTGGGAGGTAGAACCATTGGACATGGTGACCTCAGAGACAACTCTGATGGCATAGGGGAATTCTTCTTCGCTGGGCAGGACAGGCACCAGGGCGCGTTCCGCCAAAGCACCGTGGCCAATTTCCCGGCGGCCAGGTCCGCGGCTGGGTTTAGTTTCTCCTACAGAGTAGGAAGGGAAGTTATATTGGTGCATGTAGCGCTTAGAAACTTCGTAGTCAATGGAATCAAGGGTTTGGGCGTTTGACAGGGTACCCAGGGTAACGATAGATAAGACCTGGGTTTGACCGCGCTGGAAGAGACCTGAACCGTGGGTACGAGGCAGGACATCGATTTCCGCGTGTAAGGGACGGATCTCATGCATACCGCGGTTGTCTACGCGCTGGTCTTGCTTCAGCATGGCCCGTACCACAGATTTTTCGAGTTTATCTAAGAAGGCTCCAGCCTGACCGGCATAGTCGGGATGGTCGGCCTCCAAGAAGCTGCTAATTTCTTCCCGCAAGGCGTTGACGTCACGATCACGCTCTTCCTTATCTGCCGTATGCATGGCAGTTTTCACCTGGTCTTGGAACTGGTCGGACACCAGTTGGTAGATTTCCTGGTTCAGTTCGAAAGAGGTATAGCTATATTTATCCTTGCCCACCTCAGCGGTAACTTCGTTAAAGAAGTCAATCAGCTTCTTGATTTCTACGTGGGCTTCTTTGATGGCATCCAACATGACATCGTCTGGCACTTCATTGGCGCCAGCTTCAATCATGACAATTTTGGTCTCAGACCCTGCAACGGTAAGTTCCATTTCAGAGGCCTTGGCTTGCTCTACGGTGGGCGAAATGATTACTTCACCATCAATCAGGCCCACGGCCACACCTGCGATCGGTCCATCCCAGGGGATATCAGAAATGCTGAGAGCCAGGGAGGAAGCCAGCATGGCCACAGCTTCCGGAGCGTTATCCTGGTCAACAGAGAGCACCAGGTTATTTACGGTTACGTCGTCCCGCATATCCTTGGGGAAGAAAGGACGAATCTGCCGGTCAATCATCCGAGAAACCAGAGTAGCCTTCTCGGTGGGACGACCTTCACGGCGTAAAAAGCCTCCGGGAATTTTCCCGATGGCATACATTTTTTCTTCGTAGTCCACAGAGAGGGGGAAGAAGTCAATGCCTTCCCGAGGTTCCGCGGCTGTAGCCGTAGCGAGAACTACGGTATCGCCGTAGCGCATGAGGACTGAGCCATTGGCGAATTGTGCCAGCTGTCCTACCTCCACTTCCAGAGTACGGCCAGCGAGTTCAGTTTTGAAAATTCTTTTTTCCATATTTCCTTCCTTTGCTGAGGATCAGACTGTAGCTTGTAGACTCCGCCTCTAAATACGCTGAAAGAACTTAGAAGCGCAGTCTACGACCCACGGCCTGATCCTAAAATTAAGGCGGGTGGCCTGCACCCGCCTTGTTTTACTGAATTACCTTCTGAGATTGAGCTTGGCGATCAAGTCACGGTAACGTTCGATATCCACCTTCATGAGGTAGTCCAAAAGGCTTCTTCTCTTACCTACTAAAATCAGGAGGCCACGACGAGAGTGGTGGTCGTTGTTGTGATCTTTCAGATGTTCGGTGAGGTGGTTGATCCGCTCAGTGAGGAGGGCAATTTGCACCTCGGGAGAGCCAGTGTCACCTTCGTGGGTGGCGAACTCTTGGATGATACGCTGCTTTGTCTCTTTGTCCATAATTTTCTCCTTGTATAGGCCGCATACCAAGTAGGGGTCGGACGAACCCTGAACTGAGTACGGGCAGAATCGCCTAGTAGTTTAACATCTTCTCCCCTTAAATAGCAAGCAGCCTGGCCAGTTCCCTGGACAGGCTGCTGAGCTGTAAAAAGCCGGGCTCTTCCCTGCCCGCCCCGAGCTTTTGCGCTGTAAGTTTAGCCCTGCTCAATAATCGACCGGTAGACTTCCAGGTACTCTGCGGCGGATTTTTCCCAAGAGAAATCCGCGGTTAAGCCCCGCCGGACCATGCGGCCCCAGGAGGCCTGATCATGGCAGAAGAGGTCAAGGGCCTCTTTGGAAGTAAAGAGCAGCTCATGGGCATTAATATTGCTAAAGGAAAAGCCGTTGCCGGACCCGTCAAAACGGTTATAGGGCTGGACCGTATCACGCAGACCGCCGGTTTCCCTCACCAGGGGCAAGGTGCCGTAACGCAGGGCCATCATTTGTGAAAGGCCGCAGGGCTCAAAGAGCGAGGGCATGAGGAAGACGTCTGAGCCTGCGTAAATTAGGCGCGAAGCTGCTTCATTGAAGTCAATTATGGCCCTCATGCGGTCGGGGTGGCGGTCCTGGATCGCACGGAGGGCATCTTCGTAGAGATAGTCTCCTGTACCCATAACCACCAGCTGCATATCCTGCTCCAGGAGCTCGTCCGCAATGTAAAGTAAGAGGTCAATACCCTTTTGCGAGACCAGACGAGTAACCATGCTGAAGACAGGTACCTCCGGTCTTTGCGGCAGGCCCAGACGTTCCTGCAGAGCTTGCTTGTTAGCAGCTTTGCCTTTACGCCAATTGCGCTGGTCGTAGTTCTTCGCGATGTGCGGATCGGTCTTGGGGTTGTATTCTTCTACGTCTAAAGCATTGAGGATGCCACGGAGTTTCCAGGATTGGGCCTGGAGGACATGATTTAAACCCTCGCCATAGTAATCCAAGAGGATTTCTTCGGCATAGGAGGGAGAAACCGTGGTTACGCGGTTGGAATAGACAATCCCCGCTTTCATAAAATTGGGAGCGCCATCTTTGAGGAAGGTATCCTCTCGCATGTAAGCGTCCGGCAGATCCAAGAGGTCTTGGATCTTTTCACGGCCGTGGATGCCCTGGTATTTAAGGTTATGGATGGTGAAGACCGTTTTTAGATCTAAGAGATAACCCCGTGATTGATAATGTGCCTCCAAGAGGAGGGGGATCGCGCTCGCCTGCCAATCATTTAAGTGGAGGAACTGGGGATGGAAGTCCAGGCGTTCGCCTAAAACGTCCAAAACTGCCCTTTGGAAAAAGGCAAAGCGTTCAATATCGAAGGAGTAGTCCAGGTAAATGCCATCGTGGCCAAAATAATATTCGTTGTCGATGAAGTAACAGGGTACTCCATTAACTTCCATTTGGAAAAGACCATTGTACATCGACCGCCAGCCCAGCTTGGTCATGGACCAAGACATAAAGTTTAATTGGTCGTGGTACCGGTCTTTAATTTGCTTATAAAGCGGCAGGATCACTCTGGCATCATGTCCGAGAGCCCTGAGGGCTTGGGGCAGAGCAGAAACCACATCTGCCAGGCCGCCGCTCTTAGCCAAGGGCGACATCTCAGAACTCACAAATAAGATTTTCATGGCATCACTCATAATTGACTTCCTTTCTTACACTCTGGCGTTCTTACGAATAACCACGGGGTAAGCCGTAGCACCCTGAAGTTTTACTCCAGCGTTGACCATGGTGTTTTTATCCAAGATGACACAAGAAAGGTCAGCTCCTTCAGCGATATAAGAATCTTGAAAGATCACACAATCATGCAGGTTCGCATGCCGGCCTACGTGGACACCCCGGAAGAGGATACAGTTAGAAACCGAGCCGTAGACGGAGCAGCCGTCAGAAATCAAGGAATTGCTCACAAAGGACCCTTTTTCATAAAAGGCTGGGGATTCATTCTTTACCTTGGTATAGATAGGCCGATCCTCTTGATTAAAGAGATGGGCCCGCACCTCAGGATCCAGCATGCGGAGGTTGGCCGCGAAGAAGGAGGCCAGGCAGTCAATATCCAAGCACAGGTCAGGATACTCCTGGGCCCGGATGCGGTAAGTGGGATATTTTTTCAGCAAAGTTTCTATGCTGAAGCCGGATTCTCCACGCGCCATGGTCTCAGATACCAGCTCCACCAGCAGTTTGCGGCTGATCACCATGATGCCGATGGAAGAAACATCCGTCTTGGGATCAGGTGTACCAACCAGGACATCATCCACATAGCCGTCATCTAGGAAGAGCGAGACGTTGTTATGAGGATTACCGATGTCATGGTTATAAAGGATGGTCATGTCCGCTCTAGAGTCGGCGTGCGCTTCGACAATCTCGTCTAACTTGATATTAAGGATTAAATTGCCGTTAGAGATGACTACATAGTCTTCCCTGCCCGCGGAAAGGAATTCAAAGAGACCTGTCAAATCTTCTTGTCCAGGTCTGTCGGAGCTGGAGACTACGAAAGGCGGGATAATGGTCAGGCCTTGCTGCATGCGGTCCAGGTCCCAGAAGGATCCGGTTCCCAGGTGGTCCATGAGGGATTTGTATTTCGTTAAGGCCAGGACGCCTACATTTTTGATCCCGGAATTCACCATGTTGGAGAGCATAAAGTCCACGATGCGGAAGCGGCCCGCAAAGGGTACCGCAGCTAGGGCGCGGGCGGCGGTTATTTCTGCCAGATCCACGCGGTGGTGGTCCGCTAGAATGATTCCCATGGCATTAGTTAGCATAACTGGCTCCTTACTAAATCGCTGTCGCAAACAGCTTCTAAGAGTTCAGTCTCAGAACCGTCTGGGCTGCGCTTGATCATGGAATTAGGACCAATCCGCAGACCAGCTTTCAAGTGGATGCCATTTTGGAAAACCGAGATACCCTCCGAGCAGAGAGGATCTACATAGTTTTCATTTGCATCTTTGAGGTCAGGACCAGCCTCAACATCTTCTCCGACGACCGTGTTTATACCTACGATGCAACGTTCCAGTTTGGCTCCACGCTTGATCCGGCAGCCCGGCATGAGGACGCAGTCTCGTACTTCAGCCCCTTCCTCAATGACCACACTATCGGAGATCACAGAGTGGTAGGCCGAACCATAAATCACGTCACCATCGGTGAGAAAGCATTTCTCTAGGACGGCGGTCTTGCCAATATAATGCGGCGGACGGATGGGGTTGCGGGAGTAAATTCTCCAGGAAGAATCAGCCAAGTTCAGGTCTTCGGGAGCATCCAGGAGGTCCATATTAGCTTCCCAAAGGGAGAAGATCGTTCCTACGTCCTTCCAGTAACCTTCGAAGGTGTAGGCTTGGAGCTTACAACCTTCAGCCAGCATTTTGGGGATAATATTTTTACCGAAATCGTTAGAAGATTCGGGGTTGGCCTCATCTTCAATCAGCTGTCTGCGCAAGACCGGCCAGTCAAAAATATAAATGCCCATGGAAGCCAGGTTATTCTTGGCCTGGACAGGTTTCTCATCAAACTCGGCTATACTCATGTCCTTGTTCGTATTCATAATGCCGAAACGGTGTGTTTCCTCCCACGGGACCTCAATAACGGCAATCGTGGCATCGGCCTTAGTTTTGAGATGGTATTCCAGCATTTTGCCATAATCCATTTTATAGATATGGTCGCCGGACAGTATAACCACGTATTTGGGTCGGTAACGGTCGATGAAATTAATGTTCTGGTAGATGGAGTTGGCGGTTCCCTTGTACCAATCACTGCCAGACATGGTCTGGTAGGGAGAAAGAATCGAGAGGCCGCCGGCGTTGCGGTCCAAGTCCCAGGAGTGCCCATTTCCCACGTATTCATTGAGTTCAAGGGGCATGTATTGGGTAAGAACGCCTACAGTTTCAATTCCGGAGTTGGTACAGTTGCTAAGGGGGAAATCGATAATCCTATAGCGGCTTCCGAAGGGAACACCAGGCTTCGCTAAGTTCTCCGTCAGGACACCTAAACGGGAACCTTGACCACCGGCCAGTAACATAGCAATAAAATCTTGCTTTGCCATGATGACCTCCTTTAGGTAAATATTGCTATACACTAGCATTTACTTATGCATTAATTCTAGGTACAAAAACTCGCAAAGACAAGCGCCTTACCTGTCTTTAACACAATAACCAAAGTAGGCCGCTTTTTCTTCCGCCAGGCCTCCACATTTTGTGAAAAAAGAAAGTTAGCGCAAGTCTACCAGGGTAACTCCGGCATCGCCTGCCCCATAGGGGGCGTCGCCAAAAGACTCAACTCTTTTGTCATGCTTAAGCTGGTCTCTAATGGCCTGGCGCAGGGCTCCTGAGCCCTTGCCATGTACAATGCGGACACTATGCAGGCCCACCAGCTGGGCATCATCTAGGTACTTATCCAGAGCATCCAAAGCCTCAGCTACCCGATAGCCCAAAAGATATAACTCAGGACCCGTGGTCAGTCGTGCCGAGCTAGTAGCGGAAGCCTGAGGGCTGGCAGGCGGACGGGATTGCTTTTGCGCCTGTTTTTCCGCCTTGGTCAGCCGGTGGGGACGCAGGTTGGCTAAGGGCACACGCAGACTAAAGTTGCCCTTGGTCAGCAGCACCTTGTTCTGACTGTCCAGGCCCTCGGTTAATTGGCCGGCAAAGCCCGTGATTACATCTTCGTAGTCTTGGCCCAGCTCCAGGTCCTCTTCTTCCAGCGGACGGTCAATCCCAGCTTTGAGCTTCTCTTCGCCCATCGCAGCTTCAAGGGCCCTGCGGCGGGCTCGGATCTCTTGCTTGGCCTCTTCTCCTGTTTGGACTTGGGTCCCCGCCTGGCGCAGTTTTTTCAGCTCGGCCTCTGCTAAGTTCTCGGCTTGTGAGAGGATCTGGTGGGCTTCAGCCCGGGCTTCATTTAAGAGCTGCTCTTTGACTTGCTTGAGCCTGGCCCGCTCCGCCAAGTTTTCTGCCTTTGTGGCCTCAGCCTGGGCATGGAGATCGGCAATCTGGGCCTCCATCTTGCGGGATTCCTGCTCAGACCTCTCAATGGCCTCAATGAGAGATTGGAATTGTGCGCCCTCATCAGAAATCAAGCTTTTAGCCTGTTCAATAATCTCTGGCTGCAGGCCCAAACGGGTGGAAATAGCAATCGCGTTAGAAACCCCAGGCACCCCTATCAAAAGCCGATAGGTCGGCTTCATAGAAATAGAATCAAACTCACAGGAGGCATTAGATACCCCAGGGGTATTGAGGGCATAGCCTTTAAGCTCCTGGTAATGCGTAGAGGCCACGACCGAGGCTCCCTTGCCCTTGAGGTAGTCCAAAATCGCGATGGCCAGAGCCGCCCCTTCGCTAGGGTCGGTCCCCGCGCCCAGCTCGTCCGCGATTACTAGGCTGCCCGGTCCTGCCACTTCACAGATTTGGATGATCTGCTTCATATGAGCAGAAAAGGTAGAAAGGGACTGCTCAATAGACTGCTCATCGCCGATGTCCGCCAGGACATGGTCAAAAACCGCTACTTCTGATCCCGACTTCACCGGCAGTTGCAGACCAGCCATAGCCATAAGGGTCAAGAGGCCGCAGGTTTTCAGCGAGACCGTCTTGCCGCCCGTATTTGGTCCGGTAATCACGAGACTCGTAAAATTAACCCCCAATTCAAAGTCAATGGGTACTACCTTATGGGGATCAATCAAAGGGTGACGAGCTTGGCGCAGGATAATCCGACCTTCACGGTTTAAGGCAACCGGACTGGCCTTTTGCTTAAGCGCCAGTTTGGCTTTGGCTTGACAAAAATCTAGGTGGGCCAAGATCTCTTGGTTGGCTTTGAGCGCGCTTTCCTGCGCTAGCACTAAGGCCGCAAGTTCCCGCAGGATGCGGTGGATTTCCCTTTCCTCCTCATCCTTAGTTTCCCGGATACGGTTGTTGAGGTTAACCACTTGCAGGGGCTCAATAAATACAGTAGCGCCGGAAGACGACGAATCGTGAACAATACCCTGCAGTCTGCCTTTATACTCGGCTTTAACCGGCAGTACATACCGGTCGCCCCGGAGGGTTATCAGTTGGTCCTGCAAAATATCCGCCTGGGAACGGAGGATAGAGTTGAGTGCCTTCTGCACCTCTTCCTGCAGACTCTGCAGTGACCGGCGGATACGGTAGAGCTCCGGACTGGCCCGGTCCTTGAGCTCTTCATCATTGAGAATGCAGGCATCCAAACGTTCCGCTAAAGAGTCCAAGGGGAATAAATCTTCCAGCAAACGCTGGCAAGTATTCATTTGGTCCAGGCTGGTGAGCTCTGTGCTATCTGAAGCAGCTTCCTCGGCTAAAGTAGCCAAACGGGCCTCTAGTTGGCTGACCAGGCGGATTTGCCGGGCTACACGCAAGAGGTCGGCGGGCCCAGCTACCGAGCCTACAGCCAAGAGGGCCAGGATATCCTTTAAGTCTTCCAAAGCAGAGAGGGGGAACTCCCCGTTTTTTAAGATTTCCTTAACCAGGTCATCGGTCTCCTTGGCTTCCAGGGTCACCTGGTCAAGGTCAGACTTGGGGCGCAGGGCCAGACAGCGTTCCCGGCCCAGACAGGACTTGGCCTCATGGGCCAAGAGTTGTAAGACTTTATCAAATTCTAAGTTGCGGAGGCTTTTCTCCTGCATGATTACTCCTAAATTTAGAAAGAAAGAATGGCTGCTTGGTCCACCAGATCCTTAGAAATACTCTTTTCGCATTCATTGGCTTCGCGGATATCCAAGTCGGTAATCTCTCCGTTCCTGATGACAATAGCGCGGTTAAAGTTGCCTTTGATCGCTTGCCGCACCGCATAAACTCCCATGAGTGAGGCGGTATAGCGGTCTCTTAAGCGTGGCGAACCGCCTCTTTGGACATAGCCAAGGTTGGTGGCCCGGGTTTCAATCTCGGTAATTTCTTCAATGCGTTTGGCCAGCTCCTGTGAGTTGCCGGCGCCTTCCGCTACAATCACGATATAGTGGCGTTTGCCCCTATTGCGGGCAGAGATAATTTTGCCGACCACGTCGTCCATAAAGTCCACAGGATGCTCTGGAATCAGAACAATTTCTGCGCCGGAGGCAATACCCACAGATAAGGCAATATAGCCAGAATTGCGGCCCATAACCTCTACGACTGAGCAACGCTCATGCGAGGAGGCAGTATCACGGAGCTTATCAATAGCATCCATCGCGGTATTTACGGCCGTGTCAAAACCAATGGTGTAGTCCGTAGCTCCAATATCATTATCAATCGTGGCTGGCAGAGCCATGATTTTTACACCTTGGTCGGCCAAGGCAGCAGCTCCCCGCCAGGTACCATCGCCACCCAAGCAGAAAACACAATCAATATTAAAAACCTCCAGCATGGCCTTGGCCCTAGCTAGGCCCTCTTCGGTCCGGAAAGACTGGGACCGGGCAGTCATGAGGAAGGTACCGCCCTTCTGGATGGTCTCAGAAAAGTCTCTGGCGCCGAGCTCAAAGATCTCTCCTTTGGTCAGGCCGTGAAAGCCCCGCCTAATACCAAAAGCCTTCAAACCGTAGAAGACAGCAGCCCGGCCAACTCCACGAATCAGAGGGTTCATACCCGGGGCATCTCCGCCTGAAGTGAGAATCCCCACACTTTGTATCTTTGGCTCTTCTGCAACCTTGACCATCTCTTCATGGCGGGTCTTAGCAAATTGTTCCAGGGCCGTAATTTCAGCAGCTTTTAGGTCTGACATATCTAATAGTGCTCCCATAACGTTATCCTCCAAGCCCATAATTTTCTGTGTTGTTTTGCTTTTTGCAGCAGAAACTTTTCTTATTATCGCATATGTAGAGAAAATATGCCGACTACCTACTTGATTATGCGAAATTTTCGAGAGCTTATGCAGCTAAACTAAGCCAAACTGATAAATTGCTCGCCGTAACGCCGACTAAGCTGGCCCAAGTAGTTTAGGTCATAACCCAGGTCTAAAGCTTGAGGTTCTCCCGTGCCTGAGTAGAGATAGATGGGAGTTTCCCCGCTAAAGTAGCGGAGGAAACCCATCAGGCTTTGACTCTCCGGATCATCCGCAGGGTAAGGCCAGTAGATAACTAATCTCAGAGAGGAAGGAGCTGGTAGATTTGACTCTGGCGGGCTAGGGACCTGATAAGGCTGGTCACAGACTAGGGGAGATTTTTGGTCAGGCACGCGGGCGGTATAGGTCTTAGTCAGATAGCGACTGGGGAAATCTGGGGGCAGGCCCGTCATGTCCGGATTAAGCTGGCCAATATAATCAGCGATCAATTTAGCATCTTCCTCTTCCTTGAGGTTAACCTGGCCGGCAATGAGGATAACTTGGCCTTCTTTCAGTAGACCGTGGTATTGCTTATAGGCCTGGGGAAAAACGATAACTTCATAAGCGCCAGTGAGGTCTTCCAACTGCAGGAAGGCCATCTGTTCATTCTTGCGGGTAAAAAGGGTACGCTGGCCAACGATTTGCCCAGCCATGATCACATCTTCCCGGTCCTCCACCGTCGAGATATCTTCGTCGCCCATCGGTTCGGGTCTGAGCTCAGCTGAGTTCAGGCTAGTGTAATTGGCAAAAAACTCGCTATATTGTTCCAAGGGATGACCTGAGACATAGAGGCCCAGAACCTCCTTCTCCTGTGCCAGTTTTACGGCATCAGGCAGTTCAGGCTGGTCCTCGTAAAGCGGCCGCTGAGCAGATCTGCCCAGGTCCTCTTCAAAGTCAAACAAAGAAAGTTGGTTTTCCCAGGACTGTCCGGCTTGATTTTGAATTTGGCTGATCCGTTCATCATGAGCGGACATCATCTGCGACCGCTTGAGTCCCAGCCGGTCTAGGGCCGAGGACTTAATCAAGCTCTCGATCGCCTTGCGGTTTAGGCCCAGAGCCACCGCCCGCTCTAAAAAGTCATCGAAGTCTTTAAATGGCCCCTGGTCCTTGCGGTCGGCAACCAGTTTCTCCATAGCGGCTTTACCTACATTTTTCACGGCACCCAAGGCAAAGCGGATTGAACCATCTTCAGTCGTGAAAAGCACATCCGAATGATTGATATCCGGAGGCAGGATGGCAATCTTCATATCCTTCGCTACCCGGACATAGAAAGCCGCCTTGGTAAGGTCGCCCAGGAAAGAATTTAGCGTAGCGGCCAAGTATTCCACGGGATAGTAGTACTTGAGCCAGGCTGATTGGTAAGCAATGACCGCGTAGCCCGCAGCGTGGGCTTTGTTGAAGGCGTAGCCCGCGAAGGCCATCATTTCATCAAAGATCTTGTGGGCCAGCTTTTCCTCTACCCCACGTTTGATGGCACCCTCTACAGAATTGCCATTTTCATCTTCGCCCCCATAGACGAATAATTGCCGGTAAGCCGCCAGCAGTTCAGGTTTCTTTTTTGCCATGGCACGGCGGATATTATCTGCCTGCCCCATGGAGAAACCCGCCATCTCGCGGGAAATCTGCATCACCTGTTCCTGGTAGACCATGCAGCCCCTGGTGGCTTCCAAAATATGTTCGAGGATGGGGTGCTCGTAGGTTACACCACACTCTGCCGCGGCTAGGTAGCGAGGAATCTGCTCCATGGGACCGGGCCGGTAAAGGGAGATTCCTGCGATGATATCTTCCAAGGACTGGGGCTTCATCTCTTTGATAAAGCTGGTCATGCCTGTAGCTTCCAGCTGGAAAACCCCCGCCGTTTTGCCTTCACACAGCATCTGATAAACCTGGGGATCGTTAAAAGGCAGTTCGTCCAGCTGGATCTTTTGGCCACTCCCCGCCTCAATGAGGCGGACAGCATCGTGCAGCACCGTGAGGTAACGCAGGCCTAGGAAGTCAAACTTGAGCAGGCCCACATCCTCAATGGAGTTTTTGGTGTACTGGACTACTACCGCCTCGTCATTCAAGGCCAGAGGGGCGACTTCGTATATGGGTACGGCGGAAATAATCACCCCCGCAGCATGGGTTGAAGAATGCCGGGGCATGCCTTCCAACTTCATGGCCAGGTCCAAAATACGCCGGCTTTCCGGCCGCATCTCATACTCGGCCTTCAGGTCGGAATTCAGCTCCAAGGCCTTGCTCAGGGTGATATCCAACTGGTTAGGCACCATCTTAGCCAAACGGTCACCCTCGGCATATGGGAAGTCCAATACTCGTGCCACATCGCGGATTACGGCCTTGGCGCCTAGGGTACCAAAGGTGATTAGCTGGCAGACATGATCCGAACCATACTTTTCGGTAACATAAGTAATCAGCTCGTCGCGGCGGGCATCCTCAAAGTCACAGTCAAAATCTGGCAGGGAGACCCGGTCCGGGTTGAGGAAGCGCTCAAAAATCAGCTTGAATTCTATGGGATCCACATTGGTAATGCGGATGCAATAGGCCACTAAGGAAGCCGCGCCTGATCCCCGCCCTGGGCCTACCATAATATCGCGGTCCCGCGCTGCTTTGATATAGTCCGCTACAATCAGATAGTAGTCGGTATAGCCCATGGAGATAATGACTTCAAGCTCTTCTTCCAAGCGGTCGGTATAGGTTTCCCGGCCAAAGCGATCCACCTTGCTGGGATCAGCAGCCAAACGCTCTTCAAGGCCTTGTCTGGCTAAACGGCGGAGGTAGGACTCCGCGTCTGAACCATCTTCCGGTTTAAATTGAGGCAGATAAAGCTTGCCGGTTTCAATCTCCGCATGGCAGCGTTCAGCAATCTTAACGGTGTTCTCCAAGGCCTCCGGGATATGGGCAAAGGCCTCCGCCATTTGCTCTGGTGACTTGAGATAAAACTCTGGGGTTTCCATCCGCATGCGGTCTTGGTCCTGAAGTTTTTTCCCTGTCTGCAGGCAAAGCAGGACATCCTGAGCCTCTGCATCTTCTTGCCGGAGATAGTGGCAGTCATTGGTCGCCACCAGACCCAGTCCGGTCTCACCAGCTAATTTGATCAGACTTTCATTAACCAGAACCTGTGCTTCCAAGCCGTTATCCTGGACTTCCAAGAAAAAGTTATCCGGGCCAAAGCAGTCTTTATAGCGCAAGGCAGCCTCTTTAGCAGCCTCATAGTCCCCTTCCTGCAAGCGCCGGGGAATCTCACCGCCCAGGCAGGCCGAGAGAGCAATTAAACCCTTGGAATATTGTTGCAGGGTATCAAAATCTACTTGTGGGCGATAGTAAAAGCCTTCCGTAAAGGCCAGAGAATCCAGCTTAATTAAGTTATGCCAGCCCTCCTGGGTTTCCGCTAGCAGGATGAGGTGGTAGGGGTAGCGGGCCAGGGGGCCGGTTTTGAGGTGCATGTCCTGGCGGCACACATAAAGCTCACAGCCCAAGATGGGCTTGAGGCCTTCTTTTTTCAGACTTTGGTAGAAGTCGTAGCTGCCATAGAGGACACCATGGTCCGTAAGCGCGCAGGCATCCATGCCCAGCTCTTTGAGGCGGCCTGGTAAATCCTGGAGGCGGATAGCGCCATCCAGGAGGCTATATTCTGTATGGAGGTGCAGGTGGACAAATTGTGGCATCTGAACTAGACATCCAAAGCTTTTTCAATTTTATCCGCCACCATCTGCTCCAAAGCTGCCAAATCTTTTTCTGCTATGGCCTTATCGGGGCGGGTGACTCCCATGTAGATCTTCAACTTGGGTTCCGTGCCAGAGGGTCGGGTAGCAAACCAGTCACTGCCCTCTAATTCATAAAGCAAAACATCGGACTTATCTTGAGCCAGGTGGTATTCCTGGCCTGACTGGAGGTCCAGTAGCTCAGAACTGGCAAAGTCGGAGATTTTTTCAACCTGGAGCGGGGCGAAAAAGTCCACCTTGCTAGATCGCACGACTTGCATGGCATGCTTGATACGCTCCTGCCCCTCAATACCCTCACGGACCAGGGAAATGGTCTTTTCCGCGGCATAGCCATGCCGCTGGTAGATCCTTTGCAGGCGATCGTAGACCGTTTCTCCATCCTCTGCCGCTGCGGCAGCCATTTCAGCTACCAAGAGGGAGGCAGAAACTGCGTCCTTGTCACGGACAAATTTACCTACGAGGTAACCGAAACTCTCCTCGTAGCCAAATTGGAAATGTTCTTGGCCTTCATCGTCATGCTCCTGGATCACCGCAGCAATGTTTTTGAAGCCTGTGAGGGTGCGGTAGAGTTGTACCCCATAGTGTGCGCAAATCGCGTCTGGCAGGCGGGAGGAAACCACAGTAGATACCACAAAGGAATGTTCGGGCAAAGTGCCTTGCGCTTGTTTGGCACCGAGAATGTAGTCTAAAAGCAGGCAGCCAATTTGGTTGCCGGAGAGTACAACAAAGTCTCCCTCTCTCGTGCGGCAGGCCAGGCCCAGACGGTCGGCATCCGGATCGGTAGCAATCAGCAGGTCTGCTTTTTTCTCCTCCGCCAGCTGAATTCCCAGTTCCAGCGTTTCTCTGACTTCAGGGTTGGGATAGGGAGCCGTGGGGAAATCTCCGTTAGGGAGCTCTTGCTCTGGCACTACAGAGACATTTTCGAAGCCCAATTTCGCCAGTAGACGACGGACCGGTTTATTGCCTGTACCGTGCAGGGGGCTGTAGACAATGGATAAATCCTTATGCTTGGCCACCAATCCTGGATTAATGGCGTGGGCCAATGCCACCTCATCATAAGCCTGGTCCAGATCTTGGCCCATGGTTAGCCAGCAGGGACTCTTCTCCAATTCGGCCCGGCTGGGAACGCTGTGATAAAAGTCGATGGGGTCGGTAATTTTGGCAATTTCCGCCGAAACTTGGTTGGAAACTTCTACGGGCAGCTGGCCGCCATCTTCGCCATAGGCTTTGAAGCCATTGTAGGCTTTGGGGTTGTGGCTGGCGGTAATCATAATGCCGCCGGCGCAGTTAAAATGCCGAATGGCGAAAGACAAAAAAGGTACAGGCCGGAGTTCATCTGAAAGCCGGACCTGGATCCCATGGTTAACAAATATGCGGGCAGACAGTTCCGCAAATTCGGGAGAGAAATGGCGAGAGTCATAGGAAATAGCAATCCCACGCTGCTTGACCTCCTCACCCTTGCTGGCAAGGTAACGGGCAAAGCCCTCAGCGGCCTGGGCTACCGTATAGTAATTCATGCGGCTAGTGCCAAGTCCCAGGATGCCCCGGAGGCCACCTGTACCAAATTTGAGGTCTTGGTAAAAAGCTTCTTCTCTTTCTTTTGGATTCAAGGCTTGCAGTTCAGCCTTTTCCTCGGCAGATAATTGAGGATTACTTAACCATTCCTGATAAATCTTTTGTGCTCTGGTCATATGGGCCTCCCTATTCCAGCGCCTAGGTCTCGGGCGCAGTTTTCACATGTGTAAATTATAGCATTCTTCCCCTCAGCGTCCCGACTGTTTATGCAGGATAACTGGGAGTTAATTATCTAAGGGCTTTTCGCAGTAAGGGCAAACCTTCAGCTTACGCATAGAGTTGGTGGGCAGCATGCGCCCACAATAGGGGCATTTCCACTTGCGCACCAAAAAGACGATACAGACGGCCATTAAGCCCAGCACCACACCGAGGGCAGTCCTCTGCTGGTCAGGCTGCAGAAAAACCGTCAGCAGGGCCAAGAGCGTGGTCAGGCTGATTGCCGTTTGATAAATAATTCTTACTCTCTTCAACATAACTTAGCCGTTCCTTCTAGAAGTAAGTTTTATGAAGCCTGAGGGCCTAAAAGTCCCTTGAGGTAAATAATTTGATCCCTAAGGATGGCTGCCTCTTCAAAGTCTAGATTTTCCGCAGCTTGCTGCATTTGGGCTTCTAAATCAGCCACCAGCTTCTTCATCTGCTTGGGTGTCAAGTCACGCGGCAGGCCGTCCTTTTGCTCGGCCTCGGCCACCAAGGCCTCTTCCTCTTCTTCTAGCTCATAGCGGGTATCCATGATTTCCCGCACTTCTTTGTGTACGGTTTGTGGGATTATCCCGTGTTCTTCGTTAAAGGCCTCTTGAATCTGACGGCGGCGCTCCGTTTCCGTAATCGCCTGGTACATGGATTCCGTCACCTCATCTGCATACAGCACTACCCGGCCGTGCACATTGCGGGCGGCCCGGCCCATGATCTGGATGAGCGAGGTAGTCGACCGCAGGAAGCCTTCTTTATCAGCATCCAAGATGGCGATGAGCGAGACTTCCGGCAGGTCCAAACCTTCACGCAGGAGGTTAATGCCAACTAAGACATCAAACTTGTTTTGACGCAGGTCACGCAGAATCTCCAGACGTTCAACGGTTTTAATTTCTGAGTGCAGGTAGCGTACCCGGTAGCCCTCAGCCGCTAAATAGTCTGTGAGGTCTTCCGCCATGCGCTTAGTAAGGGTAAGAATTAAGCTCTTCTCCCCTTTCGCGTTATTTTGATCAAGTTCCGCTGTGAGATCATCAATCTGGGTAGCCACCGGGCGGACATAGACCAAGGGATCCAAGAGTCCCGTAGGCCGGATAATCTGTTCTGCGACCTGCTTGGCATGTTCAGCCTCATATTTGGAGGGCGTAGCAGAAACAAAGATGGTCTGGCCCATCCGCGCCTCAAATTCCGGGAATTTCAAAGGCCGGTTGTCAAAAGCGGAAGGGAGACGGAAACCATAGTCCACCAGGGATACCTTACGCGAATGGTCCCCGTTGTACATGGCCCCTACCTGGGGAATAGTTACGTGAGATTCATCAATGAAGAGCAGGTAATCGTCGGGGAAAAAGTCCAGCAGTGTGTAGGGCGGCTCACCAGGAGCTCGGCCATCCATGTGGCGGGAGTAGTTTTCAATGCCCTTACAAAAGCCGGTTTCCAACAGAATTTCCAAATCGTAACGAGTCCGCTGCTCCAGCCGATAGGCCTCCATGAGCTTGCCCTGGTCTCTGAGTTCGGCCAGGCGCTGGTCGAGTTCATGTTCAATCGAGACTACAGCCTTCTTAAGTTTTTCCTGGGTCGTGGCATAGTGGGAGGCGGGATAAATCTGTACATAGGTACAGCCTCGCAGGGGCTTCATGGTTACGGCGTCCAGCTCGGAGATTTTCTCGATTTCATCACCAAAAAAAGACACCCGGGTAATCAGGTTCTCCGAAGATGCGGGGAAAATATCCAGGGTATCCCCCCGAGGCCGGAAGGTCCCGCGGTGCAGGTCCAGGTCATTGCGCTGGTATTGAATGGCGACTAATTCCTCAATAACTTCTTCACGGGACTTTTGCTGACCGGGTCTCAGGTGTACCATAAGGTGCTTATAGTCCTCCGGGTTACCTATGCCGTAGATGCAGGATACGGAAGCGACCACAATTACATCCCTGCGTTCCATTAAGGAATTGGTCGCCGCGTGACGGAGGCGGTCTATTTCGTCATTAATAGCCGAGTCCTTTTCAATGTAAGTGTCCGTAGAAGCGATGTAGGCTTCTGGTTGGTAATAGTCATAGTAGGACACAAAGTACTCCACCGCATTGTCCGGGAAAAGGGCCTTGAATTCCTGCCAGAGCTGGCCGGCCAGGGTTTTGTTGTGGGCCAAAACCAGCGCGGGCCGCTGGGTTTTCTGGATGACCTGGGCCATGGTAAAGGTTTTGCCCGACCCTGTAACGCCCAAGAGGGTTTGCGCCGGCATGCCCTGGTCTAGGCCCTTTACGAGTTTAGCGATAGCTTGAGGCTGGTCACCTGCCGGCTGGTAGGAGGAGGAGATGTGAAACTTTTGATCGTACATATAAAGCTGCCGTTTTATCCTTGCAAAGAGCCCTCGCTAAGGGGTTGGCTGAGTGGGTCTTTCAGGCCCAGCTCTTCCAGCTTAGACCGGACCGCCATAAGGTCAGTCCACAGCTCCTCACGTTTGGACATGTTGCGCAGGATGTAAGCCGGGTGGAAGGTAGGCATGATAAAGTAAGACTTCTGTTCAATCCATTGGCCCCTCACGCGTGAGATGGCTTCCTTGCCACCCGTAAAATACTTATAGGCTGTGGAGCCGCACAATAAAATTACTCGGGGCTTGACTAGGGCAAATTGGGAGTTCAGGAGACGACGGCAAGCCTTGGCTTCTTCCTCCGTCGGAACCCGATTTTCAGGCGGCCGACATTTAACAATATTGCAGATATGAAAGTCGGCCTCCGTAAACTCCAAAGCCAGGAGGGCGTCGTCCAATAAGCGGCCCGACCGGCCTACAAAGGGTCGGCCCTGCCGGTCCTCCTCCCTCCCCGGTCCCTCACCAATGATCATAAGGGGCGCGTTGAGACTGCCTCGGTAGACAACCACTTGGTCACGAGACTTATAGAGGTCACAATTTTTGCAGGAATTACAAGCTTGCAAAAAGCCCTGCCAGGCTGTAGGTAAATCTTGAAATGACATGGTCCCATCCTTCCTTAACTTTTATAGTCTAGCATAAGCCAGTTGTCCCCAAGACAGTTAAGCGCAACTTTCGCTAGGCCACAGGCAGGTTAAAAACCGACAGCGCCTGCGTTAAGGGTAAAGGGATTACATAATGCTATGTTTCTTGGGCAGGGCCTTAAATGTTCATGGTCACGATGAAGCTAGACCCTTTGCCAGGCTCGGATTCAACCGTAGCCTCTCCACCGTATAGCTGGGCGATATGCTTGACAATGGACAGACCCAGGCCCGTACCACCTAGGCTGCGCGACCGTCCGGTGTCTACCCGGTAGAAGCGCTCAAATATCCGCTTTTGGGCCTCCGGGGCAATACCCGGACCGTTGTCCTTCACCACAATCTGTACTCTTTGCGGATTGAGACGGTAGGCTGTAACGGAAACTTTACCGCCTTCTTTGTTATATTTGATCGCATTGTCAATAAGGTTAATGAGAATTTGCTTGATCCGGTCAGCTTCTGCTTCCACAGGCAGGCATTCCGGTAGACTGTCTTCCGTATAGACACAGACTTTTTTATCTGAAGCCTGGTCATCTAGGAGCACAATCACTTCATCAATCAGCTCACTCAAGTCAAAGCGAGAAATATTTTTTATCTTACCCTGCTCGGCTTCCGACAGGGAGAGGATATCATTAATGAGGTGCTCCAAGCGCTCCGCCTCAACATCAATAATGTCATAAAAGCGCTGGGCCTGTTCCGGACTTACCTTGGGATTATCCCGCAGGGTTTCCACAAAGCCCCGGATTGAGGTGAGGGGGTTTTAAGTTCATGCGTGACATTGGCCACAAAATCTCGGCGGAAGGCCGCGCTCTCTTCTTCTACAGTCAGGTCATGCAGGGCTACAACAACCCCATAGGCCGATCCTTCGACAAATATCGGAGAGATCAGGGTTTTATAACGCACATCACCCTTAATCGTGGTCAGGCTGAGGATGGTATCTAGATCCTCTCCGGTCGACATTGACTGGTCAATCAGGCCGTCCAATTCCTCCGAGTGAGTTAGGAGAATCTGAGGGTATGACTTATCTTCCGGGTCCAAATTACGGCCAAACACATACATGGCCTGGCTGTTGCTGTACAAAAGATTCTTTTCCTTATCCACCAAGAGGAGGGGATCAATAATGGTATTAAAGATTGTAGAAAGTCTGGCCATGCGCCGGATGCCATATTCATGTCGCTCCTCCAGAAGTTTGCCGGCCTGGTTAAACTCTACGCTTAAGGCTTGCACTTCGTTGAAAGATGCGCCGGCAATCTCAGATACTTGGACCGCATAATTCCCTTGACCTAAGTCTGCCATAGCTTCGCGCAGTCCTTCCAAACTAGAAATATAGCGCTGTGTTTTCTTAGCTACCAAGAGGTTGCAGAGAATCAAGCTAAGCAGGGTAAAAAAGCAAGCAAAGAGCAAAAAAGGCCAGAATTCCTGCCAAGGAAAGGAGGGTTCCACCCCTAGGCGAATAGCTGAAGACTGACTGGGCACCTGCAGGGTGTAATAAAGTTTGCTGTTGTGACTTTGCTCAAAGCGACGGACAAAAAAGCGGTCCTCCCCTTCAAAGACCCTACGGAACTCTTCTCGACTTTTATCCTTGAAGGCATTGGCTTGGTCTGGTAAACACAGGACAACCGTGCCGTCCTTGCGCAATACGGTGAGGTCTAGATTAGGCAAGCTAGAAGACTCATACAGGGAGGTGCTAAGCTCATTTATCTCTAGGCCTAATTCCCAGCCTCGCGCTAGATAATCGCCGGCTTCCGCCAGCTGAGCCTTAAGTTGCGCTTGTTCCTGTCGATCAAAATGAAAGGCCGCCACTGCTAAGAATAGGATAAGGCTGCCAAGCAAAATAACGATAAGACCGCGAGTCAGGTCTTTCTTCATACACCCTCCTTAATGAGTAGGAAAGCAAAAGTACACAGGCCTTGTTGATCTGAATCGTGGCCTGGTCAATAATGTCGTCCTTGGCGATAACTTGGTCACAGAGGTCTTGGTCATAGTTAACCAAGGCCTGGTTGGCACTGCCCAGGGCAGTTTCTACGAGTGATCCTAAGCGGATCATATCGTTATGGAGTGTCTCCATCTCTTTAGTAAATTCAACGCGCATACTCATCGCTATGGCCTCCGCATAATTGCATATTTAAGAGTTTGTAAAATTGCTACTTGAGTTTAATTAATTATTAACATTATTAGGCAAATGCCAGGTAAGAATCAACCGAATTTGCCCGAGATATAAGCTTCTGTGCGTGGATCCTGGGGCAAGTGGAAGATTTGGTCTGTATCTCCCGCCTCAATTATTTCACCCAGGAGGAAGAAGGCCGTCCGGTCACTCACGCGGGCTGCTTGTGCCATAGAGTGGGTAACAATAATAATCGTAAACTCACCCTTGAGCTCCATGATCAGGTCTTCAATCCTTGACGTGGCCAAGGGGTCCAGGGCTGAGGTCGGTTCGTCCATCAAGATAATCTCCGGTTCCAGAGCAATGGCCCGGGCAATGCATAGGCGCTGCTGCTGGCCGCCCGAGAGGCTGGTGTCCGAACGGTGAAGGATGTCTTTAACTTCATCCCAGAGAGCAGCTTCTCTTAGCGATATCTCCACTCGTTCCTGGATCAGCTGCTTGTCTTTTACGCCCTGGCAGCGCAAACCGTAGTCTTGTTCTGTAATCGTTTTTACTTGTGTATCACTCATCTTGTACTCCCTCGCAGAGTGGGGACTCTCTCGTCCCCTATTTATCTTTGATTAATTATGGAATCTAAGCTTCCTGGCCTGCAGTTTCGGCCTTGCTGCTCTTAGCTTTTTTCTTGTCCGCATCTAAACCCAGCTGCTTACGGTTTAACCGGCTAAGGATAAAGCGGGTCAGGAAGTTGAGGATCAAGACCACCACCAAGATTACGATAGAAATAGCCGTAGCCTGCGCAAAGTCTGGCTGCTCCCCGGACATGACCTTCCAAACGTGTAAGGCTAGCGTGGTAGCGCCTCGGCTGAATACAGGCTGGTCAGAAATAGCTACCCCCATGGTATAGATCAGGGCTGCAGACTCACCAATGACCCGGCTGATGGACAGAAGGCAGGCCGTCACAATACCAGGCATGGCCTGGGGCAAGACTACCTTAAAGATAGTTTGCGTAAGGCTGGCCCCCAAAGACAAGGAACCCATCCGCATGGAAACTGGTACGGTCTTCAGGGCTTCCTCAGTCTGCCGGATAACTAAGGGTAAAAGTACCACAGACATGGTTAGACCGCCTAAGACGATAGACTGTCCTTGAATGCCGAAGGCCGCGGTGATGGGGTAAAGCATGGTCATACCCATCAAGCCGAAGATAATCGAAGGTATACCGGCCAGCATATCAATGCCGGTGCGGATCATGTCTGTAAAGCGGTTCTTGGCCGCTACCTCGTTCAGCCAAATGGCTGCGCAGATACCGATAGGCAGCACTACCACTAGGGTAATCGCGATCAGCATCACGGAAGTGATCATGGAACCACGGATACCGCCACCCTTGGTTTGACCAAAGTATTCATAGAAGGCCACGGCTCTCTGGTCGAGTTCGGCTACAGACTTTTGTGCGTTCTTCTGCACCTGGGGCCCAACTTGGCCCTTGTTGCCTTCTGCATCCAGGTAGGTTAATTTTTTCAAAACCATGCCGGGGAACGGCTGCATCAGCTGGCCCTCTTGGCCAGCGGTAATGGATTCAGCGTGCATTAAAGGTGAATCAGGATCTATGGCATAGACGGTCACAACTTTAGATTTGTTTTTGTCCAAGCCATCCTGCAGGGCGAGGCCAAACTTGCGTGAGTAGTAGGTACCCGTAGGCAGGCTGATGGGCGCGTGAAAATTCCCCACCTTAGCCAGCTCAGGATCTTCCACCCGGGCAATCACGTTTTTAGAGTTATAGTCACCTTTAATCATGTCCCAAGAGAGGTCTTCAAAACCCGTCCGAAAAATGAATACCAGGATGGCTACGAGGACAAATACAGAGATCAGCGAGAAAAACCAAGAAAAAGCTAAAACTAGGCGGTCTTTAATCAAACGTGACTTACTCATCTTTCATGCCCCCTGCAAATTTCCGTTTGAGGAAGTAAATTCCCGCATTGGTAATTAAGATCAAGATAATCAGCACAATACCAACGGAGAAACGGATGTCATAGTCCAGGCCTGAGGTTTCATGGAAGCCTGACAGCATGGTAGAGGTCAGAGTACGTGTGGAATCGAAGGGGTTGATGCTGGGGCCGATAAAGG
>CAYNNG010000008.1:46144-63452 GCA_964398655.1 uncultured Oscillospiraceae bacterium
CCCAAGGGCCGACTGCCGCCCCTTTTATCTGGGGATTTGTCCATGAAGACGCTCTACTTTCTCTTTTTCAGCATTTAGCCAAGGACGTCCTGTCCTTGGCTAAATCCAGAATAGTAAAGGTCTTTTAGGCTTGTATAAAGTTTATGTAAAATCCGCGTTAAGTTAATTGTTAGCTAACAGTTAGCTTTAGTCATTCAAGCCTGTCGGCTCCTGTGATGCGGTGACAAATTCTACCTTTACTTTGTTAATTTTAGTTTGGTCACAGTCCAGTACCGTAAAGAGCAGCTGGCCTTCTTGGATGCTTTCACCACACATGGGGAAACGGCCGAATAACTCGAGCAGGTAGCCGGCCAGGGTATTATATTCACCCTCGTAGTCTTCATAATCCAGGTCTAGCTCTTCACAAAATTCTCTTAGCGTCATGGAGCCTTCCACGATATAGCTGTGATCGTCCAAGCTCTCTATTTCCTTGGATACCTCATCGTATTCGTCCCAGATATCTCCTACCAGGACTTCCAGCAGGTCTTCAATAGTTACACAGCCCACGGTACCGCCATATTCATCTACGACAATGCCCATTTGTCCTTCGCCTTGGTTTAAGAGTTGGAAAACCTTGGGGAGCTTCATGCTTTCGTTGATGCCAATATCGTCCGTAATTTGTGCTTTAAACTCCTCTTTGGTCAAGCGAGGATGATCTGCCAGATATTTGAGGAATTTGGTCACATGCAAGATACCCAAGATATTATCTGGGGTTTCCTCATAGACCGGGAGCCGGGTATAGGGCGAATCTTCAATCTCCTGCAGGATCGTATCCAGGTCATCATCCAAGTCCAGCATGTACATATCAACTCGTGGTGTGACAATTTCCCCTACCTCAATGTCGGGGAAATCTAAAGCCGACTGCAGAAGGTCGGAGGCATCTTCGTCCAAGATACCCTCATCTTCTACCTTGTCGATGATGGAAGACAGGCGCGCCTGAGTCACGGTCTGCAGGTCTTGCGGGGGAGGCCAGATTTTAGCAATCTGCTTGAGCAGGAAGAGGACCAGCTTATTGAGGGGGCGCAGAATCACCATGATTACAGACAGAGGCCGCACAGAAAATAAGACATAGCGGTCAGCATACTGCTTGGCTAAAATTTTCGGGGTGATCTCGCCAAAAATCAGGATTATCACCGTCATGATTGCGGTAGCAAGCGCAGTCCCAGACCGGCCAACCAGCTCCATAATTAACACCGTAGTGATAGAGGAAGCAGCAATATTCACCAAGTTGTTGCCGATTAAAATTGCCGACAGGGCTTCATCAAAGTCTTCCACAATCCGGTAGGCTTGGTCTGCTCGTTTATTGCCCGCCTCCGCTTTGGTGCGCAGGCGGAGTTTGTTGGCAGAAGCAAAGGCAATCTCGGAAGCTGAAAAGTAGCCGGAAAGGATAATGCAAATCACAATACCAATTATGGCCATAAGAGTTACGCTCCCCTACCCGACTTACCCAGCTGCTTGTTTTGACCCGATAAGCGGACAGCTTGACTGGTCTGCAAGTCAGTTTCATCCCAGATCTCCCCGACCAGCTCTTCCAAAATATCCTCTAGGGTAATGATGCCTCGGGTACGGCCCAGGTCATCCACAACCAAGCAAATGTGGCTGCGCTGGCTGGACATCTGTGTCAGAAGCTTATCAATCGGCATCTCAAAACTTACCTTGTGGGGCTCATACATCTGCTCACGCAGGTTAATATGTTCACCGGTGATATAGGCTTTTAAAAAAGTTTTCGCATTGATAATGCCGATAATATGATTCTCTTTACCCTGGTAAACAGGCAGGCGGGAAAATGATGAAGACTTAATATGGTGAAAAATATTGTCTAAAGAATCGTCAAGATTAATTGAGTCGAGTTTTTCCAGGGGTTGATAGGCGTCTTGAACCAAGAGGTCATCAAAGGCTAAAGCCGAGTTCAGGAGCCGCTCCTTCTGCTCGCCTAGGCTGCCTTCTTCCGTCACGGCTTTTACAATATTGCGGAATTCTTCTTCAGAGATATCCGGTTCTTCTTTGCCTTTAAAGAGCCGGGAGATAAACTCGGAAATTCCAGAAAAAATAAAACTCAAGGGGCGGAAGATCTGCATCAGCCAATAGAGTGAGGGCGCTATCGCCAGGGCATAGTTAAAGGAGCCGTTGGCATAGGATTTAGGCAAAAGCTCGGAGAAAAAGAAAACTAAAATGGTGGAGAGCAAAGTCACAAGGGCTACAGCCCCCAGGCCAAAAAGTTCCACTGCCATAGCTGTAGCCACTGCGGCAAAGGCGATGTGGGTGATATTATTGCCAATAAGAATGGTAACTAAGGCGCGGTCAAAGTTATCAACCACATACTTAGCCTTAAGAGCCCGCCTGTCCCCATCGTCTACCAGTTCTTGGAGGCGAAAGAGATCAAGCGAAGCAAAGGCAATTTCTGCGGAAGCGCAGTAAGCCGCTCCCGCCAGGCAGAGAATTAAAGTTAATATGTCACCCCACGAGTCAGGGTCCATGCTAGTCACCCAGGGCCTTCATGGTGGGGAACAGCAGGACGTCGCGGATGCTTGTGTTATTGGTCAAGAGCATAACCAGGCGGTCGATACCAATACCCAGGCCGCCTGTGGGCACCAGGCCATATTCCAGAGCCTGCACATAGTCTTCATCAGGCAGGTTGGCCTCTTCATCCCCGCCTTGGCGGCGTTTCAGCTGGTCTTCAAAGCGCTGGCGCTGGTCACGGGGATCATTAAGCTCAGAATAGGCGTTGCCGTACTCCATACCGCAGATAAACAATTCGAAACGCTCTACAATGGAATCGGAACCCGGCTTCTTCTTGGTCAAGGGTGAAACCTCAATGGGGTAGTCATAAATGAAAGTCGGCTGGATCAGCTTGCTTTCGCAAAATTCCTCAAAGAATAGATTCATGATGTCCCCTACACCCAGGGCGTTACCCAGGTCGGTCAGGCCATGGTCTGCCGCCAGCCCGCGTGCTTGTTCTAAGCTCTCCACCTGGGCAAAATCCACTCCGGTGTGCTCAATAATCGCTTCCCGCATGGTCTGGCGCTTAAAGGGTGGGGTGAGGTCCAGGTCTTGTTCGCCATAGCGAATTTGCAGCTTGCCATCATTAACCGCCTTGCAGGCTTCTGAAATCAGGACTTCTGTCAGCTCCATCATGCCATGGTAGTCGGTGTAGGCTTGGTACAGTTCTATCATGGTAAACTCTGGGTTGTGCTTGGTATCAATACCTTCGTTGCGGAAGTTGCGGCCCAGCTCGTAAACCCTCTCAAAACCGCCGACGATCAGGCGCTTAAGGTAGAGTTCTGGAGAAATACGCAGGAAAAGGTCCATATCCAGTGCATTATGGTGGGTCACAAAGGGACGCGCCGTGGCACCGCCGGCGATGGTATTGAGCAAAGGGGTCTCCACTTCGATGAAATCCCGCTGGTCTAAAACCTGACGGATCGTGGAGATAATTTTAGAGCGCTTCTTAAAGGTGTCCTGGACTTCCGGGTTAACAATTAAGTCCAGATAGCGCTTGCGGTAACGAGTGTCCACATCCTGCAGGCCATGGAATTTTTCCGGCAGCGGACGCAGGCACTTAGCCAGGAGCTGGTAGTTGTGGCTGCGGATGGAGATTTCTCCCCGCTTGGTGGTAAAGACTTCACCCTCTACGGCGACTAAATCCCCGATGTCCAGGTTGAGCCAAGACTGGTATGCTTCTTCGCCTAAAGCATCAATTTTGGAGAAAATTTGGATTTTTCCAGCGCGGTCCCGCAGGTCAGAAAAGCTAACCTTGCCCATGCCGCGTTTGGACATAATGCGGCCAGCGACTTTGACCACCTTGCCCTCGTACTGGTCATAATGGTCTAAGATATCTTGGCTGTGGACTTCTTGGTCAACCTTGGTAATCTCGTAGGGCTTAGTGCCAGCAACCTCCATGGCTTCCAGCTTATCTAAGCGCTGCTGCTCCTGCTCACCCCAATTGGGTAAATCTTCTCTCATTTTATGCTCCTTAACTGGCGGTTATCTGCGCTAAGTCGTTTAGCGCTGCTCACTGCCTGGCCGGCAGTAAAATCAAACTAGTTGCTCTTCCCAATCCGTAAAATTTTGTAGCGGATAATCCCGATCGGAGTTTTTACCTCCACGATATCGTTCTTCTTGTGGCCCAGGATGGCTGCGCCTACCGGAGAATCGGAAGAAATCTTATTCTTCATGATATCTTCTTCATGCGGGCTGACCAGGATATATTCCTGGCTTTCATCATCTTCAATATCCAGAAGTTCTACCACTTGGCCCAGGGAAACCTTGGTTTTCAGGATGTCGGATTTTTCAATGACCTTCGCGTTTTTCAGGATCTTTTCAATCTCCGCTATCCGCAGTTCGTTGTTGGTCTGGGCTTCTTTGGCATCGTCATACTCGGAGTTTTCCGAGAGGTCGCCTTGGGCCCTGGCCTCTTTAAGGCGTTCTGCGATTTCGATAGATATATCAGTTTTACGTTTTTCTAATTCGTCTTGAAGCTCCCGAATACCATCCGGGGTCATTTCAAACATTTCGTTACTCATGCTTTACTCTTTCTAACCAGAAGAATTGTGATCTTCTGGAACTGTCTTCTGGTCTTAGCACACTTACGCGTGTCTGTCGTTTTCCTTGCGAATTACGTCGTGGGCTCCGCCCTCAACGATGGAGGTGGGGGACACAACTACGAGCCGGGCCTTATGCTGCAGCTCCTCAATAGATTTTGAACCGCAGGATACCATGGTGGCAATAATCTTGGCCATGGAGGTCTCCAAGTTATCTTTGAGTGAACCCGCATAAGGGACGTAGGAATCTACACCTTCCTCAAAGTGCATGGTGGTGGCCCCAGTATCTGCATAGCGGGCCCAGTTTCTCGCCCGGTTGGAACCTTCACCCCAATATTCCTTCACATAGTTGCCCTTGTAAACCAGGCGTTGGCCCGGGGCTTCATCAAAGCGGGAGAAGTAACGGCCCAACATGAGGAAGTCTGCCCCCATGGCCAGGGCCAAGGTCATATGGTAGTCGTAGACAATACCGCCGTCGGAGCAAATGGGGATGTACTCGCCGGTCTCGGCGAGCCACTCATCACGGGCCTTAGCCACCGCCATTACCGCGGAAGCTTGGCCGCAGCCAATACCCTTTTGCTCACGCGTGATGCAGATGGAGCCGCCACCAATACCGACCTTTACGAAATCGGCGCCGGCCTCGGCCAAGTAGCGGAAACCTTCAGCGTCTACCACGTTGCCTGCGCCCACGATCACCTCGTGGCCGTAGTGTTCACGGATCCAATCGATCGTCTTCTTCTGCCAAACAGAGAAACCATCAGAGGAGTCAATGCAGAGGACATCCGCCCCAGCTTCCACCAGTGCAGGTACTCGGTCTGCGTAGTCACGGGTGTTAATACCCGCGCCGCACATGAGGCTCTTTTGGCTATCAAGGAGTTCATCGGGGTTTTCCTTATGGGCATCGTAGTCTTTCCGGAAAACTAAGGAAACTAAGTGACCATCTGCGTCAATAATGGGCAGCTGGTTCAGCTTATTGTCCCAAATAATGTCGTTGGCTTCGCTCAAGGTCAGACCATCTTGGCCGCAGATCAATTGGTCCATAGGGGTCATGAACTCTTTAATTTTGGTCTCAGGAGACAAGCGGGAAATACGGTAGTCCCTGGAGGTCACCAGGCCCAAGAGTTTGCCGTGTGAACTGCCGTCATCGGTAATCGCCACGGTTGAATGACCAGATTTTTGCTTTAAAGCCAAAATATCGGCTAAGTCGTGGTCAGGGGTGAGGTTGGAGTCGGAACTCACGAAACCTGCCTTGTAACGCTTGACCTTACGAATCATCTCCGCTTGGGACTCGATGGGCTGAGAAGCGTAGATAAAGGAAAGTCCACCGCTACGGGCCAGGGCAATGGCCATCTGGTCATCGGAAACCGCCTGCATAATGGCAGAGGTAAAAGGAATATTTAGCTGAAGTCTGCTAGCTTCTTCTCCCTTGCGGTAGCGAGCCAGGTCTGTGGTCAGGGAAACGTTTTCCGGGATGCATTCCTCATCACTGAGGTTGGGGACCAAGAGGAATTCACTAAAGGTACGAGACAGGTCTTCAAAAACGTAAGCCATAAATCACTCCTTATTCTGCTTGTTTTTGTCGATATTGTAAGGCGGCTTCGATCAGGCCCCGGAAAACCGGATGCGGTTTCAGGGGACGGGATTTAAATTCGGGGTGGGAGATCAGTCCCAGGTAGAAAGGATGGCCAGGCCACTCTACGGCTTCAAGGAATTGTCCATCAGGTGAAGCTCCGGCAAAGGACAAGCCTGTCTCCAGCAGGGGGCCTTGATAGGCGGGATTAAACTCTCGCCGGTGGTGGTGGCGTTCGCTAACTTCAGTCTGACCGTAGAGTTTAGCTAATAAACTATCTTCCTTCAAGGTCATAGGATAGCCGCCCCGTCGCATGGGCTGGTCCGTCAAGGGGATATTGGCCAGATCTTGCTTAAGCTCTGAGGTCAGGCCGTAATAGTAAAAGAGATCGGAACAGGCGTGTTCACATTCATCACTGTGGGCATCTTTGATTCCCGCCAAGTTGCGGGCAATCTCTACCACAGCCATTTGCATCCCCAGACCCAGGCCGAGGAAGGGAATCTCCTGTTCTCTGGCGTATTGGCAGGCCCGGATCATTCCCTCCATACCGCGGGGACCAAAGCCTCCGGGTACTAGGATGGCGTGGCAGCCCTGATAAATTTCCGCCAGTTCTTCGTCCGTTTTGTCTTCTAAGCCGTCCGAGTCTACCCAGACCAGCTCCATTTTTTGTTCCTTCTCAATGCAGGCGTGCTCCAGAGCTTCCATGACAGAATAATAGGCATCTGGCAGCTCTACATACTTGCCGGTGATGGCAAAGCGCAGGCTGTGTCTGGAGGCGCGGATTTTGTCTAAGAGCTGCTCCCAAGGGCTGAGGTCAGGCTCAACAAACTGAGCCATACCAAGCTTCTGGCAGACCCGGTCCGTCAAACCCTGTTTTTCAAAATATAGGGGCAGGGCATAGACCGTGTCCATATCAATATTTTCAATTACACAATTACTGGGCACATTGCAGAAGAGGGCCAGCTTGTCCCGGATATCCTGATCAATGGGCACCTCCGTGCGGCAAACCAAGATATCAGGCTGGATACCATAAGACAGCAGTTTTTGTACACTGTGCTGGGTGGGCTTGGTCTTTATTTCATAGGAATTCTTTAAGTAGGGTAAGAGGGTCAGGTGGAGGAAAATGCAGTTCTCCCTGCCAACCTGGTAGGATACCTGGCGAATAGCCTCCAAGAAGGGCATGCCTTCCATGTCGCCAACTGTACCCCCGATCTCGATAATGCAGACATCCGGGTTGTCCTGGTAAGAGATGGCAAACATGTGCTCTTTCAGTTCATTAGTGATGTGCGGCACAATCTGCACGGTGCGGCCATTGTAGCCCCCGGCCCGCTCCCGCTCAATGACATCCCGGTATACCATGCCGGAAGTAATATCGGATTCATGGTTAAGATCGACATCGGTAAAACGCTCATAGTGGCCGATATCTACGTCCATTTCGGAACCATCTTCGGTCACAAAAATTTCCCCGTGCTGAATGGGGCTCATCAGAGCGGGGTCTACATTGATATATTGATCAAGCTTTTGGTTGCGGACACTCAGGCCTCTAGCCTTTAAGAGTCCGCCTAAAACAGCTGCGGTAATCCCCTTACCTAGGCCGGAAACCACGCCTCCGGTGACAAAAATATATTTGGTAGACACTGTGATACACCTCTTTTACTCTGCTGGCCAAGAAACTTAAATAATACTTAGATATTCTAGTGAAGTGGGGTTTTAGTGTCAACGGGCGTCGCCTCCTCAGGCCGGGAAGAGAACTCTGCACCTCCGCATGTTATAATCCACTTAATGTAATAGTTAAAGTTTGGGAAAAACACAAGGAGGCTTTGTGCCATGCACTTTTTACCGATGCTGCTTCTGGCAAATGGAGAGCTTATTGTGACCATAATGATTATCTTCTTTGCCTTAGTTATTCCATTTCTCTTAATTGTTTTGAGCGCAGTTTATTTAACCCGGATTTCCCGGATTAGGGCCGATAGTCTGGCTCAAGCGGAAGACTGGGAGGCTGACCTGCGGGAGGTCCGTCCCAATTCTATCCAGAACTTAGAAGCTGTGGGCAAGGTGATAGAGCAAGAGGAAGATGAAGCTCTCTCTCAAGCCTGGCAGGACTTAGTTGAGGATAGTAAGACCTTCTTCAAGGGCCGCTGGCTTCCTCCCCTGGAAACCTACTTCAACCCGCAGAGCTTAGAGGGGCCTCAAATTAAGAATCTTCTAAGCTTTAGAGCGCCAATTTTAATTTTCTCGGTGGCTATTCTGGCCGCTACGGCACTTTTTGTTTACCTGAGGTCGGTGCCTTCCGGCTTCATGCCCGCTTTGGCTCTTATTCCTCTGGTAGTAGGCCTGGCCTCTTCTCTCTTTCTGGCAAACTCTATCTTAGAACTCCGCTTGGTCCTCACAGAAAAATACCAAAGGATCTATTGCGCCTTGTCCAAGGCTCTGCCCATCTATAACAGTCAGCAGGGCGTGGCCCTGCTAGTTGACGAAATGCTGGACCACGAATCCCAGCTTAACGACTCGGTCAAACGTCTGGAAGACACCACGGCCCAGATGGCCCAGGCCGACTTTGCCCAGGGTATTTGCCTGTCTGTTCGTCAAATTATGAGCCAGGAGGTCGCTCCTCCGCTCCGACAAGCTACGGAGGCCTTGGGTGACCTGGCCCGCAACTTAGACCAAAGACAAATGACAGGCATGGAAAAACTCGCGGGCGATTTTTCTGGCCAGCTGTCCGAAAATCTGGCCCGCCATTTAGGTCCTCTCCGTCAAGAACTACTGGGCCTCAACCAATTAATGGGCAAGACCAGAGACTTTATTCAAGAATCGGTTACAGTCCTCAATAGCAACCGGGAATATAATGCCCGGCTCAATCAGGAGATTTCTCAGTCTCTCAGGCTTATGACCGCAGCCAAAAACGATCTGGCAAATGAAATGTCCGAAGTTTCCCAGAACGTTGCCGTCATGTCCGAAACTGGCGCCAAGATGTCGCAATCTTTCTCCGGAAAAGAAGAAGAACTGGCCGACCGCATTAAGGACCTTGCCTCTGCCATGCGTGATGCCCTGCAGGTTTTCTCCCACGGTCTGAAAGCCTCATCCGAATCTATTGAATTAGCAGGACGCCTCAAGCAGGAACAAGAGCAGCAGTTTGAAGAATTCAGTCGTCAGCTTTCCTCCTTGATTGCCAACCTGGAAGAGATTGACCAGGGTATCAAGACCTCATCCGCCAGCTTTACCCAGGAATCTGCCAAATATGTGCAGGATACCCTGCAAAACTTTGACCAAAGCCTGGCCGAAGTGGTGGAGCGCCTGCTCTTTACGGCTTCTGCCCTGCGTGATGCCGTTGATGCCCTGCCCGCGGCACTAAAACAGATCAAAAGCTAGCAAGTGAATATGTGGCGAGATAGACAAGATATTCAACACACAGAGCCTGATTCTCCCATGAAGCAGATGGCCCGCCAGCTTTTGGCCTCAGAAGCCGAGGAGGAGGCCAGCGACCAGCTCCATATCCGCCAGGCCAATCTGGCAGATCGTTTCGGCGGAGACCAGGGTCTCGTGCAGGAGCTCTTTGCCAATCTAGAGGCCCTGGCAAAGGGAGATGCCTCGCAAGACGGAGCAGCCGCAGAGCCTGCCACACAAGCTTCCCCTACCTCCCCTACCCAGCCTCCAGCTCCTGACCTTGAGCCTGCCCAGGTAGAAGAGAAGACTGAATTTGCTAAACAGGACCTGCAAGACCACCCCATGCTGCGTCCGCTCAAGCTGCGTTTAGCCCCAAATCCACAGGACCACGCGGGCTCCGGCTCCCAGCCTATGGAAGCTGTTCCCTCCAAGCAGAGCAAGCCCGCGTCTCCACCGCTGGCACCTGCCCCTGTTAGCAGAACTCCGCTTCCTGTCCGGTCCCCGTCTTCCAACAGATTTAAGAGCCAGCTCTCTCCAGACCAATCCCGCCAAGTCAAGGAAGGGACCCGGCAAATTCTGGAGCAGAACCGCAAGCCCGGCACCCGCAAACTAGGCCAAGGCCGCTTTAGCAGCCTGCAAGACGCTTTGGTCTTCAGCCGTGGGCAATTCCCTCTGCCCAAGGAAATTCAACTGAGGCAAAAGCCAGAGCACCAGACTTGGCTGCTCAGCCAGGTTCAAGCCTGCCATAACGAACAAGCGCTCCGGCGCTTTGCCTCCAGCTTGTCTACCAAAGACCTGGCCATTCTCTTCCCCAGTCTGGCCAGCCTGAAAACCGGCTCCGTCATAGACAAGCTTTTGCGCATTATTGCCCTCCGGGCCAGTAAATACCTTTATCTGCAGGGTTGGATCACCCTGCAATACGCCTATCCCCGGTCTACGGTCCAAAAGGGTCTAGCCTTGCTATGCGAGATTTTAGAAGACAAGAATCCCCGGCCCCAAAATCTGGCAGATCTGGACTACCAGGGCCTAGTGCTCGGGCCTGAGCGTTTTGACTGGGAATCTGTCCACCTCATTTCGGAGATTAGTCTGCCCAATACCCGGCATTTCATGTCCTCTATCATCAAATATCTGCGCGATTCTGGTCTGACCGGCTCTGAGTTTTTCCAACGTTACGGTATTTACCGCGACCTGGCCTTGGGGCAAGCAATTATCAGTCAATGGGATATGGCGGTCTTTGAATCCAATCTGCACAGCAACAACCCTCTGCAGAATTTATTTTAAAATCTGATTACTGTTCTGGCATAATTATAAGCAGACCCTGTTACTGCTGGCGACAAGTTCCAGCTAGGAAGTGGAGGTTGCTTATGCCTAATCTTAAACGTGCCAAGGATAATTTATCCCAGGCTGTATCTTTTCCCACGATCTCGCATTATGATCTCGCGGACATGGACTTGGATAGCTTTACCGCTTTTGAGCATTTTCTGAGTGAAGCCTATCCCTTGGTGCATCAGCACCTAACTAAGACCGTAGTCAACGGCCACGGTCTGGTTTTCTATTGGCCGGGAGATCCAGAAAATCCACACCTGCCCTATCTTTTAACCGCCCACTACGACGTAGTCCCCGTCTTGGAGGAAGGTTGGCCTCAGCCGCCTTTTTCTGGCTACCAGGACCAGGACCGTATCTGGGGCAGAGGTACATTAGACGATAAGGGCTCGCTGATTGCCATTTTAGAGAGTGTAGAAACCCTACTAGCGGAAGGCTTCAAACCTGCCCGAGATGTTTATCTGGCCTTTGGTTTTGATGAAGAGTGCAACGGCTACAAGGGGGCCGGGCAGATCGCCAGTTACTTTAAGGAACAAAATATCCATTTCGCTTGCGTCCTTGATGAAGGCGGGGCCGTCTCCGAGGGCTCCTCTCTGGGGATTGCGCGTCCGGTAGCTGTAATTGGTCTGGCCGAAAAAGGCAACTCCTCCTTCCGCTTTAGCTTTAAGGGTGCAGAGGGCCACTCGGCTACCCCACCTGCCCACACCGCCTTGGGCAAAATGGCGGCCTTTATCCATGATGTGGAAAACCAACCCCAGCCTTATCGCTTGACTCCCTTAATTGAGCAAATGCTGAGGACTATAGCCCCCGAAATGCCTGGCCTGGCAGGTTTTGCCGCCAGCCATCCCCAGACTTTTGCCCCTCTGCTCAAGAAAATTTTAGCCAAGAATCCTCAAACTCAGGCCATGCTGAGAACTACGGTGGCTTTTACCATGGCGGACTGTGGTCAAGCCCCCAACGTACTGCCTTTAGATGCCAGCTGCGTGGCCAATGTACGTATCCTGCAGGGAGACAGCGTAGCTAAGATGAGCGAATGGTTTAAGTCGCTGGGCCATGACTTCAGCCTCGAAGTTTTGGCTGGTGAAAATCCTACTAAAGCTGCCTCCATTGATGGCCAGGCCTATCAGCACTTGACCTCAGCCATTGCTCAGGTATTTCCAGAGGCCCTGCCTCTGCCCTACCTCATGACCGGGGGTACAGACTGCCGCCACTATGAAGAGGTAGCAGAGGCCAGTTACCGCTTTATGCCTGCCTATCTTACCGGGGCAGAGCTCAAGCTAATGCACGGCACAGGCGAGTTCCTTTCCTATGACAACCTAGAGAATATGCTCAACTTCTACGAAGCTTTTCTGCGCCAGCTGCCGGCCTAATTAACACTATTAGCACTATTAGCACTAGGAGATAAATTATGGATTTTAATGTTAATCACCCTCTTTTCTTTGCCTTGGCGGGATTGGTCATCCTTTTCGTGCTGGGACAATCTGTTTTCTTTTTGATCAAGGCCTATAAAGAGGCCAGACGTTTAGGTCTGGCCAGCAACGTCCTGCGCAAGGTCATGGTGGGGTCTGCGGTATTTTCGGTCGCTCCCGCAGTTGCTATTTTGCTAGGCCTGGTCACTCTGTCCAAATTCCTGGGTCTGCCCCTCCCCTGGATGCGTTTGTCCGTCCTGGGAGCCCTAACCTATGAACTACCCGCTGCCAGCTCCGCAGCCAAGGCCATGGACATCCCCCTTAACCAAACAGTTACCGATCCCCAAGTCTATGCCACCATTGCTTGGGTTATGACACTGGGTATCCTCTCGGGGATCTTGGTCATTCTTTTCTTCCAAAAGAAGATGGAACAGGGCCTGGATAAGGTCAAAACCAAGGACCAAAAGTGGAGCCAGATTATGATGGATTCCCTCTTTTTAGGCATGATCGCCGCCTTTATGGGCATGGTTTTTTCCGATATCCGGTCCGGACTTGTGGGCTGGATCCCCGTATTCGTCATGCTCTTTTCCGCCTTGGTCATGATGGTTATCGGTCTTTTGGTCAAGAAACTCAAATGGACCTGGCTGGAGAATTACGCCATGCCCTTATCTATGTTGGCCGCCATGGCTTTTGCTATTCCCCTAACCTCCTGGATTACGGGAAATCTTTAAAGGAGCTGACTCATGACTAAATTAAAACAAGCGCAAAATTACCGCGAGCGCGTACACGTATGGGGCAGGGTCTCCTTGGTCCTGGCCTTGATCATGTTTATTTCCTACCCTTTAGTTTTATGCATCCATTTTGATGCCTGGCCGGGCTGGTGGCCCGTGTTTAAGGGACTTTTGGGCGTCGCACCCATTTATTGGACCGTGGGCATTATCGAGGCCTTAACTTTTGGGCCCATGCTGGGTTCAGGCGGTGCCTACCTGGGCTTTGTCACCGGCAACCTTACCGCCATGAAGGTTCCTGCGGCTATTCGGGCCCAGCAGGTCAGCAAAACTGAAGCTAATACGCCCGAGGGAGAAGTTATCGCGACTATCGCGATTGCCATCAGCTCTATCGTGACCACCCTCATACTCTTCATTGGCATGCTCTTGCTCACCCAGCTGCAGCCAGTCCTGGAATCCCCCGTTCTGGCTCCGGCTTTTGACAACATCCTGCCTGCCCTTTTCGGCGGTTTGGGCGTGGTCTTCATTGCCAAGGATTGGAAAATCGCCGTAGCGCCAATCGCTATTATGCTCCTGGTTTTCCTGCTCTTCCCCCAACTGGCGGGGGCTGTGAGTGTCTTAGTCCCGGTATCCGCCCTGATCACCTTAGGGGTTTCGCGGATCCTCTATAAGAAGGGCTATCTGGATTAAAACTTTTCATACAGGCAAGCTAAAAATAGGCCAGCTCCTGAAGAACTCAGGGCTGGCCTATTGCTTAATTTGTAAAAGACGAGAACTAGCCAAACACTAGTTAGAACTTAGGCGTTGTTATCCCGCAGGTACTGGAGGAGCTTAGGCATGACCTGGTTTTTACGCGAAACTACGCCTGCTTGGAAAGTATGGGCTTCTCCTGCCTTGTTGGGGAAGATCAACTCAATGATTTGTTTACCCGGTCCCCCCGCATAGAAGATCGAGCCGGAATCTCGGGCCGAGGTAAACATCATGGCCCAGAGATAGGCTCCTTCCTTAGCCGCTTCTTCTTCCAGTTTTTCTTCCATATGGCCGGTAATGGAGTTAGCTTCATTCAAGCGGTACATGGTGTGCTGGGAAATCAGGACCTTCTTGTCCCCTACCTGGTATTCCTTAATGTCATTGCGAATGAGCTTATCCAGATCTTCCAGGAGTTTCTGGGAAGAAGCAGCAAAGATATCCGCCGCAAGTTCCGCAGGATCCAGGTCAGTATACTCTGCCCAATGCTTAGCCAAACGCACATCCTGGGCAGTGGTCGTAGGAGACTTAAAGTTTAAGGTGTCGGCAATAATGGCCGCGAGTAACAAACCAGCAATATCCTTGTCCGGCTCGATGCCCTGCTCTAAGAACATCTCACTGATAATGGTGGCCGTAGCTCCGACAGGTTCGTTGCGTACATATATGGGGTTATCCGAGGTGAGGTCGCCCAGGCGGTGGTGGTCAATAATTTCCACAATTTCCCCTCTATCAATATGGGGCACAGACTGCTGGGAGTCATTGTGGTCCACGAGAATGAAGCGGCGTCTGGGTGCATTGAGGACGCGGTATCTGGAAGTCAGGCCTAAGACGCGGTTTTCTTCATCCACCACAGGATAGGCCCGGTGCCGGCTCTGCAGCATTTTGGTCCGTACATCGTCCACGAACTCTGCATTGTTGAATGCGATCGTATCCTTCTCCATGACGGCCGAGACCGGGATAGCATAGTAGATATAGCGTGAAGTATTCATGGCCCCGTGGCCCGAGAGGATGAGGGCACACTGTTTGGCCCTGGCCTCCTGCATAACCATAGGGGCAATCTCCTTGGTCCACACTAAAACCAAAGCGGCTGCACCCTTACGGATGGCCTCTAGCTGGGCATTTGTGTCGTTGCCCAAGATCACGATCCTGCCCTCCAAGTCATAGAATTTGAGGTTGTTGGCGGAGAGGGCAATGATAGAAACTTTACCGTTATGGCCCGTTTCTTCCGGGGCGTAGATCAGCTTGCCGTCAATGGCTTTCACAATATTTTCAATCGGCGTCTCACCCAAGAGGTCAATCGCTCTTTCCGTATCTAAGAGCAAGATCTTGCTAAGAGATGAGTTGGTGACCATTCCCAGCAGCCGACCCTTGGAATCCTGAACGGTAAAGACCTTCTTGTCTCCGTCGGCATATTTCTCCACTACTGTACGCAAAATATCACCAGGGCTCACGGCATTGCCATCATCCAAATCAGTTTCATCAATCTGGGACCGGGCATCGGTAATTAACAAGGGGTCCGCTTGATTAAAACGCTCAAGGAGATAGGCAGATTCCGGCGTAAGCTCACCCAGACGGCAGGGCACGATATTGGCTCCCTGCTTATGGCGGAGGTGGGCATAGGCGATAGCTGACACAATACTATCTGTATCAGGGTGACGGTGGCCAGTGACATAAGCCACACCGCCCCCCTTAGCACCCAAGAGTAAGTGATCACAAGACATAGAACAGTCTCCTCTGTCTAAAGTTATGGCTAGCTAGATTGTAGCTCAAATCAGAGTATCATTCAGCAGGTGGCAGACTTTCGCAAATTTGGAGTTGGTAAAATTCCTGCAAATTTTCAAGTAGTGGAAGATTTATCTGAGCTGAGCATCTTCTCTAAATTTGGATTCTACGAATCGCCGACAAGTTTTCAAGTAGTGGAAGGTGCTTCTCCCCAAGCAGCCACTCAAATCACCCATTACCTGAAAACTTGTATGCAACACCACCCACTAGTTGAAATTTTTCTGTGAGCCCCATCCACTAGCTGCAAATTTGTCTGTAAAACAGGAAAAAACAAATTACAGAGATAATGCGTCCGCCAAGCATGACCAGCACCAGTTGTAGTAAATTAAAAGAGCCCCTTTCAGTGCTCTCTTTTTGGCAAAGGAACTAACTATTGATAAAATGCACCGGTCAAATCAAATCGTTAAAAGATGCACCGCTTTTGCACACCCCTATGGAGTTGTCACCATATCTGCCTTTATCAGTTTAACACCATACGCTGGACTCCAAAGGTGAATTGCTCATTACGATTATGTCCTCACTAGCGCAGGAGGAAAGCCGCTCCATTTCGGAGAATGTAACCTGGGGTCAGCGTAAGCGCATGTCGGACGGCAAGGTCAGCCTTCCGTACAAGCAGTTTCTTGGCTACGAAAAGGGAGAGGATGGCTTGCCACGAATCATCCCTGCCGAAGCGGACATCGTACGGCTCATCTATCGGCTATTTATGGAAGGCAAGACTTTCTCGGCCATCGCCAGATACCTTGGCGCCCACAGCATACCGTCTCCAGCCGGCAAGGAAACCTGGCAGGCTGCCGTCGTGCGCTCCATTTTAACCAACGAGAAGTATAAAGGCCATGCCCTGCTGCAAAAGAAGTTCTGTTCCGACTTCTTGACCAAGAAGATGATCAAAAACATGGGGCAGGTTCAACAATATTATGTAGAAAATAGCCATCCCGCCATTATCGAGCCTGACGAGTTTGACGCCGTTCAGCTTGAGATTGAGAGACGCAAGAGCCTGGGCAGACCCATGAGCAGCATGAGCATATTCGCGTCAAGGTTTATCTGTGCTGACTGCGGCGGCCGCTTCGGCAAGAAAGTCTGGGGCAGTTATAAGGGAGATAAAACCTACCGTAAAGAGGTCTGGCAGTGTAATGATAAATACAAACGGCTCGGGAACCCCGGGAAGGGCTGCCAGACGCCACACCTTACCGAACAGGAGATCAAGAACAGGTTCTTGTCTGCCTTCAACCAACTGATGCATGACCGTGACGGATTGATTGAGGATTGCCGACTCGCACAGGATACCCTATGTAATACGATGGCGATTGAAGCAGAGCTTACTGAATTGTTCCGTGAGATTGATGTTGTCACCGAACTGTCCAGAAAGGCAATCTACGAGAACGCCCGAACTGCCGTCAATCAGACGGAGTGGGCGGAGCATAACAATGCTTACCTTGAGAGACACCGCAAAGCCACGGAGCGGGTCGACGAGTTGGATGCCGCCAAGCGGGAGCGACTCGGTAAGAGCAAAATTATCGAAG
This sequence comes from uncultured Oscillospiraceae bacterium, assembly GCA_964398655.1. Classification (GTDB taxonomy): domain Bacteria; phylum Bacillota; class Clostridia; order Saccharofermentanales; family DTU023; genus SFFI01. The sequence continues at coordinate 63,188 of CAYNNG010000008.1, forward strand.
GCTTTATCCGTGATGTCCGAAAGCGGCCGCAAGCTATCGATGAGTTTGATGAAAAACTATGGCTTGCCGTAATCGACCAAGTGATGGTGAAACCTGACAATGTAATGATATTCAGGTTCAAAAATGGTTCGGAAGTCACGGTTTAACATTGCAGAGATTCATAATCTCCAGCGATGAGAGTTGTTGCATGTCAGTTGACACATCAATAACAGGTTTTGATTTTTTCTCAGCGGGTGCGGCAGATTCTCCCTGTTTCTCAAATTCT
>CAYNNG010000009.1:0-8257 GCA_964398655.1 uncultured Oscillospiraceae bacterium
GGATTCTCCGTCAAAATTGCAGCTAATGGGTGGGCCGCCCTGCACATTTGCAAGTAGTGGGTGGCCAGCGTGGGCATTTCTGCAGGTAGAGGGTGGTTTGGACTCTAGCCCCCTTCCACTACTTGCAAATTTGTAAGAAATTTCACGAACTAGGATTTACAGAAGAGCAACAGCCTAGTCCAATCTTCCTTTACTCCTCCGCCTTGGCTAGCAAGATGCGCCAGCAATTTTCGCAGGGCCGCAGCCACAGGTAGAGTCCTGGCTCCCAGATAAGAGGGTGCTCCTATCACTTTCGTGATTTTGAGACACCCGCTTCATAGAGACCATTAAAGCAGGGTTAGTATAATTTGATTTGCGAAATTTCTGAGATGCTCTGTAAAATTTCTTCTTCCAAGTCCTCGTTAGCTTGGCGTAGCTCTACCGCGGTCATCTCCAGCCAGGATTTAGACCGGCGGTCTTTTTTGCTGCTGGCTTCGGTCTGGGGTTTCTTATCAGGCTGAACCTCGTTCTTGACCATATTTTCATTGGCTGGGGCTGAGCCAGGCTGCTCTGCTGGGGCAGGATCGGTCACAAGCTGAGCTTCAACTCTAACCTGGTCTACTTGAGTTTGCGCTTTCAGAGGCTCGGTCTGGACAGGAGGCTTAGCTCCCTTGCGGCTGTTTGAGTTATTCTTCTCTCCCGTCCGTTTTTCGGAGCCCTGTCTGGCCGCCGACTTTACAGTCTTTTGCTCTAACTGTTCCGCGGCCTGCTTGCTTTTGGGTACGGACGACCCGTTAGGCCGGCCCTTGCGCTTGCGGTTGGGGTTAGGCCCGCCAGCTCGACCCTTCTTGTTGGGTCCAGCATTGCGGCGGTCTTGACTGCCTTTAGTCTTATTCTTGTTCTGACTCCCAGCCTTGGGACGGCTGTTATTGCGGTCTCCCGGCTTGCGTCCTTGACTCTGCCCTTTTTTGGGTTTGGCGGGGCGGTTAGCCTGCTGAGGGTCACCAAAAGTGCGTACCTTGGTTTCCTTGAGTTCGGCTTTGATTTGGGCTTGTTTGGTTTGCGGCGTTTCGTTAGCCATCTATCTTGCTCCTTGTCGCTGGATCTCTAGGCAAAAACAGAGAACCCTTGGGCTTTTAGGTCTGCGATATTTTTTGTGTGGTCATTTTCATCTACATAGCCCACACCAGGAAGGTAAACATCTACCTCAAAACCTGACTTAGCCAGGGCCAGAATAGACTCCCGTACACAATATTCCGAGGCCAGGCCAACTACCGTAACTTTCCGAGGCAGGGTTTCGTGGATGGCCTTGCCATCAGCTCTTTTAGCCTCAAAGGCGGAATATTCCTCCACCCGGTCGTCGCGTCCCTTGTAATATTTGGTCAAGGCCCCCGGACGTTGGGCAGGATTTAGTACCTGACTGCTGAAAGCGGGATCTAACTCTGCTCCCAGGGTGTCCTGGACACAGTGGTCCGGCCAGATACCACCATTGCGTTTGAAGCTGCCATTTTGTGGGCTGTGCCAGTCCAGAGAATAGGCCACCTGCAGGTCAGGGTGGGCATTCATGTAGGCCACGATGGCCGCTACAGCCTCTTGCGATTTGTGGCAGGCCAGGCTGCCAGATATGAAATCATGCTGACAATCAACTACCAGCAGACCATGAGGTTCAGAGGAAAACTCTCGCATGTCAGGACTCCTTTCCAGGCTAGGGTGGTCAAGTTCATAGAAGGGAAGCTGGACAAAATGGCGTTCTTCACGGTAGGGGTGAGGCAAAACCAGATCAGGGTCGGTCGAAAGATAATCACCATACGTAATGATGTCCACATCTAAGGTCCGGGGACCCCAGTGGATCTTGCGCTCTCGCTTAGCAGCTTTTTCCAGGTCACGGCAGAGATCTAGCAGGTCCCAGGGATTAAGGCTGGTTTCAAAGGCCACAACGGCGTTCAGAAAATCTGCCTGATCTTCCAGTCCCCAAGCCTTGCTTTCAAAGATCCGAGAAAGGCGGAGGTGGTGGATTTGCGGGTGGTCCTTAAGGGTGCCAACCGCCTGCTGGATGTAGGCCAGACGGTCACCCAGGTTAGAGCCCAGACCCAATCTTACCGGGTAGGTACGGTAGCGACGGATGGTATAGGTCACATCCGAGAATTCCGTCTCAATGGGAGCTTCTGGCTTATGAACCGTAACCTCCACACAGCATAGCCTGGGATAGGCAGCTAAAATTTCACGGGCAATATCTTCCGCCAAGGCTTCCAAGAGCTGACGGGAAGATTGAGCCGCAACCTGCTTAGCAAGCAAGGCCACCTCGGCGTAGGAAACGGTGTGGTCTAAATTATCAGTAAGTCCCGCTCGGCTGTAGCCCTGGTAGAGGGCCAGGTCTAGGTAGAAGTTCTGTCCTTCTGCCCTCTCATGCGGCAAGACACCCACGTAGGCATATACATGGATGTCTTTCAGCACAATGCGGTCGCTAGAGTCTAAATTCATAGCTATTTCAAGGTAGAAATTTGCACAAGGCTGGCCCGGGGCTAAACTTTTATGCCCATAAGGCCTAGGGCCTCAGACCGGGACCGGGCGTCGGTTTTGCAAACCCCGCGCAGAGCGGAGGATACCGTAACAGAACCGGGTTTTTTAATTCCCCGCATAGTCATACAGAGGTGTTCTGCTTCCAAGACCACGCATACGCCATAGGGGTTCGCAGTCTCTTCTATCATGTCAGCAATCTGTGAGGTCAGTCGCTCTTGCGTCTGAGGCTTACGGGCCAGGACATCAACAATCCGAGCAATTTTGGACAGACCAAAAACCACACCGGCGCGAGGAATATAGGCTACGGCAGCCTTGCCAATGAAAGGCAGGAGGTGGTGTTCGCAAAGAGAGTAGAAAGGAATATCCTTCACCAGGACCAACTCATCGCATTCCGGCTCCACAAATAGTTTCACGTCATCACGGGGGTCTTTTTCCAGGCCCTGCATAATTTCTTCACACATGCGGGCTACCCGAGCCGGAGTTTCTAAGAGGCCATCACGGTCTGGGTCTTCACCTGCTGCGAGGAGAATTTCACGTACAGCTCGCTCAATTCTTGGCTTATCCAATGTAATACTCCTATGCTAATAACTTGTCTTGGTCCTTATCGTCCAAGGCTTCTACCTGGGCTGGCGTAATGCCTTTAACGGTATCGCTTGTAATTACCACTTTACCTACATCTTCCCGCGAGGGCAGCTCAAACATGAGGTCCAGGAGCAGGTTTTCCAGAATAGACCTCAGGGCTCGCGCTCCCGTTTTGAGCTTGATCGCTTCTTGGGCGATAGCTTCTAAGGCCTCGTCGGTAAATTCCAGCTTGATCTTGTCCATGGCAAAGAGCTGCTGGTACTGCTTGACCAAGGCATTCTTAGGCTCGGTCAAAATCCGCACCAGGGCATGTTCATCCAGGGCCTGCAAGGAGGTAATCATGGGAATACGGCCCACAAATTCCGGAATAATGCCGAATTTCAGGAGGTCTTCGGGCAGGACCTGGGCCAAGAGGTTAGAGGTAGAAAGCTCTTCCTTTGTCTGCAGCTTGGCGCCGAAGCCCATGGTCTTCTCCGCTACCCGGTGCTCAATGACCTTTTCCAGACCATCAAAAGCGCCGCCAAGGATAAAGAGAATACCGGTGGTATCTATTTGAATAAAATCTTGGTGGGGGTGCTTACGGCCGCCTTGGGGCGGGACGTTTGCTACGGTGCCCTCTAAGATTTTCAGTAGAGCCTGTTGGACACCCTCCCCAGATACATCTCGGGTAATGGAGGGGTTATCCGACTTACGAGAAATCTTGTCTATCTCGTCAATGTAGATGATACCCTTTTCCGCGGCCTCAATATCGTAGTCTGCATTCTGCAGGAGGCGGAGGAGAATATTCTCTACATCCTCACCCACATAGCCGGCTTCCGTTAAAGCGGTTGCGTCCGCGATGGCGAAAGGTACGTCCAAAGTCTTGGCCAAGGTTTGGGCCAAGAGGGTCTTGCCGGAACCCGAAGGTCCCAGGAGTAGGATATTTGACTTTTGAATATCCAAATCCGACTCCCGGTATTCTTGGGAAATAATTCGTTTGTAGTGGTTATATACCGCCACCGAAAGAACCTTTTTAGCGTCTTCCTGGCCAATAACATAATCGTCCAGAGCAGCCTTAAGTTCCTTGGGCGGAATCAATTTAGGCAGAGACCCCAAACCCGATTTACCGGTTTCGCTCAAGGGTCCCAGATCGGAGGTTAAGAGCTCGTGGGAAAGCTCTACACACTCATTGCAAATAAAGACACCACGACCGGCGATCAAACGCTCTACTTCTCCCTCGGTCTTACCACAGAAGGAGCAGGCCAAGGGCGGCATATGAGGAGGTCTGGAATGCCCCTTGCCCTTGTAGTTATCGTCAGACATTAGTCTTCCCTCTTTTCCATGACATGGTCAATCAGCCCGTAGGCTTTAGCTTCTTCGGCATCCATCCAGAAGTTGCGGTCGGTATCTCTGACTACTTCCTCTAATGGTTTATCGCAGCGTTCTGCCAGGATGCGGTTTAGCTTGTCCTTCATTTTCAGAATACGCTTGGCATCAATTTCTATATCCGAGGCCTGGCCCTGGACGCCGCCTAAGGGCTGGTGAATCATGATCTCGGCGTTTGGCAGGGCGAAGCGTTTGCCCTTGGTACCGGCAGCCAGGAGGAAGGCTCCCATGGAGGCCGCCATGCCCATGCAAATCGTCTGCACATCAGGCTTGATATATTGCATGGTGTCAAAAATCATGAAACCGGAGGTAACTTCTCCGCCGGGGCTGTTGATATAAAACTGGATGTCTTTATCTGGATCTTCTGCTTCCAAGTAAAGCAACTGAGCCATGATAAGGCTGGCCGACGCAGAGTCCACCTGGTCAGATAAGATGATGATGCGCTCTTTTAAGAGGCGGGAGAAGATGTCATAGGACCGCTCTCCCCGATTGGTTTGCTCAACCACTATGGGTACTAAGTTATTACGCAAAGGGAAATTTGCTTCCATATTATTCCTTTCTGCCAGTTTTCCTGGTTCAGTTCTCCTCTACCATATCCTCTTCCTAAATTGTGGCCAGGACATGAGCCCCGGCCAGCAAAGTATGACATTATTGTTAACGATAATTAACAGGACAGCCGTAACCTAGGTCAAGTCCGCACTCTTTAGCTACGAGGCAGAACCACCCGATTAGGCTTCGTCGGTCTGGCCTTCTGCTTCAGCTTCCTCAGTTTGGCCGGCGGAGCTTTCAGCGTCCGCATCAGCCTCCTCTGCTTCTTCGTCTACCGGAGGTTCATCTGTAGCTTCAGAATAGGAACGCAGGATTTCCGCTGCCTTCTTGAGGCGGGCCTGGTCAGCCAAGCTCTTGCGCTGATCTTCGTCCATAGTTTCTGCCAGCTTGTCTTTTTCCATACCGTAAGCGGTGGCCAAGTTGGCGATTTCTTCCTCAATTTCCTCGTCTGTAGCAGTCAGACCTTCGGCTTCCGCGATAGCCTCTAAGACATAGGCCTTCTTCAAGCTGTGCTCTGCTGGCTCATGCAGGCCAGCCATGTACTGGTCGCGGGTCATACCCATCATGCGGAGGTAATCTTCCATACGCATACCGTAGTACATCATCATCTGGCTCTGCTGCTGGAAGAGTCTGTTCATCTCATCATGGATCAGCAGGTGAGACATTTCAAACTGGGAGTTCTTAGCAATCTGGTCTAAGAGGTTTTCTTCAAACTCGCGGTCGGCCTCTTTGGTACGCTGGTCTTCCAGTTTCTTGCGCAGGTCAGCCTTGTATTCATCAACGGTATCGCAGTCTTCTGAAATATCCTTGATAAATTCGTCGTCCAGATCTGGCAGCTGGCGCTCTTTGACTTCCTTGAGTTTTACGTGGAAGACTACGGCCTGGCCTGCCAGTTCTTCACTGTGGTATTGCTCGGGGAAAGTCAGGTCCAGGTCAAGCTCTTCACCGGTGGAGTGGCCAATAAGACCATCTTCAAAGCCCGGGATAAATTGGCCGGAGCCAATTTCCAGAGTATGATCCTCTGCGCTGCCACCATCAAAAGCTACGCCGTCCTTGGTGCCTTCATAATCAATGAGGACAAAGTCACCTTCGGCAACAGGACGGTCCACAGGAACCAGACGAGCCAGCTCTAGACGCTTATCGTCCAGCTGTTTGTCAATTTCTGATTCTTCAACTTCGGTGGAAGGTCTGTAAGCCTTGAGGCCCTTATATTCGCCCAGAGTAACTACCGGCTTGAGGGCATAGGTGGCCGTGAAGGTCATGCCCTTGTCCAGGCCGATCTCTTCCACATCAATTTCCGGTTGAGAGAAAGGCTTAGCATCGTGCTCTTCCAGAGCAGCCTTGTAGGCATCGTCTAAGACATAGTCGATAGCATCTTCGTAGAAGGCGCTTTCTCCATAGTAGTTAAGTACGATGGGGAAAGGAGCCTTGCCCTTGCGGAAGCCAGGGATATTAAAATACTGCTTGTTCTTGTTGTAGGCCTTGTTCATAGCCTGGGAAAAGACTTCTTTAGAAACCTGAATAGTCAGCTTTTCTTCGTTATTTTCAAGCTTCTCAATGTTTGAAGCCATGTTTACCTCCTAGGGGCTCTTGCCGAGTATTGATATTTATATAACTAAGAGATTCTATCATATACGCCGTCAAGCAACAAGAAAACCCCCGAAACCATGAAGTTTCGGGGGTTTTAACTGGCGGGCCCGGCAGAATTCGAATCCGCAACCTACTGATCCGTAGTCAGTCACTCTATCCAGTTGAGCCACGAGCCCGTAACGCTTTCTTTCAAAGCGAACAATAATTTACCATGCCGGCAGATTTAAGTCAAGCCCCCTGAAAAATCGCTTTTAAGCGACCAGGTCTTGGGCCTCGCCCAGAGCCCGAGGCCGGTCTGCAGACTCTGGCTCTTTGCGGTCCCGTAAGGACTCGGTCTGTGTCTTCTTATCTTTGTCCTCAGTCTGCCAGCTAGCTTGTACAGCTGCTGTTTTGGGCAGGCGCAGGATAAAAGCCTTGGAGATGATAGGCGGTGGGTTGCCAGTGGAAGCTGGTGGCAGCTGGGGCGGGTTGGAAATTTTGGGCATCTCCGGAGGTGTCGTCGGGGGATTGTCCGGCGTGTCAGGAGGCGTATGGGGTTCATCTGCGGTATCCGGGGTCTCCGGAGGTGTGGGCGGTTTTTCAGGCTTGTAAGTGTTGCTAATCATCTGAATAGGGCTGTAGGGATCCGTTGAGGGAATTACCAACTTGCCGTTCTCATCGATTTCAAAAGCCAAGCGATGCCCGGAGCCTAAATCTTGGCCGCCCAGCTTCACACTAGCATTTACCTGATCACCCTCGCTGCCTGGCAGATCCACTTCAAGCGCTATCTTCTCGCTGTGCCAATCCTTGATGGGCTTTTCCACTAGTTCATAGCGGTAGAAAATTACATAGGATTCATCTGTATTGATCTCGCTCGTACCGTCTTGAGCAATGGTGTATTTTAGATTTTCATATGTAGACGGCAGGTCACGGACCAAGGCCCGGTAAGAGTTGTCGTGATTTAGAATCAGTGAACCGAAGTCCTTATTGACACTGACGTCTTGACCAGAATATGATCCCTGGATTGGCTTGCCATCCTTATCAACTTTGACCTTAATCGCGATCTGGTGGATCTCAAAACCAACTTGAGGCAGGTCTTTGAGTTGCTCACTCTTAAGAAGCTGGCCTTCTTTCTGCCACAGCTTATGAGCTTCCAGAACCAGCTCATCTAATTTAGTTTTAACCTCATTAGACGTTTCATTTTCGCCCCTAGCCTGGGCAGAGTTTGTGGCTTCCGGTTTACCGCCAGCTAGATAATTCGCCAGGTCAAACTCCTCATCTTTAAGCTGGATCTTACCGTCCACAACCACCGTCTCAAAGTCCGGCACTTGCATAGGAATAATCAAATCCAAGCCCTTCGCCGGGTCAAAGCCCTTAGGAATGTTCAAACCCAACTCTTTAGCTTTTTCTCTAGCCCGTTCAAGTGAATATTCGACTTTGATATCTACTACCTTTGCCCAATCAACTGGCTTAGCATTAGTATTTTCTTCTGGATCTTCCGCCGGAGTATCTTCATCATCTGCTTCATCCTGATCCGTAGAATCTTCTTCGCTAGGAGCTTCAGCTTCCTTATCTGCGGGCTCTGGTGCAGCCGGCTCTTCTGTTTCCGAGATAGACTCGTTTTCATGGCTCTCGGTATCCAAAGGCTCGGCATTGTCCGTTAGGCTGCCCTCTTCCTCAGGATCTGTATTTG
>CAYNNG010000009.1:8357-36795 GCA_964398655.1 uncultured Oscillospiraceae bacterium
AGTTTTCTTATTGCTGTTATACATGAATTTACCCCTCTTTATGATGTGCACGGTCTACACCATGCTGCAAATGCTAAATCCGCAGAGCGCATATTGATTTTATGCAAATTTCCTCTTCGACTTTTAGTGGAGAAGGAAAAACATCTCTGCTCAGGCGTGATTTTTATGTATACGATTTCGAACTTAATATAAAAAGTTGCAAATTTCAAGCCTTCATCCTGCATATTATCATGAAAATTTCCAGGTATCGTCCATAATATTTAGAAGATTAAACAGCTTTAGCACTTATTCAATAACTAGTCCCTTAAATATTTATCAGCAAGCTCTTCTGTCAGGTACATTCCGCTTGCTCCTCTACCGAAAACTCGACGCTACTTGACAGAAAAAATCAGAGACCTGTCTTGAATTAACTGGCTAGTTATTTCCTTTTCCTCGCTTATAATTAATTAAGCTTTGGTCGGAAGAAGCCAGTTTATGAAAGGATAGTCACACCATGTTTATCTTAGCCAGCCAGTCCCCTCGCCGCCGTCTCATCTTGGAGCAGATGGGCTTAAGTTTTCGGGTTGAATCCTCCCAGGTTGATGAGGCCACGATCCAAAATCAGCTGGCAGCTGAACGTGGAGGGAAGCCTGCAGACCCTGGGATCCTGGTTGAAGCCTTGGCCCAAGCCAAGGCCGCAGAGGTAGCCTGCCGCCACCCCCAGGACCTGGTTTTGGGCGCAGATACGGTGGTTGTTTGGGAGGGGAATATTCTGGGCAAACCTCATAGCCAGGAAGAGGCTGTAGCCATGCTGCGCCAGCTATCAGGCCACACGCATGAGGTTTATACCGGGGTAGCTTTTTTGGGTCCCGGTCACACTGCAGTCTTCCACGATGTGGCCAAAGTCCAGTTTAATGAGTTAGATGCTTATCAGGAAGCCGCAATCGCAGCCTATGTGGCTAGTGGTCAGGCCCAGGATAAGGCTGGGGCCTATGGCATCCAAGATGCTGGCGCTACACTTATTGCGGGAATCAGGGGCGACTTCTACACCGTCATGGGTTTACCTCTGGCCAAAACCCGAAAGCTTTTATATCAGTGGGGGCTGCCCTTTTAAGCTCTAGGCTTTAAGCGGAGCCTTAACTAACTCGGCTGAGAATTAACTTGGTAATAACTCCGCCCGCTGTCTCATAGTCTAGGCGGACTTCAGGAAAAAGCGCATTCATGCGGAAGACACGGTTATTGTCTAAATAAAAGGGATGCAGCCGATAAAAGTCCGCGATCGGCATGCCCACGTAGATATTTTGGCCCAAACTATAGATTTGACTGTCTAATTCCAGACTTTCCAGACTGCCCTGCCAGGCCTCGTTGGCGTGGTTTATCTGCCCCCTCAGCACAAAGCTCAAGCCATAATAAGAAGCCCGGAAGATATCTTCTTTACCATCTTCAGAAGTTTCTAACTGTTCCAGCTTAAGCAGGGGACCAAGAAGGGGGTGGAGGTCTTCTGAGCTCAGGACGTCCCGGTTATTAGTCGTGGACTGGGTGAATATATCTTGGTCATAAACCAAGAGTTTGGCCGCCTCGCCGTCCAAGGCTTCACGAATAGGCTCTACCACCCGGAAGTTATTATGCTCATGATAGAATTCCACTTCCCGAATGCCTGAGAGCCGCCCTCCGTAGCGGTACTCCTGCAAATAACTGGCATAGCCGGGCAGGAGACAGGAAGCCTTAGCTGCTTTGGGCAGGGTGGTTACCGCTTCAACGTAGTAGTTACTAATAGCTTCCGCCTTGGTTTTATAGTAGGAATTCAGGCCTGGACCGTTAAAAGCCGGCTGATCCTGCTCCAGGAGGAAGGCAAGGGAACCCGCATTTCCTCCATTCATGGCCTCATCTTCTAAGGCAGAAAAGTAGAAACTGGCAAATTCTTGTACCTCTACAACTGCTTTCAGCCAGGCAGGAGAAAGGTAGCCCCAGCCATTGCTAGAAACTTGGATAGCCAGGACAAAACCATCCTCTTCGCTCATCTGTTTGCCCCGCTGATTATTAGGCTGAGAGGTGTTAAAACGGTAATAATGAGAGGTCAGGGCTAAATCGGCCAGCTGAGGCTGATAGAGCAAAACCTTATCCTGGTAAGTATTCTTGGCCTCCTGGTCTAAGTCCACTAAAGAGCTGATCTTATCTCCTTCCGCGGGCGTGAGCGCCTTAATATAGGCACGAAAGTCTTCCAGGCTCACCCCGGTATGGCTGGCCGTGGGCAGGGATTGGTATATATCTTCGACTTTATAATCGCCATTAATGGCAAAAGCCAAAGCTTGAGCAAGATTCAGAGGACTAATATGGCCCGAAGCCTGCTGGTTCAGGGGTACCAGACTATCGATATTCTCCGACTTTGGAAATACTTCAATCTCAGGTAAGCTCGTCATATCAGCATGAAGACAGGCCGAACTTCCTAAGAGTAATAGGATCATGAGTACGAGGAAGACCAGCTTAACCTGGTGGCAGAAAGATCTAGGCATGGTAGGCGGTCCTCCTCTCTTGGCTAGTTTAAAATTTTTCTCAGCTTACGCCGGGCCCTCTGCAAACTGGCATCCACGCTCTTGGCGGTAAGGCCCAGACTCTCGCCAATAGCTTCATAGGACTGGCCCGTCAGGTAAGCTTGCAAAACCTGTTTTTCCCGGGAGCTGAGCTCTTCCTCCATGGCTTTCTGCAAGGCCTGCAGACGTTCCTTGTAGAGCATTTGGTCTTCGGGTCCAGCTTGATCTAGCCTTATTGTAACACCGAGAGGCTGGTCTGGGCTGCCGCTTGACGCCTGGCTGGGGGCGTCCAAAGACAAGGCTTCCAACATGGTCCGCATTTTCTGGCTTTGTTCCTGGCGCAGAAGGTCTAGCAGCCGATTATTTACCGCGTGAAAAGCGTAGGCGGAAAAATTTGCAAACCTATCCGACGGACAGTTAGCCACAGCCTGAAACAAGGCAATCATGCCCTCTTGAATAAGGTCATCGCGGTCACCGTGGGCTAAAAAATATTGGGAAGCCCGGCTTAAAACCAAGGGCTTATAGGCCTCCAACAAGGCCTCCACCGCAGCGCTGTCTCCTGCCCGGGCCCGGGTCAGGAGATTTTGATCGCGGCTGCTGGCATCCATAGGGTCTGCTTGAGGCATGGGCGAAAGGTTATTCCACGGACTCGCCAACTTCTAGACTTTGGGCTGCGGATTTGGGGTGACGCTGGCGGGCCGCTTCAAAAGCAATAACCCCGCAGGCCACGGAAGCATTTAAGGAGTTAACCTGACCCCACATAGGAATTTTAACTAGGAAATCACAGTGTTCACGCAGTTTAGGAGAAATGCCCTTACCTTCGTTGCCAATAACCAAGGCCGTCTTGCCCCGGTAGTCCGCCTGACTGTAGTCCTGGGCTCCTTCTCCAGCTGCTCCATAAATCCAGTATCCTTGGTCTTTTAAGTCCAAGATGAAGCGGGTGAGATTGACCTCACGGGCCACAGGTACATACTCTAACGCCCCAGCGGAGGACTTGGCTACAAATTGATCAAGAGAAGCTGAACGGCGTTCCGGGATAACTACCAGGTCGATACCAGCGCCATCTGCCACCCTGAGACAGGCGCCCAGATTATGGCCGTCTTGAATTTCGTCCAGGATAAGGATGAAGGCCGCTTTACCTTCAGCTTCCCACTGCTTAAGAAGCTGGCGGGCATCTACATAGGCTTGGGCGGCTAACTGCACAACCACACCTTGGTGTGGCAGGTCAGGTGAGAGTTTATCCAAGGCAGCTCGAGGACTGTAATTGATAATCACGCCGGCCGCTTTTAAGAGTTCTTCAATCTGCTGTAAACGCTGGTCGCGGCCGTGTCCCGGCTGCCGCTCCAGAATCCAGGCCTTGTTAATTTCCCGGCCAGCTTTGAGGGCCTCCATGACCGGATTGCGGCCCACTAAATAATTTTCTTCTGTAGACATGAGTATTTCCTCCTGTCACTGCCAGGCAGTGCAGCCAAATTAATTTAAGCTATGAGCTTCGTCGTCCGCCGGCCTAGCCACAGGCAGGTCACCTTCTAGATAAGCAAAGCACAGGTGCAAGAGCTGGTCCAGGCGTTCTTCCTCGCCTTGTAAATACAGCCAGGCACATAAGGCTTCCAAGGCTGTGGCCTTGCGGTAAGCTAAGGGATCTTGTTTGCGGGGGCGGGAGTTAGGAACATGGTTGCGGGCCCTGCGGCAGAGGGCCTGTTCCTCAGCTGTGAGCTGGGGGTAAAGAAAGTCCATGGCTTCAGCCTGGGCTCCTGCCTCTACATAGCGAAGAGACAAACGAAAGAGCCCATGGGCCTGGCCTGCCTGACTGTGCAGGATGCGGTCCCGCACGGCTAGTTCGTAGACAGCATCCCCTAAATAAGCCAGACTCGAAACAGGTATTTCTTGGACATCTGAGTTATTAAGTTCTTGTTCTGGCATCTAGTTGTTATATCCTCACGACTAGCCTAGAGTTTACTAAGCTTGGGACCCTCTGCGGTATCTTCCAGCTTCCAGCCTTGGGCTTGGATTTGGGCGCGCAGGCTGTCAGCCTTAGCATAGTCTTTGGCGGCCTTGGCCGCTTGACGTTCTTTAGCCAGGCCTAAAATATCCTGAGGTATAGCTTCCTCAGCCCCCGTATAGGGATTAAGACCCAAGACCTCCAGCAAGTCCAGCAGGGTGGTTTGAACTAATTGGATAGCTTCCTTTTTCAGCTTGTGGCCGGCTAAGAGACTGTTGACTTCTCGCACCAGGCCAAAAATGGCGGCAAAGGCATCTGCCGTGTTTAGGTCATCGTCCATGCCAGCCTCAAAGCTCTTCCTGGCTTGCAGGCAAATTTCTTGAACATCCTGAGCTGTCAGTCCTTCCTCCGCTTCCTCTGCCTCCAGCAAGAAGGCCAGATTAGAGGCAAAGTTTTTGATCCGCTGCCAGCCATTTTGCGCTGCGTCTAAGAGTTCCTTCGTAAAGTTGATCGGCATGCGGTAGTGGGCTTGGAGCATGAAGAAACGCAGGACCTCGTAAGGATAGTATTGGACCAAGTCCCGCACCCTAAAGAAGTTACCAAGCGATTTAGCCATTTTGACATTGTCGACATTTATAAAGCCGTTATGCATCCAATAGCGCACAAAAGGCTTACCATTGGCCGCCTCTGACTGGGCAATTTCATTTTCATGGTGGGGGAAGATCAGGTCTTGGCCGCCGCCGTGAATATCTACCGTATCGCCCAGATATTTTTTATTCATGGCTGAGCATTCAATATGCCAGCCCGGTCTGCCTTCACCCCAAGGAGAGGGCCAGGCAGGTTCTCCCTCTTTCTTAAATTTCCATACTACAAAATCGGAGGGATGACGCTTCGCGTTATTTGACTGAACCCTGGCCTGGGTTTCCATTTCCTCCAGGTCGCGGTGGGAAAGCTTGCCATAGTCTGCGAATTTACCTGTGTCAAAATAGACACCATCATCTAAGACATAAGCGTAGCCCTTATCATAAAGGGTCTGTACCATATCAAGGATTTCCGGAATACATTCTGTAGCCCTAGGGTGGTGGGTAGCCCGGCGAATATTCAGGCCATCCGCGTCTACAAAGTATTCCTTGATCATGCGGTCAGCGAGTTCTTTACAGCTAATCCCCTCGTCATTGGCTCGGTTGATCACCTTATCATCTATGTCTGTAAAATTCTGCACATAGTCAACGCTAAAGCCTTGGTATTCCAAATAGCGGCGCAGAGTATCGTAGACTATAAAAGGGCGGGCATTGCCCAGGTGGAAATAGTCGTAGACTGTAGGGCCGCAAACATAAACCTTATAGTGGCCGGGTGTTTGAGGGGTGAGTTCTTCTTTCTTGCGGCTAAGATCGTTGTAGACGTACAAAGAATGGTCCTCCTTTAGCTGAGAAAACCCAAAAGGCGGCCACTCCTTTTTGACACCTCGCCATTAAAGCAAGGTGGGTGTCCTGCGGTGGTCTTAGGCCGTCCCGTGAGGGCGTGGCCGCATTCCACATCGACTCAGACTCCCTTTTTCGTCATGAAGGTTCAAAAATGAAGCAGCTCATGCCTTTCGGGTAGCCCTATAATAGCGTATTTACTGCACTTTGTGTAAGGGGTGGAGAAAAAGCTTGCTGGGCCAGGGCTAAGGCCCGAACCTGAAGCTTAGCCTGACAGAGGACCTGGACACCTGCTCCCAGGCTGGCTCCCGAGGTATAGATATCATCGACCAAGAGCAAGGATTTATGCCGCCAGGGGCCTAAGTTAAAGTCTGGATTTAAGGCAAAGGCGCCGCGCACATTGGCCTGCCGGGCCGCATAACTTTTCATGCGGGTTTGAGGCTGAGTCTCACGTACACGTATGAGACAGGAGCTTAAAAGCTCCGCGCCTACTAGCGGTGCAAGAGATCGACAAATCAGTTCTGCCTGGTTATAGCCCCGCTGCTTTATTCTTTTTTCCCCGAGAGGCAGAGGAATCAGAGCCTGGGGCCTGAAGCCCAGCTGCCTTAAGCGGTAGGCCGCGCAGAGGGCCAAGAGGTCGGCAGACAGACGCTGACCGGAAAATTTGAGGTCTAAGAAAGCTTGTCGAATAGGGTCTTCATAATCAAAAACCAGGGCGAGAGGAATTCTCGTCCTGGCTAAATGCTGCCAGCCCTCAGTCTTGAGAGGCAGGCGGGCCAGACAGCTGGGACAGAGCCAGTTAGTAAGCTGGCCCAGGTCCCAGGGCTGGTAAGTTTTACTTGAAAAGAGCCAGGCAGGCAAGCGGCCAGGATTCTGCCAGAGCGTCTGACCGCACAAGAGGCAGACCTGGCAATCCAAGAGCTGCCTGAGAGCTCTATAAACCGGCTGCTTGGCGCAGGAGATCAATTTTGTCCGTGCGTTCCCAGGGCAGATCCAGCTCATCTCGGCCAAAGTGTCCATAGGCGGCCAGAGAACGGTAGAGCGGTCTTTGTAGGTCAAAGTTCTTGATAATGGCCTGAGGGCGCAGGTCGAAGTTGTCTCTAACCAACTGGGCAATTTCGGCTTCTGGGAGTTTAGCTGTGCCGAAGCAGTCCACATCAATGGCTACAGGTTCTGCGACCCCAATGGCATAGGCCAGGAGGACTTCCACGCGGTCAGCCAGGCCAGCGGCCACCAGGTTTTTGGCCACGTAGCGGGCAGCGTAGGAAGCAGACCGATCTACCTTGGTGGGATCCTTACCGGAGAAGGAGCCACCACCATGACGGGAGAAGCCGCCGTAGGTATCCACGATCAGTTTGCGGCCAGTAAGTCCCGAGTCGCCTTGAGGACCGCCAACCACAAAGCGGCCAGTGGGGTTAATGTAATACTTAGTTTCAGGCCGCAGGAGCTCCTGAGGTAAAACCTTGTAAATTACTTCTTGGAACACCTCTTCCTTCACTTCTTCCAGGCTAGCCTCGGCGCGATGCTGGGTAGACACCACCACGGTATCGATATATTGGGGTTTGCCGTCTTCATAGCAGACGGTAACCTGAGCCTTGCCATCAGGCAGGAAGGTCTTGGCTCTGCCAGATTTTCTGGCGTCGGCCAGGCCCTTGCACAGCCGGTGGGCCAGGGTAATGGGCAGGGGCATGAAGTCTTCGGTATCGCGGCAGGCATAGCCAAACATAATACCTTGGTCGCCTGCGCCCAGGGTAAAGTCGCTTTCACCGGACTTGGCTTCCAGAGATTTATCTACACCCAGGGCAATGTCTGGGGATTGTTCATTAATGCTGGTCAGAATCGCGCAAGAGTCAGCGTCAAAACCTGCAAAGCGGTCACAGTAGCCAATCTCTTTTAGAGTCTTCTTGACTACGCTAGGGATATCACAGTAAGCCTTGGTCGTAATTTCACCCATGACTAGAACTAGGCCCGTAGAGGCAACCACCTCGCAGGCTACACGGGAGAGGGGGTCTTGCTTCAGCAGCTCGTCCAAGATCGCATCCGCAATTTGGTCACAGACCTTATCGGGATGGCCTTCGGTTACAGATTCGGAAGTGATGTACTGGATGTTCTTTTTTGTCATATGTGTTTTCCTATATTCCTCTTTCAGTTCTATATAGCTCTAGCCGCCTAGATGAAAGCCGGGAGAAAACTCTCACCGGCCTAAACGTGCTTTCTAATGATGCTTGGACTATCAGGAAATAGCAAGCGAATTTTGCCACAAAATTAGATGGTTGCCGTCTTTTTGTCGAGAAATGCCAGCGATTAGGAGCTGTTGACGAAAGTTTCTAGGCAAGTCACCTCCGACAATAGACTAGACTCCTGGCAGGCTTTAAATCACAGCTGTCCACAAACCGTAAGCCCGAAGGAGGAAATCACTTGTCACCTGCGCCCGCCCACATCCTCATGCTTGACCCCGACCAAGTATTTGCCCGCCGCCTGACCCACCAGTTAAACCAAGCGCGGGGAAATAACTTTTCCTGTCGAACCGTTGGGGAAGCCGCGCAGGCTGAGCAGGTCCTGAAACAGCACAAGGCCTGGGACCTTCTGATTTTGGCAGAAGACTTCCCTCTGACGCCCCAACTCAAACAAACTCTCGCGGCCTATCCTCAACTAAAGAAAACCCGCAAAGCCCGCCCTTGGCACAAGGAGGTCCTCAGTCAGGGCATGAAGATAACTGAGATCATACGTCTGTTGGACCAAAGCCTCGCCCGGGCTGCTCCGGGAGGAATTTCCTCCAAGCCCCTGGTCATGGTCTACAGCTTTAACCCCCGCCTCCGCCAGCTTTGGCTGCAAAACTTTTTGCGCCAGCAAGCCAGCCTCGGACAGCCCCTCTACTATTTCCCCTTGGCGCCGGCCTACCAAGTTTCTCTCCCCTTGGACTTCTCCCCTGGACCTGAACTCTCTTCCCTCCTCCTGCTGCTGAGCACAGGAGCACAGGCGGATTACGACTCCTTAGGACCCTGCTTTGAGGCTCAAGGGAGAGGCTGCTACGCCCTAAGAACTGGCGGCAGGCCAGAAGACCTGGTCTTGGCTAATCTCCGCAGTCAAAAAGAAGTCCTAAAACTTTTTCGCCTCTTTATCCGTTCTCGCTCAGAAACTTCCGTGGGTTTGGTAGAGCTGGGCAGCCTCCCCTTCCCCTCCCTCCGGGCCTTGACCGCTGTCGCAGACATTTTGGTTGCTGAAATGCCCCGTGCCCAAGACTACGCAGCTCAGGCTGGGCGCCAGGAAATCCAGGGCCTAATCGCCAGTCTCCCGCCTAGTGTGCACTTTGTAGAAATGAATCCTTACGATCTCAAGCTTCAGTTCAGGAGTAAAAGTCATGTCCTACCCCGTCCTCAGTTATAAAGACCGCCAAGCCCTTATTGCTAAAGCCCTGCTGTCCCAGCCAGGAATTGAGACCTGCTCGTCTTGGGAACTCAAACGAGTTCTAGCCGAATTTGTCGGCCAGGAATACGAGGGGTCTGACTTAAGCCTGCAAGCCAAGCAGGATATGGCCAGATCGCTTTATAACACCATGCGGGGCTTAGATATTTTGGAGGATTTGGTGGAAGACCCAGAAATAACCGAAATCATGGTGAATGGACCTGACCAAATCTTTGTTGAAAAAGAAGGCCGCGTATCAAAAGCTCCGCTGGCCTTTGACAATGGAGACCATCTTTTACGGATGATCCACCGCTGCTTTGGCCGGGCAAATCGAAACATCAGCGAGCAAAAACCCTTGGGTGCCTTACGCTTTGAAGATGGATCGCGCCTGCAAGCCGTCCTGCCGCCCGCGAGTCCGGACGGCCCGGCGCTCTCCCTGCGCCGGTTTAGGAATTTTCGTCCTCAGCTCAAGGAGCTGGTTCAAAGAGATTCGCTCACACCTGAACTCGCCAGCTTCCTCTCCGTAGCCGTCAAGCAGCGTAAAAACATTTTTGTCTCTGGCGGTACTGGCTCTGGCAAGACGAGTTTTCTCAATGCGCTTTCCGGAGCCATACCCAAAGATTCCCGGGTGATCACAATTGAAGATACTGCCGAGCTGGACTTACAGGGTGTTCCCAATCTGCTGCGCTTAGAAGCCAGAGAAGCAGGGCCGGATGGCAAGGGGTCCTTAAGCCTGGAAACCCTAATCCGCGCCGCCCTCCGCCTGCGGCCGGACCGCATTATTGTAGGAGAGGTCAGGGGTGAAGAGGCCTACGCCATGATTGAAGCCATGCGGTCTGGCCACCCTGGATCCATGTCTTCCGGCCATGCCAACAGCCCTGAAGATATGCTGGACCGCTTGGCGCTGTTGCTTTTGCTCCGTTTGGACCTGCCTTGGGTTGCTGTCCGCCGCATGCTTTATTCATCACTTGACTACATTGTGCATTTAGAGCGCTTAAGTTCGGGTAAGCGTCAGGTTCACAGTGTAGTAGCTCCTCAGGTTAGATCGGAAACGGACTGCCTTCTCATACCTCTTTTTACCCGTGACGAGAGGGGCCGCCTGGTCCGTGTAGATGGCAGTTCTCCCGGGAGGACCCTATGAACAAGCTAGGCCTGCAGGTAAAATCTTGGCTGCAAGCCGGCCAGCTGCCAATTTGGGCCTTAAGTCTGTGTATTATAATATTGGCAGCCTACGCTTTTCCCGGCTCTGGTCAGCTGGTCTGGCTGTGGGGACCTCTCCTCTTGTTTGGCTTGGCCAAAGCTCTGGAGAAACTGCTCCTGGCCCGTAAGGAGGCCCAAGAGGAAAAGGACTTTTCCTATTTCCTCTCTTACCTGGCCTCCGCGGTGACCGCCGGCCGCAACCTCGAGCTCAGCCTCGCAGAAGCGGCACAAAAATTAGAAGGTGACTTGCCAGCAAAGAGCAGGGTCTACCAGACCGTCCAGCAACTTTCCTTGAGCATCTACGCAGGGGTGAGCCTAAGGCAGGCCCTAGAGGATTTTGCCCAGCATTTTCCTCAAGCTTCGCTGCGCACCTTCGCCCAGGTCCTCGCAACTCTGGTGGAAAAAGGCGGCCGCTACGAGATTTTTCTTGAACTGCAGCGGGACGCCCTGCAAAAGAAGTTAGAGCTAGAAGCTGAGCTTAACGCAGAACTTGCAGCCTCTTTAACTGAAGCCTCCATCATGGCAGTCCTGCCTTTCGGCCTCTCCTGGGTGCTTAATCAAAGCAGTTACCTCAACGATCTCGCTCAACTGCCCGTCTGGCCATACCTGCAGTCAGGCTTTCTGACCCTAGCTCTCTTAGGACTTATTCTGGCCCTCAGAATGATCCGGGAGGGACTTAAAAAACCGCCTTTTCCGGACTTAAAGCTGCCCGCGCTTCCTGGATCCACGGGCCGACAAAGTTTCTGCAGAGCGTGGGCAAACTTTGTCGCTCGGGCCTATCCCCCAGGACTGCACCGTCAGATCCTCAGGGACTTGGAGAGTTTTGGCCCGGATACCCAGCGGGTTTGGACTCAGTTTGCCTGGCAAAAATTTCAATATGGGCTAGCAGGCTTAGGCTTGAGCCTCCTCCTTACCCGCAGTCCGGTCGCTTTGGGCCTGGCCTTCCTGGCCTTCTGCTATCCAGATGCCCGTCTTCGCGAAGGGGCCAAATCTCTAGCTCGATCGGAGCAGGCAGAATACCCCGCCTTTCTTAACCTCCTTGCCATCCTCTTAGAAAGTTCTCTCAGTCTGGAACGCAGCCTAACTCTGACCCTCATCTGCCTCCTGCCAAGCTCACCCCAGAAGACAAAAAGCCAACCCAGAGGCTTGTGGCCGCAAAAAAAGTCCCAGCTTACAGTTCTCCAGCACGATCTCCTGGAGGTCAGGCAAGAGCTGGAAAGCGGTCTCGGCGCTGTCGCGGCCCTGGAAAACTTAGCTGAAAAAAGGCGGCAGGCTGAGATCGCCCAAACCCTCCGTCTTATCACGCGCTACGCACGGGAAGGCTCAGATCATCAAGTCGCCTTGCTCCGGGTACAGGCCCAGCGCACCCAAGATCATTACCGCAATGCCATGCGGGAACAGCTCGCCAAGAAGGGCTTGCATATCCTCCTGCCCATGACTTTTGACCTTATCCTCATCATCGCTATATCCGCCCTGCCAGCTCTTTTGCAGCTGCAAATTTAACACGCGCACAAATTGTGCCCAGAAAGAAGGAAACCATGGAAAACTATCCGGAATCGCAAGAAGTACTATCTCCCGAGCCTCAAGCCTTTGACACTAGGCAGAACCTCAGCGACCTGGCTTTAGAGCGCACAGCCCTAGCCCAAGCCTCAGCCTGTCTAGACCAGGCCACCTCCCGCCAGTTGGAAGATTTATGCCTGGGGCCTCATAAGGCCTTCACCCTGCCCCTGCTCAGCTCCAAGCGCCTCCAGGAATTTCACCAAAGGATCCAGGACAAGTCACCAAAGTCCGAAGGTTTAGGGACAATTGAAATTGTCATTATTATTGCAGTGCTCTTAGCCCTCGCCCTGCTCTTCCGCGAAAAAATTACCGCCTTCGCCCAAGAGCTCATGGATAAGGTCTTTGATTCATCCATCTTAAGCGATTTGTAACATGCCCCAGTCTACCCCATCCACAGCCTCCGTACACACTCGCAGCTCTCCACTGCGCTGGAAAATTCTGCCGGGAGCGGAGTTAACGGCCTACGAACTGGAGCTCTTAACTGGTCAGCAGATCCCGCAGGCCTTAAAATTGCGTCTGATCCAGGAGGGGCAAGACCGCTTAATCGAGTTAGAGCCCCCTTTGCAGGGAGAATCTCTGTTGCGTTTAGATGGCCGCGGCAAGCGACGGCAGGATCTCGGAATCTTTCGTATCCTCAGCATCCTAGAGGCCTTTCAAGATGCGGAAGAGAGACTGCTGAGGCCCAGCTTTGACTATCTGAGCCTAGACAGCATTTTCCTGTACAAGGACAAGCTTACCTTGCCTCTGCTCCCGCTGGGTCCAGGCCAGGCCTTGCGTCTCCCTGCCCAGCAAATCTATCCGGAGTTCTGGTCTGCTTGGGCAGAGTTTTACCGGGTACAAAAGGAACTGGCAGCCTTGGGCCGCCGAGTGGCAGGTCCCGGTCAATATAAGAAATTAGCCAGGCTCTTTCAGGAGGCCTTGACCAGCTTTAGCTATCAGCGGGCTAGTCTTCAAGCTTCAAGACCGCTCCGTTGGCAGGACCCTGCCAGCACTCAAGAGGTCACCTGCCCACCCGGGGAAGGTGTGGGCGCGGAGCTTTTTTATCTAGGTCCGGATTACCAGCCTGGCCCCAAAAAGAAACGCCTGGCCCTAATTTTGGGCCAGGAGTTTATACTCGGTCGTGATCCCGCCTTTGCGGACCTTTGCTTTCGTGATCCTTGGATGGGCAGGCAGCACGCCCGCTTTATCCGCCAGTCGGGATATTTCTATCTAGAAGACTTAGCTTCGCTGAATGGCACTTTTGTCGACGGGAGACGGCTCCTGCGTCATGAAAACTTGCTCTTGCCAGACAGCTGTGAGCTGCGCTTAGGCAAAACCCGCCTGGGCTTCCAAGTCCTGGGCACCAGTCCTACTTGGTGCCAAAGAGCCGGTCACCCGCGTCACCCAAGCCAGGCACAATATAGGCTTGGTCATTGAGGACTTCATCCAAGGCCGCGCAATAAATGGGGACTTCGGGATAAACCTCGTGCACCGCCTTAATGCCCTGACGGGCAGCGATCAAGCAGACAAAGCGGATAGATTTTACACCGCGTCTGCGCAGAACTTCTAAGCCGGAGATAGCAGATACACCAGTTGCCAGCATGGGGTCTAAGAGGAAGACATCTCTTTGCTCAATATCTTCTGGCATCTTGCAGAAGTACTCAACCGCCTGCAGGGTTTCGTGGTCGCGATAAACACCCAAATGACCTACCTTGGCATTAGGAATGAGGCTAAGCCAGGCATCTACCATCCCCAGTCCTGCCCGAAGTATGGGTACCAGGGCTAACTTCTTGCCAGCTAATTCGTATACCGTAGTTTTGGCCATAGGGGTTTCAATTTCTACGGGTTCCAGGGGAAGGTCTCGCGTGGCCTCATAGGCCTCCAGTAAGGATATCTCGCTGACTAGTTCACGAAACTCTTTGGGACCGGTGTCCTTTTGGCGCAATTTGCCAATCTTGTGCTGGATGAGGGGGTGGTCAAAAACTAATACGTTGTTCATGTAGTCTTGCTCTGGCATGGTACACTCCTATCTTGCTTACGGCAGTCTTTTTTAAGCCGCAGGGGGACACAGGCTAAAAGACTGCGCCCGGTTTTCTCCTCTTATCTTTACTTAGCAGCGAGTTTTTTGCAGGCAGCTAAGAACTGATCAACGTTGCTTTCCGGCGTAGCCCAAGAGGTGCAGAGCCGGACCAATGCCCGATCTTCTTGCGGGGATTGGATCTCGAAGTTAAAGTCTGCAGCCAGAGGCTCTAGCCAACTGTTGGGCAGATAGACAAAAATTTGGTTGGACTGGGCTTCTGTCGCAAGTTTGAGGCCCAAGTCTTCCAGGCCTCTGCCCAGTTTGAGGGCCAACTGATTGGCGTGGTCAGCCAGGTCAAAATAAAGGTCATCCTGGAAAATCACCTGGTACTGCAGGCCAATCAGCCAACCTTTGGCCAGCAAGGCTCCTCTTTGCTTTTGAATAAAGCGGAACTCCTTTTGCAGTTCAGGATTCACTATGACCAAGGCTTCGCCAAACAAGAGGCCATTCTTGGTGCCCCCGATACTGAAGGCGTCACAATAAAGGGCCAGGTCTTTGGGCTCCAGGTCATTTTTAGGAGAAGTCAAGGCAGATCCTAAACGAGCTCCATCAAGGTAAATATATAAGTCCCAGGCGTCTGCGACCTGTCTGAGGGCAGCGAGTTCTGCCTGGCTGTAAAGGGTGCCCAGCTCCGTGGTGTCAGAAATGTACACCAGTTTAGGCTTGACCATATGTTCAAAGGTGGGATCGTTCCAGTAGGTGGACATGACCTGGTCTAAACAGGCCGCAGTCAATTTACCGTCCTCCCCTTCCTGGACCAATAATTTATGACCCGCGGCCTCAATGGCTCCCGTTTCATGGACATGTACGTGACCAGTATTTACACAAATCACACCTTCATGAGGGCGGAGGGCCTGGGCAATCATCACCAGGTTGGTTTGGGTGCCTCCTACCAAGAAATGCACAGCTGCGGACGGGCAGGAAAATTTTTGGCGGATAAGTTCCGCCGCGGAGGCACAATAGTCGTCTTCACCATATCCGGGAAACTGTTGAGTCCTGGTACGGGCTAATTCTTCCAAGATGGGAGCCGCGCAAGCTTCAGAATAGTCATTAGCAAAAGAGATCATAAGGCCTCCCTCTCCCGCACCCGGAGCCCAGATGGGGGCTTTTTCTCTACAAATAATAGTTATCCCTCCCGTAAATTACAAGTCAACACGCAGGAAAGTTCAGTTGGGCTCTGAACACCCCAACTGCAATATTTTTCACCCGTTTTTCTTATTCTTAAGCTTTTGTTATGTGGATAATGTGGATAACTTCGTGCATAAGTCCAGGACAAGGCTTTGAGCATTTTGCAGGTCTGAAAGCCCGTCAGAGAGCAAGTTTAAGATTTAGGTAAATTATTTTCCAAACAGCTTGACATTTATGACAGGCATGCTCAAGCCCGTAATAAAGCCTTTAGGTGTTTTACTTTGAATTTACATTTCCTCTAATGTCCACCTGGAGTGGACAGTTCTAGTAACACGTCATAACAACAAAACATGAAATTACTTCCCCTGAAAAAGCCGCAACTAGCTGACCCCCATAAATAAAGAAAGAGGATGTCTCCTGCGCTTCGCAGTCTCGAGACACCCTCTCTATATTGAGGCTTTAGGTATTAAGGCTTTGGGCTTTAGGCAAAAAGCGCGGAGCAGAAGAGGTCCCAGGGCTTTAACCTAATTGGTTCTTCTTCCAGTCCCTTAAGGTATTCCTCGGGCACATATTTTTTGTCAATGATGGCCTCGAAAGCGTATTCCAGGAACCACTGATGAGACATGGAGAAGGTGCCTTTATCACCCAAATCCTTGCCCCAGGAGTTTTCAACTTTCCAATTTACAGGCTCGCCTTGGGCATCAAGCTCCACACCAGTAATGTTCATGGCGTGGGTCGCCCGGGAATAGCCGCAGGCAAAGCGGTCCGCCTTGGAGAAGTCACCAATGGGAGTAAGAACCTGGTCATAAGCGAAGAGCTCTGTGTCTAAGATGCCCTTTTTGCGGTCAATATACTTGCCTACGTCACAAGCAAACCAGACGGGAACCTTGTCCTCTATAGATTTCAGGATAGCCTGGGTCATGACCTCCATGGGCACATTCAGACCGCCAGCAGGCTCCGCCTCATACACGGATTTAACTACATCCTTGACCAGACGGCGGCCATAGGGGTGGACCTCAGTAGGATCAGAAACCAAGACAATCCGCTTTTCCAGCTCTTCCTTACCAACATACTTCTCGAAGAATTCCACAGGAGTCATCTCCGGCAGACGGTGGTATTCCTTGTCCTTATCGCGGTAGCTGTAGCTAAACTTTTCTACGGGTTTGCCCAGAGATTTTACTGCGATATTGTAAACTTCTGCCAAGGCTTCTTCCTTCATCTGGCGCAGGTCAGCGTCGGATTTTCCAGCCTTCTTGGCCTTGCGCATGGCCATGGCGGTTCTCAGCAGGCGTTCTGACATTTGCTTGGTGAACATATAGGAATCCGCAGAATGGAAGCTTTCAGGGCCTTCTGTTTGAGGAATCAGGCCGTACTTGAGGCAGAGGGGGACAAAGAACTCCCAGTAGCCGCCATCGTAGACCGTTAAGGGCAGAAGATATTCGACTTCGCGGTCCGTGATGTCACGATCGGCCAGGCGGATCATATGTTCCAGATAGGTATTAGCCTTTTCCAGCTTGTCGTAGAAGTAGAGATGGGTTTCAGAAAATTCAAAGTTTTCTACATTGAGCTTTTCCATCACAATCTGGCGCAGGGTATTGAGCGAGGCAAAATACCAGCAGCGTCCGGAGGATTTTTGCGCTGTGGCCTCACCCTGAGGGGTTTCCTGGCCAAAAACAAAGGTGTGGCGTTTAACAACTTCCGGGTCTTCAGCCGCAGCATCTATGCCGCCGTAAAATACCGCTTTAGCGGCTAAAGCATTGCGGGGATCCTGGTCATAGGCGGCCTGGAATTTAGCGAGATAATCAGCAGTAATAAATTCTTGAGACATGTAAGCTCCTTAGTGTTTTCATACGGGCATGATGCCTAGTTTTTATCAGCATAACATTAAAACAGCCCCGCGGGAATAAGGCGCGAGGCATATTAAGCAGAAGTCAAAAGACTGGTTTTAGCTGCCAAAATTCAGGCTGACAAAGAAACGTCCGACCAAAGAATCGTTGGGTTCACCCGTATTGTTATCCGGAACCGGTCCGGGTACGCAGTAAACACCAACCCCTATGCTGCCTACGCCAGCATTCATGATGATGGCGCGGTGGGGCGGAGAGTTCATAAAGGCTTCAAAAATCATATCCGCGGAGAGGCGGTTGACATTGTCAAACCAAGCTACACATTCACCCACAGCATATTGGGCGCCGTAGGCGTTGGCAATATAGACTAGGGCATTAGAGCCGTCTGGCCGGTAGTGGGTGTTGGGGGCAGCATGGTAGTGGACAGAGAGTTCACTCGCTCTTTGGGCAGAAATCGTCTGCATAATACCCGGGTTCGAGAGCTGGCCTAGACCGGCCTGGGCCCTAGCCGAGTTGATCATCTGGACAACCCCGCCTTGGACCTGGGCAATTTTTTCCGGCCCCGGCATAACTGTAGAGCCAGGCTGTCCCGGTTGAGGCACCGGTGAAGTGGCTTTGGTAGAACCCGAGCCGGGAGGCGGGCTGGTCTGTCCTGGCTGCTGGCTGTTGGAGGGAGGGCTTCCCGCCTGATTGTTGCCCGACTGGCTCAAGGGCGGAGGGCTAGTTTCGACCGGGCCTTGATTTTGAGGCGCACTATTGGGGGCAAGGGGCGGCGGGCTGGTTTCCCCCGAAGTCTGGTTGGGATTTTGATTGGCATTGGGGTCCAGCGGAGGCGGGCTGGTGGGCCCAGTATAGGCAGGCTGAGTTTCTGTCGGCGGGGCTTCGGGCTCCCAGGTCTGATCATGGGTATCCGGCACCCCTAAGCCGCCAGGCAAAGGCAGGGTTTCCGCAACTGTAGCTTCCTCTTGCTGCACAGTGCGTAAGTTGCGCAAGATAGGGTTAACCTGGTCTCTGACGAAATCTTGGTTGTAGCTGGCGATCAGCTTCATATGATCAGTCAAGGCCTGGATCTTCTGGCCTGACTTATCTTCTGTCTGCTCGGTCACCTCCGCTTCCGTGGCCATGATCAGGTCGGAAGAGGTCTCAGATTCCGGGCTGCTCTCAATCGCCTGGAGGTGGACATCCTCCTGGTCATTCAAGAAAGGCTGAGTAATTAACAGCGCAGCCGTGGCAGCCACCATGACTACCAGCAGGACTACCAGCAGCCATTCTCCGGTGGAGTGCGGTTTCATTTTTCTGAGAAAAGACATATAGGATCGCTCCATGTTTGGTTTAATAAGGGCAAAGCCCTGAAATGATTGCTCCAGGGCTTTGGCGTGGTGATCCCGAGAGGAGTCGAACCTCCGACACACGGTTTAGGAAACCGTTGCTCTATCCACTGAGCTACGGGACCTCGTACAATTGCTCTTGAATTGTAAATTTTAGCCCCCGGTCTGTCAAATGCCGAAAAGCTAGATATTACAAGACAATCAGGCTGGCCAGGCTAAAGTAAATAAGGATGGCAATCCCGTCAGCCACGGTCGCGATGACGGGTCCCGCCATGACCGCAGGGTCTAGCTTAAACTTTTCCGCAAGGATAGGCAAAGCTGCCCCCAGGGCCTTAGCCACCATAGCTATGCAGATTAAAGTCAAGGACACCGTAAGAGCCAGAATAAAGCTCTCTTTTTCCAGGAAGTAGACCCGAACCAGGTTGACCGCGGCCATAGTTACGCCGACGACAAAACCAATGCGGATTTCCTTCCACACGACCCAGAAAAAGTCTTTAATACTGATCTCGCCCATGGCCAGCGACCGAATAATTACAGCTGAGGACTGGGCTCCCGCATTACCACCCGTATCTGTTAGCATGGGAATGAAAGACACTAAGACTGGCAAGGCAAGGAAGGCCTGCTCGTAGTGGCTTAAGATAACTTCGTTGATCAGTCCAGACAGGGTGAGGAGCAAGAGCCAAAAGACCCTCGACTTGGCGTGCTGCCAGGTAGAGGTTTCCAGATAAGGCCTTTCCGCAGGCGTAACCGCGGCCATCTTGGTTAAGTCTTCTCTCGCCTCCTCGCGCATGATGTCCATGGCATCGTCTACGGTAATTACGCCCAGCAGCCTGCCTGCTTCGTCCGTTACTGGCAAGGCTAAAAAGTCATAACGGTCAAAAGCCACAGCGACGTCTTCCTGGTCATCCTCCGCCAGGACAGAAACTACGGCATCCTCCATGACCTCAGAAACCAGCTGGTCATCTTGGGCCGCGAAAATATCCCGCACCGAGATAACGCCGATCAGTTTATCTTCCTTATCCGTCACAAAGCAGGAGTAAATCGCTTCAAGGGGCTTAGTACTAGACCGTAGAGTTTTAAAGGCTTCATCTATGGTCATCTCTGGGGCCAAGCGCACAAAGTTCCCGCTCATGAGCAAGCCTGCCGAATCTTCCGGATAGGGCAGTTGGTCAGAGCCCGCCGAGTCGGAGTTCGAGTTTTTGCCTAAATGCTTCCTGAGTTTTACTTCCTCGCTCCGCTGAGTCGATTCAGCTTTACCGGAGGGTGAAAGTTTTGCTAAATGTTCCGTTAACTTGGTCATCCGCGCCTCCTAAGCCAAATGAATATTAAAGAGCCATGCCGCAATACCGTAGTAGAGGAGCAGGGCGCAGATATCTACCACGGTCGTAATTACGGGCGACACCACCATAGCGGGGTCAAGGTGCAGGGCCTTGGCCAAGTAGAGCAGGATAACTGCCAGCACCTTGGCCATGATAATGGTTGCCAGAAATGAAATGAAAATCGTTAGGGCCAGGGTCACACTGCGGCCATTACGGATATATACGAGGGCCGCGTTCACACTGGCCAGGGCCAAACCGCAGATCAGGGATATACGAAATTCTTTCCAGAGCACCCGGCCAAAATCATGGCCCGTGATATCGCCGGTAGCATAGGCCACAATCGCCACACTCGTAGTTTGGGAACCGGCATTACCACCGGCCGCGGTTAGCAGGGGCATCATGGCCACCAGCATAGGCAAGGCCACATATACCGCTTCGTAGTGGCGCAGGATAGTGGCATTCAGCATGCCTGAGAGCATAAGGAGCAGGAGCCAGAAAATACGGCGGCGGGAGTTGTCCAAAACCGTAGTTTCAGGATAGGGAGTTTCAGCAGGCTGAGCACCAGCCATATAAGCATGGTCCTCGTTGACCTCTTCCACAAAAACTTCTACGGCGTCGTCTACGGTCACAATGCCCACCAGACGGTGTTCATTGTCTACCACGGGCAAGGCCAAGAGGTCGTATTCGCGGATGACCTTGGCTACCTCTTCCTGGTCATCGGTGGTCTGCACAAAGTGGGGCTCCCGGTTCATGATTTCCCACAAGAACTGGTCATCTCGGGCCCGCAGTATATCTGCTACATAAACAACGCCCTCCAGCACCCTGCTGGTATTCGTTACAAAGCAGGTATAAATCATTTCCACCCTCTGGTGGATATGGCGCAGCTTATACAAGGCTTCCGCCACCGTCATCCCCTGGGACAGCTTCATATACTCAGTCGTCATAATGGAGCCGGCTGAGTCTTCTGGGTATTGGAGCAAGCGGTTAACTAAATCGCGTCTGCTGGGATCTGTTTGCCTGAGCACCCGCTTCGCCACCTGGGCCGGCAGCTCATCCAAAATTTCTACCAGGTCGTCGTTGTAAAGGCCATCAAGGATTTCCGACAGCTCCTGGTCGGAGTAAAGCTTAATAAGCTCTTCCTGCTGGTCACTGGACAAATATACAAAGACCTCCGCAGCCTGGTCTTTGCTCAACAAACGGAAGAAGGTAGCAAGGTCAAGCCCACTTAGTTCCGAGGCCAGGTCGGCTATGTCTACCGCCTCCTCGGGCAAGAGTAACTGGCGCAGTTTCACGTAATCGTGCTTAGCCAAGAGCTCTTCAACTTGGTCCCAGAGTCTAGTCTGGACATCGTTTTGCAGGGCCATCTGTGCCTCCTCTTCTCTCAAATCACTGCCCCCCAGCCGTCGGGCGGCAGGGGGGCAGGCTGAGCCATATGTCTGAGGTCAATCTGCCTCAGCTCTTAACCCGCCACTACTTTATCTGATCACAAAATAAATGGCGTAATTTTCTCTATGTGTGTTAAACATTTGGGTTGAGCCCGCTTGCTCATCCTGCTTGGCCTCTAGACCTATCTCAATACGATAATAACCGGTGGCCAGGTTACCATAGCAAGACCCGTAATTGATCGTAAGCTCCCTGTGCTCACCCGGCAAAATCAGGTCTTCTCTGGGCTCATAGCATTCCCCTACCATGCTAGGCTCCATGTGGAACCAGGACTCACCATCGTAATAGTAGAGTCGGTAGTAGTTGCGGAAGGTCCAGGTTTCTTCTTGTTCATTGACCACCCGGAAGCTAAGCTCCTGGCTGTCTGCCTCTTGGCTGGCTGACACAATCAGAGAATTCAAAGGCTTCTCTTCTGAGGTACGGGCGAGATCGGCGGCTTCGTCATAAATAACCTGTTGTTGGGCCACCGCCAGAAGGTCCCTAAACTTCAAGGCAGACTGGCTTTTCAGGTCTATCTGGAAGAAGTCGCCTTGGGCATTCAGCAGTCCGCCATACTGTTTATCCTGAGCTTCCAGGAAGTCGGCCTGGTTAAAGAAGAGGTGGTTACCCGTGGCAGCAAAAATCTGCGTATCGTAGGAAAAATCGGCGGGCTTTTCTTCTGCAGGAGTAGTGAGATTGGCCTTAATCCACTGAGACAGTTCCTCCTGCTTCTTCCCTTCTAACTCGTAGACCAGGTCCAGATTAGTGGCCACGTTATGGTGGACTAGCAGGGTTTTAGCGGAAATATCGTAAGCGCCCAGTTCTACGGGTTTTTCTTCCTTGACTTCCTGTCCCCCGGTCATAAACCGGTTCAGGCGGTCCACATATTCTAGTTGTTCATAAAGATTGTTGATGCCTTCCGGAGGATAGATGATGGTGGTTTTTCCCGTTTGCAAGTCGGTAATCGGCGCGCCCATGGTGGGCAAAGCCTCAATTTCTTCCCGGCTCATATCGGCCACCCGTTTACCGTTGACCTCCAAGTCGCCCCGGTAAACAAACTCCCCTTCTTCGGTCGGGGCTTCGCTAGACTCCTCTGTAGGCTGATTAGTCGGCTCAGAGCTTGAGGGCTGAGCAGTTGTGGCCTCAGTCTGGCCAGTCGCGTTGGGGTTTTCGGTCTTCTCATCCTCAAGAGAGGCTTTCAGAGAGGCTAGCTCTTTTTGTAAGGCTTGATTTTGAGCTTGGAGTTCTTTGAGCTGGTCTGCGTTATCTACTTTTACACATGCAGACAGGCTCATGCAAATAATGAGCATAACAGCTGCTAAGAATGAGAGTTTGTACTTTTGCTTAGTCATAAGCGCCTCCTTTCGGAGATTGGAGAGCCAGCAGGGGCTCCCTCTGGACGGCTGCCAGCAGGCAAGGCCAGAAGCTTAACTAAGGGCCTAACTGGCCTGCTGAGTGTAAGTCTATTTTGACACATGCGGCCGGGGCTAGCAAACCAGCCCCAGCCGCATAAAAAGACTTTTACCCTAAAAGGCAGTCAGTTTAAAGCTGGGCCAGCCGGTCCAAAACTTTCGAAAGTTCGGCCCGAGGGCAGGCATAGTTGATCCGCATAAAGCCTTGACCTTCGTCGCCGTAGCTCGAGCCTTGGTTAAGCGCCAGGCCGGCTCTTTGTACTAGGAAATCGCTAATTTCTTGGTCCGTTTTAAGGCCGC
The DNA here is from genome assembly GCA_964398655.1 of uncultured Oscillospiraceae bacterium. Taxonomy (GTDB): domain Bacteria; phylum Bacillota; class Clostridia; order Saccharofermentanales; family DTU023; genus SFFI01. Next base: position 31,208 of record CAYNNG010000009.1, read on the forward strand.
GCTCTGCCGCAAATTCTCGGAAATCCACCCACATGAGGTAGGTGCCTTCAGGCTTAGTGGCCTTCAGCTGAGGCAGGCGGTCCTTAATTCCCTGGTAGAGGAAGTCCCGGTTACCCTCCAGATAGACGATAAGTTCAGCCAGCCAGTCATCGCAGGCGGACCAGGCGGCCTGCATGGCAGTGTAGGCAAAGAGGTTGCCCGAGTAGTGCATGCGGCCTTTGAAGTCTTCAAAGGCTTTTTTCATCTCCGGGTTAGGGATCACCAGGATGGAGGCAGCAAGGCCAGCAATGTTAAAGGTTTTGGAAGGCGCATAGCAGGTGATGGACCGCGCGGCTAAGTCCGGACTCAAGCTTGCTAGAGCCGTATGTTGGTGGCCGCTGTAGATAAAGTCGGCATGAATTTCATCCGAGACGATGTAAAGATCATGTTTTAAAGCTATTTCTCCCAAACGGTTCAGCTCGTCTTTAGTCCAGACCCGTCCCAGGGGATTGTGAGGGCTGCAGAGCATTAGCAGCTTACAGGAATCATCGATGAGATCTTCCAGCTTGGTAAAGTCAATGCTGGCGTGGAGTTGGTCATCCAGGTCTAATTCGCAGGAGACAAAGGTCCGGCCGTGCGACTCTACCGCAGCCTTGAAGGGGCCGTAGACCGGAGTTAGAGAAATTACCTTATCCCCGGGCTGGGTAAAGGTCAAAGCTGCCATATTTAAGGCAGGTACGATACCCGGACTAAAGGTCAGCCAGTCGCTTTCTACCTGCCAGTGGTAGTGGCGGCCAATATAATCAACACAGGTTTGGAAATATTCAGGCCCGGGAAGGGTGTAACCAAAGACCGGATGTTCTAGCCGTTTTTGCATGGCCTCAACAATGGGGGGCGCAACCGCGAAGTCCATGTCGGCAATCCAAAGGGCCAGGGTATCCTCCGGCAGGTCAGGTCCGAACACAGCGGGCAAGCGATCCCATTTAATGCAATCGGTGTGGTAGCGGTTGATGGGCTGGTCAAAATCGAAAGCCATAAATATCTCCTTAATCTAAATGGATAATGTGGTCGTAGTTGTAGGTATGGGGTTCCTTCTCGGTATCTTTATAGCCGATAGCAATAGAAATATGGAAGACATTGTCTTTCTCCGCCCCGATCAAGTCTAAGAGATTGTCCTCATCCTGGGGCTGGAAGCAGACCCGGGTCATCCCTATGATGCAGGAGCCAAGGTCTAAAGACTCGGCGGCCAGAGCAAGGTTCTGCACGGCAATGCCGGCATTCACGGCCGAATATTGGTCGGGAGTTCCGGTAATCATGACTACCAGAGGCGCCCCGTAAAAGACACTATCGGTGCCGCGCTCCGCCATCCTCTTGAGGAAATCTCGGTAAGCCTCCGGGGCACGCTCTTCCATGTCCTGGTAAACTTTCTGGTTAATCTGGCTGAGTATGTCCTGATTTTGGATAAAGGAAAAACGCAATTCCTGGCGGTTCATCGCCGTGGGTGCGTTGAGGGCAGCTGTCTGCAAAGTTTCCAGCTCAAAGTTAGAGAGAGGCTTGTCTTGAAACTTCCGAGTCGAAAACCGGTTTTGCTGAGCGGATAATACATCTTTCATATATCTATTCTCCTTCATTAATTAATTGCACAGCTAAGTCTAGAGCATCCTGGCCTTCCGCGATGGGGAAGTTGGGCTGGGTAGCCTGATCTTCATTAGGGCTGCCATCTGGATTGAGTCCATAGAGGGCGTTATAGCGCACGATCAGGCCCGATCCCGGCAGGGCATTGTAGAGCGTAACTACACAAGACCCATCGCCGCCCGATTCTTCACCCACGATTTTGGCGAAGCCGGTCCGTTTGGCAAAAGAAATAAAGTATTCCGAAGCGGAATAAGACCAAGGGTCTGAAAGGATCCAAAACTTACCCGTATAGAGCGGTTCCTCCGTAGAGGGGGAAATGTAGATGGTTTCCTGGAAAATCTTGTCCAAGTCTTCGACATCTTCCTTAACCAAGTTCGGCATCTCGGGCAGGGGCTCGGTCCGGCGGTTCCAGTTAAAAATCAAGGTGGGCAGGGGGCCTGCCTCCTTGAGCTCCGCCAGGTCTTCCTCAAAGGTAGAGCTGGCATAATAATCCAGGCAGCCCTGGGTCCAGGGAGATTCCTTATATAGGCCAAAGTTTTCTACCTGCAGGGGCTTGGTGATATTTGGAGCCACAATATTGAGCAGCCAGTAGTCATTGTAGCCCCCCTGATTATCACGGAGGTCAATGACCACGTTCTTAATGCCCTGAGCTTCGGTCTCCATGAAGAAATTGGCCAAGATATCCTGGTCATCCATGTTTTGATTGAGGAAGGAATTTATATAGAGATAAGCCCAATTGGCTTCGGGATGAAATTCTGTATAAAGATTGTCCGGGATATCAATAATAGGCGCAACACCGGGTTCCCGTTTTTCTTCCTGCAAATTATAAAAGCCCAAAACATGAGGGTTTTCAAAGACTTCATCCATCATATCAAGCCAGGGGTCATCGGGGTATTCTGCCAGGTAAAAACAGTAGGATTGGTAATCTGCGTTGAGCAGGTTGTTGCCCAGGCTGACAGCTGACAGATGGCCCACATCCTTACCGCCCAAAGTCAGGTCATTTACGATCTGCTGGAAATAGGCCAGCCAGTCTTCCCGGGTCTCTAAGTTCAAAACACCTTCCTGGTATGCGGCCTTGAGAGCGTCCGGATCAACTCCGTTGCGGCGCAGGTAGCCCAACATGGGGTAGGCGTTTTCTATGATATCCCAAAAGGCCTCGTAGTCTGCCAGCTTTTCCTCGGGTGTAAGCTCGGCTATGGTGCGGTCCCGGCTGGGATCTTGGGCAGCCAAATTTTTGCGTGGCTGCTGGGTTTCGGTCTCCTGGTCGTCGGACTTGGAGGCAGCTTCAGCCGCGGGAGGTGAGGCCTCTGGGTCCTGATCAGATATTGCTGCTGGGGTCTCCAGCCTCTGGGGCAGGTCCCTGGCCAAAGCACTCAGGCTATGGGCCAAAGATTCTTGGGCCTGCGCTACCGGAGCCAGGACCTGAGTTTGGCTGAGGACCAGGGCTAAAATAGTCAGAACCAGGACCGTCAGCCGCAGGGGGAATTTATAATTTATACGCAATTTTTTCTTCGTATTCATACGCACGCAGAGCAAGAAAAGAACCCGACGGTCAGCCCGCAAGTTCGCGGCTTTGCTCTTTACCTTTCCAAGCCCGCCGAGGGGCAAATGGGCTTATCCATGTTCTTCCATTATAACTTATTGGAAGCATAGAGTCCGATTCCAAAAAATGGTATGCTTGCATTAGCTAGATATTTGTATCTGAAGGAGGCATTAGACTTGACTCAAGTAGATTTTTCCCAGGCTAGACAATTCTGCCTACCAGATGAACTGCCCGCATACCCCAAATTTCAAGAAGGTATCCGCCGGGCTCCCCGCCGTGAAACTAAACTCAGCCCTCATGATGTAGAGCTGGCTGTGCGCAATGCCCTGCGGTACGTGCCAGAGCATCTCCATGCTGAATTGGCTGAAGAGTTCTATCAGGAACTCAAGGAACACGGCAAAATTTATGCTTACCGCTATCGCCCCGAGGGCAGAATCTATGCCAAACCCATAGACGAATATAAGGGCAAATGTATTGAAGGTAAGGCCTTCCAGGTCATGATTGATAACAACCTGGACTTTGACGTAGCCCTTTACCCCTACGAACTGGTCACTTACGGAGAAACCGGTTCTGTATGTCAGAACTGGCTCCAATACCGGCTAATTAAAATGTACTTAGAAGAGCTGGATCAAAACCAAACTCTGGTCCTGCTTTCCGGCCACCCCCTGGGCCTCTTCCACTCTAACCCCAATGCTCCTCGCGTAATCTTGACCAACGGCCTCTTGATTGGTGAGTACGACAATTTGGAAGACTTCAACCGCGGCCGGGCCCTGGGCGTTTCCTCCTACGGCCAAATGACCGCTGGCGGCTGGATGTACATTGGTCCTCAAGGCATCGTTCACGGTACCTACAACACCGTACTCAATGCTGCCCGTCTCAAACTGGGTGTAGGCAGGGATGAAAACTTGGCCGGTGTACTCTTTGTGTCTTCTGGCTTAGGCGGCATGTCTGGCGCCCAAGGCAAGGCCATTGAAATTGCCGGCGGCGTAGGCATCATCGCGGAAGTCGACTATTCTCGTATCCAGACCCGTTACGACCAGGGCTGGGTTTCCGCCATCGCGGAGAGTCCGGAAGAATCCTTTAAGATGGCTCAGGAAGCTATGGAGAAGAAGGAAGCCAAGGCCATCGCCTTCCACGGCAACATTGTGGACCTCCTCTCCTATGCCGTAGAGCACAATATTCACATTCCTCTGCTGTCTGACCAGACCTCCTGCCACGAACCCTATACCGGCGGCTACTGCCCCGAAGGCCTGACCTTTGAGGAAAGAACCAAGATGCTGGCAGAGGATCCGGAGGGCTTCCACAAGCGGGTTGACTCCACCCTGCAGCACCACTTCCAGCTGATTAAGACCTTGACCGATAGAGGCACCTATTTCTTTGACTACGGCAACTCCTTCCTCAAGGCCGTCTTTGACGCTGGAGTCACGGAAATTGCCAAGAATGGCCACGACGACAAAGATGGCTTCATTTGGCCTTCCTATGTGGAAGACATCATGGGACCCCTGCTCTTTGACTATGGTTATGGTCCCTTCCGCTGGGTCTGCCTGTCTGGTAAAGACGAAGACTTGCGGGCTACTGACCAAGCTGCTATGTCCTGCATTGATCCCAACCGCCGTTACCAAGACCGCGACAACTACAACTGGATCCGCGATGCGGAGAAGAACAAACTAGTCGTAGGTTCCAAGGCTCGGATCCTCTACCAGGATGCCGAAGGTCGCCTGCGCATTGCCTTAAAGTTTAACGAGCTGGTACGTGAAGGTAAGATCGGACCTGTTATGATTGGCCGTGACCACCACGACTGCGGCGGCACCGACTCTCCCTTCCGTGAAACCTCCAATATCAAGGATGGTTCTAATATCACCGCCGATATGGCTACCTCCGTCTTCGCCGGGAACGCCGCCCGCGGCATGTCCCTCTGCGCCCTGCACAACGGTGGCGGCACAGGTATCGGCAAGGCCATCAACGGTGGCTTTGGCTGCGTCTTAGACGGTTCTGAACGCATTGATACCATTCTCAAGCAGGCTGTGCTCTGGGACGTTATGTGCGGTGTAGCCCGCCGGGCTTGGGCCACCAACCCTGCCGCGATGGAAACCTCGGCCATCTACAATCAAAACATGGAAGGTCAAGACCACATCACCCTGCCTTACCTGGCAGATGATCAGCTGATCTCCGATCTCATGGCCAAGCACCAGGACGACCGCCATTATTTCGAATAAGCGTTTTTCGCAATCCACCAGCCCATAATTACCAGGTCTAGCTAAACTAGCTGGGACTTACAAAGCAAGAGAGGGTGTCTCAAAATCTCACAGAGGCACTCTCTTACTTTTGTATTAGGGGGTGCAGATAAATTCTCGCAGGGCTTAAACCAGACTCTGTCTTTGCGGAATCCTGCGAATATCTGCTAATTTCACCTTGAGCTTTTCGCCCAGGC
>CAYNNG010000009.1:36895-62793 GCA_964398655.1 uncultured Oscillospiraceae bacterium
GCCCAGGCGTAGGACCCGGTGGATAGGAGTTCTGCCCGAAGCTTTGGCGGCCAGTTTAATCAGTTCTTCAATGCTCACGTAGTGGCCGGACAGGATATAGGTCTGGCTGCTCCCACCTTCATAGAGGGCCTTCAAGAGGCCGTCTGCCACATCCCGCACGTCTACAAAGTCGTAGCCGCCCTTGACTAGGGTGGTAAGCTTGCCGCTGAGGAAGTCACGGATCGTTTGATTTAAGTGGTTGTTATGTTCGTAATCGTAGGGTCCTATGATGCCTGAGGGGTGGACCAGGACTACATCCAAGCCCTTTTTACCACCACGTTGCCCAGGTGGCCAGATGCACCTGTAATTACATATATGCTTTTCTTCATAGAGCTGACCCCTTCCCTTAGTTTGCTGTTTAAGTATAGCAGGAGGGCATTGGGACAATTAGGCAGAAATGTGAGTTTCTGTGTCAGAATACCTAGGATTAGTCGATAATAAAGACCTTGCCGATCAGGTTATACACATCCTGGTCTACGTAGGATTTAGAGGCCTTGAGAATACGCTTAGAGTTCAGCATGGGTTTTTTCTGCAAGACTCTAGCGGCCGGGGCGTTGATCTTCTCAAACTCTGACCAAATCAGGTCCATAGTTTTGAGAGACGCCACATTGCCCAATTCCTCATCGCAGGACAGCATCAGGCAGACGGCGATCACGCGGGCCATGTGCCGGTACATGTACTGCTGCAGGCGCTGGGGCCGCACAGAGTCCAAGCGAACCCGGCGGAACATCTCCAGGGCCACCGCCAGGAGGTCCTTCAGGTGTCTCTGCATGACCTTCATATTTGAGGCCTGGCCTGGCCGGCCCACGGGGAAGATATACACAGGCTCCGCCAGATAGTAGATGCGCCTAACGTGAGGCAAGGGCTCATAGGAGAAAATTTCATCTACATAGGCCAGCTGGTCAGGTAAGCGGAGCTTAATTTTTCTTAAAAGGTCCAGGCGGTAGACCAAGGACTGCTTGCCCAGGATCTGGTCTATGGCAAAGTTCTTTAAGCGAGACCAGGAGTTGATACCCTCTTCCGGAAAGACATTGGCAAAACTCGCGCGCTGGAGCTGCTTTTTACCCTGTTTCTGAGGAATTTCGTAATAATAGTCTGCCACCAGAAGCTCGGGCTTGGGATTTTTTTCCTCCAGGTCCTTTAAGACCTGCATCAGCTTAGCCAGACCTTGAGGATCCAAACGGTCGTCACCGTCTAAAATACGGAACCAGGGGCAGGTCGCTTCACGCAAGGCAATATTGAGGGCAGAGCCCAGTCCACCATACTCTTTATTAATAAGCCGAATGTGGTCAGGATATTTTTCCACATAGGCGGCAACGCTTTGAGAGATTTGGGGGTTAGAGCCATCATTGACAACTAGAACTTCCAAGCCTTCAATCCCTGCATCCAGGATGCTGTCCAGGCAGGTCCCAATCGTGAATTCTGCCTGATAGGCTGGAATAGCGACCGTTAAATAGTTCATCTATACCTCTTTCCTGGCCACTATACTAGGCCAAACCTTCCCAAATTTCGTTGAACTTCGGCAACATCAACATTTTTATTCTAACAAAGCTTAAATTCATGTCAATATCGCCAATTATTTAGGCTGGCCTAATAGGGCTTCAGTCGGGAAATTAGTTGTTCACGCGCTTTCTTTTGAATACGCGGGGTGTACATGACCAGAGCATAGCGTTGGCCGTCCTCCGTTCCCCGCACAGTCAGGGCATGTTTGTCCTCTTCAATGCTTTCCATACTCTCAAAGGGGAATAATTTCCAGCCAATAATAAAGCCGTCCCGCCAGTAGCCGCAGAGGGAGAAAAAGACATCCTGCCGGGAAAGTTTGGACTTAGAGACAGTATCGCGGTAAACCAGGCCGTCCTCTTGCTTTGTTAATAGGACTTGCCCTCCCCCACTGGCGACCAAGGAAAGGGTGATCAGCAGGAAGAGGTAGTTAAGCCAGTGGTTAAAGACTCCGCCAAAGAAGCCGTCTGCGTTGAGCAGGGAGGCAAAATAAATGCCATTTATGGAAATAAACAGGTAGATGTAAATTACGCCCAGGATCCGCAAGGTTGTAATCGGATAGTCCAGGTCGGGCAGAGTTAAGAGACCCGCAGTACGTCTGAAGTGGTTAGAGATCATGCCCACCATGCCGAAGGCGAAAGCGGCCAAAAGCAAGGGCAGGGCGTATTGCCAGAAAGGTAAGAGCTGATGCTCGCCCAAATGCATGGCCAGACCGGATAAAATCAGCATGACAGCCCCTGCTATCCAGGCAAGTTTTTTGCTTCTCGGATTCCAGGCCAGTGTGTTTGGCACTTGATTGTTCATGTAAAATCTCCTTGACACAAAGCAAGCCGGACCCAAAGCGGGTCCGGTTATTTACTATATTCTAACTGATAGGCCCAAGCCTGTATATAAAAGGCTTAGGTCAAGTTTAGCTCTAACCGGATGTAAGAAGAAAGCTGGTCTTTATGCTGGCTTAAAAAGTCCTGCACGAAATCTGGCTTGGCCTCCTGCAGCTCCTTTAGGCTTTCAGCCAAGGCTGTCTGCACAAAATCCTGCGGGTCATTTAAGCAATTGGCCCAGATCTGAGCCATAAGTTCCTGGTCTGTGTACACTCCGCGGTCCATTTGATGGAGCACAGCCGTGCGTTTAAGCCAGGGATCATCGCTCTTAGACCAGGCCAGGACCTTCTGCCCCAACTCCGGATGGATAGCCGTCAAGAGATTAACCAGCCGGTGCAGGATATTGTTGGTATCCCAGCCAGGTTTATCGACGATCAATTTTTTAAGCTTGGTCAGATCCTGCTTTTGGAGAAGCTCCCGTCGGGCTGTAAGATATTGCAGGGCAAAATACTGGAATTCCCGGATATTTTGCTCCCAGCAACACTCGACAAATTCCCAATCCAGCTTATCCGGCTCTTTATCTGTGGATAGCTGATCTTCCATGACCTTGGCTCTGGCAGTGGAGTCCAAACCCTTAAAGCGGTAGGTATTGCCCATGAGATGTTCCATCTCACTGGCTTTCTGCCTATTCGCATATTTGGACAAGTCCGTACATAACTGCTTGAAATTCATGAGCCCTCCTTAGGAATTTGGTCAAGACTAAACTCGATTTAGAACGGTAATAAACTGAAGCTATATCTGCCATCCGTGGTCCTGAAAGACGAAAGACGGCCATACAGTAATTTATATACCTCATTATAGCACATGGTTTTTCCCCTCCTGTGCTATGATGGAAGCTATGAAAAATCACGAGAATAAAAATTTAGACTTAACTCAGGGAGTTATTTGGAAGCAGATTATCTATTTTGTAGTCCCTCTGATCCTCACCGCCTTGCTGCAGCAAGCTTACAATACGGTAGACCTCTTAATTGTCGGTAACCTTTCCGACTCTCTATCTATGGCAGCCATTGGGGTCACGGCCTCTTTGACTTTCATGATGCTCGGCCTTTTCATGGGCCTTTCTACCGGGGCTTCCGTCATCGTGGCCCAGGCTTTCGGAGCCAAAGACAGCGCCCGGACCAGTCGAGCAGTACATACCACCTACGCCCTGGCCGTCTTATCTGGCCTCTTCTTAACCATTTTTGCCTGGTTTATCGCCCCCCTGGTCCTGGACCGCATGGGGACACCGCCGGAGATTTTTGCTGAGGCCCTGGCCTATACCCGGATTTACTTCCTTGGCTGCATCCCCCTCCTGGTTTATAACATGGGCACCGGGATCTTGCGGGCTGTAGGCGATTCCCGCAGCCCCCTCTTTTACCTAATCGTTTCCACCATTACCAATATCGTCCTGGACCTGATCTTCGTGGGTCCCCTCAACATGCGGGCCGCAGGCGCCGCTTGGGCCACCTTTATCGCCCAATGCCTTACCTCCCTGCTCCTGACCATCAATCTCGTAAAGACCGAAGGCATGCACCGCTTGGATTTACATCAGATTCGTATATATAAAGAAGAATTAAAAGAAATCGTAAGTATCGGGCTGCCGGCCGGCATCCAATCCTCCTTGATTTCTTTTTCCAACGTCTTGATTCAATCTCGGATTAACAGCTTCGGCCATGAGGCGATCGCAGGCATTTCGGCTGCCAACCGCTATGACGGCTTCATGATGGTCGGTCTTAACTCCTTCATGATGGCATCCACGACCTTCACCGGTCAAAATATCGGGGCCAAGAAGATTGAGCGACTCAAGCAAGGGGCCAAGACCACAACTTACATGGGCATGGGCTTCTCCATCTCCATGAGCATCATCCTCCTCATCTTTGGCCGTCCCCTTATGGGGCTCTTTTCACAAGACCCCAGTGTAATTGAGTACGGCTACGGGAAGATCCTCATCTACGCCCCCTTCCACTGGATTTTCACCAGCGCCCAGGTCTTGTCCGGTGTAATCAGAGGTGCTGGTCAGTCCCTCTACCCCATGCTGGTTTCGATCTTCTGCATGGTGGGCGTGCGGACCCTTTGGAACTACCCTATCGCGCAATATTTCCAAACTGTTCCCGCCCTGGCAGACTTTGGCGCCTCCATTAACCTGGTCCACTGGTCTTATCCTGTCTCCTGGATAATCACCTTCGCTTGTATCATGATCTACTACCGGACCCAGCATTGGCTGCCCGAAAACCTCAGGCATCTCTATCACGGGGTTGAGGCTCCAGAAAGTTCTAACTAATGAAAAGAGGGTGTTCCTGGCACTACTGTGCTCAGGAGACACCCTTATATTGTCTGCTTATTGGGCTGCTTGGTCTAAAAATTTTAGATAGGCGTCAGCCTGCTTTTCCAGATAGGGCTGACTAGAAACCAGCTTGAGCTTGCCATTTTCGGCTTGGTCTTGCACGTTGCCAATGCCCAGGCGGGGCTGGTTCATGATTTGTAAATTCAAAAACGACAGGAGCATGACCAAGAGGTCTTGGGCGACAAAAGTCGCGCCGCCGCCCATACTAGCGCCAGAAATCGCGGCGGGTTTACCAATAATTACGGGGCGGCTGCCGTCGTTTAAGGGACGGGATAGCCAGTCAATAAGGTTTTTCAGGACACCAGAGTAAGAGTGGTTATATTCAGGGGTAAAGAACCACAAACCATCCACCTCCTGCACCTTCGCTCGAACTCTTTGGATAGCTGCCGGGGGATCAGCCTCCAGGTCTTCATTCATAAAGGGAATATCGGCATATTCCAGAATTTCAAAATCTGCTTTATCTCCGAGGTATTGTCCTACGGCTTCTGCCAGCTGTCTATTCCAAGATTCCTTACGCAAGGAACCTACAATTGCTAAAATCTTTTTCTTGGCCATATTAAATCCTCCTTTTGTTAGGCTAGTTAGACTTTAACGAAGACTTAACAGGCCTGAGGTAACTGGTGTATCTCAGACAGAAGAGTAAAGAGGCCTTGTCCTCCCTTTTAGGGTTGCAGGGGTGGCGGGGAAGTTTCACCCGTATAACCAGGCTCCGGAGTGTCGGCGCCAGGAAGGTCTGGAGCCTGGTCCAGGCCAGATCCACTAGGATTGGGTTCCGCAGAGGCCTGACCAGAGGCAAGTGTCCCCGTATTATATTGATAGAGCAAGGTTCCCAAGGCTGGCAAGACATCATATGCGGCAATGTTCTGTGTGAATACCGCGTAGGCAAAAGGCCGGTCTGACCAGACCAAACCTATTTCGTGGTTGAGTCCGGCAAAATTGCCATATTTGGAAGAAACAGCCACGGGAATGCCCTTGGTCAAAAACTCATTCCAGGTGGAAGAGGTCATAGTAGTGAGAATATTCTGGTAAGAAGGAAACTCGCTGTCGAAGTAGAGCTGGGTAATAAGCCCCAGGCCCTCACGGGCAGACATGGTCACATCGCTCGCATAGTGGGTGCCCGTGCGTTCATCCATAAAGTTGTGCAGCATGCGTCCGTGGCGGTCAAAGTAGCCAAAGATGGCGGAGGTTGCCGCATTGTCCGAATAGAGCAAGGCCGAGTCTACCAAACTTTGCATGGATACCAGCTTGCCCTGCTGGCCAGGGTCCATATTATCTGCGGAGAACCACTCTGAGGGCAGGTAAACAATTTGCATGTCGGCAGGAAAATAACCCTGGTCGGTAAGCTGGCCCACCACCATAGCCGCTGCCACCTTGATTACCGAGGCGGACTGGTAACGGGCATCCGCGTTTAAGGTATATACCTCGTTGGTAGTCAGGTCTTGATAGGCAATCGAAATTCCTGAACTGCTGAGTCCACGTTCTTGCAAGAATTGGTTGACTGCGCTGGACAGACCAGCCACAGCCGGGCCATTTTCGGGGCCAGCAAAATTCTTAAAGCCCCCGCCCGCCAGGTTCTGCAGGTTGCCGGGATCAAACTCACCCTTCATGTCGTAGGTAGTTTCCGTAGCTTTTTTACTAGTTTCCTCGGTTTTTCGGGGTTTAGTTTCCTTGGTCGTCTCTTCCGAGTCTTTGTCGTCTGCGGACTCGCTGGGGCGGCTATAATTTATCGGTCTAATCGTGGTTTTGTGGCCGCAGGCCGTGAGGGGAATCAAGAGACCTACGCACAGCAAGAGGACACAAAAAACTCTGAGGGCTCTAAGAAAAGGCGATTTATGTTTAAATTGAGAATGCATAAGATTTCCTGTGAGGGCCGATCTAACATATTGGCCATAGAGACCTAAGGGCAAGAGCTCGTGGCCCTCGACTTTTGCTCAGCCCTCCATATATTATATAGGAAAGCTACAAATTTACTACATTCTGGGTCGTAGCCAGACCCAAATGATCCGCCTAGTCTGGCCCACTGCGGCCAGGCAGCAGAGGAAAGTGAGCGCGCAGATGCAGGACAGAAAAACTCCCAAAGCCGGATTAGACCCCAACTTGTCCAGGCAAGATTTAGACCTTGGTAACTACCTCTCTCCCCTGCCTGTTACCCTGGTATCCAGCCAAAAGGCCGGAGACCGTCCCAATGCCTTGACCATAGCCTGGAATGGTATTATCAATTCCAAGCCGCCCATGGTCTCTATAAGCTTGCAAAGGACCCGCTACAGTTACCAGACCATTAAAGAAACCGGGGAGTTCGTAGTTAACGTGCCAGACCTCTCCCTGGCTAAAGCCTTGGATTATTGCGGCGTCAAGTCCTACCGCGATACGGACAAGTTTCAGGATTTAGATCTCCATACCGAGCCCATGCAGGGTTTAGACCAGGCTCCCGCCATTGTGGAAGCGCCCTTGTCTCTGGGCTGCAAGCTGAGGGATATCCACGAACTGGGCTCACACGACCTCTTCCTAGGTGAGATCATCTCCATCCGGGCTCGCTCTTCTCTAATCGATGACCAGGGAGCCCTGAGGTTGGAGGATGCCGGACTCATTTGCTATGTGCACGGAGAGTATTTTGGCCTGGGTGACTGGTTAGGTTTTTTTGGCTGGTCAATTGCCAAGGATGAGGTCCTAAAACGCCGGGCCAAGGCCGCGCGAGTCCGAGAAAAAAAGCGTAAATATGGTAAGCTTAAGTAGCTTTTATAAATTCACCTTATGAATATTTTGTAGAAAGGTTGTTGAGTAGATGGATTATCAGGTAATTATTATCGGAGCGGGTCCCGGCGGCTATGTCGCAGCAATTCGCGCAGCCCAATATGGACTCAAAGTGGCCGTGATTGAAGAAGATAAGGTGGGAGGTACCTGCCTCAACCGGGGCTGTGTCCCTACTAAGGCCCTCCTCCACACTTCTAACCTCTTAGCCGAAGCCAATGAGCACTTTGCCGACTTGGGCATTAAAACTGAGCCCGCCAGTCTGGACTGGGGCCGCCTGCATGAGCGCAAGCGGGAAATCGTGGAGAAAAACCGGACCGGCGTGGAAGGGCTCTTAAAAGCAAATGGCGTCGACCTGCTGCCAGGTCATGGCAAAGTTGTGGGTTCTGGCAAAGTAGAGTTAACCTCCGCCGAAGGGGAAGTACAGGAGCTGAGCGCTGAATCAATCATTTTGGCAGCGGGCTCGGCGCCCAACTTGCCCGGGGCTCCCATGTTCCACCTGCCGGGTGTAATCACCTCCGACGATATTTTGGAGGGTGACACCCCTCAATATAAATCCCTCGCCATCATTGGCGGCGGCGTAATTGGCGCTGAATTTGCAGATTTTTATGCTTCCATTGGCACCGAAGTCACCGTGATTGAGCTCATGCCCCGCCTCCTCCCTCTCTTGGACAAGGAGTTAGGCTCTAACCTCAACCGGGCCTTCAAGAAGAAGGGCATCAAGGTCTACACCGGAACCTCAGCCTCTAACATTGAAAAAATTGATAACGGCCTCAAGGTAACCCTGGAAGCCAAGGGCAAGGATGAGCAAATTGAGGTAGACGCCGTCCTCGTGGCCGTGGGCCGCCATCCTCAGATGGACAATCTCCTGGCTGCGGATCTGGAACTGGAAATGAATGGCCGCTTCGTGAAGGTTAACGACAAATTTGAAACCTCTCTCGCCGGTGTTTACGCGATTGGTGACCTGATTGGCGGCTATCAGCTGGCTCACGAAGCCTCTGCCGAGGGTGAAGCCCTGGCAGCTATGCTCGCGGGAGAAAAACCTCACACTAGACTTGACCTGGTACCCTCCTGTGTCTATACCAGTCCGGAAATTTCCTCCATTGGCCTGACCGAAGAAAAGGCCAAAGAAGAGGGTATCGCCATTAAATCCGCCAAATACCTCATGGCCGGCAACTCCAAGTCTGTAATTGAGCAAGTCGATATGGGCTTCATCAAGTTTGTCGTGGCTGAAGATACCGAAGAAATTCTGGGCGTTAGCATGATCTGCGGCCGGGCTACCGACCTCATTTCCGAATTTGCCATGGCCATCGCCAACAAGCTAACCGTAGCAGATTTATTGAAGGGCATGCGGCCTCACCCCACCTACTGTGAGGGTATCACAGAAGCTCTAGACGCTATCCACGACCAGTCCATTCACACCGTGCCCCGCAAAAAGCGCTAGACCAGATCTCGTCCAGCGGGCAAGGTGGAGGCAGGGAGGCATCCTGTAAGTCTAGCCCTTATACTAGCAGCTAAAAAGGTGGCTCAGGATTCTGGGCCACCTTTATTGTTCGGAGTTTATTTATTATTTAGCTTGAAGCTGCCTAAGACTTTGCTGGCCCTTCTGCTAGCGTGGCTTTTTGCACTCGTTTTACATGGTACCAGTCATTTTTCACTAAAGTAGGCTCCAAGGCTAAGTAGACCAGGGTTACAGCCAGCATGGCCAGGAGACCGTTCACGATCGTGGTAACAGAAGCCAGCTTGGCGATAGCCGCCGCTATATCCTGCTGAAAACCCATAATAAAGCGCTTGTAGAGGTAGCGGAATAGGGTGTCAAAGATTACATTGTAGGCCGCCCCAGCTCCCGTGGCTGCGATGAGCTTCCAGGTTTTGGCCTTGCGGTCCGTGGTTTGGCTTAAATGCAGCAGGGACTCCGCTACCCAGTAGACTAAAACCGCCATCAGCCACTTAATAATCAAGGTCGCAGGAGCCTCCGCGCCATAACCGGAAGTTAAGTCTGCGATAGTCAGACCCAGAGCAGAGGAAAAACCTCCCGCCACAGGGCCCAAAAGAATTCCCGCCAGCATGACAAATACATTGCCAAAGTGGAAGGAGGTGCGTCCACCCGCTATATGCAGGTCAAAACGCAAAAATTGAAATCCCACGTAGGAGAGAGCGGTAATAATGGCCATTTGGGCAATGAGCATATTTCTTTGCCTTTGCTGGTCTAATTGTTTATTTAAAGAATCTGCCATAAAAAGCTTCCTTCCCTCGTTACATCTGCAATATATTGCACATATATGATAGCACCGGCATATAAAATTGCTAGGCAATCCTACCTAGCGCAAAGAATGCTACTAAACTTAGTGTATTGGGGTGTATTGGGTTACAGCAATAGGCTAAGCTAAATGCTAAGCTAAGAAAGTTTCACACACAAATTCGCCACTAAGCACCAAGAAAGTTAGGTTTTTTCTTATATGACTAAAGTTCTTATCGCCCTAAGCGGAGGTGTTGACTCTGCGGTAGCAGCCTTACTCTTGAAAGAGCAAGGCTACGACCTGGTCGGTGCAACCATGAGTCTCTTGCCTCCGGGCTCCCACCAAACCTGTGCCAACCAGGAGGATTTGGATACAGCCAGACAGCTGGCTGCGGACTTGGGCATTCCCTTTAAGCTGTGCGATTATCAGTCAGAGTTCCGCTGCCGGGTGATTGAGCCCTTTGTAGAGGCTTATGAGCAGGGCCTGACGCCAAACCCCTGTGTTGAGTGCAACCGCCTGATGAAGTTTAATCTGCTTTACCAGCTGGCAGATGAACTAGGCTGTGACAAGGTAGCCACCGGGCATTACGCCCAGGTAAAGCAAGACCCCCAGACGGAGCGCTGGCAGCTTTACAGGGCCGCAGATCTCAAAAAGGACCAGTCTTATGTCCTCTACAGCCTGAGTCAAGACCAGCTCTCCCGTACCATCTTTCCCTTGGGAGCTTTGAGTAAAACCGAGGTGCGGGTCCTGGCCCACAAGGCCAATTTAGTTAACCAGAACAAAGCCGAAAGCCAAGATATCTGCTTTATCTCCGACGGTGATTATGTCAACTTCTTAGAAGACTACCGGGGCCAAGCCTATCCTCCCGGAGATTTTGTTAATTTACAGGGAGAGGTCTTGGGCCAGCACAAAGGTCTAGTAGCCTACACGGTAGGACAAAGGCGCGGCCTGGGTCTGGCCCATACAGAACCTTGGTATGTTTACCGGCTAGACGCCGAGAAAAACCAGGTGGTTTTGGCAGAAAAAAGGGACCTGACTTGCCGGGGTTTAATTGCCGACCGGGCCAACTTGATCGGTCTGGCAGACCTGCCGGCAGACCTGCCCGTAGAGGTCTGCACCCGCTATCAAGAAAAACCCGCTCCCGCCGTAGCTAAATCTCTCGGCCAGGACAGTCTGCAGGTTACTTTTCAAACAGACCACAAGATGGTGGCTCCGGGCCAGGCTCTGGTGATGTACCAGGGTGATTTGGTAGTAGGGGGAGGGAGGATTGTGGAGGCGTTTTAGCTCCTAATAATAAGGTTTGCTTTGCGTTGGGGCTGCTGTTCTGTGATATAGGCTTCTTCAAGGGGTATCCAGCGTTGGAAGAAGTCTGTGGCGTGGTCGGGTCCGTTGCGTTTGAGGATGCGCCGCTGCTGTTCCTCCGGGTCTATGTCGCAGAAGATGGCGCAGTCGTAGTAGGTTTCGGTTTTTTTCGCTTGCTGGGCTTGGGCGATTATGAGATTTTTGAGTGTGGTTAATAATTGGGTTTGGGCTTGTGCTTCTTCTGGCCAGGTTAGTTGCTGGACCTGGCTGGGTTCTGCAACGGGGTGTGCTTGAGGCCCGAAGAGGGCGGCGGTCATATTGGTCAGGGCGCGGTCGAGGCTGGTGAGGGAGAGTTCTAGCTTTTGGGATAGGCTGTAGGCGCCTTCGACGATTAGCCAGGGGGAGGATGGTATTTCTACCTCTCCCCTATAGTCCATGAGGCTGCAGTCAAACTTGCGGTAGCTGAAGGGTTCTGCTTGTCTTAAGCAGGGTAATACTTCTGAGCGGAAGCGCTCATAGTGAAAGTTGCCGCCGGGCTCTGCCAGGCGGTCGGGGGTTCGTAGTTCAGGTGGCAAGAAAAAGTCATCCAGATGGATGACGGAGGCTGGCAGCAGAGCTGCCAGCTGGTCTGCCAGGCTGGATTTACCAGATCCAGCCCGCCCATCAATGGCGAGTACCGGCATAGCGCTCAGGTAAAAGGTTGGCCTTTAACAGGGCAAAGTAGATAGCCGGCACAGCGATCAGGTGCAGGACTAGGCCGGGCCAGGCTTTAACGAAATAGGCGGTGAGCCAAAGCTGCAGATTATAGGTGCCAACTTGGAAGATCCAGGCATTGGCCAGGCCAGCCACTAAACGTCCAGCCAGCATGGCAATGAGCAGGCTGAGATAGACATCAAGGGCTGGCTTTTTGCTATGAATTAGCTGCATGCAGAGGCCTGCCACTAGGCCATAAACGGCCAGCTCTATCAGCATACCGGGCAGGAAGGCCACGGGAGGCATAGAGGTAAAGAGGTGGGATAATAGGGGTCCGCCTAAGCCACAGATTAAGCCATAGAGGGGGCCACAAGCGAGGCCGCAAAGGAAGACCGGGATATGCATAGGGGAAAAGGTCTGGCCCTCGCCCGGAATCAAATGGAAGGCCAGGGGCAAAACTACGCACAGGGCAAGACAAACTGCCGTAATGGCGATCTTACGGGTGTTTTCTATTTGCTTCATGCAAATATACTCCTCAATCTAAATTTTAGCTCCAACATGAAGGAGGAAGGCTTAAAGTGCGCCTTCCTCGGAAATCATGTCTTTAACTTTCATGAGCCTGGTAATGGTTGCCCGCTCGTTTTCATCCAGCTTCATGCGGATGTAGGTAATGGTTTCCTCCAAGTCCGGAATCGTACGGTACTCTAAGGCGTTAACCCTCCGGCGGGTGGATTCAATATCGGCCGCCAGAAGCTGGCAAACCTTTTCCAGTTCTGCTAATTCCAGCAGCATGTCCATGGTTTCCTGGAGGCTGCTAATGGCTTCGTCCAGGTCCACGGTGGTTTGCGCATAACCATAGGATTGGCCAGCGGCCTGCATAGCCGTATCGGCTGCCAGACCCTCCGCAGCTTCTAGGGCCTCTTGCGGCTCAAAACCAGGCAGGGGCACCTGGTGGAAGGTGATCTTCGGCACGTGGACCGACATCATATTATTTTCTTCCACCTCTGCCTCTACGCGGAACTTAGAGAAGGACACAGCCTGCTCCAAACGTTCCGGACTCATGACAGCAGAAGCCAGCATAAAGTCTTTGAAAGATTCTGAGAGCGCCTCTTCTACTTGATCGCGCAGGCTCATATTCTTCCGGATAGCCACAATAAAGTTCCGCATTAACTCGTCCTGCTTGTCCTTAAGAAGCTTATGGCCCCTTTTGGCCGTAGCTAGCCGCCTGGTCAGCTCTTGCAGGACCATGCGGGTTGGACTGACGTTAAGCCGGGCCATAATTAAATGTCTCCTTTAACCAGTTCGACTAAGGCTTGATCGGACTTGGACAGCTCCGTAGGTGCACTGGTGGCTTCCGAACTCGCATGGGATAAAGCCAAAGCAGCCTCGTCCTGAGTAGGCATAAATTCTTCAACCAGGCTGTCGCGAATACGGTTGAGTTCGTTGCGTGGCAGAATAGTCAAAAGATCCCAGCCTAAATCCAGGGTCTCCGTAATGGTTCTATCCGTGTGGTAGCCCTGGTTGACGTAGCGGCGGTCAAATTCGTCGGAGAATTTGGCGAAAGCCTTGTCCGCGTCGGAAAGGGCTGTTTCACCCAAGATGGTAGCCAGTTCCGAAGCATCGCGGCCGCGGGAAACACCAGCATAGATCTGGTTCATGGTAGCCGCATGGTCTTTACGGGTCTTCCCCTCACCAATACCCTTATCCTTCAAACGGGAGAGGGAGGGCAGGACGTTGATCGGAGGAGTAATGCCCCGGTTATCCAGCTCGCGGGAGAGGATAATCTGACCTTCTGTAATATAACCGGTGAGGTCAGGGATGGGGTGGGTAATATCGTCTTCTGGCATGGTTAAAATCGGGATCTGTGTAATAGAGCCCTTGTGGCCTTTCAGCCGTCCGGCCCGTTCGTAAATCTGCGATAAGTCCGTATAGAGGTAGCCAGGATAGCCGCGGCGGCCTGGAACTTCTTTACGGGCCGCGGAAACCTCACGCAGGGCATCGGCATAGTTGGTCATATCTGTAAGAATAACCAGTACGTGCATGTCCTTTTCAAAGGCCAGGTATTCCGCGCAGGTCAGGGCAGCACGTGGTGTAGAAATCCGCTCAATCGAAGGGTCATCTGCCAGGTTAATAAAGAGCACTGCCCGGTCCAGAGCACCGGATTCTCTAAAGTCCTGCATGAAGAATTCGGATTCTTCAAAGGTGATACCCATAGCTGCGAAGACTACCGCGAAGCGTTCATCTGAACCAGGTACTTTGGCCTGGCGGGCAATCTGGGCTGCCAGTTTGTTATGGGGCAGGCCGGAACCCGAGAAGATAGGCAGCTTCTGGCCACGTACCAGGGTATTCAGGCCGTCAATAACGGAGATGCCGGTTTGAATAAATTCTGCCGGATAGTCGCGGGCATAGGGGTTAATAGGCAGGCCGTTAACGTCACGGTACTCTTCCGCGATGAGTTTGGGGCCATGGTCAATGGGCCGGCCCATACCATCAAAGATACGGCCGATCATATTCTCCGTAACACCTAGTTCTTGGGGTCTGCCGGTGAAGCGTACGCTGGATTCCTTGATGTTAATCCCGGTCGTACCTTCGAAAATTTGGGCCAGAGCGTAGCCGTCCCCTACTTCCAGGACCTTCCCGTGACGGATCTCGCCATTCTGTAGGCGGATATCAATCAGCTCTTCATATTTGACCCCTTCAACCTCGGTAACCAAGATCAAGGGACCGGCTGCTTCTTGAATGGTTCTATATTCTTTCAGCATTTAGTCCTCCCTCTTAGCAATAAGCCGGCGGAATTCGCTTTGCAGTTCATCTTGAATAGCCTTAATTTCGGGCAGTTTGTCTTCCTCCACATAACGCATACGGGAGATCTTATTGTTGACTTCCATACTCTCAATCTCGGAGAGGTAAACGCCCTTATCCAGAGCTTTTAGGGCTTCATCGTAGAAGCTGAGGATAATGCCCAGCATGGCGTATTGTTTTTCCATGGAGCAGTAGGTATCAACCTCGTCAAAAGCGTTCTGCTGCAGGAAGTCTTCGCGCAGAGATTTAGCTGTAAAGAGCTTGAGCTGGTCAGGATCAGACAGGGAGTCTTGACCTACCAGGCGCACAATTTCTTTCAGCTGGTCTTCGTCCTGCAAAAGTCCCATCGCCTTTTCCCGTAACTTGGAAAAACCGCGATAATGCTTATCCATGAAAGCATCAATCTTGGCCTGATATAAGGAATAGGAAGAAAGCCAGTTAATAGCCGGGAAATGCCGGGCGTGGGAAAGGGCATAGTCCAAGCTCCAGAAGACCTTAACTATACGCAGGGTGGATTGGGTAACAGGTTCAGAAAGGTCACCGCCAGGAGGAGATACAGCCCCAATGATGGAGAGCGAGCCTTGCCGTTCGTCCGAGCCCAGACACTCTACGAGGCCGGCTCTTTCGTAGAATTCAGCCACGCGAGAGGAAAGGTAAGCGGGGTAACCTTCATCACCGGGCATCTCTTCCAGACGGCCAGACATTTCACGCATGGCTTCAGCCCACCGGGAGGTAGAGTCAGCCATGAGGGCTACAGAGTAACCCATATCTCGGTAATATTCCGCAATCGTGACCCCCGTATAAACTGAAGCTTCACGTGCGGCAACCGGCATGTTAGAGGTATTGGCAATCAAGACCACCTTGTTCATGAGCGACTTGCCCGTCTTGGGGTCTTCAATTTCCGGGAACTCCATCAGAACGTCGGTCATTTCATTACCGCGCTCTCCGCAGCCAATGTAGATAATCACATCCGCGTCCGCCCATTTGGCCAACTGGTGCTGGATAACCGTTTTACCAGAGCCGAAAGGTCCAGGAATAGCTGCCGTGCCGCCCTTGGTTACAGGGAAGAAAGCATCAATGATCCGCTGACCCGTAATCAGGGGCTCTTTAGGGTCAATCTTATGCTCAAAGGGACGGGGCTGACGCACAGGCCATCTCTGTAACATGCTGACCTCTTGGCCAGCAATAATCGCAATCGTATCTTCAACTTTAAAGATTCCAGACTCGATTTTTTCGATCTTGCCGGAAACTCCCGGGGGAACCATGATCTTGATCTGAATAATGTCGGTTTCTTGCACCGTACCCAAGATATCTCCGGTCACCACTTCATCGCCGACTTTAGCAGTAGCAATGAATTCCCAAGTCTTATTGCGCGGCAAGGCGGGAGCCGTTACACCCTTGGCTAAGAATTCGCCTGACAGTTCAGCCAACTGCCCCAGGGGACGTTGGATACCATCATAAATTTGGCCAATCAGACCAGGCCCTAATTCTACAGACAGGGGCATATTCGTGGAAAAGACTTCTTCACCAGGTCCGATCCCGGTGGTTTCTTCATATACCTGGATTGATGCCTTATCGCCCCGCATCTCAATAACTTCACCAATCAATTGGTTAGTTGAGACTTCGACCACGTCGTAAATTCTGGCCTCATCCATGTTAACTGCTTCTACTAGAGGTCCAGACACTTTGGTAATAATGCCCTTTTTCAATGGAATCCTCGCTTTCTGTATCCTAAAGATAACTATTCATTAAAAATGTTATGGCCCACGGCCTTTTCAACACGTTTGTAGATGGCTTCCTTGCCCAGACCCCGGCTGCCTTGGCGGTCAGGTATGGGAATAATGGCAGGAATAATCTTATCGTCATAGCGGGCTATGGTATCCGGAATTAACTGAGCCAGGGCTTCCGTGATGTAAATAACCGCTGCCCCCTCTTTAGCCAGACTATCCACCGCATTGCGGGCTTCATCCGGTGTCGTGGGGGTATGAACTTCCAAGCCCAGGGCCCTAAAACCCAAGACTGACTCTCTATCACCAACTACAGCCACTTTATGCATGTCCGCTCTCCTCTCTTAATCCGCCAAGCGCAGGCGAGCCGCTCTTTGCGCGGCATTCAAGTCGCTCTGCAAGCCAATCATCAGGGTGCGGATGTTCTGGATCTCTGTTTGGCGCAGGAGATAATAGGCAAAGAGAATCTCCGGCCCGTAGGTCATGCGCTGGGCTTTTCGGGCTAGATTTAAACTGGCCTCATCGCGGCGCTTTTCCAGGTAAGCGATGTCGCCCTGGTCTGCCGCCTGAGTCCAAGCATCCAGCAGACCATCCGTCGCGCCCGCGGCTTTAAGCTCCGACCTTGTAGGCAGGTCAGCTTGCCCATATAGGCCCGCTAAAATCTCCTTATGCAAAGTTCCGCCTGGCAGGAAGGCAAAGTCAAACAGAGGCTGGGGTTTTCCAGCCCGCTTCATGCGCAGGAAAATAGCCAGATTTTGATAGTCTGTCTGTTCTTGCTGCCAGGCACAAATCAGGTCCGAGCCTAATTCCTTGGTAAGTTGAGCCATATCCGCGTATAAGGCCTTGTCCAGGATAATTTCCAAACGTTCAGGGTCCTGGTGCTTTTTATAGTCGCTTACTACCTCAGCAATCGCGATTTCTTCTGGGCTCTCCTGAGAGTTTTGCTCCGGATGAGCAAAAAGGTTCTCCAGGTAACGCAGGTCAAAATCTTCTACCTCAACCAAGAGGTGTGAAAGATCTTGGTCCAGCACGTCCATCTTGGCCAAAACCTTAAGGTTATGGTAAAGGTCTTGGAGAGAGATGAGACGGAGCAAGGGACTGCCCGGGGCCGCGCCGCGCAGCTCCCTGCGCAGGCGGATACTTTCCATGTTGAGCGATTCATCGTAACTCAGGCCGTCAACTTCCATGCGGTTGCCATAGGGTGTTTCCTTAAGAAACTGTAAGCCCTCACCAAAGTTGGACACCTGGCGAAAGCGGACCCAGTCTTCAGGCTTGAGCAAGCGGCGCTCAAAGAGCCTGACCCTGGTAGAGGCGTAGATATAATCTTCTGGCTTTGTGTATCTTTGCTGGGCCATAAGCTAAACCTATGCCTTCTGCACTAGCTCAAGCAGGGCCTGCTCTAGATCATCTCGCTGGAATTCTAAGATCTCCAGATAGTCATGCTTTTCGCTGACCCCGCCTCGGCGCAGGGCAAATCCCGATTTCAGGTTAGGATCGTACTCTACAGGTATCTCCGGTGGGAGGGCCAGTTTACGGCCAATAGGCAGGACCAAAACATCTCCGGTCTCCGGCTCATAGCTTTCCAGTCTGGCTTTAACAAGGTTCAAAAGTTCTCGGTCTGACATACCAAGCAGCTTGGCCTTGGCCTGCTCAAAAATCCGGTTAATCAGATCCTGCTGGGCAGAAAGTACCAAGTCGCGGGCCTGCAAATGCGCACCGGCCATGATGTGGTCTTTGCTCGCTTCAGCTTTATCTTCAGCGTACTTGACCTGTCTGGCAATTTCCGCCTCCAGCTGGGCTTTAACGCCTTCTAAATAGGAGTTGGAATCTTTCTGAGCCCGGTCGAGGATCGCTTCAGCCTCTGCTTTGGCTTCCGACTGTATTTTGTTAGTGATATTGTCCAAGTTCGACATGCAGTCCTCGATTCCTCTCTGCTCCTTGCTTAGGCGATTTTGCCCAGCAGCATGATGGAAATGACCAGAGCTAAGATGGCGTAGGTCTCAACCATAACCGCCAAGATAATACCCTTGGTGGACTGGCTCTCGTTTTTAATCAGGAGGTCAATGTCGGCCAGGGCTACTTTAGCCTGATAAATGGCGGAGTAGTAACCTACAAAAGCCATGGGCAGGCAGGCAATTAAGACAGCTAGACCATTCTGTAAGCTCATATCCATACCGCCCTTGCCCATGGCTAGGATACCAATAATGAAGCCGTAAAGGCCTTGGGTACCAGGTAAGAGCTGGAAGATCAGGGCTTTAGCAAATTTCTGAGGTTCATCAATCAAGAGTGCGGCAGAAGCTTCACCTACGGAACCTACGCACTTAGCAGAGCCGATTCCAGGTAAAAGAGCAGCCAGGGCAGCGCCGATTAACATAAAGATGAATCCCCCGTAGTTTGTAAAAAAGTTCATGTTTTCCTCCATTTGTACAATAAATTGCTTTTTCTATCTTTAAAGCCCGCAGGCCTTAAATACTATTTAGTGATTTCCCGGCGGCTAGGCTTTTTTAACATAAGCTCAGCGGCTGGGATAGTTCCTTAGTTATTTGATTTCGACATATTCGCTGTCGGCCCTAAAGCGCTTGAAGGGTATGCCACCGCCTTCATAAAACTTGCCAAAGAACTCTACGTAAATCAGACGCAGAGTATGGACGTAGGCAGAAAGTCCAGACAAGAAAATGTTAAAGAGGTGGAAGACCAAAAGGACCACCAGGGACAGGATAAAGCCCGGCACCGACCCCATGAGCATGCCTGCAATGAGGTTAACCGCGTAGCCGATAAAGCCGCCCGACATCGCCAGGGCGGTCAAGCGGGCGAAAGACACGATATCGCCAATCCAGGAAGAAACGCCGTAAACATTGTAGGCGCCCCAGCCCAGCCGTCCTCCCCAGGATTTTTCATCCCGGGCAGAAAAGAGTAAAACTAGGACCACACCGGCAATGATCATCCCCAAATAAATAGGCTTATTACTTTCACTCAGGCCGATCTGGGATCCGAACAGCAAGAGGGCAATGCCAATAATCATCAAATACCAGGAAATGACATCAGCTAAAAGTCCAATGGGATCCTTGTCCCTTATCTTCATGTAGCCATTCACGCCCAAGCCAAAGGAGAGCATCACCAAGCCAAAAACGAAGGAGAAAACCAACATTTGGTCGGTATCCCGCGTAGGACTTAAGGCGCCAATTAGAGGTATAAAGGGTGGAATATCTAGGGCGAAAAACGAGCCATAGATAAGGCCTACGACCATAGAGGGAACAGAGAGAATGTTGAAAAAGCGGATCGTCCGCTTCATGGATGGCTTAAGCTTAAAAATTTTCAGAACGGCAAAGGTCAAAATAAAGATGAGCAAGGCATAACCAAAGTCACCCAGCATCATGGAAAAACACGCGGCATACCAAGGCATGACCACGGGCGTGGGGTCAATTTCGTCATAGCGGGGAATAGCAAAGGTTTCAACTACATCCTCAAAAGGCTCCACCAAGGAGTTATTGCGGAGCATGACAGGTACTTCCGCTACTTTTTCATCGTGCCGTTCAACACTTTCAATATCTAGCAGGTAGTCCTTTTCCAGAGTAGAAGCTAGGTTTTTTTCCAGCTCCTCTTTACGATCCAGAGGCAGATAAAGCTCTAGGATAAACACATGAGGGCTGGCAATAAAACTGTTCCTGGCCTGTTCTTGCAAGATCTCATTGCGCAGCCACTCGGCCCGCAATTTTAGTTTATCCAGGTTCCGCTCGGACAAGTCCTCCAGTTCCTTGCTAATATTTTCACTTTCCTCTTCCAGCTTTTTAATCCGCCGGCTGGTCTCTGCGCTCAGCTCTTCTGCAGTTTGGTTATAGGGCAGTTTCTTTGCCGCAAAGGCAAACTCTCTTAAAGTTTCCTCTACATAGTTTTTCTCTGCGTCAGTATAGAGGAGGAGGAAATAGAGGTTCTTCTCATCAGAACTCAAGACTTCAAAATACGTTTCTTTAGTATCTGTAAGCCTGCGGCGGAAAAAGTCTTCAGACTTTCTGGGTATAGTCCCCAAGGCATAGCTGATAGTTTTGAGTTTGTCCAGGTCAGCAATGGTAACATCTAGCTTCTTGTAGGCTTGCAGGTTGCTGCGTTCTGCCCTGGCCTGGCTGGTCAGTTCTTTGTTGTGGGAGAGATTGCGCAGCTTGTAGCGGATTTCCAAGGCCTTAGCCCGCATGTTCAGGTTACTGGCCTGGGTCTTGGCTTCGGCATAGGTCATTTCCGGCAAAGCGGAATTCAAGTAAGCCGAAAGACCTGGTGTGGGCTTCAGCGCCTCCAGTCCTTCAATGGCATGGTTGAGGGCCGCTAGTTCTTCTTCCAGAGAAGCTAATTTTGCTCCTGCCTGGTCGCCATGCAGGAGGTTTTCATATTCTTCTGACTGAAAGTCATCGGCTAAGTCAGCAAAATGGATATCGCCCATAGCCTGCAAGGCTTGCAGCAATTTATGTTTTTCTGAATCAAAGGCCGTCAGATGGGCCCTGGCCATCTTAACGATCGCCATAAGACAACACCTGTGTTACCACAAAATCCACGGCCTCATGCATGAGTTCCGGCGGTAAATTTTGATAGCGCTGGGCTTCTTTTTGCGCCGCGTCCAGAAGGGGCTGGGCCTTAGCCTCGGCTTCTTCTTGGGCCTTAGCATTCATGGCTGCGATCTTCTCCTCCGCCTCTGCCCAAAGTTGATCAGATAAGTCCTGGGCTTGACTGGCGAGTGTACGCGAGTGTTCTTCCGCCTGGATTTTGGCCTCTCCAATGAGGTCCGCGGCTGCTTTTTCTGCCGCATAAATTGCTTGGATTGCTTCTTTAGCCATATAGTCTCCTAGGGTCTGACTCTTAGTTTTTCAGCTAAGAGTATCGAAAGCTCTAATGCTGCGCTTATATCACTAAATATATTTTCTTATATCAACGTCTTGCTCCATGTTTCGCCAATCGTCTTTGGCTATCCACGGAAGCGGGAAAATGTTAGTTCTGTCCTTATATCTTACTGTAAAAGCAGATAAACATGTGACAAGCGTTAACATCACCATATTGTAGCACGCTAACTTATTCTTTGTCTTTGAGCCCCTCATTCTCCGCTTTTTTTAGCGCTGTCTCCATGGGGATATCCCCTAGCTCTTGCTCATGCGGCTGGTTCATTTGCCACTCAAATTTCTTACGCCACTTGCCAAAGTAGAAGAAGCTGGAGGAGAGGATACAACCAATCAGCCAACCTATAGGATAGGAATAATATACGTACTCTTTGCCAAAGTTATTTGCGATATAGTAAGCCGTCGGGATTCTGGCCAGCCAGAGCGAGACCATAGAAGAAATCATGGGCATCGTCGCCCGGCCTACACCGCGCAAGGCTGAGTTAAGCGTGAACAGGATGGCCAGCAAAAAGTAAAAAGGCAAGACTGCGTGGAGGTAATAAATACCGGTCTCAATCATGCCAGGGTCATTGCCAAACAAGCTCAGCAGGAATCTAGATAAGGGGTAGGTAATACCGGAGGTTATCAAGGCGATGCCCACGTTCAGGACCAAGGCAGCCCTAAGGCCATGTTGCACCCGGTTCATATCCTTCGCGCCTACATTCTGCCCTACATAAGTAGTTGTAGCATTGGCCAGAGACTGCACGGGCAGGAAGACCAGTGTATCGATCTTGTTGGCCCCGTTAAAACCGGCCGTAAACACGTACCCATAACTGTTGATCAAGGAGTACATGGTCATAGCTCCTATAGAAAAAATTACATTTTGCAGGGCGGAGGGAATGCCAATGGATAGGGACTCTTTAATCAGGCTACGCTCAAAATCCAGCTTTAATAAGTTGATTTTGACATATTCAACTTTACGATTAAGGTGCACTAGGCCCATAATCCAGGAAAAGCCCTGGGCCAAAATCGTGGCCAAGGCAGCACCCCGGACCCCCATGGCTAAGGGGCCCACAAAGAGCAAGTCCAGCACGATATTAATCATGGCAGAACTAGCCAGAAGCTTGAGCGAAGTCACACTGTCGCCCAGACCTTGCAGGAGGCCTGCGTTTAGGTTATAGCCCAAGGTAAAGGCTAGCCCTAAGAATATAACCTGAAGGTATTCCGTAGCCAGAGTCAGGGTGCCGTCATCTGGCACATTTAAGAGCACCAAGACCGGCTGCGAGCCCAAGAAACCAATAATGGTGAAGGGTATCACTAAGTAGAAACAGAGCTTGTATATAGTATTGGAAATTAAGTGAACCTTATCATAGTCTTTGGCACCCACAGCCTGAGAAACCATGACCGTAGCTGCAATTCCCAAGCCCACGAAGAAAGAGATCAAGCCAAAAATGAAGGGGTTGCCCGCGCCTACCGCGGCCAAGGCCTGCGTACCAAGGATATTGCCCACAATGATGGAGTCTACCGTGTTGTAGAGGACCTGGAAAAGGTTACCTAAGAGCATGGGGATGGCAAATTGGATAATACGCTTATAGGGAGAACCCGCCGTCATGTCTACTAATTTTGTGTGTGCCATAAAATTACCCCCTTTGCCCCCTCAAACGGCTAATTCTTCAGCCTGAAAACCAGCGCTTAGCCTGCTGGTCTGAAGGCAAACTAACGTGTTAAGCTAGTTGGAGTTGACAAAATGTCAACCAGTTAATTGTAGCAAAAATTCTGATAGAGAGGTATACACAAAATGCCTGCAGCGGTAAAGGTGCTGGACCTTCATCACATGAATACATATCAAGCAGGCGTGGCAATAGAAGCCGCGCTGCGCAGGTCATGGGGCGTTTACACTATCCGCCTGGTCCACGGCCATCACTCTGGCACCGTCCTGCGCGATTTCATCCGGGAGACTTACGAGGCAGATCCCAGAATTTTGCGCCTGGAGACCAGGGGGCCAAGCGTCACAGACCTGTGCTTAAAAGATTTGTAGTTCCAGCTGAGACTTATTTGTAACTTTTACTTAAGTTTACTTATAGCTAAAATAGATAAATTGAGCCTACTTGCAAACACTTAAACCCCTAAATTTTAGCTTTTTCATCAATTCTATGGATTGAGTTTCTCAATGGTATGCATCTGTTGTAAAATCAGGCTACCATACTGAATAAGGGGGTTATATTATGCTTAATTTTTCCTTAAAGCAGTTGGAAGTCTTTGTCGCGATTGTGGAAACAGGCTCATTTACCAAAGCCGCCAATCGTCTCTATATGGCGCAGTCCACAGTTTCCGCCCACATCCGCACCCTGGAGTCCGAGCTAGGTGTCTTATTATTTCTAAGAAATTCCAAGCGCAAACTCCAGGTAACCGAGGTAGGCCGCCGTATTTACAGCTCCGCCTGTGAAATTTTAGAGCGCTGCCGCAGCTTGGAGGATGAAATTCTCATCGATAAAAGCAACGAACTCTGCATTGGCGCCTCCACGGTCCCTGCGGCCTGTCTCCTCCCCCAATATATCCCCGGCTTTTCCTACCTGCATCCCGAAGCTAGATTCTCTGTTAAAGAAGGTGACTCCTCCTCTATTCACCGCGCCCTCATGGAAGGAGACGTTCAGGTCGGCCTGGTCGGTTCTTTCGTCAAGCACCAATCCCTGCAATACGAGGAAATCGCTCAAGACAATATTGTCCTTATTACCCCTGCCCGCGAACCCTACTTGACCAAGCAAAAGGAAGGGGCCTTGGGCAAAGAGTTCCTCAGTCATCCCCTCCTCTTCCGCGAAGCCGGCTCCGGTACCCAGAGGGTTATCGACGACTACTTTAGCAAGATAGGTCTGGAGAAAAACAAGCTCAATATTGTGGGCCGCTTTGAAAGCTCTGACGGAATTATCAAAATGGTTAGTCGCGGGCTGGGCTTGGCCTTGATTTCCCGCCTCCTGGTAGAACCCTATGTTAAAGACGGCGTAGTTTTGCAGTTTCCCTTGGAAAAAGATCCTGGTGCAGTTGCGCGGTCATATTACCTGGTCAGCCGTAAGAACTCCGATAACACCGGCTTAACCCAGAAATTTATCGAATACATCAAAGCCAGCAGTAATGCTTAGCCCATCCGCTTACAGCCGTATGCTTGTTTTTTCAAAGCTATTTTGCTATACTGCCAAAACAGCTTTGAACTAAGCCCGCTTTTTGGCTGGCTGACAAAAGCTTCATAACTTGGAGAAGTACCCAAGTGGTGAAGGGGACGGTTTGCTAAACCGTTAGCAGGGGCAACCCTGGCGGGGGTTCGAATCCCCCTTTCTCCGCCAAACCTTCTTACGAAGGGAAAAAGCCCGCCATGCGGGCTTTTTTACTCTACATAGAAAATGAGACTTTTATGATTTCTGATCAAGATAAGCCGGCCATACAGCCACAGTCTTCTTCGTCTTCTGCGCGCAAAGCTGAGGCCTCAGCCAAGGGAGCTAAGTCTGCTCCTCAAGCGGGTTCTCCTGTCCCGCAGAAAGCCAAGCCCAAGGCCAAGGCCAAGGCCAAAACTCGCACAGAATTAACTCCCGAAGAGAAAGAGAAGAATGCTAAGAAGATCAAGATCACTTCTACTTTGGGGACAATCCTCATTATTCTGGGTATCTTAGGCATTCTTCTTCCCTACTTTAACTCCTGGCTCCTGGGCCGTAATTCTGATATCGATCTGACCGGCATCAGCGCTGCACAAATGCAAGCCGCGCAAAAAACCGGCGAAGACGTGCCTTTTGATGAAATCAAAGAAGTCGGCTTCTTCGACTTTTGGCCACTTCTAGGCAAGTGGAAGACAGAAGATATCGCAGGGGAACTGATCATTCCCTCCCTGGATATTGACCTAGCCATCTTTAACGACGCAGAAAATATCAATCTCCTGGCAGGAGTTGGCCAACTCCTGCCCGACCGTCCCATGGGCGAAGGCAACTATGTCCTAACCGGCCACCACGTACAAGGTAAGGGCACCCTCCTCCATAACCTCATGGATGCCGAAATCGGCGCGAAAATCTACATTACCGATAAGGATAAACTCTACATTTACAAGGTCCTGGAAACCGTCCAAAAAGACACCGACGCCATCCACATGCTGGACGAAGAACGTCTGGATAACTACGACGATAAAGACGCGATCGTCTCCATCATGACCTGCTACCGGGGCCAAGCCAACTCCCGCTGGTTTGTCATCGCCGGCCTGGAGGAAGTCACAGCTTACGACCCCGCCTTAATTAAGTAGAAAGTCCCAACTTACGGCCCCACTTTGATTAAGTAGGACGGCTGGTAGTTAGTAATTGGCAGGTCCGCCTGAAGGGGGTATTGCACACCTTCTTATTGGCCCAAAGCTCTTTGGGTGGCCTAAAATAGTTGGCACATCGACTTTTTCCTGGTTTTGCACACCTTTTTTAGGCTCTCGAAGACTCGTGAAGACCAGATGGTAGTAGGCACTTCCTTGAAAATGGTATTCTGCCTACTCCTTCTAGGGCGGAGCAGTCCAGGAAAGTGTAGGCAATCCGGCTAAAAGCGGAAAATGCCAGGTTGGCACTTCCACTTAAACTTGGTTCTGCACACCTTCTCTAAGTAGCCTGATCCAGAAAAGTGTAGGCACTTCAGCCGAATGGGCTTTTTGCCTACTCTTTCTTGAGTCCCAAGGGCTTTAGAAGGCCAGAAAAGTGTAGGCACTTCAGCCGAATGGGCATTTTGCCTACTCTTTTCAGTTTAGCGGAAGTCTGCGAGGACAAAAT
>CAYNNG010000010.1:0-55779 GCA_964398655.1 uncultured Oscillospiraceae bacterium
GGCTCCACAACGTGCTTTCAATTTTTCTGGTTAGTTAGTAACTGTCAAACTCCCGCTGCTGAACCTATTGCTGAAGCAGGCTGACAAGTGTTATCATCTTAACGCTGGTGAAAGTTAGTCTTGGGCCTTAAATGAGCACCTGGCTCAGACTTTCTCGTAAATAGATAAGAGAACAGATAGTAGAGGAGAAACTCATGACGTTATTACAGTTTATGGTCTTAGGTCAAGCCGGAGGCACCGAAGCCGCACCTGGCGGCAGCATGTTAGGCATGTTCTTGCCCCTGATCATTGTCTTCGCCCTAATGTACTTTATTACTATTCGTCCTCAAAAGAAGAAGGATGAAGAGTTGCGGAAGCAAATTAATGCCATGCAGGTGGGGGATGAAGTCATCACCATCGGCGGTATCACCGGCCGAATTTTTAATATTCAAGATGATGAAGTTACGGTTTCTACGAGTGTGCAGAATACCCTCATGACCTTCAAAAAATCTGCTATCGCTCATGTGATGAGCCAATCCGCCAAGGCAGAAGCCCAGCAGCGTAAGGCGGAAGCTGAAGCTAAGGCTAAGACCGCAGAAGAAAAGCCCAAAAAAGCTTCCTTCATGGACAAGCTGAGAGGCAAAGAAGATAAAGAAGACTAACCAGTAAGCTGCTTTCAGTCTTATAAGCTTTCCTTAGCTGCCCTGGGTCCTTGATCTGAGGCAGCTTTGCTTTAGGGGGATGGCGGACAATTTTACGTAGTATTAATTGCAGCGTTAAAAGAAGGATGATGAGTATTGGCCTTTATTCCCCAAAACATAATTGATGAAGTAATTGCCCGCAACAGTATTGAAGGGGTAGTGGGGGACTATGTGCGCTTGGAGCGCAAAGGCGGACAAAATCTTTTTGGCCTTTGTCCCTTCCATGGAGAAAAAACGCCTTCCTTCTCCGTCAACACAAGCAAGCAGTTTTTCTATTGTTTTGGCTGCCATGCCGGCGGCAATGTAATTAAATTTATTCAAATGATAGAAAATCTGAACTTCCCCGATGCAGTAGCCTTCCTAGCCAAACGGGCTGGTATGGAGCTTAATCTGGAAGATGAGCCAGAGGCGCGCAAAAAGCAGGCAGAATACAAACAAATGCAGGCTTGCCTTTTAGATGCGGCTAGATTCTTCTATCATAGCTATAAGTCTCCCCAAGGCCAAAAGGCGGAAAACTATATGCAAGTAAAACGCAGATTAAGTCCCGCTATCCTGACGACTTTTGGTATAGGCTATGCGCCTGATTCTTGGGACGCCCTCAGCTCAACTCTGCTTAAGGCTTACCCGGAGAAAATCTTACTCGATCTGGGCTTGACCCGTAAGTCTAGCAAGGGGAGTTATTACGACTTCTTTCGGGATCGCGTGATCTTTCCGGTGTTTGACCATTTAGGCCGTTTGCGGGCCTTTGGCGGCCGTATTATGGGCCAGGGCGACGCCAAGTACATCAACTCTCCCGATTCCCGCATCTATAACAAGGGGAAATACCTGTATGCCCTCAATTTTGCACGCAAGGACAGCCGTGACTTCCTGATTCTTACGGAAGGCTATATGGATACCATCGCCCTGCACGAGTCGGGCTTTACCAATACGGTCGCAGGGCTGGGCACGGCTCTTACTTCCAGTCAGGCCCGGTTGCTAAGTCAGTACACCAGACAGGTGATTCTTGCTTATGATGCGGATGGAGCTGGCCGCAATGCAGCTCTTAAAGCCTTGGAGCTGCTCTCCAGAGAACAAGTTGATTGCAGGGTTCTGGTCATGCCCAATGGACAAGATCCTGATGAATTTATCCATGAAAATGGCAAGGAACGCTTCCAAGGTTTGTTAAATCAGGCTCTCCCTGCTTTAGACTACCGTATTTATTTGGCCAAGCAGGCAGCTTCCACTAATCTAGGCAGTTTAGATATCCTCGCGTATCAGGAGGCGGTGACGGATCTTCTGTCACAAGAGTCCAGCCCTGTAGTGCGGGAACTTTACGCGGATAAGCTAGCCAGGGAAATAGCAGTCTCCCCAGCCAGCATCTTGCAGGTTATCGAAAAGAAGCGAGTCAAAGAAGCCGCTCCAGTTTCCAGCCCTGACTTAAGCCTTGAGCCCAAGCTGCAGCGGGTAGATTTTGAATTTGACCAGGCTAGCTTGACCTATTTGAATGCCTTAATTGAAGATAACAGCCTCCTTAGGAATCCCGAATTAAAGGCTGAGGCGGAAGATTTCCCTGTCGGCCTCCGGGACTTGATGGCCCAGGCATTAAAGCTAGCAGAAGAAGGCAAACTTACGATGCCGGATTTCTTAGGCCTCCTAGATCAGGCAGGAGGGGGAGAAAAGCTCTCGCGCAGTATTTTGCCCTACTTTTCACGCCTGACGAAAGCTAAACTGCGGGCCCGAGAAGACTATGCCCTAGAGGCTTTGCGCCTCTTAAGGCTTGACCGTTTGAATGAACAAAGAGACGCGGCCCTTCAGGAGATTGAAAGAGCTAGTGACCAGGCCAGCCAACAAGCGGCCCTCAATAAATTAAATGATCTTAACCTAGCACTTAACACATTAAGAAATGAGGTACAGCATGACCAATAAGAAGACCGACCCAGACAAACAAGCCACAGATCTGGAACAAGCAGCGGACTCTGCCTTAACTGAAGATAGCAAACAGGCCAAGAAGACTAAGACCGAAGCAGGAGAAAGCACGCGGGAAAAAGTTAACATGGCTGGCGTGGATATTTATATTCCCCCCATCAAAAAGAGACCCAAGCGCAATCGTGATGAGTTTAAAGGCCTTGACTCCTCCTTGGACGAAGCCAAAGAGGATGACGACGATGATGAATTACTTAGCCTAGAGGATCAAACCGCCAACAAAGCCTCAGCTAAGCAGGTCATGGATGTCTTGATTTCTCGAGCCAAAAAACACAACAAACAAATTCCTCAGCAAGAAGTCTTGGATTATTTTGAAGACCTAAACTTGGATGAGGAGCTCTTAGACGATGTGATTGACGGACTGGAAAAGTCTGGCATTACCGTTTCAGAAGATGATGACAGTACGGGAGAGCTGCCGAAACGACAGACCGTAGATGATATCATCATGGTTGATGACCCTGTGCGGATGTACCTTAAAGAGATTGGTAAGGTAGACCTCCTGACTGCGGAAGAAGAACGTGAATTGGCCGCTCGGATGTCCGCAGGCGATGAGGAAGCCAAGCAGCACCTAACTGAGGCCAACTTGCGTCTGGTAGTTTCTATTGCCAAACGATACACGGGCCGGGGGCTGCAATTCCTAGACCTGATTCAAGAGGGTAACTTAGGCTTAATTAAAGCTGTAGATAAATTCGACTACCACAAGGGCTTTAAGTTCTCTACCTATGCGACGTGGTGGATTCGCCAAGCTATCACCAGGTCAATCGCTGACCAGGCCCGGACGATCCGTATTCCGGTCCATATGGTTGAAACAATCAACAAACTTGTCCGTCACCAAAGACAGCTCTTGCAAGAACTGGGCCGGGAGCCAGAACCCGAAGAAATTGCTGAACGTATGGGCATCTCGGTTGAGCGTGTGCGGGAAATCCAGAAGATCTCCCAGATTCCGGTTTCTCTAGAGAAGCCCATTGGCGAAGAAGAAGACAGTCAATTGGGCGACTTTATTGAAGATGAAGACGCCCAATCTCCCGCTGAGCAAGCCTCTTATACTCTGTTGCGTGAACAGCTGTTTGAAGTCTTAAAAGAACTAACTCCTAGGGAAGAAGAGGTCCTGAAGCTGCGCTTTGGCCTAGAAGACGGACGTACCCGTACCTTGGAAGAAGTGGGCCGGGAGTTTAATGTTACGCGCGAACGTATACGTCAGATAGAAGCTAAGGCTCTGCGTAAATTACGTCATCCTAACCGCAGTCGGAAACTCAAGGATTACTTGGATTAGCGACAGGCTAGGGTAAAGATGAGCGAAGTCTTATTGCAGCCGCCCAAACTCATGCCCAGGCTGCAACATATCAAAGATTTGATCAGTCCCTGCGGTCGGCTCTGGGATATTGGCTGTGACCATGGCTTTTTGGGCATCAACATGTACCTCACGGGTGCTTGCCAAAAAGCCATCCTCACAGACCTTAAAGCTAAGCCTTTAGCAGAGGCGAAAAAACTTGCGCGGTCTTACGGTTTGGGACCAGATCAGGTCTCCTTACTTTTAGGAAATGGCTTTGCAGGCCAGGAACCCAGACCAGGTGACACGGTGGTGATAGCCGGCATGGGAGCTTACCAAATCAGGTCTATCCTGCAGAGTATTGATCTGGGGCAAGACCTAAGCATCTGCCTGCATCCAACCTGGAATCGTGAAGTGCTGCGCCGTTATTTGGCCGGCCAAGGTTTTACGATTCAAGAAAGTTTGGTGCAGGATCGTGGCAGGACCTACAGCATTTTTTACTTGCAAAGGGGAGGGGAGGTCCGTGATCTGAGCCTAGCCGCTGCGGCAATTGGCGAAGCCTGGCTGGCGGACAGCCCTATTTACCAGGATTACTTGGCCCGCGAGCCTGAGCTCCTGCACGCGTGGTTAGCTTATCTAGCCCGGGTTTACGCTAAAAGACGCCGCAAGGATCCGTCTTACGATGCGGTTTACCAACAAATCCTAGACCTACTTCCTCCGCTTACCTTATAATAGGCTCATTCCGAGTTAACCGGGCAATCGCGGGGCTCTAGCGAAAGCTGGGCCGTGAGGAAAGTCCGGGCTCCATAGGACAAGGGTGCCGGGTAACTCCCGGTGAAGGCAACTTTAAGGAAAGTGCAACAGAAAGATACCGCCAGGCTCCCTGCCTGGTAAGGGTGAAATGGCGAGGTAAGAGCTCACCGGCAAGCTGGAGACAGCTTGGCCCTGCAAACCCCACCTGGAGCAACACCGTGGCGAGACATATACTGTGGTCCGCAGGTCTCAAGGAGGTGGCTGGAGCCGGGGTGAGAGCCTCGGCCTAGATAGATGATTGCCCCTGACAGAACCCGGCTTACAGGTTTTCTCGGAATTACTTTTGTAAGGAAGATAGTATGCAAGATACAAGTATGGCTTCGTCCACATTTCCCGCTGTCCCGGGAGCGCACTCTTCTCAGGACTTGGCTGCCGTCAGCCGTAAGTATTCCCGGCAAAGAACTTTATTAGCTTTCTTTATCCCCATTGTGGTGATGTTTTTTGCCTTTGGTATTCAAGGAGTTTTTCCCTTTGGCAACCACCACATTCTTACGGTTGACCTATTCCATCAATATGCCCCTTTCCTGAGTGACTTCCGCCAAAAACTTTTGAGCGGCGATTCGTGGTTTTTTACTTGGTCTGGCGGCTTGGGCGTGAACTTCTATGCCCTTTATGCTTATTACCTAGCGTCGCCCTTAAACTTTCTTGCTTTGATTTTCCCAGACCAGCTGCTTTCTGAGTTGGTCTTAGTTTTAGTGCTCCTGAAAATTGGCCTGGCGGGTGCCAGTTTCCACTTCTTTCTGCGTGATTATTACCACCGCGATGGACCTCTTTGCCTGGGCTTTGCGGTAGCCTATGCTTTAAGCGGCTATACTATGGCCTACTTTTTTAACATCATGTGGCTAGACACCCTCTATTGTCTGCCGCTTTTAGCCTGGAGTATGACTAAACTTATCCGCAAGCAGGTCTA
The DNA here is from genome assembly GCA_964398655.1 of uncultured Oscillospiraceae bacterium. Lineage (GTDB taxonomy): Bacteria > Bacillota > Clostridia > Saccharofermentanales > DTU023 > SFFI01. The sequence continues at coordinate 5,636 of CAYNNG010000010.1, forward strand.
TACACCATATGTCCTTATCTTGGCCTTAACTCTTATAAGCAATTTTTATACGGGCTTCTTCGCTTGCTTTTTTTGCTTCTTTTTCTTTTTTGTTTTACTATCTCGAGAAAATTTAGCCAGTGGTAAGGATAAATTTTTAACTTTTGCCCGGGTGGCCATAGCCACAATTTTTGGCTTAGCCTTGAGCGCTATTACCTTATATCCCACGCTTAAAGCGATGGGGCTGACTTCTGCGGTGGGTGATAGCTTCCCCACAGATTACAGCATGAAGTTTGCCGATCTGGATTTTCTGTCCCGCCTGATTCCACTTTCCAGTGTTTCCGTGCGCGACGGTATGGCTAACATCTTCTGTGGAAGTTTTGTCCTGATCTTGCTATTAGCTCTAGCCAAGTCAAGAAGTATGAAATGGCAGCAAAAAGCCGCCAGCTTTACCCTCCTCATCTTCCTCTTCGCCAGCCTCAATAACAATGTCCTGAACTTTATCTGGCACGGCCTGCATTTTCCCAACCAGCTGCCTTACCGCAACTCTTTTGTGCTGGTCTTTTACCTCTTGTTCTTAGCTTATGATGCCTTACCCCGGCTTCGAGAATTCTCTTCCGAGTTTATGCTGAAGGTGACGGGGCTCTATACTTTGCTCTACCTGCTTCTGCTTAAAATCGATGAGCGGAGCTTTGCGCAGTTATCGGTGTATGTGGGGATTGCCCTCCTGCTTCTTTATGGTTTGCTTTTTGCCCGCTTTACCAGAAGACCTAAGCGTACTGAGCAGGCGGCACGGCCGCGCAGTCCATTAGCCCACCGCAAGCACTTACAGACGGTATCCTATTTGCTCTTAGCCCTGATGCTGTTTGAGCTCACCCTGAATGCGTTTGTGTCCATTGATAAGTTCGAGAACGCTGAGTATTTTGGAGTTCGAAAAGGCTATAGCCAGGGGGAAGAAGTAGCAAAACTGCGCTCCGCTATAGCTAAATTTCAGAAGGCAGATCCCAACCAACTGGTGCGGATGGAAATCAAACCAGACAAGTGCGTTAATGATGCCATGCTTTACCGCTCCAATGGCGTGACCATTTTCTCTTCGACCGTTCCCCATAACCCTGTAAAATACATGTCAAAATTAGGCTATGCGAACAACGGAATAAATAGTTATCAATACTCAGGCGGAACCCCGGTGCTGGATTCTCTGCTGGGTTTGCGCTATATCGTTCATCGCGACGGCAATCAGATTCAGGACGGGATTTATAATAAGGTTTTTGAGGACGGACCCATTCAAGTTTGGGAGAATACCCAGGCCTTGCCGGTGGCATTCTTGGCTGATGCCTCTAAGCTTGAGCTTACGCAAGTGCTGGGCCAGGAAGCTCCAGAAGATACCAACCTTGCTGTGGGCAACACCAGTGCCTTCCAGTATCAGAGCCGCATGTTCAGTGACCTAAGCGGACAAGATAGCCAGCCGTTATTTATTCCCCTAACCTTTGATGACAATACATTTTCCGTTGATGGCCTTAGTGCTACGAACCAGAACGGAAGCATACACATTACCCGCAATGGCATTTACAATTCGACTTTTACCCAGCCTTTTACGGTGGAAGAAGCGGGTTATTACTATATGGATTGGAATTTATCCGGCTTAAGTCTGCGGGAAATCAATCTGATTGAACTTGATAAATCTATAAAACGGGTAGGCCATAAGTCCCAGGGTTTTGGAGAGCTGGGTTATTTGGAAGAAGGCACTGAACTCAAGTTACAATTTGACTTGGCCAGCTCCGACAGCCTTGATGGCAGCGGGGACCTCAACTTCCATGTGGTCCGCCTGGATAAAGAAGTATATGATCAAGGCATGGATGCTTTGCACCAGCGCAAGAGCGAACTGGTGGCCTACACCAGCAATTCGCTTAGGGTGCAAACTCAAGATCCCGATCCTGGTATACTTTTTGTGTCCACTACTGATAACCCAGGCTGGAAGGCCAGACTGGATGGGCAAGAAGTTCCTATTTATGTCCTATATGACGCTTTCTTAGGCGTAGCAGTACCAGCCGGAGCTCATGAGCTGGAATTAACATTTACGCCTCCCGGCTTTGACACGGGAGCAATACTGAGTGGGATAGCCTTGGTCTTTACGCTAGGCTTGGCGGTCTTAGATATACTGGCCGTAAAGCGCAGGAAAAGTCCGGCACAAGCGCCTTCCACGGCCCCTAGACACAGAGCTGAACCTCAGCCCAATCCCAGTTTAGAAGCAGGCTGGCCCCGGCACTTCACCTTACAAACTCAGGTGCCCCAGATGGGAAGGCCGGAAGAAACTGGCCAAGAAACAAGCCCGGCAGACCATAGGTCAAGTCAGGGCACTAGTGAGCAAAATTCAGATACTCAGCAACTTGAAGATTCTAAAGCAAAGGATGATAGCGCAAATGACTAAACGTACAAACTACTTGAATTGGCATGACTTTTTTATGGGAGTGGCCTTATTGGCTGCCAAAAGATCAAAAGATCCTGGTACCCAGGTCGGGGCCTGCATCGTGGATGAAGATAATAAAATTGTTTCTGTAGGCTATAATGGCATGCCTTTGGGCTGTTCCGACGATGAATTCTCCTGGGATAGGGAAGGGGATTACCTGGACACAAAGTACCCCTACGTTTGTCACGCAGAGCTGAATGCTATTTTGAATGCATCTAGCCCCAAAATGAAGAACTGCCGTATTTATGTAGCTCTGTTTCCTTGTAATGAATGCACCAAGGCGATTATTCAGTCAGGCATTAAAGAGGTAATTTACTTATCGGACAAGTATGCGGAATCTGATCAAATTAAGGCTTCTAAGCGTATGATGGAGGCAGCGGGCGTGAAATATACCGCCCTCCAGCCAGAAATTGCCAGTCTGGAGCTCTCTTACGATGCGTCTACGATTTAGGCGGCCCAGGGTCAGATTGGCTGTCCTTAAGGAGGAGCTTTAAGTCCCTCACTTCCTTGGGGGTAAGTTCACGGTAGTGGCCCAGAGGAAGGTTACCCAAATCAATATTCATAATCCGTCGCCTTTGCAGGTAAACTACTTGGTAGCCCAGCGCCTCGCACATGCGGCGGATTTGTCTATTCAAGCCCTGACTCAAGACTAAGCGAAAACGTCGGGAAGAGATGGGCTTAAGCTTGGTAGGCAGGGTAGTTTGACCCAGAATTTCAACGCCTTGCTGCATCTGGCGGATAAAGTCTTGGTCGTAATCCTTATCGACTTCTACCAGGTATTCTTTTTCATGACGGTTTTGCGCTCGTAAAATTTTATTCACGATGGATCCGTCGTCCGTAAGTAAGATCAGGCCTTCTGAATCGCGGTCTAAGCGGCCAATGTGGAAGACGCGTTTAGGATAATTGAGGTAGTCTATGATGTTATCACGCCGCCGGCGGTCGGAAGTACAGGTGATACCTTGCGGTTTATTAAGTGCGAGATAGACATATTCTTCTTCTGGCGTACGCGCGGCTACGAGTTTGCCATCTACCCGGACCTCGGCTTGACCAGGCAAAATTTTTTGGCCCAGTACTGCTATGTGGCCATCCACACTTACCCGACCTGCCTCAATCAGGCGGTCACCCTCGCGCCGGCTGCAATAGCCGGCATCTGAAAGAAAACGATTGAGCCGCATGGCTTGATCAGTCATTGCTTTCTCCTGCATCTGTATCTGAAAAATCAAAAACTTCTTTCATATGTGTTTCTTTTTGCATGACATCGGAGGCGTACTGAATGCCTAAGCTGAAAACCGATCCCTCGCCCTTGCTCGACCGTACAGAAACCGTCATCTTAAGCTGTTCAGCCAAGGCTTTAGCAATGGACAGGCCCAGACCTGTACCAGCCTCATTGTGGGCCTTATCGGCCTTGTAAAAACGTTCAAAGACGAATGGGATATCTTCTGCGGCAATACCTGCGCCGTTATCCTCAATTTCTAAGAACATTTCCTTAGGGGTAGGTCTCGCTCTCAAGATAATTAAGCCGCCTTCCGGGGTGAATTTTAAGGCATTATCTAAGTAAGTAAGCAAGATCTGTTCAATGCGGTCTTCATTGCCCCAAATCATGGCCAGATCTTGGTCCAGACCATCTACCTCAAAATTGATCCCTTTTTCTTGGGTCATTAACTGCATTTGGGGAGCCAAGTTGTCTAAGAAGAGTTTGAGGTTTATAGGTCCTTGCTCAATATAGTTGGTTCCCGACTGGAGGCGAGACAATTCCAGCATATCGTCAATCAAGCGGGACAAGCGCAGGGTTTCGTGGAGAATAATTTCGTAGTAGCGCTGCCTGTCTTCCTCGCTTTTGACCATGCCATCGCGTAAGGGCTCAATCAAAGCCCGCATAGCGGTTATGGGTGTGCGCAATTCATGTGAGACGTTAGCGATATAGTCCCTCCGGGTCTGTTCCAGCCTGGTACTTTTAGTTACATCGCGGAAGAGTCCAACCGCGGCCGAAACATTGTGATTGTGGTCAAAGATGGGGTTGATAGAGGCTTGGATGATTTTTTTGTCATCCCCCAATTTGATGTGCTCACTGACCGCTTGGCCTTGTTCCAAGCATAGCTGGAAAAGAGGCTCTAAGCCGGTTGAGACTACGAGTTCGTGGACACTATAAAAATCTTTGTTCCTTTGGAAGAGCTCCCAGATAACCTCGTTGGTTTGAGTGATATTGCCGGAACTATCGACCGCTATAATACCTTCGCTTATCCCATCAATAATTTCTTTAAGCTGGTTGCGTTCCAGGTTCAAGGCCGCCAAAGAGTGGCTCAAGCTTTCGCTCATGTGATTGATGGATTTTGCCAAGTCCGAAATCTCGTCACGTTTGTCCGGATTGTAATCCACATTCTGCGTAAAGTCCCCTTCGGTGATAGACATGGCTACTTTACGTATGTTGTGTAATGGCTGGATCAGGCGGCGGGTCATATAGAAAGCGGGTATTAGGAGAAGCAGGCCACAGCCCACAGAGGCCAGAAAGAGGGAGAGGTTGAGACTGGAAATGGAGAGATTAAATTCTGCCAAGGGCTGGATCATGATAACCGTGCCCAAGGGCTTACGGCTGAGCTGACTAAAATATTGGGAATAAATAGGGACCAGGACAAAGAGGTATTCCTCATTAGTAGATTTAAGCAGGATGGTGCCATGCTTGCCTTGGAGAAACTCCTGCAGCTTGGGATCAGGCTCTTCCGTGTCCACCTGCTGGCTAATTTCATCCGCGGGGAAGGAGTCCAGATATTCCTGATTTAAGTAAAGTGCCTGCTGGAGGATGTTATCTTTGACTTCTTGGGTGAGCTTATCGGGCAGGGGAGTTGCCAGGGTGCGGCCATCCGCAAAGTTAATCATGGTCCAGACATTAAAGAAATTGTAAGAGATATTTACCATGTTCTCGACCAGGGCATCTTCCTTGAGGAAGTAAGGGCCTGCCTGTTCAGCGATCCACCGGGCTTGAGGGAAGAGGTCCTTGGACCGATTGGCCACAAGGAGCGGCCGGGAAAACATGGTAAAAAGGGCATTGGTGGCCAAAGCCCAGACAATGAGCGACAAGATCAGGATGCTGATGATCCTGCGAAAAAATAGGCTGTCGGAGAACTTAAACATGCCCGGGTATTTACCTCATCTTAGGCTTTAGGGCCTGGATCAAATTTATAGCCTACGCCATAGACGGTTAGCAGGGAATAGCTGTGGTCGTCACAATTGATTTTTTGCCTGATGCGCTTAATATGCGTATCAACCGTACGGGTATCACCAAAGTAGTCATACCCCCAGACTCGGGACAAAATAGTCTCGCGGTCAAACACCTGACCGGGATTTGAAGCTAGGAGATAGAGGATCTCCACCTCCTTAGGGGTGAAAGCTACTGGCTTGTTATCTACTAAAACCTGATAGTTGCCCAAATTAATCTCCAGACCATCATAGCGGACTAGGTTGCGGTCTTCTTCATTTTCTGAAGCATTAAGCCGGCGGAAAACCGCCTTGATCCGAGCAATAACTTCGCGAGGGCTAAAGGGTTTTACGATATAATCATCTGCGCCCAGCTCCAAGCCTAAGATGCGGTCAATTTCTTCCCCCTTGGCTGTGAGCATGATAATGGGTACCTTGCTTTCGCGTCTAACCTCCTTGCAGACATCTATGCCGGATTTCTTAGGCATCATGATATCTAAGATGATTAAGTCTACGTTTTGGTTATGGAAAGCTTCTAGGGCTTCTTCGCCATCGTAAGTGGAAATGTAATCGAAATTTTCTTCTTTTAAATACAATCCTAACGATTCATGTACCACCCGTTCATCGTCTGCAATTAAAATTAAAGGCTTTGAATTCATGTTGACCTCATTTCTAGCTTAACCCATCAAGTTAGGGATAAATTATCTCCTCTGGAAAATTATATAACATGGCCGCTAGGATTGCAGGCCGCCGAGATGCTATGCTACAAAGTAAGAGAAGGAGTCATTATGCCTATTATTGAAACCTATACAGCTGACTTTGCCCCCCAGTATCCTGTACCAATCCTGTATGAGGATAACCATCTCTTGTTTGCCCTTAAGGCTCCGGGACTCTTGGCTCAGGAGGACCATTCCGGCAAACCTGACATCTTAAATATCTTAAAGGCTTATCTGGTAGAGAAGTACCATAAGCCAGGTAAAGCCTGGCTGGGTTTGGTTCACAGGTTAGACCAGCCTGTGGGCGGCGTGATGGTATTTGCCAAGACGTCCAAAGCGGCCTCCCGGCTTTCAGACCTGATTCGCCGACAAGAGCTGGAAAAGACTTACCAGGCAGTAGTCCGTGGTCAGGTTGAGCCTCAAACTGACCACTGGCAAGACCATATCTCCAAAGAACCTGTAGGAGGCCGCTATGTTAAAGATCCCTCAGGTCGTCCTTGCAGTTTAAGCTACCAACGCCTTGCCTGTCAGGACTTGCCAGAAGCAGGCCCGCTAAGCTTGCTGGAAATCCAGCTGCACACCGGACGCCCCCATCAGATCAGGGTGCAATGTTCCTCCAGAGCTTGGCCGCTCGCGGGTGACCGTCGTTATGGCCTGCATGATCAGTTTGACTGCAGCTTAGAGTCTCCGGCCCTCTTTGCCTCGGGCTTGGCCTTTAGCCATCCTGTACGTCAAGAGCGGATAGAAGTGTGGGCCCCCATACCCCAGACTCCTCCGTGGACCTATTTCCCTTCAGAGTTATTTACTTCAAGGGATAACTCTGACCATCTTGCTTAAAAATATGCTGGGCAGGCAAAAACCCTCTGAACATAGAGACGGGATAGACACGGGACCGAGGCCCTATCATGCTGCCGGGGTTCAAAACCGCATTGCAGCCAATTTCCGCGTAGTCGCCAATAATTGCCCCAAACTTCTTGAGCCCGGTCGCAACTTTTTCTGCCCCTACCTGAACCGTAACTAAGGAATGGTCGGACTTGAGGTTAGAGGTGATAGCGCCTGCTCCTAAATGCGCGTGCCCGCCCAGGATTGAGTCGCCGCAATAGTTAAAATGGGCCAGGGTGGCTCCTGGTAAGAGCAGGGCATTTTTGATTTCTACCGAAAAACCTACAGAGGCTCCAGCCTCGATGAGGGCTGTGGCTCGAATAAATACATTAGGCCTCAGCTCCACTCCAGGACCAATGATCGTTGGCCCCTGCAGGACACAAGAGGGGGCGATCGCCGCAGTTTTATGCACATAAACTGCGGCGCCTTCAGGCCCTGTGACCGCGTAATCTTCAGGATTAAGCTGACTTTGGAGCTTCAAAATGAAAGCCTTGAGTTCGGGTATAGCCTCCCACACTTGCTCACGGTCAGCCAGCAAGCTTTTCGCCCAGGCCCCTTCCAAATCAAAATAATATGCAGCACTTGAGTCAAACATCAAATTGTCCTCCTAAATTGGACCCACCAGAATTTTTAAGGGCCTTATTAAGTTTAATTTTCTGACTCCTGACTGGCAAGCAGGACGCGGCCTACTTGTTAGCATCAACTGCCAGCACAGCGCCTTGATATTTTTCCGCGATCACCTCTCTCACTTTTGAACTTTGCAGCGCTTCATAAAGCTTTAAAAGATTAGGATCTTGGGCAAGATCGTCCCGGGTAACCAGCACGTTGGCATAGGTTTTGGCAGCAAGTGAGTCTTGATCTTCCACTGCCAGAGCATCTTTTGAGACAGAAAGTCCCGCTTCTAGGGCATAGTTGCCATTGATCACGGCGTAGTCTAAATCGTCTAAACTGCGCGGCAGCTGAGCGGCTGCTAATTCTGCAAATTTTATGTGGTGGGGGTTGTCTAGAATATCTAAGATTGTCAACTCCAGGCTAGCCTTATCTTCCGGCAGGCTGATCCAACCTAGATCTTGGAGCAATAGCAGAGCTCGGGCCTGATTGGACACATCATTTGGCAGTCCTATGCTTGCGCCATCTTGTAAGGCGTCAAGACTTTTTAATTTTCCAGGATAGAGGGCAAAGGGTTCATAATGTACAGGACCTAGAGCGATCAGATTGGTCTGATTTTCCGCGTTGAATTGCTCAAGATAGGGCTGATGCTGGAAGTAGTTAGCATCCACATCACCATCTTGTGTAGCAATATTGGGAAGGACGTAATCTGTAAACTCGCGAATTTCCAGGTCAATACCTTCCTGTTTTAATTGATCCTGGACGAGTTCTAGGATTTCAGCGTGGGGTTGAGGGGAGGCGGCTACACAGATTTTTGTGAGAGAGCCGTCTGCATTCTCACTTGATTCAGAGCTGCTGAGGCCAGTTTTAATGTCCTGGTTAACTGAACTTTCTCCGCTGGCAGGTGAGCAGGCGGCCAGCGTGCAGAGGATTAGGCAAAGACTGAGGATGCTGAGCAGGTTAAAGCTTTTTTTCATGATTATTTTCTCCGATCTTCTTATTTGTTTTACTTTTAATGCTTAGTAATTATTTTGAGCAAGAGGTTACCGAGGCCCTCAACTAGCTGTACTAGGGTCACAATGAGGATTACGGTCCAGGTCATGACTTCTGTGTTATAGCGGTTATAGCCGTAATTGATGGCAATTGCGCCCAATCCGCCACCACCGATAAAGCCTGCCATAGCTGAGTAAGAAATGATGTTAACCGCAGTAATGATAGAACCTGACAGAATGGAGGGTTTAGCTTCGGACAAGAGGACACCCCAGAGTATTTGCTGCCGGGATGCTCCCATGGAGCGCGCGGCATCAATAACCCCGGTAGGAACTTCCCGGAGGCTAGATTCCACGAGCCGCCCTACAAAGGGGGCTGTGGAGAAGGTAAGGGGAATGATGGCGGCTGTAGGGCCAATGCTGGTGCCCACTATTGCCCTAGTTAGAGGGATTAGGTAAACCATTAAAATAAGAAAGGGAACCGAACGCAAGATATTTACAACTAGGCTCAGAAATTTGTAGACCAGGGGCTGGGGTGCGAGGCCATGGGCTGAGCGATTATAAAGTATGATCCCCAAAGGAAGTCCTAAAGCATAGGCAAAGAAAGCAGTGGCCAAGAGCATGTACAGGCTTTCAAGTAAGCCTTGGGTGAGTAATTGTTGAATTTGGGCAAATGGCATAGGCTTCTCCTTCCTAGTGTGAACGCCTAGCCAGAGCAGGTGTGGCTAAAAAGGATTTTGCTACGGCAGATTGGGGATCATTAAAGATTGTCTGAACTTCTCCTACTTCGACAATGCGGCCATTTTCCATGAGGGCCACTCGGTCACAGATGCGGGTAACCACCTCCATCTGGTGGGTAATAAGCAGAATACTGAGGCCTAACTGATCTCTGAGATCCGTTAATAATTGGAGGATCTCCTCCGTAGAGCTAGGGTCAAGAGCGGAAGTGGCCTCGTCAGAGAGTAAAAGTTCGGTCTGGTTGGCCAAAGCCCGCGCGATGGCAACTCTTTGTCTTTGACCGCCGGAAAGTGAGCCTGGCCTAGCCTTGATTTTGTCTTTTAATCCAACAAGTTCAAGTAAATAATGGGCTCTTCCTTGAGCAGCCTTTCGGCTCATACCTGCCAAGCGCAGGGGATAGATGACATTGTCTTCCACGGATCTTTGCCCGAAGAGGTTGAAGTCTTGAAAAATCATGGCTATCTCACGACGCTGGAGCTTAAGTTCCTGGGGAGACATCACACAAAGATCTTGGCCTTTGAAGATCACCTGACCTTGGTCCGGTGTTTCTAACAGGTTAGCCATACGCAGAAGGGTGGATTTACCGGCACCAGAAAAACCAATGATCCCGAGGATTTCGCCAGGATAAAGCTCCAGACTAACTTGGTCTACCGCAGAGAGTTTGGTTTTCTGCCCAGCTAACTTAAAACTCTTGCTTACCTGCTGCAAACTCAGCAGGGGACGCTGACCTTCGTAGGTCGACTTTAGCTTATTTTGTTGCTTGCTCATAAAAATCTCCTTCACATTTCTAGCTCAAAATCTCTAAAATTCGTAAAAAAAAGGGTGCCCCCGTGGGGACACCCTTGTAAAAAGCCTTGCTTACAGCTCAAAGCCACCCGAAGGTCACCCTCCCCGGGCTAATCTGGAGTGGCACATCATCATGCTATTGAGCTGAAGTTGTAACTTTAACATTATTGCCTTTCTGCTCTCACTAGGAGATCACAAATTTTCTATATCTTAGGTACAAATTCCTCACAAAACAAGGCGAAGAAGGATAATTGTGAAGTTGAGCAAAGGCTAATCTGCTTAACCGCCCCCACTATGTGAAATAAGTAGAGGACGGAAGGGAAAGTATAGCGGTGAAAAGGATCATGCAGGTAAAGCAGCAGAAAACGAAAGGTGGTGTTTAAACCAGGGTTTGAAACACCACCTTTTATGGTCGAGGTGACAGGACTTGAACCTGCGACATCCTGCTCCCAAAGCAGGCGCGCTACCACCTGCGCTACACCTCGATACAGCATGTAATCATAGCGGACGGGCAACCAGCTTGTCAATAAAGTAGGGGCTGTCTCGTGAGGAGACAGCCCCTTAAACTGGTGGGGGATGGTGGATTCGAACCACCGAAGTCGTTGACAACAGATTTACAGTCTGCTCCCTTTGGCCACTCGGGAAATCCCCCCTGTGCCATATTAACTTGTGTTGGTGGGCCATCAGGGACTTGAACCCCGGACCGACCGGTTATGAGCCGGCTGCTCTAACCAACTGAGCTAATGGCCCATGACTTGTGTCGTTTCTCTGAGCGACGAAAGCAAGTATACCATAAAAACAGCTGATGTCAAATCCCTAAAATAATTTGTATTTCAGAAAGAAAAAAGCCAGGCTCTCTGCGCTGGGTAAGAGCCTGGCCAGCCTCTAAGTTAATTATCTGCGTAGGAATCAAAGTAGCCTTGAATGTAAACGAAGGGTGTACCCTTATCGCCAGATCCTGAGACTAGGTCCGCCATGGATCCTAGCAAATCTGTGTACTGACGAGGTGTAGTTCCCTCAGACCGCATTTTGCCCTTAAGGTCGTCATCCTTATGTTTAATGCTTTCCATAATTTTGACCGCCTGTTCTTCAGACGATAGCCCATGGAATTCCGAGTCAGCGAGATATTTAATCTTGATTTCATTGGGTTTGCCCGTTAAGCCAGCGGTGTGGGCAGGGGATACTACCGGGTCAGCAAGTTCCCAGATTTTACCTACAGGATCTTTAAAGGCACCATCGCCATAAATCATGACTTCAATATGCTTGCCTGTCATTTCAAATAATTCCTGTGCAAGAGCGTCAACCAAGACCTGGCAATCTCTGGGGAAGAGTTTAACCCGGTCTTCATCAGCTTTGTTAGAACCGAGCAACCCATATTCTTGGTTGTAGCCGTGCTCACTGGTCTGCTCGTTGAGAATTTCGGTTAAATCAAAGACTTGGTCTGCACCGGCTTCAAGCAAGCGCTGTTTGGTAATCTTGCGGGTATGAATATCACAGGCGATAACCTGATTAGTATATTTAAGAATAGCCTCCGGATTGTTGGCGAAAATGAGCTTAGCCCTGGAGCCTGATCCCTCAATGGTATCCCGATAAAATTGCAAGTAGTCTATGCCGGTAAAAGGATGGAGGCAGGGGCCAAAGTTTTCACGCAGGGTCTTTTCATCTAAGATGTCCTGCCAGGGGTTGACCTTGGTCTTGTAAATGAGTTCCGGATCAAAAATGGCATTACCTACCTCATCGGAAGGGTAGGAAAGGAGGAGGACAACTTCCTCAGCAGCTAAAGATAGAGCCTTGAGTAAGATGGCGAAGCGGTTCCGGCTCATAATAGGATAAACTAAGCCTAAACTCTTGATTCTTTCGGTGCCAAACTTTTTCCTGACATCAGTTGCTATATCTTCAATGCTGGCATAATTGCCTTGAGACCGTCCCACTATGGATTCCGTAATACATAAGACATCACGGTCTTGGAAAATTAATTGACCGGAATCACCTGCTTCTTTGAGAAGCTGAGGAACGATGGTTAGTAAGTCATCTCCCTCGTTGATAATTGGACTGCGCAAACCGCGCGCTACGGTGCCGAAAAAGCGTTTCATGGAAAAGCCTCCCTTACAAGGTTGTCTGCCTCCACATGGAGACAGATTATTATAACATGTAGGGGAAGCTCTCGTTTATTTATAAACTAGTAAAGAGCCTAAACAAAAAGTTGGCGGCAATACCTGCGCCGAGACCTCCCATGGTGTGGGATAATATGGCTTTAGAAGCGAGCTCGCGGGCCTTCAAACTGTCCATCATGGCGATGTGAGTGGACAGGTAGCCGGACCAGCACATGCAAATGGCCGTAAAGACCGCGATATCGTTAGCAGCGATGAGAGATTTGCCCAGCAATACAGGAACCAAGGCAAGAGAGGCTCCGGCAGAACCTAGGGCAGTTAAGGGCACGGAGAGAGCTTGGGGAGAAGTAAAGCCGAAGAGAGGCTGAAGGATAAAATTTAATTTTTCGCCCAGCCAGGGAATAACCGCGACGCCAGGGAACTTATCCTCGGGGCCATTCGTAAAAAGAATGACTAGGGTACAAATAATCACAACTCCCGGAATAATGGATAAGCCAATCTCTACGCCAGTTTTGCCCCCCTCCAGCAGGGCATCCATGACTCGTTGAAAAGCACTGCCAGACCGCACCTTGCGTAATTTATGCAAGCCGCTTTCTTGGAAATCAGGGTCGACCAAACTATCTTGTGCCCTCTCACCATAGAATTTCTGGGTAGCTCTTAGCATCAGACGGGTCGAGATAATGGATCCTACAAAGGCTCCGAGAAAACCCGCTAACACTGCAGAACCAATATTTTTCACCTCTAAAGCTGCCATGTAGGTAATCACAATCATCCCCATACCGAAAGAAGTACCCAGGTTACAGAGAGCAGGCAGTTGATAGCGTTTAAAGTTACTGCGGAAAGAGGCATTGGATGACAAGCTGAGGATGGCGGGATTATCAGAGAAGAAAGTGGTAACAACGCCCAAGCCCGCGGCACCTGGTAAATGGTAGAGCGGCTGCATAAGCGGGGAGAGGATCACATTGAATAAGTCGATAATCCCAAACTCCGCTAAAACTGCAGCCAGGCCGCCCGTGATTACACAAATAGCCATCAGGAAGAAGCAGGTATTGATCAGGAGGTCAAAGCTCAACTGCATGATTGTTTGCATGAGCGTAACTGCCCCCAGTTTATAACTTAAAAAACCGAAGATTAAAATAATAAGTCCCAGACACACATAGGTTTCGGGACTTATCTTATTCTTGTACCCTTCCGGTACCTGTTTTCGCTCTCTACCCATCAACTTCTCCTCTAGCTGCAATGGGAAAACCCGCCTTGAGCAATAATTGGTGCTGGTGGTGGGACTCGAACCCACACGCCCTTGCGGACAACAGATTTTGAGTCTATCTCGTCTGCCGGTTCCGACACACCAGCGTGTGACCAGCTCAAGCGGGCTTCTAAGCGAGAATTTTAACAAGCCCAGGAAGGACTGTCAATCCAAATTAATTTGATCTTTGGGCATTTGCACAGTAGAATGGGTGTGTTTGTCAGCTTCTTTATCTTCCTGTACAATTAATGAATAATTTATTTAGAAAATAACAGGAGGGCAGAATGCGTAACATACGTATAGTTATTTGGGGCTTTGGTGCCATGGGCTCAGGCATCGCCCGCATGATTCTTGGTAAACAAGGCCTGGAAATTACCGGAGTAATTGATACCTGGGAAGAGCTGATAGGCAAAGATATGTATGACCGCTTGGGGGTTGATCCTCAAGGCCATGAACCGGTTTATATCAGCGACAAACCAGAAGACCTTATCTCCCAAGCACAATGTGATTTAGTTGTCTTAGCTACAGATTCTTTTACAGCTAAAGCGTTTCCTAAATTGAAATTCTGCGTAGAGCGCGGAGTGAATGTAATCACTACGGCGGAAGAGATGGCCTGGCCCTGGGCTCAGGAACCCGAACTTTCTGCAGAGCTTGATCGGCTGGCCCGTAAACATAAAGTAAGCATTTTAGGTACCGGAGTAAATCCAGGGTTTATCTTAGACCTCTTGGTCGTGTGTTTAACTGGTGCCTGCGAAAATGTGGATTCAATTGAAGCTGCCCGGATCAATGACCTTTCTCCCTTCGGTAAGGCCGTCATGGAGGAGCAGGGTGTAGGTCTGGAGGTTGAAGCATTTAATGAGTTAAATGCCGCAGGCAAGCTGTCTGGCCATGTTGGCTTTCCCGAATCTGTGGGCATTATCACAAATGCCCTGGGCTGGGAACTGGAAAAATTTGAGCAAACTAAAGACCCCATCGTCTCACAGGTAGAGCGTACGGCTGCTCACTTTAACGTGCAGCCTGGTAAAGTGGCGGGCGTACGTCAGCAATGTTTTGCCTATGGAAAAGATGGTAAGGAGCTTATTCATTTAGACCACCCCCAGCAGGTATATCCCGAGCTTGAAGGTACGGAAACGGGTGATTACATTACGATCCATACGGGTTCATACGATATGAACTTGCGGATTAAGCCTGAAACTCCAGGTGGGGTTGGTACCATTGCCATGATCGTTAATATGATCCCCGCGGTCATCAACGCGGACCCGGGACTTTTGAATCTCTTAGACCTGCCCATACCACGAGCCTACTTTGGTGACTGGCGTACACAAATTACGGCCAACCAAGAAGCTCACCGCCACTATAAAGCAGGTGACTTGGTCACGATTGAGCAAGTTTCTTTACCGGCAGGCGAAAGAGCGGATAGTGTTCCCGCGGATACCGCCTGTACCCCTCTCTTGCTCTGGGTCAAAGGGGAACTGCAAAAGGATGGCTATACCGGCGAAGAAGTGGAAGTGAAGACGGAAATTGGGCGTTTGGTCACCGGACGTCTCACAAACTACTCCGTGAATTATCAGCATAACTTTGGAGAATATGTGCCGGAATTAGCAAAAGTGCGTCAGCTGGTTAAGGCTGTTTTATGGGAGGAAGTATAAGTGAAAGATTTATCATATAAGGCTGTCATGGCTCGACAAAATGAAATTATCCGCCAGGCCGTAGGACTGGATTATGGTCAATTTGAAAGGCCTGATCACACTTTTGACTATGAAGGCTTAATGAATTCTGTCCCTTACGATATCGAAGAAATCGTGGCAATCCTGCAGGGCATGCATGTAGGCAACACGCCCCTGGTTTACTTGGACAACATTACCGCTTTGGCCCGTAAGGTTGCACCGGCAGGTAAAGGAGCCCAGATCTATGTCAAAGACGAAGCCGCAAATCCCTCCGGAAGCTTTAAGGCCAGGAGAGCCGCGCTTTCTGTATACGAAGCTAAACGCTTAGGCTATAAAGGTGTTATTGCCGCTACTTCGGGCAACTATGGAGCTGCTGTCGCAGCTATGGCGGCCAAACTAGGACTCAAGTGCATTGTTGTGCAGGAATGTTTTGATTCCCGCAGGGTCGGCCAGCCGGAGATCTTGGAAAAGCAGCGTAAATGTGAAGCCTTGGGGGCAGAAGTCATTCAGCTCACAGTTGGACCCGAGCTCTTCTATGAGACCTTAAAACTGTTAGAAGAAACTGGCTATTACAATGCCTCACTTTATACGGCCACTGCGATTGCTGGCATCGAAAGCCTGGGCTATGAAATTATCCAGCAGGGGATGAAAGCTTTCGGACGCCATCCCGACTATGTAATTGCCACGAACGCGGGTGGGGGGAACCTCACCGGTACAGCTAGGGGCTTACGCTTGGACGGTGCACAGGATACGCAGATTTATGCTGCCAGTGTTGATCTGTCAGGCCTGCATATGGCCTCGGACCATGACTTTAACCGCAAATCCTTTACTACGGGCCATACAGGCTTTGGCATTCCCTTCACCGTACAACCAGACCGCAGTGATGTCCCACGCAATGCTGCACGCCCCCTACGTTATATGGATAACTATATGACCTTAAAGCAGGGTGAAGTCTTCTTTATTACAGAAACTCTAGCAGCTTTAGAGGGAATGGAGAGAGGACCTGCCGGCAATACCTCCTTGGCTGCAGCTTTTGCCTTAGCGCAAACTTTAGATCAGGACCAGATTATCGTGGTGCAAGAAACTGAATATACCGGAGCTGGCAAACACCCCATGCCCCAGCTGAGCTTTGCCCGTGACAATGGCATCGAAATTCGCTTGGGAGACCCTGAAGAAGAAATCCCTGGCAAGAATATTATCCTGCCAGACCATCCCAGCAAGATTAAAGCTCGCTTCTGGGATATGGCAGCCCTAAGAAAATCTGCTCTTAAGCGCCTGCTGGCCCCCATGGGAGAAAAAATTACCACAGCCCAGGCTCAATATCTACAAGAAGAGGTGAATTGTGACCAGGCCTTCCTGACTCAAGCCTTGTCGGAATTTGGTAAACAATTGGCCTAGCCTGGCTCCAGCTGGAGGCAGGGCCCTCCAGCTAATTTTAATCTGCTGCTTATTTTGCTGATAAGGAGAAACATATGGCAAGAAAAGATGACTATTTAGAACGCCGTCAGCACCTCGTCAAGCTGAGTGACGAAGAACTCTACCAGCACTTTTGGGATTTGGCCAACCAATTGGTTGCTCCGATGCTGGAAGCTGGCAAACATTACACTACCCCCTCCATTGAGCGGTCTGTTCTTTTACGCATGGGCTTTTCCAGTATTGAAGCCAAACCGATCGTGGATGGCCTGGTAGAAAGAGAACTTTTAGGTCACGGTGCTGGTAACTGCGTTTACCTCCTGTCCGAAAAGACAGGTTTATCCATCCGTGAGGCTGGCCTGGCCTTGGTAGAAGGCAAGTATTGGGACCAGGTGCCCGGCTTATTTCAAGGGGGGAAATAGACATGGCTACGACCTTTAATGAACATGCGCAGCTAGAAAATTTAGTTAAAGATGAACGCCTGGATGTGCGTAAGATTCTCAAGGGTTTAGAGGATTACCATCCTGGCAAACATCCCTGGCACTGGCGGGAAGGCCGCAATGAAAAACGTGTAATCGGGGATTTTGAATATCATGAGACTTCTGAGCCTTTGAAACAATCGGTACCCTTACCCGGCAGCCGGGGCTTTGGCTACATTGATCCGCAGCCGGACTGTGTTATCACTACGGA
This sequence comes from uncultured Oscillospiraceae bacterium, assembly GCA_964398655.1. Classification (GTDB taxonomy): domain Bacteria; phylum Bacillota; class Clostridia; order Saccharofermentanales; family DTU023; genus SFFI01. Next base: position 23,121 of record CAYNNG010000010.1, read on the forward strand.
GATTGCCTCCGGACGTTTTGAGGACGATATCCGCCGCATGCGTATGTCTGCCTGGAATGGGGCTGATCACATCATGGTGATTCGCACAGCTGGCCAATCCCATATTGATTCCCTCATTGAAGGCACCACGCAAGGGATCGGTGGTATTGCCGTAACCCGTAAGCAATGCCGAGCCACTCGCCGCGCCTTAGATTTTATTGAAGAAGAGGTAGGACGGCCTCTTAACTTCCACTCCTATGTCTCGGGGATTGCTGGACCGGATATTGCGGTGATGTTTGTGGAAGAGGGGATCTCGGGTGTCCATCAAGATCCCCAATATAATGTGCTTTACCGGAATATCAATGGCTTACGCAGCTTCGTAGATGCCTGCGAAAGCAAGTCCATTATTGCTTATGGAGAAATGCTGCAGATTGACGGAGCCCACAATGCTAATGCTACCGCCATGGAGGCTTGGAAAGTCTATCCAGAACTGATGGTCCAGCATGCGCTAAACTGCGCTTTTTCTGTCGGCTGCGGTATCAAGCCGGAAAATATAGCCCTTTCAACCGTTCCGCCAACCGCCCCGCCAGCCCCTTGTATGCGGCTTGATCTGCCGTATGCTGTGGCCCTGCGTGACCTCTTTCGCGACTTTAAGATGCGGGCCCAGCAAAATACAAAATTCATGGAATCCGAAGCGCGCGAAGCCACGGTTACCCATACCCTAGATATTGTAATTTCTCGGCTGACCTCTGCCGATATTCAATCTACCATCACTCCTGATGAAGGCCGCAATGTGCCCTGGCACTACAATAATATTGCTGCTATCAATACAGCCCGCCAAGCGCTGAATGGTTTAGATGGCATTAGGGAAATGGTCAAGATAGATCGCGAAGGCCCTTTAGGGTCTCAAGTGCGGGAATTCAAAGAGCGGGCCATTCTTTTCATGGAAGAAATGCTGGAGATTGGCGGCTACTTTGAGGCAGTCGAGCAAGGCTTCTTTATTGACAACGGTCTTTATCCCGAGCGTAAGGGCGACGGCCTGGTGCGCGAGAAAGATGGAGGCATTGGCGCGGGAACTGTTGTTGAGCGCGCAGAGGACTATTTTGCCCCAGTTTCGGTGCACTACGGCTACAATAAGGTCCCTGAAAAATTCAGCTCTCCCTCAGAAGCTATAGGTGGGGATACCTTTGAGGATCCTGAAAAAATTATCTTTATAGATGAATTAGACCCTGAAGATAACGTGGAAACCCGCCTTACAGAGAAGGCGAAGTATTATGACAATCCTAACCTGGTCCGGCCAGAAGTGGAATGGCTGGGTGATGGAGTTGTTGTGCTAACCCTCATGCTGCCCTGTGATAAAAGACGGGCGGAGTTTGCTGCTTTAGAAATTGGCAAGAGACTAGGACTTAAGGATTGCACCGTAATCCATAGCCAGGTCCTCCATCCCAGTGAAGGCACGCAAATCGAGATGAAGGGGACGGTGGACTTTGACATAGACCTGTCTCAGTTAGATATTCCGGAGGAAATTCCCGTACTAAGCGAAAAAGAGATCCGCGGCTACATCCATGCCCGGCCCATTACTGTGGTTGCTGCCACGGTGGGAGAAGACGAGCATTCCGTGGGCCTTAAAGAAATATTAGATATCAAGCATGGAGGCATAGAAGGCTTTGGCATACATTACCACTATCTGGGCACTTCGGTACCCGTAGATAAGCTGGTGGATGCCGCAATTGAAACCAACGCGGACGCCATTTTGCAGTCGACGATTATTTCTCATGACGATGTGCATGTCAAAAATATGCGTAAGCTTCATGATATTTGCGTCGAGCGTGGCGTAAGAGACAAGCTAATTCTCATCTGCGGCGGTACCCAAGTCACGAATGAAATGGCTCTGGAGACTGGCTGTGATGCTGGATTTGGACGGGGCTCTCATGGAATTGACGTTGCCTCCTTCATAGTAAAGACTTTGCAGGCCCAAGAGGAAGCCGCAGAATAGAGCTAAGACTCAATTTAAAACGAGAGAGAATGACTTCATGACCATTGATGCTTTAGTAGCAGAAATTGGGAGTACCACTACGGTAATTAATGCTTTTGACCGTCTAGATAGCAAGGAACCCGTGTTTCTTGGTCAGGGGCAAGCTCCCACGACCGTAGAAGCCGGTGATGTATCCCAGGGCCTGCAGGAGGCCCTGGGATCTTTGCGTGAAAACCTAGGTGTTTCTGAATTGACCTGGCATAAAATGTTGGCTTCTTCGTCGGCGGCAGGTGGACTTAGGATGACTGTCCATGGCCTGGTCTACGACATGACTGTCCGGGCTGCTAAGGAGGCCTGTTTGGGCTCGGGGGGAGTACTCAAATATGTTACCGCCGGCAAAATGCGCAAGTCAGATTTACGAAAAATTGCTGAACTGAGACCCAATATTATTTTTGTGGCAGGTGGCACCGATTACGGAGAAAGAGATACCGCCCTCTACAACGTAGAGTTGATCATGCAAAATTTTCCGGATATCCCCCTCATCTATGCAGGTAATATAGCCAACCACGAGGATATCGCAGACTTAGGAGAGGAATATGGGGTCAAGGTATACCTTACCGAAAATGTCTATCCCTCCTTAGATAAGCTAAACATCTTACCGGCCCGCGGCCTTATTCATGAAGTTTTTCAAGAAAATATCGTCCACTCACCAGGCATGAGCCAGATCAAAGAAATGGTTGACGGTACAATTATGCCCACGCCTGGAGCCGTGATGGAGGCGGCCATCCTTTTACAGGAATACTTGGGAGACCTCCTAGTTATGGACATAGGTGGCGCGACCACCGACCTGCATTCCGTGGCGGAAAATAATCCTCATAATGTTGAATATATGGTGCAGGGAGAACCCTTTGCCAAGCGCACCGTGGAAGGCGACTTGGGGGTTTTCGTCAACCGCTTCCATGTCTATGAGCACTTTCCCTATAGCGCAAAACACAGGCTAGGGGATTTAAGCCAGCGTTTGGAACAACTGCCCAAGATTCCCCGCAGCCCTGAAGAACTAGAGTTAGCAGAGCTATTGGCTAGGAAAGCCGCAGAACTAGCCTTGGGCCGCCACGTAGGCTGCTGGACGGAGCTTTATACCGTATCTGGCATGCAGCGCTTTATTAAAGGCAAAGATTTAAGCGCGATCAAATATGCAATTGGTACAGGTGGCGCCTTGACCCGTCTGCCCCATGGGCGGGAGATTTTGGCCCAGACCCTCGCAAAGCCCAACCCTAGGCTGCTGCTGCCTAATGAAGGTGTAGAGGTGCTATTAGACCAAGACTATATTATGGCCTCCCTGGGAGTACTTTCTACGACCTGGCCGGAGGCTGCTTTGCGTCTGCTCCTGCACAGTTTACACTTGGGCCAGCCCGAAATGCAGAAAATTGAAGCTAAAATAGACCAAAAACACCAAGAGGTAAAACATGAAGAATCCCAGCTTGAGAATTAACCGCGAGAAATTTTTAGCTAATGCCCAAGTACTGGGGCAGGCTTTTGCCCAACAAGGCAAGAAGGTTCATTTTGTCACAAAATGTGTTTGTGCCTATGAGCCATTGGTCAAACTTCTAGCAGAAAACGGCTTTACGAGGCTGGCTGATGCTCGCCTGGAGAACTTCGAAATTTTAAAAAAATATGCCCAAGACAGCCTCTTGCTGCGTCTGCCCATGCTGTCTGAGGTGGACAAGGTAGTTAGCCTTTGTGATATTAGTCTGAACTCTGAGCTAATGACCATAGCAGCTCTCTCTGATGCCGCCTTGGCCCAGGGCAAAATTCATAAGGTTATCCTCATGCTAGAGTTGGGCGATAGACGGGAGGGGGCTTCCTTAGAAGAGGCCGAAGCAATCATCAAAGGCATGCAAAAACATCGTGGGGTTAAGCTAGTAGGTCTAGGAGCGAACTTTAACTGCTATGGAGGAGTTATTCCCGATGAGGGCAAAATGCAAATTATGGGAGACTTTGCCCAAAGTATAGAAGACCGCTACGGCCTGGAGCTGGAATATGTTTCAGGAGGCAATTCCGGCAGCCTTTACTTATTAAATCAAGGGAAATTACCCGGAAAAGTCAATCATCTGCGGATTGGTGAAGCCCTGCTCTTGGGGAGGGAAACTTCTTTCGGCCAGGACTTGCCGGGCATGTACCAAGATGTATTCAGCCTCCGGGCAGAAGTAATTGAAGCCAAAACAAAGCCTTCCTTGCCGGAAGGAAAAATTGGCCTTAACGCCTTGGGACAGCCGGTTTCCTTTGAAGACCGAGGCAATCTCAAGCGCGTGATATTAGCGATCGGAGCGCAAGATGTTGAACCCGCAAACCTTCAGCCGCTGGCAGAGGGCGTAGAATTTTTAGGCAACTCTTCTGACCACACCATCTATAATGTCTCAGACTATAAGGGAGAACTTTCGGTGGGTGACACTCTCGAATTTGCTCTGGATTATGCCTGCCTGCTGCGTTTAGCCACTTCTCCTTACGTAGCCAAAGAAATGTACTAAACTAGCTTGCTACTAGTTGTGGGAGGCCAGCATGCAAAAGTCATTGCTTGAACTGAATGATCAAAGGGTTATCGCGGAAATATCCCTGCCCAATCTCCGTCACAACCTGCATGAAATACAGAAGAAACTAAAGCCGGGAGTTAAACTTTGCGCCGTAGTAAAAGCTGATGCCTATGGACACGGCGCGATCCAGGTGGCCAAGACTTGCCTTGAGGAAGGAGTGGCCTTCTTGGCCGTGGGCTGCCTCAGTGAAGCTGTAGAGCTCAGAGAGGCAGGTATTCAGGCACCTATATTAATTTTGGGACTCACAGCAGCGGACCGGGCTCCCTGGCTTTACCGCTATAACTTGAGCCAAACTGTTTCTTCCCGCCAAGCGGCCCTCGCCATAGCCGCTTGTCTTAAGCACACCCCACCGGAGGACCTGCAGGATATACCTGCTAGTCACAAACTTCATTTGCATTTGAAACTCGATACCGGTATGTCCCGGCATGGCTTTTATACTGCCAGGACAGAAGAACGCGAACATACTGTGCGGGATATCTTGAACTTACATCAGGAATTAAAGGACTATCCTCAGGTGGAAATAGAAGGCCTCTACACACACTTTGCCACCAATCCGCACAGTGATCTTGCTTATTTTGAGCGGCAGACCCAGCGCTTTATTGCCGTCAAAGAAGCCCTGGAGCTGGCAGGCTGTCAGATCCCACTCATTCACTGCTCTAATTCCGCGGCAGCTTTAGTCTGTCCAGAACTTGACTTCTCCATGGTGAGAGCGGGCATTATTGTCTATGGCTCTAATGACGGAGAGTGGATGAATGAAGAGATTGACCTTAAACCGGTCATGAGTTTAAAGGCGAAGATTTCGGCTATCCGTGAAGTAGACGCAGGGGAGGGGATCAGCTACAGTCATGTCTTTATTGCTCCTCGTGATATGCGGATTGGCGTGCTAGAGGCGGGTTACGCAGATGGACTCAATCGCCTCCTCTCGAATCAAGTAAAATTTCTCTTGCATGACAAATTAGTCCCCCAAGTTGGGAAAATCTGCATGGACCGCTGTATGTGTGATTTATCCTCCTGCCCGGAAGCCCAGGTAGGCGACCAGGTCTTAATTTTTGGAGATAGCGGGCGAGAAGAGCTGCAGGCAGACTACCAGGCTAAACTAATAGGCACCATACCTTACGAACTCTTTTGTAATGTGAGCCGCCGGGTACCGAGAATCTATTTGGATTAAAGCGCCTTTTATAACTTACTCCCTCCCGCCTGATTTTCCTGCCCAGCATGCTATACTTGAGGAAAATTCGGAGAGAGCTTTTTTATGAAAATAGCTATACGTGAAGTCCGAGTAGTGGACCCCTTCCAAGACCTGGATCAAGTCCAGGACCTTTTGATTGAAGACGGCCTGCTGGTCGACCATCTGCGGGGACCTGCGGACAAGGAAATTCTTGGTACCGGCCTGATGGCTTTTCCCGGCTTTATTGATGTCCATACCCATCTGCGTGATCCTGGGCAAACCTATAAAGAAGACATCGTTACAGGGACTAAAGCTGCCAGTAAAGGCGGTTTTGTTTTAGTCTGTGCCATGCCTAACACAAGCCCCGTATGTGACAGCCCAGACATCGTACGCTATATGATTGATAAGGCTGAACAGGAGGGTTATGCCCAAGTTTTGCCTATTGCGGCGGCTAGCTTAGGAGAGCAGGGCGAAATCCTTTCTCCTTATGCCGAGCTAAAGGCTGCAGGAGCAGGCGGGGTCACAGATGACGGCCGCCCCATCGCTAACGCGGGCATCTTATTAGATTGTCTGCAAGAGGCAGCTAAATATGGCCTACCGGTAATTGATCATCCGGAAGATAGTTCTTTAGCCCAAGGTAAGGCCATGAATGCCGGTCCGGTCGCAGATAAATTAGGTCTTGCTGGCATGCCGCGTGCCGCGGAAGCAATCTGTGTGGCCCGTGATGTGCTGCTGGCTATGGAGTATGATTTGCCCATCCATCTCTGCCATCTATCTTGCAAGGAGTCTGTGGACCTCTTGCGTTGGGCTAAGAGCCAAGGAGCTCCCGTCACCGCTGATACTTGCCCTCATTACTTTATCCTGACTGAAGAGGCCGTAGCCTCTCAAGGCGCTAACGCCAAAATGTACCCTCCCCTGAAGCGTGAGGCAGACCGCCAAGCCATCCAGGAGGCGGTACAAGACGGAACTATTGAGATGATTGCTACAGACCATGCGCCTCACAGCCTGGAGGAGAAGGGCCAGGATGTGACCCAGGCTAAGAATGGTATCGTCGGCCTGGAGCATGCCTTTGCCTTAAGTTATGATTATCTGAGCCTAAAAGGCGGTTTGCCTCTTAGGGATTTGCTAACCCGCTTTACGAAGGCGCCTGCGGAGCTATTATCACTGGGCGACCGATCCTTAAAAACGGGACAGCCAGCTAATCTTTGCCTCTTTAACCCCCAATTACCTGAAACTATTAACCCAGAAAACTTTGCCTCCAGAGGCAGAAACACGCCTTTTGCGGGCTTTACTACCACGGGCTCTATCTGCTATACCTTCTGGCAGGGAAAAATTACTTACGAAAGGTCTTCTAACTAATGGCTACTTTTGCGGAAAAATTGACTCAAAGAGTCGAGGAACTTCATAACCCCTCTTTGTTGGGCCTGGATCCCAATCTGGCATATATACCTGCTCATTTGCTTGACCAAGCAGCGCAAGCAGGCAAGCAAGGCCCCGACCAAGTTGCCACTGCTTTTTTGGCTTTTAATAAGGCTATCCTCGAGGAGGTCCAAGACCTCATTGGGGTAGTCAAGTTCCAATCTGCCTGTTATGAGCAGTACGGACCTGCAGGAATTACTTGCTTGCGCGAATCCTTAATTTTTGCAAAATCCTTGGGCTATCTTACTATTCTGGATGCCAAGCGCAATGATATTGGCTCCACGGCGTCTGCCTATGCCAGAGCCAGCCTGGCCTCCAGCCCCCTGCCGGAGAGCAAGTCTGGAACCCCTACTTACTCTCCTTTAGATGCAGACGCAGTCACCCTTAATGCTTATTTGGGCATAGATGGGATCAAGCCCTTTCTAGAAGCTTGTAAGGAGCTGGATAAGGGTATATTTGTGCTGGTTAGAACTTCTAATCCTTCAGCTGGAGACCTGCAGGATCTAGACCTCGCAGACGGACGCAAAGTTTATGAAGCCATGGCGGACCTCGTGGCAGAATGGGGTGAAGATCTAGATGGCGGCCAAGAGTTTTCCTCTGTAGGTGCCGTGGTGGGTGCCACTTGGCCAGAGCAAGCTAGGCAGCTAAGAGACCGTATGCCGCGGCAGATTTTCCTCGTTCCAGGTTATGGCGCCCAGGGCGCAAGTGCTCGTGATGCCTTAGCAGGTCTGCGCGAGGGTAAAGGTGGGATTGTTAATGCTTCACGCAGCTTAATGCTGGCTTGGCAAAAAGAGGGGACTCAGGGCCAAGATTTTGCTCAGGCTACCCGGAGAGCAGCTTTGAAGATGCGCAAAGACTTACTTTCAGCTTTGTAAATCCGACTTTTACATGAGGAGTAATTAAGTGAAACAGCTTGAACATACTATACAGCTCACCGGCAAAAACCAGCTTAGCAAGGATGCGTATTTGCTCAAATTCTCTGCGGAAGATCTGGCAGGAAAATTTCAGCCTGGTCAATTTTTAGAAGTTGATTGCGGCGGCTATATTTTTCGCCCTTTTGGCCTCATGGCCCAAGATCAAGAGCAGGGCGAAATTTGGCTGGGTGTAAAAGTTGTAGGTCCGAGCAGCCTTTATTTAGCAGAGTTGCCCTTGGGTCAAAAAGTAAAGGTGCACGCCCCTTTAGGACAGGGCTTTGAACTAGAAGGCTTTGATGAGGTTATTGCCGTAGGTGGTGGCTCAGGTATTTTCCCTCTCTATGAACTTCTGCGAGTTTCCCAGCATTTTGGTAAGGCTACAAGGCTGGTCTGCGGTTTTCGTTCGGAGGCCGAGGCCTATCCGCGAGAACTTTTTTCTCCTCTGACGGATGAACTCTACTTCTCCTCCGATCAGGGCGGGTTAGACTTCACGGGCCATGCCGGAGCCTGCCTGGAGCAATATTTTGCTCACAGAGAGTTTTCTGCCCACACCCTGTTGGCGGCCTGTGGTCCTATACCCCTGCTGAGGTATGTACGGGATTTTGCTCGTGTCAAGCACTTAGTTTGCCAGATTTCTTTAGAGGAGAATATGGCCTGCGGACTAGGCCTTTGCGCTGGCTGCAGTGTAGATGTCCGTACTGAGCAGGGCGAGATAGCCCGGGTACGGTGCTGCCTTGAAGGACCTGTGTTTGAGGCGGCAAGTTTGGTCTTCCCTGGCGACTAAGCAGAGTGGTAAGGTTATGCGCTGCTATAACAGAAATTAGGACATTAATAAAATAGGATGCTATATGGATCATAGTATTGAACTTTTTGAGAGAAAACTCACCAACCCCCTGATGCCAGCCTCTGGCTGTTTTGCCTTTGGTCAAGAAGCTGCCAGCTATCAAGATATTGGACTATGGGGGGCCTTAATCTCCAAAACTGTAACCTTAGAACCTCGTTTAGGTAACCCACCGCCCCGGGTGGTGGAAACTCCGGCCGGTCTGCTTAATGCGATTGGCCTGCAAAATCCTGGAGTTGAGGTATTTTTGCGCGAAAAACTGCCTTTCATGCAGGCGCATAATCCGTCAGTCATTGTAAATATTGCCGGAAATAGTGTAGAGGATTACGTCCAGCTTTGTGAACGCTTGGAGGGACAGGATATCTATGCCATTGAGTTAAACCTCTCTTGCCCTAACGTTAGAGAAGGAGGAATGGCGATGGGCACCAGTCCTGCCCTCATTCAGCAGGTAACCTCGGCTTGTAAAGCTGCATCGAGTTTTCCTCTGATTGCTAAGCTTACCCCCAATGTAACAGACGTTGTATCCTGCGCTCTGGCTGCACAGGAGGGTGGGGCAGACGCCGTTTCCCTGGTTAATACTTTCTTGGGCCTGACAATTGATCTGCATACTCAAAAGCCTGTGCTCAGAAACAATACAGGAGGCCTGTCCGGTCCATGTATCAAGCCCTTGGCCTTACGCATGGTTGCCCAGGTTTATCAAGCTGTAAATATACCTATCATAGGTTTAGGCGGCATCACGAGCGGTCGCGATGTCTTAGAGTTTATGCTTGCGGGAGCCCAGGCGGTACAAATTGGTTCAGCTAACTTTGCCGATCCCAATTTGCCACAAAGAGTCCTAAAAGAATTACAAGAAGAAAGAGAAAAACTGCAAATCTCTTCTTGGGATTCATGGATTGGCGGCTTAAAATACTGGAAGTCTTGAGCAAATTAACAAAATTCTGCCGTCAGACATTTTTTGCTGACTTGGTTTGCTTATTTACTTATAATATTCTCTAGTGTCTTCGCTCCCGTGTCCAGCAGGACCGATCAATCCTTTAAGGAGTCAGTTAATGCAAGCTCAGCCAGATATCCTACGTCACCTTTTTGAAACTCAAGCCTTTAGGGTAAGCCCTGCGGACCAAGCTTTCTGGTATACCTCAGGTAAATTTGGCCCCTATTATGTAAACACGCATTTTCTCTTTGGCTCTGAAGCAGAGGCCAAACAGCTGTTGACCAGCATTGATTACAATTTAAACTATCCTCTAGGGCTGGCCCGTATGATTGGTGTAGCTTGCGTACGCCAATATCACACTTGCAGCTGCTACCGGTCAACTATTGATTATCTGGCTGAGGCTGCAGAGAATTTAAGTTTTGACCTGATTTCGGGAGGGGCGCGCAGGGACTTCTTTTTTTCCTTTGCCTTAGCAGAAAAACTTGGTCTAGAACATCTGGCGATTTTAAAAGACGGTTCTGCCTACTATTCCAGCCCCGGTTTAAAATCCTCACGCGAGCTTAAGCAAGGTGAGCTCGCAGGGAAGAAGGTCCTACATGTGGCTGACCTCATCACCTCGGCTTCATCTTATTTTCGCTCCTGGCTGCCCGCCCTGGATTATGTGGGGGCAAAGATTGGTGACACTCTCTGTGTTGTGGACCGCCGTCAAGGCGGGGAGGAACTTCTAGCCCAACAAGGTATTAAAATGTACAGCCTCCTAGCTCTAAGCCCTGAGTTCTTTGACCAGGCTGAGGCCGCAGGACAGATTGACGCCGGGCAAAAGGCCCAACTTGTGCGTTTCTTTGAAGATCCTGATCAATATATGCGGGTATTTTTGCATGAGCATCCCGGATTTTTAGAAGCAGAAGCTAAGAAAGATGCCAAAACCGCAGAAAGAGTTGCTCGCTTCAGAGAGTTAGCCTGGGAGCTAGATTAGAGATACCATGTTCTGGTCGCTGCTGCTCTGCGTTCTAGCCTTGTTGCTGTATTTTTTAGGAAGTATAGAGCCTTTGCTCTGCCTTGCCTGCGCAGTATTAGGTCTCTTATATTTTGTTTATGAGTTTTGGCAGGTTTTACGGCTGAGACGGATAGGGGAGTCTCTGAAGAGCGACGCTAAGCTAAGCTATCTCAAGCCTTTTGCCCATGTGAGCGGACTAGATTTGCTTCAAGGCCAAAATTGTTTTCTGGCAATTGCAGCAGACCAGCATTTAGTCATTGAAGCGGCAAGCGCCCATGAGAGCTTGCCAATTCAGGCTATAGACCGTATTCTAGAGCTTCGTAAAAGAGAGGTTAATCCCTTTTTTCACCATCTGCAAAGGCTGGTGGATCAGCTGCCACAAACCTCAGACCATAAGGCTTGCCATGTGCTAAACGCCCTGCAGCCGGCTATGGCCCAAGCTTGGAATGGTCTGCTGATGCTTGAGGTATCTGAAGAGTGGGGCACAAGGATGATCGTGCTGCGGCCCCTCTGGGGTACCCGCTCCTGGGATCTCTTGGACCAACCGGCCATAAAGTCTTTACGCTTTAGTCCTGGCGACTTGTTGGCAGAACTAGAGACAGAAATTGAACAATATAAGCAAGAAATATTTTCGGACCAGGAAGAGCCCCAGCATAACTCTGCTGATCCTAATTCCGCTCAGGCCCGGCATATTCTTAAAAAAGCAGATTTAGCTAAACCTGTACATGTAGATAAGGAAGATTATTATGAAAGCTAACGCAGCTGGTTTTAAGCAGTTGAGCGCACAAATTGAAGATAGTCTCAACCAAGTAATGATTGGTAAAGGACCAGTTATTGAACAACTCCTCATTGCCTTAGCCGCGGGAGGGCACGTCCTGATTGAAGACGTTCCGGGTATTGGTAAAACTACCCTAGTCTCCAGTTTGGCCAAGTCCTTGAGCCTCACCTTTAAGCGGATACAGTTTACGCCTGACCTCATGCCCTCTGACGTGACGGGTTTTAACCTTTTCAACCGTAAAACCAATGAGTTTGAATTTCAGCCTGGAGCCGTAATGAGCCAAATGGTCCTGGCAGATGAAATCAACCGTACCTCACCCAAGACTCAATCTGCCCTGTTGGAGGTCATGCAGGAAGGTCAGGTCACCGTGGATGGGGTAACCTACCGTTTGCCCCAGCCATTTATGGTCCTGGCTACCCAAAACCCTATTGAACATCTAGGTACCTATCCCTTGCCGGAGGCGCAGCTGGACCGTTTTATGCTGAAGATTAACTTGGGTTATCCCAATCTGGATGAAGAAGTACAGATTTTACGTCTCTACGATGAAGTGGATCCTTTAGACCACTTACACCCCGTAGCAGGAGCCCAAGAAGTAATTTGGATGCGTGAGCAGGCTCGCATGGTCCATTGCTCCGACTCCGTGCGCTACTATATCGCTAGCCTTACGGCTGCAACCCGTCAGCATCCCGCGGTTAAATTGGGTGCCAGCCCACGTGCTTCACGCATGCTCATGCAGGCGGCAAAAGCTAGAGCCCTCCTGAGAGGACGTGCTTTTGTTCGTCCAGATGACGTACAAATGATTGCCTCCTCGGTATTTTCTCACCGTATTACGATGCGGCCAGAAAGCCGCTTGAAGAATATTCGGGCGGAGGATGTAGTTAGAGAAGTTCTGGAAAGGACACCAGTGCCTGAATCATGAGTATAAGGCCACGTTTCTTTTATTATCTGCTCTTTTGCCTTTCGGCCTGGTTCCTCGGCCATTTTGGCAATTGGGCCTGGTCTAATACCCTATTTGTATTTTTGCTTCTGCTGCCTTTGGCTTCCTTCCTGGCTGCCCTCTGGCATCGCTCAAGAATTAAGCTTGACCTGCAAAGAGCGGCAGAACAGGTAGAACGTGGGGACGCTGCTTCTTGGCAAGTTCGCATGCATTCCCTCAGCACCTGGCAAAAGCACTACTTGCAGGGTATGTACCGCGATCAGGCCAGCAGTGTGCCAGAGTACCTAAGGCCCTTTCCTCTGAATCCGCGAGAAAACTTGGACTTGGTTATTGAAATTAACGCGCGGCACACGGGACCTTTAAAGCCTTTCGCTTTCGCACTCAGCATTTTAGACCCCTGTGGTTTTTTTGCGCTTAGCCTGGTTAGCTTCAAAGCCGCAGACTTCCCTGAGGTCTTAGTTTTGCCGCGCTCACTTATTTCTGTTTTAGACAAAGATGAAAGCAAGGCCTATCTAGAGAGTGGGGAAGCAATTTCTAAGAAATCAGATTTTGACTTAGATGAAATCGAATTGGTTAGACCCATGCGGGAAGGAGACCGCATGCGGGATATTCATTGGAAAGTATCCGCCCGCATGCAGGAGTGGATGGTGCGCCAATATGAGAAGGCAGATGAGAACGAACTGTATTTCCTCTTTCAGCTGCCCGATCTGGACCCAGCACAGGAGACCGCTGAAGAATTATTAAAGCTCCGGGACTTGGTGCTAGATCAAGTATCCGAAGCAGCCCAATCCTTCCTCAGCCAAGACTTTAACTTGGTTCTGCGCTACCGCAGGCCTTGGGCCGATCAAGACAAGGCTGATAGTCTCGACCAGTATGATTCCCTGCGTCTCAGTTTGGCTAGCCTACCTTTCAGCCAACCCGTAGTTCTAGCTCAGCAAATTACTGAAGAAGCAGCCATCCCCGGCGCCCGTTTTTACTGCATATTTTGTTATGAATTAAGCCAAGATCTAACAACAGCCTTGCTGGTCCTTTCGGCTCAAGCTCAAGGCATTCTCTTACGTTTAATTTATCCTGGTGCAGCTCCACCTAGAGAATGGAAGTCTTGGATTGAAGATTTAGCAGCTGCCGGGGTTAAAGTCACCCTTTCGCGTTTCCCTGGTGCGCTGACCTCAGCAAGGAGGGGAGTGCGATGAAACTCTTAGTTAAACGCACTGCGCAAGACCTTAATCCTCGCTTGAGTGATAAGCTGTCGGGCCAGGTTAAGGACTTTTTTTGGTCTTTACCCTTTGCCTTAATCTTTTCCCTGGCCTGGTCTTTTGTCTGCGTAAATAACCTGGGCCTGGATTATAACTGGGGAGAAAATCTCTTACTGCATCTAGGCTTGCTTTTAGTAGGCTATACGTTGACCCTTATTCCCTTAATCACTCTTATCCTCTTTTTGGCTTTAGCGGGAATCGGTACGGCTGCCTTTATTTGGTCTACGCCCCTCCTGGAGGGGGTAAAAAACGCCTTAACCCAATTTTATGTGGCAGGTAAAAATGCGATCTTATGGAGCTTTGAAGCAACCCAAGCCCAGGCAGTTAAACCTGAGAATTACGAAGTCTATATAGCTGTCTTAGCCTGCCTCTTGGCGCTGATTTTCATTATTAAGCGACCTTTACCCTTAGCCTTGAGTATCTTTTTGCTCTTGCCTTTCTTTGGGGCTAATGGGGATGTGGCCACTTTCTCCGGTTACGTGTTCGCACTATTAGCCTGTTTGGCTACGCTAATTTTTGTCTTTGTAAGAGAAGGGAAGCTGCAGTATAAAAAGCAATTCAGCCCCAACCTGCCCCTTATAATGGGCAGCGCCGTGCTTATCCTCACCTTTTTGCTGCAAAGTTTCCTGCCGCAGGACTTCTTTCAGAATAAAGACTTGGCCGACCGCATACGGCAAATGCAAAAGCGTATGCAGGCTCCGGAAATCGTTAACTATTACGAATTTAGCTTGCGTGACGCCGGCTATTATCCGCTGAATCAAAATCTCGGCGGACCCCTGCAGCTCCAGCATGAACTCTATATGCAGGTTACGGGACCTCCCGCGCCTCTGCGCCTAAGAGGGGCCTTAGCTGATGATTACACGGGAGCAGCCTGGCTAGGCCAAGAAATGGACCCCAACTACATTTTTGATAACCTGAGCACCCATGGTAATCAGGCAGAAGTTTTTGCTTACCCCAGCGTACAGGGTTCTGCTAAAGATATTTTCGAACAGCTCTATTATCAGGCAAACATCAGTATCAAGCCCTTACAATTTCCGGTCCAGGTAATTTTCAATGGTGGAAGGCCTCAGCAAATTAACGAGGACCAGAACCAAGAACAAATTTATTACTATAACCAGGGGGGGCAGATCTATGCCAGCCACGAAATAAGCTCCCCTTATACCGTACAAGGCTGGCTGCCCCGGGAGTTATCCACAGAGACCAAGTTCTCTCTGCTTAACCAGGGCCTCAAGGACGGGAAACTAAGCCTGAGTCTTCAAAGCAAGACAAATAACTACCAAGACTTAGTTGAGGCCTATGATCCCGAGCTTTACACTATATTGTATGGTCAAGATTATCGCGATCAGGACCAAGTATTTGCTGCCTTTCAACGTCTGGTCAAACATTTACAAGAAAATTACAGCTACAGCTTGGATGTGGCCTACCCTGTGCCCAATGAGGATTTTTTGGCTAACTTCCTGCGCGATAAAGAAGGCTACTGTACCTATTTCGCAACAGCTTTAGCATTATTAGGCCGCGAATTAGGTATGGAAACCCGGTATGTGGAAGGTTTTTTAGTCCCGGGAGTGGACCCCCAAACTTACGTAGGCACTGCCGAAGGCGGTTACGAACGCGATGTCCTTTCTGATGCTGCCCATGCTTGGGTAGAGGCCAAATTTAATAAGTTGGGCTGGTATCCATTTGATGCTACCCCGGCGGATGTTTTACAGGGCTTCACCAACCAGCAAGGTGAAGATGAACAGGAAGCTCAAGAGTCCGAAACAACTAAGCCTTCCGAAAATGAAACCACGGCTCCGGAAGAAGTTACCACGCCGGCCCCGGAGCCCACACCTCCTCCTAGCCAGCCTACGCCCCCCCCGCCTGTAGATCAGCCTCCTAGCATGTCTCCTGGGCTTAAGGTCCTGCTGATCGTTTTAGCAGTAATACTGCTGCTAGCCCTCGGGGTTTTCCTCTTGCTGAAACGCGCCAAGACCTACTGGAAGAGACGGCAAGACCCGCAATACCTTTTGCATCAGCTGGAAGCTAGAGATCAAGTTAACTTGTTGCAACAGGTCTGGGAGGATATCAAACACATGTATGAGACCGCAGGCTTTCGCTGGCAGGTCAACCAAACTCTGCAGCAAAAATTTGCTAAGTTAGACCAGGACCTTGCTGTCCCAGGCTTAAGCAATTACGCGATCTATTTAATCATGGAGCAATCCTTCTTCGGAGAGGAAAACTTATCCGCGGATGAACTTTACCAAATCTTTGCCTATTATCAGGCTCTGGAACTGGAGTTGAAGGTTCGTTTGAAGAAGTCCCAATGGTTTTTCAAACGCTATCTCTGGCCTCCAGCCTCTGCTCGCTACTAGGCAGTAACTGGTTAAAGCTTAGAACTTAAAAACATAGAAAGCTAGGCCCCCCAGGGCACCCATCACTAACATGATGAGCACGGGGTCTAGCTTTTTTAATTTGCGGTAAGCGGCCAAAGACAAGACAAAGATGGCCAGGGAAAAGAGATTGATTCCGCCCACAGCGAGCTTGCCTTGAGATGATACCAACGCCTCCCTCGTGAGTGACCAAGCCGCTGAGGCAATCAGGGCTACGACCGCAGGCCTGAGTCCCTGTAAAACCTGCTGCATAAGAGGCAATTCCGAGTACTTCCTATAGAGTTTGGAGAGAATTAATACAATGATGATACAGGGTGTGACATTAGCCACTGTAGCCACTAGGGCTCCGGGCAGACCTGCGAGCTGGATCCCTACAAAAGTTGCCGCATTAATAGCAATAGGACCGGGAGTCATTTGAGAGATCGTAATTAAATCTGAAAAGGTCGCGGGACTTAGCCAGTTATTGATGTGTACTACTTGTTCTTCAATCAAAGGTAGGGCGGCATAACCTCCGCCAAAGGCAAAAAGACCAACTTGAAAAAAGGCCCAGTATAATTTAAGTAAAATCATGCCTTGTTCTCCTTATTTTTACCCCCGAAGAAGTAAGCCAATAAAGCAGCCCCGCCGGACATTAGAATGATCAAGACTACATTAATCTTGGTAAACAAAGCTAAGACCAAAGCTAGGGCTAAGAGTACCAGCTGGAAAGGATTTTTCTTGAGCCATAATTTAGAGGCCAAGTCCCACACCGTGTACACAATGAGAGCCGCGACCGCGGCTTGCATGCCTCGGAGAATGGCCCTCAGCAGAGGGTTATCTGCGACTGCTTGGTAGAACAAGGAAATAACCGATAAAATCACTAGGGGAGGCAGCATGGTAGACAAGGCCCCCAAAAGAGCTCCCTTAAGGCCAAAAAGATGGTAACCCATGAGGGTAGAAGCGTTAAAGGTTACCGGACCCGGTGCAGACTGGGCCATGGCCACTAAGTCCAAAATCTTTTCTTCATCTATCCAGCCTAGCTCATCACAAAAACGACGTTTTTGTAAAGGAACTATGACGTAGCCGCCACCCAAGGTGAAAGCGGATATTTTAAGGCAGGAAAAAAAGAAGACACGCAGAGACTTAGGCTGGGGCTTGCTGGGACCTTTACTAGCAGCTTGCTCTGATTTGTCTATAGACGTCTTTGCGCTGGAGTTGGTGGGTAATATTTGACGATCTCGAGACACAAGTTTTTCCTCGTAATTCGTTTAGGCTTCAATTCAAACTTTATCCTAAGGGATTTGCCTTGTAAGGTAAAGATAGCGATTATGTTGATCGCAAAATCAAATATGCATAAATATAACTAAAAATCTTCTTGCTTCCGCAGAATTCTTCTTATAGTTTTATGTCTTGCAATTCACTATCAAGCCAAGTAAAATTTGAAAAACGGATTAGTTTTGTAAGTAATTGCTTATTGTAGGAGGCGTAAATCTGTTTTTTTATAGGCAGGTGACTAGCGTTTGCTCGTCCAGGAGGAGGGTCTATGTTAAGATACTCAATTAAACGTATTTTACTGGCCATACTGACGACGTTCATAGTTATAGTAATTACCTTCTTTTCTATGCACGCAGTACCGGGTGGTCCCTTCAGTAAAGAAAAAGCTCCCAGTCCCGCTGTACAGGCGGTACTAGAGGCCAGATTTGGTCTAGACAAAACGGTAGAGGAACAATTTGTGCTCTACTTGCAAAATTTATTCCGCGGAGATTTTGGCATCTCTCTGAAAAATGGCCGGGAGATTCGCGACACTGTGTCTGAAGGGATTGGCATATCTGCGAAATTAGGCCTCAGCTCGGCAGCCCTAGCCCTGGTACTCGGCCTTATCTTGGGTGTCACAGCGGCGGTCTTTCGCAACAAGTTGGCAGACCGCCTGATCATCTTCTTTACCACTTTGCTGGTGTCCGTTCCCAGCTTTGTTCTCGCCACGATCTTGCTTTATTTCTTTTCCCAGAAATTAGGTTGGTTTCCCGTATGGTCGGCGACCAAACCTAGTTATGTTCTGCCGGTGATTTCCCTGGCCATGTATCCCATGGCCTATATCACGAGAATGACCAAATCTTCCATGTTGGATGTGCTGGGTGAAGATTATATTCGCACAGCCAGGGCTAAGGGAGCGCAGAGGTCCTCCGTCTTGTTTAAGCATGCCTTGCGCAACGCGATTTTGCCCATTATTACTTACCTTGGCCCCATGCTGGCCTACACCATTACCGGCTCTATGGTTGTGGAAACTGTTTTTACCATGGGCGGTTTAGGCCGGATTTTCGTAAACTCCATCACTAACCGGGATTATCCGATCATCATGGCTTGTACCATTATCTTGTCAATTCTTATGGTTATTATGACCCTCTTATGTGACTTGGTTTACAAGCTGGTTGATCCCAGGATTGATTTTGATTAAGAGGTGAGTATGACTAACGAATCAAAAATAAAACTGAAAAATCCTTTATCTGCTCATGTAAACATGTCAGATTTTGAGCTGGCGAGCCAAGAGGAAAAAGATCAGCAGGTGATCATGCGTCCTTCCTCCACGTTTTTTAAGGACGGGATGAAGAACTTCCGGAAAAATAAAATGGCCATGATCATGCTGGTGATTTTGATCCTGCTCTTGCTGCTGGTTTTTATTACCCCAGCCATTAATCCCTACGGTTACGAGGAAATCATCAGAGTTAAGGGTAAGCGTGATAAAACTATGGCCAATATGGGCCCCCTGCAATGGTCGCGCTTGGAGCAACAAGCCATAGATGAAGGAGAGGAGTTTTATCCGCACCTCTTTGGTACGGACAGTCTGGGGCGTGATTATTTTGTCCGCTGTATGTGGGGTACGCGTATTTCTTTAACAGTAGGCTTCTTTGCCGCCCTGATTGTTTTGGTCATTGGTTTGATTTACGGTTCCATCTCAGGATACTTCGGCGGGGTGGTTGACCTGGTGATGATGAGGATAGTTGATGTTATTTACTCCTTACCGGATACCCTCATCATTATCTTGCTGTCGGTGGTTTTGAAGGAAGTTTTAAAAGACTCCCTAGACGGCACTATCTTTGCCAAAATTGGTACCAATATGCTGAGCCTCTTCATCGTTTTTGGCTTGCTCTATTGGGTATCCATGGCGCGGTTGGTGCGTGGTCAGATCCTAACCATCCGGGAAATCGACTTTGTGATGGCTGCGGAATCTATTGGAACTTCGAAGAAGCGTATCATTGTGAGGCATGTCCTGCCCAACTGTATCTCGGTGATCATTATTTCTACAGCCTTACAGATCCCGTCAGCTATCTTCACAGAATCCTTCCTTAGCTTTCTGGGTCTAGGAGTTAACTCTCCCATGCCCAGCTTGGGTTCCCTCGCCTCAGATGCGCGGCAGAGCATTATGTCTTATCCCTATAAACTCTTTTTCCCTGCGATCTTGATCAGTGTCCTGGTCCTCTCCCTAAACATTATTGGTGACGGCCTCCGGGATGCTTTTGATCCCAAGTTGAAGCACTAAGGAGTCTGCTATGAGTGATATTTTGCTAGAAGTTAAAAATCTGCGCACCTCATTCTTCACCGATAACGGCGAAGTAAAGGCAGTTAATGATGTGTCTTTCTCTTTGGAAGCCGGCAAGGTTCTGGGTATTGTTGGAGAATCTGGCTCTGGAAAATCTGTAACAGCTTACTCTATCTTGCGCATCCTGCAGTCTCCCGGAGAGACAATTGGCGGGGAGGTGCTATTCAAAGGTAAAGATCTGCTTAAGCTTCCAGAAAAAGAGATGCGTGACGTAAGGGGTAAGAACATTTCCATTATTTTCCAGGACCCGATGACCTCGCTGAATCCTGTGTTTACCATAGGTTATCAAATTGAAGAAGCTAGCAAACTGCATACTGGAAGAAGGGGAGAGGAAGCCAGGCAGCATGCCCAAGATCTTCTGGAAATGGTAGGCATTAACGAACCAGCCAAACGTCTAAAACAATATCCCTTTGAGTTCTCAGGGGGTATGAGGCAAAGAGCAATGATCGCCATGGCTCTGGCCTGCGAGCCAGACATTTTAATTGCTGACGAACCTACTACAGCCCTGGACGTAACCATTCAGGCACAGATTTTGGAATTGATCCAAGATTTGCAGAAAAAACTTGGCATGGCAGTCATTATGATCACCCATGATCTTGGAGTAATTGCCGATATCTGTGACGAGATCATCGTCATGTATGCCGGGAAAGTGTGTGAAAGGGGCAAGGTAGACGATATCTTCTACAATCCACATCATGCCTATACCAGGGGACTGCTTAACTCTATTCCTAAAGCGCAGAAGTCAAACAAACGGCTTATCCCGATCTCGGGTACACCGATTGACCTCTTAAACCTGCCCCAAGGCTGTGCCTTTTCCCCGCGCTGCTCAGAGACTATGAAAATTTGTCTCAGAGAGCTTCCTCCAGAAGTAGAGATTAACCCTGGTCACAGAGCTTCTTGCTGGCTTAACCAAAAAGCCGCCTTTATGGCTGCGCAAGAAAACCCAAAAGCTGAAAGCTAGGAGGCCAAGCCAGATGAGTGAATATTTAGTTCGGGTGGAAAACCTGAAAAAATACTTTGATGTACGTACCGGTTGGTTTACCAAGGCTCCACTCAAAGCTGTGGATGATGTCAGTTTTAGTATAAAAAAAGGTGAAACCCTCGGCCTAGTAGGAGAGTCTGGCTGCGGCAAAACGACGGTTGGCAGAACTATTCTCCACCTTTATGAGCCTACGGGCGGCAAGGTTTACTATAAAGACCAAGAGGTCGCTAACAGCAACATCCATGACCTGCGCAAAGAAATGCAAATGGTCTTCCAAGACCCTTATGCCTCTCTAAATCCTCGTATGACGATCGCGGATATTGTGGGAGAGCCCTTAGATGTGCATAAACTGTACAGCTCCAAGGCAGAGCGGAGAGATAAAGTTAATAGGCTCTTGGAATTAGTCGGCCTTAACTCTGACCACGCCGGCCGCTATGCCCACGAGTTTTCTGGTGGACAGAGGCAGAGAATTGGCATCGCGCGAGCCCTAGCTGTGGACCCGGAATTTATTATTTGTGATGAATCAGTTTCGGCCTTGGATGTATCTATCCAAGCTCAGATTCTCAACATGTTTAAAGACCTCCAGGCAGAACTGGGGTTATCCTATCTTTTTATAGCTCACGATATTTTAGTCGTAACTTATATGGCAGACCGGGTAGCTGTCATGTACCTAGGGAAAATTGTCGAGCTGGCGGAGACCAATGAAATTAATAATCATCCCATCCACCCTTACACGAAATCCCTCTACTCTGCCGTACCCATACCCGATCCGGAAACTGCCCGCCATAGCCAGCGCATTCTGCTGGAAGGGGATATTCCCAGCCCACTCAAGATGCCCAGCGGCTGTTCCTTTAGGACGCGCTGCTCACATGCTACGGCCCGCTGCGCAGAAGCGGCTCCACCTTTGGTCGATCGTGGAAACGGTCACTGGGCAGCCTGCTGGAATGCCTAAAATTAGAGGATAGCCGCTGATTTCTCTGCAAAGCTTCAATATAGTTCGTTACTGTCTTGCGACAGACGGAAATAAAAAACTCATGGAGGAAAACTATGAAAAAGCAACTCACCATCATTGCTCTGGCAGTGACTATGATCTTTTCGCTGCTTCTTGGTATGGCCGCAGTGCCGGTACAAGCAGAAGTAGAAAAGCTGGACTGGACCGGCTACGATGAACTCATCGGCCAAATTAAATCCGCAACGGATTTCGTGGAACGCGAAGCTCTCATGCACCAGGCTGAAGACATCCTGATGGATAGTGGAGCCATTGTACCTCTCTACTACTATAACGATGTTTACATGGCTAAGCCGGATCTGACGGGTTACTATAGCAACCTCTACGGCTTTAAATATTTCATGTTTTCGGGCAATGGAGACTCTGACAAAATTCGTCTCTGCCTGGCATCTGAACCCGACAAGCTGGACCCTGCTCTCAACTCCTCTGTAGATGGGGCCTGCCTGGCTGTTAACTCATTCTCTGGCTTGTTTGCCTATAACGCTGAAGGCCAAGTTGTACCTGATCTGGTAGATACTTACGAGATGTCTGAAGATGGATTAGTTTACACCTTCACCCTAAAAGATGACCTCAAGTGGTCAGATGGCGATCCTTTGAATGCCAAAGACTTTGAATACTCCTGGAAACGCGCAGTTAACTGGATGACCGCAGCCGACTATGCCTACATGTTTGACTGCATCGACGGTTACCCCGAAATTGAAGATCCCGAAGCTGAGATCACCGAGGAAAGTGCCAACGCCGCTGCAGACGGCTTAAATGTTGTAGCCTCCGAGGATGGCAAGACCTTAACCGTAACTCTTAAGGCTCCGACCCCTTACTTCCTAGACCTCTGTGCTTTCCCCACTTATTACCCCGTAAAACAAGCAGCTGTAGAAGGTGCTGACGGCTATCGTGATGCCGATGGCAAGATCAAAAACCCCGGTGCCTGGGCGCGTGAAGCAGGTTTTGTGTCCAATGGCGCTTATGTGCTGACTAGTTGGGACCACAACTCCTCCATGACTTATGAGAAGAACCCCTACTACCACAGAGCGGACGAAGTAAAAATTGAAAAGTTGGAATTCATGTTATCTGATGACCAAGCAGTAATTTACTCCGCTTATAACTCTGACGACCTAGACTTTATTGATTCTGTACCTACCGATGAAATTAAGGGCTTGATGGAATCCAATAACCCAGAGTTCTATATCGTCGACAACTTGGGCACTTATTTTGTAATCTTCAACGTCAAATCGCCCTTGTTCGACGGCAAAACTGTAGAGCAAGCTAAAAACATGCGCAAGGCCGTCACCCTGCTCATTGACCGTCAATTCATCGTTGATACCATTACTCAGACCGGGCAAAAGATAGCCAACACCTTTATTCCCGAAGGCATGGCCGATGGCCATGGCGGTGTCTTCAAAGAAAATGATGAAGACTATACCTATCCAGTAGAAGATGAAGTTGGCTATTTCACCCTAGAGCCTGATGTAGAAGGCGCTATTGAACTCTTGAAAGCCGCAGGTTACGAATTCGAAGGCGAAATGCTGTCTCAAGATACACCCTTGAAGATTCGCTACCTCTTGAACAAGAGTGAAGCCCACGAAAAGGTGGCTGAGTCAATTCAGCAAGACCTGGCTGTTATAGGCATTGAAATGGAAATCGACGTTATGGACTGGGCCACAGTTCTGAATGAACGTAAAGCTGGTAACTATGACGTAGCCCGCCATGGTTGGATTGCTGACTTCAACGACCCCATCAACATGCTAGAAATGTGGTCCACAGACTCTGGCAACAACGATGCTCAGTTTGGCCGTTAAGCGACCAGCAAAAATTTCACCTAGTTCTTACTTGGCTAGGGGGCCCCGTAACCAGGGGCCTCCTTTATTTTTTGAGAAGCCTATGTGTTAAAATAGGCCTATGTCAAATTACCAAGTTCAAAGAGTTGATTATCTTAATCAAGAAGCCTATAAAACTGATTTTCGCCTCTGGCTGCAAGACTATGAATTGAGCCAGGGACAGGGTTTGCGTTATTTTATCCAAACCTTTGGCTGCCAGCAAAATGAGGCAGACAGTGAAAGAATACGCGGTATTTTAGAGGATCTAGGGCTAGAGGCAGGGCAGGGCTACGAAGATGCTGACCTGGTCCTAATTAATACCTGTTCCATTAGGGAAAATGCAGACCAGCGCCTTTTTGGCCACCTGGGCGAACTGAAAGCCTTGAGGACTAAACGCCCTCAGCTCAAGGTAGCGGTGTGTGGCTGTCTGCCTACACAGGAGGAGCAAAACGCCAAGATACGTGAGTCTTTCTCCTTTGTTAACCTGCTCAT
Source organism: uncultured Oscillospiraceae bacterium (assembly GCA_964398655.1). GTDB lineage: Bacteria > Bacillota > Clostridia > Saccharofermentanales > DTU023 > SFFI01. The sequence goes on from CAYNNG010000010.1 coordinate 47,150, forward strand.
GGGCCCTCAGGACATCCAGCGTCTGCCAGAGCTCCTTTTAGCCATTTTTCGTGATCAAAAGAAGCTGAATGCGGTTAGCAAAGACAACGTCGTGGCTGAAGGGCTGCCGGTCATCCGTGAGCGGAAATTCCGCGCTTTAGTTTCTATCATGTACGGCTGCAATAATTTCTGCTCTTATTGCATGGTGCCTTCCGCCCGTGAACGCGAGCGTTCACGTTTAGCCTCAGATATTTTGGCAGAATGTAGGGAAGTGGCGGCCCAGGGTATCCCGGAAGTTATGCTCTTGGGCCAAAATGTTAATGCTTGGGGCTTTGACCTCTTTGCTCCCGAAAAACGGGAACTCCGCCCTTTAAGTTACAGCAATCAAGAGCTGGCTAAGCTAGAGGCCTTGAGAGCCGGTAAGCTCGGCGCTGAGGAGGTTTTAAGCTTTCCGCAATTGCTGGCCGCTATTAGCTCTATCCCGGGAATTAAATCCATACGCTATATGTCACCTCATCCGCGAGACTTTGCAGGTGAGATGCTGGCCGCTTTAAAAGTTGTTTCGGAAATTGCTAACCATGTGCATCTGCCGGTGCAATCAGGTTCTGATCATGTGCTCAAGGATATGAACCGGCACTATGACCGAAACCGTTATCTAGCGATTGTGGAAGGCATACGCCAAGTTAGGCCGGGAGTCTCCATTAGCACCGATATCATGGTGGGCTTCCCCGGGGAGAGCGAGGCAGACTTTGAAGCCACCTTGGACCTGGTGGAGCAGGCCAAATTTTCCTCGGCTTTTAGCTTTATTTACTCACCACGTCCCGGAACACGTGCTGCAGCCTGGCCTCAGGTGCCTAGTGAAGTCCAGCATAAACGCTTTGACCGTCTCCTGGAAGTACTAAACCGTTTATCTCTGGCCGAACACCAGGCAATCTTAGGCACAGAAAGGCTAGTGCTTCTAGAAGGCGTATCTAAGGGAGACCCTATGGTATTGACCGGACGCGATTCTGAGTTCCATTTGATTAATGTTAACCTTCCAGCGAATTTGGACCTGCCTCCAGCAGCTTATGCCGCTGAAGGTCAACTGAGCCAGGATTATTTCGAAGGACGATTTGTTCCTGTGCGGATCAGCCTGGCCAAGACTTTTTCCTTGGAGGCTGAACTCCTTGCCTGAAGATAAGCTGCTCACCTATGACCAAATAGATCGTAAGGCCATCACGCCCATGATGGAGCAATACCTGGCTCTTAAAGCAGGCCAGCAGGATGCCTACCTGTTTTTCCGCTTGGGTGACTTTTACGAGCTCTTTTTTGATGATGCTATTGAAGTTTCAAAAATTTTGGGCCTAGCCCTCACGGGCAGAGATTGTGGCCTTGCGACCCGAGCACCCATGTGTGGTATACCCTACCACGCAGCAGAATCCTATATAGCCAGGCTCCTGGAAAGAGGGCACAAGGTTGCCATCGCAGAGCAGGTTGAAGATCCTAAAGAAGCTACAGGTCTAGTAGAAAGGCAGATCATCCGCGTAGTTAGCCCCGGGACCATCATTGATCCCGACCAGCTGGATGCCCTTAGTTATTCCTATATTGCCTGTGTCTACCAGCAAGAGTCTTACTATGGCTTAGCCTACGCAGATATCTCAGCCTCAAGGTTTGCTAACAGTAATATTATTTTTGGGCAGACCCAGCATAAGCTGCTGGATGAGCTGAGCCGGATTAGGCCGCAAGAAATTGTTTGCAATTCTGAATTTTTCTACTCGGAGACCTGTGCCAACTATCTGGCCACTAAGCAGGTTAGCTTATCTTGCCTTGACGCGGAGGCATTTGGCCCCAGGGCCAGGCAAAAGTACCAAGTGGAAGCGGGAGAAGAAGCTGACTTAGCTGCCAGCGCCCTCACAGGTTTATTAAGCTATCTGGCTGACCAAGCCTTTGTTTTGCCTGAGCCCTTACCGCCTGTTGAAAGCTACCAACTAGAAGCCTATATGGTCCTAGACCGCACTGCCCGCAGGCATTTAGAAATTACGGAGACCATCAGGACCAGAGAACGCCGAGGCAGTCTGCTTTGGGCATTGGATAATTGTGAGACCAGCATGGGTTCTCGCCTCTTGCAGTCTTTTCTTAGTCAGCCCCTGCTCAATATTAAAGAAATTGAATGGCGTCAAGCCTGTATTCAAGCCTTTAAGGATGACTTCGTATTACGCTCAGAAGTGCGCAAAGTCTTGGCAGGGGTATACGACTTGGAAAGGTTGGCAGGGCGTTTAGCCTTGGCCTCAGCTAATCCTAGAGATGTCTACGCGGTGGGTAGAATTCAGGCTAAAATCCCGGAACTCCAAAAGCTCCTGAAACAGCTTAAGGATCCTAACCTAGATGCTCTTGCGGATAAACTAGACCCCCTAACGGAGATCAGTCAGGAAATCCTGACCAAAATGCGAGAAGATCTCCCTATCCGACTCAACGAAGGGGGAATTTTCCTTGAGGGTGCAGACCCTAATTTAGATGAATTGCGCCAAGCTGCCCAGCATGGCTCTGATTGGCTGCTAGATTTCGAGAATTCTGAACGCGAACGCACGGGCATAAAAAATCTGAGACTTAAATACAACCGTGTTTTTGGCTATACCATTGAAGTCTCTAAATCTAATTTAGATAGAATACCCGAAGATTATATCCGCCGTCAGACCCTAGCTAACTCTGAGCGTTTTTACACGCCAGAGCTCAAAGCCATGGAAGAACGGATACTGGGGGCTGAACAAAAAATACTGAGACTCGAGCAAGAACTCTTTCTGGATCTCCGTAACCGCCTGAGTGTGTCTTTGCCAGCTTTACAGCAAAACGCGCAGGTTCTTGCCCTCTTAGACCTCTTCGCCGGTCAGGCAGACTTAGCCGCCAAACAAAATTTCTGCCGCCCAAAATTGCTAGACCTTCCGGTTTGGGACATTAAAGCAGGACGACACCCGGTAGTAGAGAAGATTTTAAAAAAAGGCGAATTTGTGCCTAATGACCTTTATCTTGACCGGGCTGATAAACAACTGATGATCCTTACCGGACCTAATATGGCGGGTAAGTCAACCTATATGCGCCAAAATGCCCTAATTGTGATCATGGCTCAAGCTGGCCTCTTCGTACCAGCCAGCTCTGCCAGCATCGGCTTGGTGGACCGCATTTTTACCAGGGTAGGGGCCTCGGACGACCTGGCCAGCGGTCAGTCTACCTTCATGATTGAAATGAATGAAGTCTCACAAATCCTGAGGGAAGCTAGCCCCCGCAGTCTCTTGATTTTAGACGAGATTGGCCGTGGCACCTCTACTTGGGATGGGCTTTCCATAGCCTGGTCGGTTATAGAACATGTCGCCAATCCAGACTTCTTGGGCTGTCCCTGCCTGTTTGCTACCCACTATCACGAGTTGACTGAACTTGCCGGTAGCTTACCGGGAGTCTTTAATGCTCATGTAGATATTGTGCGGGACAAGGACCAGCTGGAATTCCTCCACCAGATCAAATTAGGGGCTTCTGATCATTCCTACGGCATTGAAGTAGCAAAACTGGCTAACGTACCAGATGAAGTAATCAGCCGAGCCCGAGAGATTCTGCGGATGCTGGAAGAAGAAAACCAGGGCCAACGTCTGAAGATTCGCAAGGCTTCGCAGCCCATGGAAGGCCAGATTGACCTTTTCTCCGCTGCCCAAGCCTGGCAGGGCGGAGAAGAGCTCATAGACGCCTTGTTAGACCTTGATATTAATATGCTAAGGCCCTTAGATGCCTTGGCTAAGCTCTCAGACCTGCAAAATTTAGCTAAAAAGCTTAAGGATAGAAAATGATTCATATTCTAGATCAAGTCACCGCGAACGGAATTGCGGCTGGTGAAGTTATTGAAAGGCCTGCCTCTGTAGTTAAGGAGTTGGTAGAAAACGCCTTGGATGCGGGAGCCAGCCGCCTAGCAATTGAAATAGCCCAAGGCGGGATCAAATTAATCCGCGTAGCGGATAATGGCTCCGGTATGGAAACTTCAGATGCCAAGCTCGCCTTTGCTCGCCACGCCACTAGTAAAATTCAAAGACTCCAGGACCTAGATACCCTCTCCTCCATGGGTTTTCGCGGAGAGGCTCTGGCTTCCATCGCCGCGGTTTCACGCGTAAGCCTTTTAACGAGGACTTTAACACAGGAGCAAGGTTATTTTTTGCAGCTTGAAGCAGGCCAAGTTTTAGAGGAAGGACCCAAAGCCGCTAATATAGGATCAATATTTGAAGTCAGAGATCTATTTTTTAATACTCCTGCCCGCTATAAATTTCTCAAAAGAGACTCTACCGAAGCAGCCTATGTGCAAGATTTGGTCGAGAAATTCAGCTTCAGCCGGCCCGATATTGCTTTTTCCTTGATGAAGGATGGGACCCAAAGTTTTATTAGCCCAGGAGATGGCAAGTTACTGTCCGCCATCTATACAGTATGGGGCAGCGAAAGCGCGGAAGCAGCACTTGCTTTAGACAATGAGTTTGAAGGTATAAGGCTTCAAGGGTATATAAGCAAATCTTCTCATAGCAGAAAAAACCGGTCCAGACAAATTTTTCTGGTAAATGGCCGCATCATTCATTCGCTCTTGCTGAGGACCGCCATAGACAAGGCTATCCAAGGACATTTTGTCAAAGGGAACTTTCCTGAACTCATTCTAAAGATAGATATGCCCGCTACTATGGTAGATGTAAATGTTCATCCTCAGAAGACGGAAGTCCGCTTTGCCGATGAGCAGAAAGTTTTCCGTGCAGTTTATCACACCCTGCAAGCTTGTCTTGCTGCTCATACCGGAATTAAAGATATATCCTCGTCTTCGCAGCTTCCAGATCTCGCAGACGCAACCAGTCCACATAAACAAGCGCCTAAGGGCTCAGCCCCTAGCATGCAGCCGAGTCTAGAAAGGGAGAACTCGCAGACTATTCCTAGACAAACTCAGCTGCAAATGCAGGACTTAATCACCTCAGCACCAGATGTGAATGAAAGTAGTGATGAAGTGAGGTCAGAACATGCTAGCTACTCTGAAGATGGCCAGCATCATATCAGTACAAGCGATCAAAGTCGTTATAACCACAGTTCTGACCCTGCTTTTCCGTTCTCTAATCAGCTTGCAGATGGCCGTACTAAGGCTAAACCTGAAGAGGCTCTGCAAAATTCTAGCTCTGCCTACCAAGAACGACTTGCGCCCCAAGAGCAGGCAGCCGTTTTTGCAGAGGCTAAGGCTAACTCTGGTTACCAAGCTGGACTAGACCAGCTAAGACCAGACTTGCAGGAGTTAGCTTCCGCCAGAATTATCGGACAAGTTTTTAACACCTATCTCTTGTTGGAAGCTGGCGATAACCTTCTCATGATTGACCAACACGCTGCCCATGAGCGTATTCTCTATGAAAAACTGCGCGCCGAGCGTCAGCAATTCGCTCTTGAAGCTCCTAGTCAAAGCTTGCTCCAGCCCTTGAGCCTAAAATTTAGTCCCTTGGAAATTACTCATGCCCTTGAGCAAGCAGAGGATATTCGTAGAATGGGCTTTGATTTCGAGGAATTCGGTCAAGATTGTTTGGTCCTGCGGGCCATTCCCGTGGAGTTTAGCCATGCCGGCCTTAACGCGGAATCTGCCTTTCGCGCGATCGTAGAAGAGGCTGGGCAGCGCCGTTTAGATGAGGAAGAGCGTCTGGATGAAATCCTCCATACTACAGCTTGTAAAGCGGCAGTAAAGGCCCATGATATTCTCTCTTTACATGAAATGCAAAAACTCCTGCAAGACCTCTTGCAGTTAGAAGATCCCTTTCACTGTCCTCATGGCCGTCCTGTGATTCTCCGCTTAGCGGCCACAGACATTGAGAAATTCTTCAATCGTATTGTTTAAGTCCTAGGAATAGAGAGTCAGGAACTATGCCTAACTACCTCCGCAACGCCCCCGTACTTGTTTTAACCGGCCCCACTGCCTCGGGGAAATCTGGTTTGGCCATACGCTTAGCCCAGGCCTTAGAGGGGGAAATTATCTCTGCCGACTCCATGCAGATCTACCGCGGACTAGACATTGGTACGGCCAAGGTTGACGGTTCTGAACAAGGCGGAATAGTCCACCATTTATATGATATTCGCAATCCTTTGGACCGGTATTCTGTTGCTGACTTTGTCGAAGAAAGTACACAGATAATATGTGAAGTTGTGGACCGCGGTAAGCAGCCCATAATTTGCGGAGGTACCGGACAATTCGTCTCAGCTCTGGTGGATGGTCTGCAGTTTATCAATGAAGATTTTGACCCTGAGCTTAGAGCCCTCTTAACTCGGCATATTGCCCACTGGGGAAGCATTGCTGCCCACGAGAGGCTCAGCAATCTGGACCCTGATTCCGGCCAGCGCATTGAAAAAACCGACCTCAAACGCATCGTACGCTTTTTTGAAGTCTATTGTAAGACAGGCTTAACTAGCTCTGAGGTTTATCGCTATTCCCGTGAAAAGGGGCCAGACTTTCCTTTCGTTAATTATGTCCTGTGGCCAGACCGGCAGGTACTCTATGCGAGAATTGAGCAAAGAGTGGAAAACATGTTTAAGCAGGGGATAGTTGAAGAACTGATGCAGGTCCTGGACCGTTATCCCGACTTTCCCAATTCTCAGGCTTTTCAAGCAATTGCTTATAAAGAAATTTACTCCTACCTGCAGGGAGAGGAAAGCAGGGAAGAGGCTATGGCAAACTTGGCCCAAGCCAGTAGACGCTATGCCAAACGTCAACTCACCTATTTCCGCCAGCGTGAAGATTTTCTCAAAATTACAGAACTTGATCCGGACAAAGCCTACCAAAAAATCTTAGAAGATTTCAAAGCTCAAAGTGCACAAGCAAGCAAATAACAGGCAATCTGCTAATTACCCTGACAGGAGGAGTCAAGATGGATACACAGAAACAACAAGAGACCCTAGAACGGATTAAAACAATGGAAGACAAGTCCCAGGGACTAGATGAAAGCCTGGGGACTCTAGCTAGAGCTTTAACTCAGGTCCAAAACCAGCTGCCAGCGTATCAGGAGCTCAATGATTATTATTATAGCGAGAACTGGGAACATGACCGAGCATTCTCGGACAGCCCTGCTTTCCCTCAGGACATAACTTGTGGCGTCTTAAGTGAAGATCAAATCTACAACCTGTTGGGAGACGCCCACAGCGCTGCCTTACAAATGCTGGAGATCGCCTTAACCTTGCTCAAGTAGGACCAGCTTTTTTCTCTTTGAACTAATTCGACAAAATACCTGGATTTCCCAAAATTCACTCCAGTTTCTTACTTTATGCTAGAAGTAAGCATACAGATAGCCACTTTAATTTCCTTGGGAAAGTTAGGGTGAGTTTAATGATTAGTTGTGAAGGAGTATAGAGATGTCAGCAGAAGAGCGTTATTATTTTAAGGATAAAGAGGGCAAGATGCAGCGCTTAGATTGGCAGCCAGAGCGGGATACCTGGCCTTATGGTTCTTCAGGCTATCGTTATCCCCAAAAAGGAAAGTATAGAGGCCGCAAGAACTGGTCTGAGTCTTCAGATGACTACTACCGATCAGGTAAAAATCCTAGTCTGTCTCAAGGCAGCAAGATTCAAGAACTATTCTTAAATTACTGTCGAAAAAATAGGGTCTTGGTAGAAGTCAGTTACGCCCCTCAAGAAACCCTGCAAGGTTATATCTTAGGTTTTGACCAGGAGTCCATCATCCTGGAGGTAGAGCACATGCAGCATTTGCTCTACAAGGCAGCCCTGCAATCTGTCTTGCCCTTAGATGAAGAACACACCCGTATTCTCACAGACGATCCCGTGGTCCTTGCTAGGTCATATAAACCCTTTGCTTAACCAGGCAGTTCAGTTACAACCACCCTTTATGACGCAATCCATACCCCAAATTTCTGATAGTACTTTTGTTTGGTAAATTCCAAAGACAGAGCATAAAGGACAATCAGGGCAAGCAGTATCCATATAAATCTTAGAGGTAAGACACCCATATCAAAGGCTGTAGCCAAGGGGAGAAAGGCTATGCTGAGGGTTGCAGCAGCTGCGACTAAGCTACTCCAAATAAGTGGTACTGAAGGAACCTTTCTGGTACTTTTATCCCAGATGGGCCTTAGACTACGGATAACATGGATAATCATGATCTGCGAGCAGGTACCAAAGGCAAACCAGCCCGCATGAAAGAGGGGCATGGTCGCCGCGGAATTCCAGCCCATTGGATAGTACATGAGCAGGAAGCAGAGAATATCAAAAATGGAACTCAGGGGCCCCATGACTAGCATAAACCTTAAAATAGAGCGGGTATTCCAGCTCTGAGGCTTAGCCAAATAATCATCATCTACATTATCAAAGGACATGCCTAAGGTAGACAAGTCACAAATGAGATTTTGGGTCAAGATGTGCAAGGGAAGCATGGGGAGGAAGGGGAGGAACAGGCCTGCAATAATCATGGAGATCATATTCCCTAAGTTACCGCTGGTAGCCATCACAATGTATTTCATCACATTACCGAAGGTTTGACGCCCCGTAACAATACCATGCTCTAAAACCATCAGATCTTTTTCCAAAAGGATAATATCCGCGGTCTCTTTTGCAATGTCATGCTCATCACCTACAGAAAAAACATTGTCTGACTTAAGCTGATTCTTCTGGGCCACGCCCAGCAT
>CAYNNG010000011.1:0-4568 GCA_964398655.1 uncultured Oscillospiraceae bacterium
GAGCCTGCCGCCTCCCTCAGCTTTATCACCTACGAGCAATTCCAGGAATTTGTCTATCCTTATCTCCGAGCTAATATGGCCAGCTGTCAAAAACATCTGGGCTGTCGGCCCTGCCTCCATGTCTGTGGGAAATCTCAGCTCTTGTGGGAAGATCTGGCAGCCGCGGGCTGCGGAGTATTGCACCTGGGCAATCGGGAAGACCTGGCCGAGGCCAAAGCCCTAGTTGGTGACCACTGTACCCTCATGGGCAATGTAGCGCCTGTGGATATCATGCTAAAAGGCAGCCCAGCGGAGGTCAGGGCGGCGGTAAAAGCCTGCATACAAAAAGCCTATGACAACCCGCAAGGCTACATTTTGTCCGCCGGCTGCGAGATTCCTCGAGGCACTCCACTAGCGAATATTGAGGCATTTTTCCAGGCTGGCCGCGAGTTTGGGGCCCTCCCTATCCAGCCAGAAAGCTGGGCTTAGAGTTTCACAGCAAGTTATAGCAGGCAAGCTTGCCCATTGCTCACCCAAGATTGTTGACCCAAATTGGGTTAAGCTAGTTTTGAAACATTTAGTCCTGAAAACTCGGACTCCAAATCCCCCGCTCATCCTGCTGGGCAAACCGCATGGCATCCTGCAAATAGCTATCATAGCGGGTATTGGGCGGATAAGATTTAGCTTCCGCATAGCCATCACGGCAGATTTTTTCGTTCAAGAGCGTGTTGCCCAGCCAGACATAAGCCAGCAGACGATCATACTGGTCACGCGGCTCTTGGTCATATTCCAAATAGGCCAGGCCATTATAGTCTGCCAGAAGATTCTTCAGATAATCCGCAGAAGCCAGGCCCGCCTCTGTAATCCGCTCAGGATTTTCGCTCACCGACTCCGGCGCATCGATACCAATCAGGCGTACCCGTTCCTTGCTGCCATACATATCCACAATGATGGTATCCCCATCTACGACCCGTTCAATCGTAACCTCGGTCAGGCTGGCATCACGGGGTTGGCGTAGGGGACTCTCCTCCTGGCCCAGGAAGCGGGAAAGCAGGACAATAATCAGCAACACCACAGCCAAGCCGCCGCCCCAACGCGAGTTGGACTTGGTCGGACCACTGCTGGCAGGATTGGCGTTTATCTGCCTCTCAGGCAACTTAAAATCAGGCTTTTTCATGCCCCCTATTCTAGTTGATAGGGCAGTCATTGAAAAGTTGTTGTCCATTATGTTTGCTGTATGTGTCTACTTTATGACGCGGTTGGTGGGTAAACACGGAAAACTCATCTTGCCCACCAATTGGTGGTAAAACTCAGAAAACCCCGTTTGCCCACCAACAAGCTGTAAGATCAGGTTTGAGCCACTCAGAATCATTGGTTGTAAAATCCAGGAGACTCATATTACCCACCAAGTAGAGTTACTTTTACGCTAGCAGGTATTTTTTAGTCGAAATTCATGCGATCGAGCTGCCGAAGTTGGTCCCGTCTACTGTAGATAATATTCATGATATAGACTCTTTTACTTTCCTCATCAATGTGGTAGTAGACGTAGAAATTTTTCACCAAAAATTTTCGCACTCCACGTGAGTGCCACGGTTCATCATCAACAAGTTTTATGCGTTGCGGCATTTCTGACAGTTTGCCGATTTCATCACGGATTGTGCGAATATAAGCAAGCGCAGTATCTGGTACAAGAAGAACATAGGCTATGTAATCGCACAGATCTATTAGATATTCCGTAGCCTCCGGGGTCATGATGATCTCGTAAGAACCCATCTATTTTAGGCTTCCTTCAAGTTCATCAAATACCTCCGTAAAGGGGCGGCCTTCACCACGAAGAGATTGTTCATAACTGCGAGCAAGCTTAGCATTCAATTCTTCTGGAGACAGACTATCAAGCGTCCTCGGCTCTTCTGGGACAGTAAGGGAGAAAGGCACACCACGCCTATATATTATCTGTCGATAGAGAGAATTAATTACGACAGATACCGGTATTCCTAGCTTTTGCAGGATTTCTTCCGCTTCATTTTTTACATCAAATTCCACGCGTGCACTGACTGTTGCATCTTTCATAATTGCACCACCTTTAGGATATTGTGCTACATAGTATTGCATATTGCAAGACAAAAGGAGAAAGAAGGTCTAAGAAAAAATCTATGTAGATCCAGCTACGGCGCCGAATGTATGGCAGCGCGGTCCCAGGAGGGCAGAAGAATTTTCTGGCCCATGACGGATTCGCTGGATTGCAGGGCTTGCTCCAGGCGAGGCAAGAGGGATTTCGCCTCGTATTTCACGGGGTCGGCAAGGGCGCGTTCTACGGGCAGGGCCCAGCCGTAGGTGCAGTTGGCAAAGGGATAGCCGGGATAGGTTTTATACATGTAGAGAGGGATGTAGTCGGCTAGCTTGATTTGGGTGTGGCCGGAGGATTTTGTCACGAGCACGCGAGCCATGGCTCCTTCTTCGGCCCGGCCTTCGGAGTTGCCCGTGTCGGGCTGCTGGCTGGAAACAAAGTTGCCCAGGGAATAGTAGCAGATCATTTGGCCAGCAGCGTTGTTTGCGGGGATGGAAACCAGGGGCTGGACTACATGAGGATGGCCCCCGATCACCAGGTCTACGCCCGCATCTGCCAGGACTTGAGCGTAATATTCCTGCCACTGGTCGGCTTGCTTGTGGTATTCCTGGCCCCAGTGCATAAAGAAAATCAGCAGATCGGGGTTTTCCGCCCGCATGGCCTGGACGCGGTCGCGCAGCCTTTGGGCATCCGGCTCTAAGTTGTCCAGCGGACCGGCCCCTACGCTAAAGGTGTCTACCAGCTGCTCTTGGTCCAGAGGGATGGGGGCGCCGTTGAGACTGCGCAGGCCATTGACCCGGGGCGTTTCGTAAGAGAAAGAAGAAATCGCCAGCTTGATCCCCTGGCAGTCCAAGAGTAAAAACTCGGGATCGTCGGGCTTGCTGCGAGTTCCCACGCAGTCGAGGCCCTGGGCGCGTAGAGCTTCTACCGTAGACTTTAGGCCGGAAATACCGGCATCCATGGCATGGTTGTTCACGGTGGTGAGATAGTCAAAACCCGCGTCTTTGAGGTTTTTCGCAAAAGCCTTGGGGGCGGAGAAGGTAGGATAACCTGAATAGGGGCCGTCCGTCAAAGTACCTTCCATATTGCCAAAAGCCAGGTCGGCATCTTGCAAGATATCTTGCGTATGCTTAAAAAGCCAAGAGAAGTCTGCGGTCCCCGTCTCACCTATGCCTTGATTGAGGATGGGTTCATGGAGCAGGAGGTCGCCCGTGAAAACCAGCTCAATCTCCGCGTCCTGTGTCTCCGAAGAATCTTCCACAATCCCGACCTGCTGCCAGGCAGGAGGATAGTCCTCAGGTTTGATCGAAGTAATAACAGGCTGACCGTCAGGATTCAGAGGGCTAGTGGGCAGGAGACGGAGGGCTAGGAAAATCAGGGCCAAGAGGCTGCAAACCATGGTCAACATGACCCGCTGGTATTTGGCCCTGCGGCGCAAGCGAGGCAGGCTGGAAGACGAAGACTTACCCTGTGGTACTTGCGTCCGCCTGTCCATGCCCTTACCCCCATAAAATGATACTTATACAGGATCAGGATAACATGGGGAAATGGCTAGAAAGCCCTTGAAATCAAGCTTTAAGGCAGTTGCAATTATTTTGCAATCTTAAAATATCAACAGCCAGGGGATTAGCCTGGCTGTTGAAGTAAGATTAAGATTTTTCACGTCAGAATGATCTGGGCTATATAGCTTTAATAAGCTAGCTGCCGTCAGTTGTCATAAAATGGCGGCCAGCTTTGCTAAGCTACTAGCGTCCCAGCTTCTTTCTAAGAATCATTAACGCAACTGAAGCGGCAGCAAGAACACCAATCTTTGCGACTGGTACGCCTTGCTCACCAGTCCTAGGCATGCTAGGCATCTGAGTAACAACTTGAGAACCCTTGCCTGGTTGTAGCACAACCTTGGTAGAAGTAGGTTGAGGTGTCCAGACTGTTACTTTTTCCTTTTCCACGGGCACAATAATGTAATGAGGTGGTTTGTTCTCCGTAGAGTTTGAGGGTTGAGGTCCTCCTTTAACTGCTCTGTACACATAGGTTACATACAGATTCTGTCCGCCTAGGACTTTGCCGTTGGCAGGAGCAGAGCCAACTCCCATCTTGACAAATTCGTAGCCAGGGAAGGTCTTCTTTTCCGTAGTGTAAGCTTCACCGTCTGGTGCATTCGTCTTTACTGCGGATTCTGCTTCTAGTACTTGGCCATCTTCAGTGATGTATTTGACATAGACGTTGCCATTTTCAGCTTGTTTTTCTTCGAAGACCCACTTCCCAATGAAATGCGCATCCGCCTGATTGATAACATCGTTCTCTCTATCATATGAAACAAAGGTCCAAGTTCCGCCTTCCACATCTACGGTTGTCTTGCTAGGTGCTGTCGGCGTTACAGTTTCTCCATTTTTCTTGCCTGTTTGATCTCCTGGCGTTAGCTCTTTGACTTCCTGCGGTAACTCCTTGCCGTCCATTCCGGAGATAAATTCATGCGTAACTTTATATAAATTAACAATACCGGCATCAATATCTACTCTAT
>CAYNNG010000011.1:4668-15000 GCA_964398655.1 uncultured Oscillospiraceae bacterium
TTGGTAGTAAGAACAAAACCAGACTGAGAAGACAAGCTGTCCAACGCTTTGAAGTTTTCCTCATAACCGTTCCTCCTAATATACCAAAAAAATAATAAAATGATTTGCTTGAAGGATAGCACGGTGGAGAGCAGCCAAATCTCTTGATACTAAGCTTAGGACATCTGTAATCCAATCGTAATCAAAAACAGAAATATATGATCGATTTAAACGATATATTACTGTCTTAAGCGATATCTGCACCTTTAGGAATAAAATTTAAACAAAACTCGAGTCGCAAAAGTCTATTTTAGGGAAAAAGTATTGTTTTGGACTGAAGCAACTATGGCCTCATAGAAGGTCACCCAAACATGGCCCTGTTTTGCATCATCAGGGTATCATCTAATACGATCATCTAATATATGAGATATAATATATGAAATAAATGAGTTTAAGCATGCGTAACCTAGGCCTTAAACTAGGCACATGTGAGTGGTCTAATGACTTAGCTTAGCCTCGCCTGCTTCGGACAATCCATCAGCCAAAAGTTGGCCGAAAAATTGGCGAATAAAAGTGCTCTTAGGACTTTTTCTGAGCGGACTTATCGGCCCTAGCAACCCTACCAGCCTTCGCCAGTCTGGCTTCGCGGGCTTCCATGAGCTGGACGAACAGGACTGCGCCGAACATGCAGGCGCAGCCCAGGATTTCCAGGGGCTGCATGCGCTCTTTGAGGATCAGGGCACCGCCCAGGGCGGCGAAGACGGATTCCATGCCCAAGATCAGAGAGACTAAAACGGGCGGACTGTTTTTCTGGCCCAGGATCTGCAGGGTAAAGCCGACAGCCGAGGCCAAGATACCGGCGTAGAGCAGACTAGGCAGGGCAGCCTGGATCTGGGGCCAGTCCAGCTTTTCAAAAAATAAGACCTGAGGGATGGTCCAAATCCCTGCGACAACGAACTGGCCAATCGTCATCAGTACCGGGTCTAGATCACCTGTCAGGCGGTCAACATAAATTATATGCAGAGAAAAACCCAAGGCGCCAATCAAAAGGTAGATTTCCGGCAAGCCGAAGCCGGATTCTCCTCCAATGCTTAAGAGGTAGAGGCCGACCACGGCCAGCAGAACGCCCAGCCAGTTGTAAGCCCGGAGTTTGGAGCCGAAAGCCACCGCAATAATGGGAACCATGACAATGTAGAGGCCCGTGATAAAGCCCGACTTACCCGCGGTGGAAGACCGGATGCCATAAAGCTGGGCGGTAGCGGCAAAAAAGAGGATCGTGCCAATGATCAGCGAGGGTTTGAGATAGGCCTTGGAAAAGCGGGCCTTGCTAAAGAGAAAGTAGATGGACAGGGTGGCGCAGGCCAAGATATAGCGGAGAAGGTTGTAAGAGCCCACACCTATATGCTGGATACCCACAGTTTGGGCTACAAAAGATAAACCCCAAATCAAGGCCGTAAGGAAGAGTAATAGATTGGAAACGGTTGCAGATTTTTTCATGCAGCAGGCCTCCCGCAAAATAGCTAGACAGCAAATAACTTCTTGCCATATCTTAGCGACTAAGGTCGAATCCTGCCAGACCCTGCGCTCAGTTCCTCCGATCCAGCTCTAATTCTAGTCGCCGCCAGTTAGCATAAAGTCTCAAATTTTGCCCATGTTCCCTGAGTATCAGTCCTAAGTTTTGCCCATGCTCCCTGAGTATCAGCCCTAAGCTAAGTTTTGCCCATGTTCCCAAGTATTAGTCTCAAGTTTTTCCTATGTATAATGTACAAGGTTAGGAGGTAGACATGAAAGATCAAGAGATCACCGAGCTTTTGGCCCAGATGGCGCATGGGGCCGACCGGAACCGGGCAGCCCAACTTCTAGGCTTGGAGGCTGAAGGTATCCTAGACTTTTCCTCCAATATCAATCCTTATGGTTTTACTCCGGCCATGCACGAGGCTTTAGCAACTGCCTGCGAACAAGTCCCGCATTATCCCGATCCCCAAGCACGCGCCCTCGTAGAAGCCTTGGCACAGCGGAGGAAACTTGAGACCTGGCAAATTATCCCCGGCAACGGCGGGGCAGATGTCATCTTCCGCCTAGCTGGAGTCTTAGGTCGTAGGCTATCGGCTAGTGAGGTACAGCGTACATCAGAGCAGAACTTGACTGCCCAGGACGAGACTAGAGAGCTGGGAAGCAGCCTATTACGCAGGGAATGCGCAGTAACCTCCCAGCAGCCTCAGGTCCTCCTTACCGCGCCTACTTTCTCGGAATACGCCCAAGCCTTTAGTCAGGCCGGCTTTGCCCTGCAGGCCTACCCACTCACTCCCGCTCAGAACTTTCAGCTGGACAGGGGGATCTTAGAGACCTTGGATGACTCTATCCAGGTATGTATCCTCTGCCAGCCCAACAACCCTACCGGACTGGTCATTGAACCTGAATTGCTTACGGAGATTCGCCGAACCTGCTACGCCCGGGAGATTTACCTGGCCATGGATGAATGTTTCTTGGACTTTTTAGCTCCCCAGGACCAGGCGGCCTACTCCCTGAAGGCTGGCCTCTCAGAGCGCGAGATAATTATTAAATCTCTGACCAAGCTCTTTGCCCTCCCCGGCCTCCGTCTGGGCTGGCTCGAGCTGGGCAGTCCTAGGCTAGCAGGCCTTCTGAAGGCCGCTACCCCACCCTGGCAGGTCTCAGGTCCTGCCCAAGCTGTGGGCCTAGCCGCCTTGGCCACACCAGAAGCGGAAATTCAGGGCTGGCGCCGCCAGCTAGTTCAAGAACGCCAGCGCTTAAGCCAGGCCTTGACCCAGGCGGGGGCCAGAGTTTATCCCAGCCAGGCCAACTTCCTCTTTTTCGCCTGGGACTACCCCACCCTACAGCTTGACCTTTTGACCCAGTTCCAGCCCCCTATTCTCGTCCGTAACTGCGCCAATTACCCTGGCCTGGGCCCGGGCTATTGGCGGGTAGCCGTGAAAAGGCCGGAGGAAAATGACCAATTAATTAGGGCTCTACAAGTTCTAAGGGAGAAAGCACATGCCTAAACATCTTCAAGGTCCCACCAGCCCCAGCTCAGAAAATTCCAGCTCAGACCGCTTCTCAGCGCAGGCCTCAAGTAGGCCTCAGGCCAGGGCCCTCATGATCCTGGGCACGGCCTCTTCGGTAGGCAAGTCCGCCCTGGCTACGGGACTTTGCCGGCTCCTCACCCAGGAGGGCTACCGGGTGAGGCCCTTCAAGTCGCAAAATATGTCGCGGGAATACTACAGCCTGCCAGATGGCGGCCGGCTGGCCACGGCCCAGGCCCTCATGGCTGAGGCTTGCCGGACAGACTTGCAGCCGGAGATGAATCCTATCCTTCTGGTCCCACGCAGCGATACGGGCTCCAATGTTTACGTACTGGGGCAGTATTGGCAAAGCCTGGCTGCCAAAGATTATTACCAGGTCAAAAGCCAGCTCTGGCCCACCGTGCAGGAGGCTTACCATAAGCTGGCCGCGGAAGCTGATATGATCGTGGTGGAGGGGGCCGGCAGTCCGGCCGAAATCAACCTGCGCCAGGACGACTTCGTCAATTTAGGTCTGGCCCAACGTTTAAACCTACCCTGCCTGCTCGTAGGAGATATCGACCGTGGCGGCGTCTTTGCCTCTCTCTATGGCACTTTGGCCCTGTGTAAAGACCAGGGCGGCGACCACATCAAGGGCCTGGTAATAAATAAGTTTCGGGGTGACCCCAGCATCTTAAAGCCGGGCCTAGTTGAATTTGAGCAGCTGACCGGCCTGCCTATCCTGGGCACCCTGCCCTACCTGCCCGATTTACAGCTGGACGCCGAAGACTCCCTGTCCGAGCAGGCAGGGCATTACAGCCGCAACCAGCGCGAAGCTTCCTACGACCGTCTGGCCGACAACCTGCGCCAGCACCTGGACTTGGACGCCCTAATGCAGATGGTTAATTCTTATCATGAAGAGCATGCATGATAGCGTGAAGGTCCGCACCCCCAAGCTTGGATTAGCGGAGTGAAAAATGGGCAAGTCAGAAACGCTCCGCTAAGTATCACCCGGTCCGTGACGACTGACTTTGCACTTGTGCCTAGAGCTGACGGTCCTTATAACCCCGCAGGAAGTCTGCGGTGCGCGGAGACTGAGGCTGGTCGAAAACCGCCTCGGGCGGGCCCTGCTCAAGAATTTTCCCTTGGTCTAAGAAGATCACCTGATCAGACACCTCCCTGGCAAAACCCATCTCGTGGGTAACTAGAACCATAGTCATACTGCCGTGGGCCAAAGACCGGATGAGGTCCAAGATTTCCGTGGTCCGCTCGGGGTCCAAGGAGGAAGTCGGTTCGTCCAAGAGGATCACCTCCGGCTCCACCGCTAAAGCCCGGGCGATGCCCACCCGCTGCTGCTGGCCGCCGGACAGTTGGCGGGGGTAATAGTCCAGACGGTCGGACATGCCAACCCGTTCCAACTGGGCCGCCGCCAGGTCGGCCGCGGCTTTTGTATCCAGCTTTTTTACGGTTAAGAGGTGCTCCATGACATTTTCCAGGGCTGTCTTGTGGGAGAAGAGAGCGTAGTTCTGGAAGACCATGGCGGTCTTGCGGCGGAGTTCCAGAATCTTGGCAGGTGTAATTTGGGCGACGTCTTCCCGGCTGTCGCCTAGGGTGATAAGGCCCTGGTCGGCAGGCTCAAGGAAGTTAATCGTGCGCAGGAGGGTTGACTTACCCGAACCGCTGGGTCCAATGATCGTCAGGACTTGGCCTGTTTCTACCTGTAAATTAATCTGATCCAAAACCAGGTTGGACCCAAAGGCCTTCGACCAATTTTCCAGCTTCAGCATCAGCAGTCCCCTCTCTCTAGTTTCAGCCTGACCGACCCTCCGCTCCAATCTCGCAGTATCAGCCTGGCCGGCCCTTCGCTCCAATCTCGCGGTTTCAGCATTAGTGATCCTCCCCGGCCACCTGGGCCTCCAGCGGCTGATTGTGGTCGACATTCAGACGCTTCTCCAAGTAATGTACCAGGCGCTCAATACCCAGGCAGAGCAGCCAGTAAATGAGGGATACGGCAATATAGGATTCAAAGAAGCGGAGGTTGGCCCCCGCGATAATCCTGGCCTGGCCCATGATATCCACCACGGTCACCGTAAAGGCTAGAGACGTGCCCTTCAGGAGAGAAATCAGGGAGTTGCCCAGGTTGGGCACGGCGTTAATGAGGGCGGTGGGCAGGATAATCCGGCGCAGGGTCTGCCCCTCGGTGAGGCCCAGGGATTTGGCGGCCTCTACCTCGCTGGCCGGCACGGAAAGGATGGCAGCCCGGATGGTCTCTGAGTTGAAGGCAGCCTGGTTGAGGCCCAGCGCAATAAAGGCGTAAACCAGGGCCGGGAGGCCTTTGACGTCATAGCTGGCATTGAGGCTGCGCAGGAAGATGGGCAGGCCGTAGTAGGCCAGGAAGAGCTGGACAATTTGCGGGGTTCCCCGGAGATAGGAGACTAAAAAGACCGTAATCTGCTTGAGCACGGGGATATTTTTCAGCTTAATCCAGGCCCATAAGAGGCCCAGGGCCAGACCAATCACGGCCGCCACCAGGGTCAAGCAGAGAGTGATGGGCAGCTTGGCCAGGATCCGGGGCAGGAAGTGGTAGATCAGGGCAGGGGCAAAGAGTTGACCCTGGGTTTGATCCAGGGCAGTTGAGAGTTGAGAATCCTGACCCAAGAGCTTGGCTTCCCAGGCGTCATTTTTGTCGATAATTTCCTGGCTCATGACGCTGTCGTCCTGGCCCGTATATTTCAAGGAAATGGCCTGAAGGGTCCCGTCCTCCCGCATTTCAGCCAGGAGGGCATCCATCTCCTTGCGCAAGTCCAAATTATTCCAGGAGTAAATGAAGTAGGAGCCAGGCGGGCGGATGGCCTCCTCGTCCGCGATGGGGTGGGCCTTGAGCTGGATGCCATAGGTCTCCTCCACATCTTTCAGGTAGGTCGTCGCGTAAATGGTCGCGTCAATCCGGCCGTTGTAGACGTCCTGGATGAGGCCTGAGGGATCGGAATCCTGGTAAACAATTTGTACGGCCTGGTCGGGGTTATCTTGGTTCCACTTTTCCAGAAACATGGACTGGGGGGAAGCCGGAACTACGCCCAGAGACTTGCCCGCCAGGTCGGCCAAAGTAAGACCGTCGGGCTGGCTAGTTTGGGTTATCAGGACATTGTGCGTGACAATATAAGGGTAGCGGGAAAATAAAAATTTGGACCGGCGGTCCGCGTTTTCACCCAAGTTATTCATGACTAGGTCGAACTTCCCTGCGTCCAGGCCTGCAAAAAGCGAAGCAAATTCTGTAATTTCGTATTCAAAATGCAGGTGGGGGGCCCGGCGTTCCATCTCCGCGATCACCGCGGCCTCATAGCCGTCCAGCTCGCCTTGTTCGTTGAAATAATCCAGAGGCTTGGTCTGGCCGCTAGTTCCAATCACATAGGTTCGCACAGGCGGATCAGCTGACCCGGCAGCCTCCGCTGCCTCGACCGTCCCACAGGGCGCTGTTAGGCTCCACAAAAGGCAAAATAGGGTCAAGCTCAGGAAAAATTTAGGGCTAGCGCTGCGCAGGCGCGTTCGCGCAAATTTTCGTGCAAATTTAGCTTTAAGCATGCAAAGCTACCTCTCTTCGCAAGTTACCGACCCGGTCCGGGCCAACTGGTAAAACCGCCTGGCAACTTGGGGATAGGCAGGCAAATAGAGCTGGGCGAAACTTGCCCAGAGCCTGTCTCCCGCCCAGCCAGCTCCGGGCAGAATGTCGCCGGAAAGTTTGTGCCGCTCCAAGTCTAGGCCTGGCTCACTTGCCTGGTAGTAGTGAAATTCATGGCATTTGAGGCTGTCCCCAGCCGGACAGAGGGGGTTAGGTCTCAGGGCTTTAAGGCTGGCGTAGCCAAAATTTTGCAAGCGGTCGGCCACTGCTACTTCCGCCTGGAGATAGCCAACCATGGGCTGACCACATAAACTCTGGCAAAGATAGGCCGCCCCCGCCTGTTCGGCCCAGCAGGGCAGACCTCGACTTAAGGCCTGGTAAATTTGCTGGTGCAGGGTCTGGTTAGCCGCCAATTCTGCGGCAAAATCCTCCGGGCAGCCACCAGGCAAGTAGAGGGCCGCGGTGCCTTCCGGCAGGGCCCTACTTTCTAGGGGGCTGAAATATTGCAGCTGGAAACCTGCTTCTTTTAAGATTTGGATATTCTCCGGATAAATTTTTTCAAAGGCCAGGTCCCGGGCCACAGCCAGGACACAGACCTGGTCAATCCTAGGTCCTACTTCTTTCGGAAGATAGGCTTCCAGGCTGGGGGCCTGGTCGGCCAAGGCCAAGAGCTTATCCAAGTCTAAATAGTTTTCCGCCAGCTGGCCCAGGCGGCTAATCTGTCCTGCTAAGGCTGTCTTATCGTCCCGCAAGTCCAGGCCCAAGCCTCCGGCCTGGATAAAGTTTTCCGCGTCATAGGGCAGGACGCCCAGGCTCTCCAAGCCTTGGCGGGCCGCAAAGTCCGCTAGCTGGGCGGCTAAACGAGGTGAGGCTTGGTTGAAAATGACCCCCTGGATTTGGCTGTCTGGCCGAAAGTTCTTATAGCCGGAGATCAGGGCTTGCAGAGATTGGTAAATCCCACGGGCGGGCACCACCAAGACCACGGGCGTCTGGGTTTGCACGGACAGTTGGTAGGTGGAATACAGGCCCTCCGGGCCCACGCCGTCGTAATAGCCCATCACTCCCTCAATGAGGGTCAGCCGGCTGCTCTCGCTGGCCAGGGCGGCGCACAGAGTCTCTTGGTCCAGAAAGTAGGAGTCTAAGTTGCGGGAATTTATGCCCAAGACCTCCCGATGAAACTGGGGGTCTACATAGTCCGGTCCGCATTTCGCGGCCGCTAAGTCCAAACCACGGGCCTTTAAGGCCGCCAGCAAGGCCAGAGTGACCGTAGTTTTACCCGCCCCAGACCAGGGCCCGGCAATTAACACACGCGCGTTCATACCATCTCCCCTTTATGGACCAGACGAACCAGGTCATGGGCCCGGACCGACTGGTCAACCGGCAGGCGCAGGGTCATGAGGGGGTGGGGACAGGACTCAATACGGTCCCCCTCCGCATTCTCCAGCCAGGCCACGGTTTGGCGGAAAATCCGCAGGCCAGGACCGTAAAATTCTAAGCAGTCACCCACGGCAAATTTGTTACGCTGCTCCAGGGTCGCGATCCCCGTCGCTGGATCATAGGCCAGGACCTGGCCCACGAAGGTCACCCCTGGATCAACCTGGCCCTGCTGGGCAAACTGGGCTTCCGGACCGGGCTGGCCATAATAAAAGCCCGTAGAAAGCTCGCGCTGGGCAGCCTTGCAGAGCTCCTCCCGCCATGCAGGCTTTACCTGGTAGTTTTCAGGATCTGCATAGTAAGCATCCAAGGCCGTCCGATAGACATTGGCCACGGTAGACACGTAATGGATGGACTTCATCCGGCCCTCCACCTTGAGGCTGTTGAGTCCGGAATTAACCAGGTCGGGGATGTGGTCCATCATGCAGAGGTCGGCCGCGCTCATAGAAAAGGCCGTGGCGGTGTCGCCCTTAGGCCCCGGCCCACCCAGCTTCTGGTACTGATGGGCTTCATCTTCCGTCCAGACCTCATAGAACCAGCGGCAGGGCTGGGCACAGCCACCGCGGTTGGCATCGCGGTGGCAGATGTGGTTAGACAGGACGCAGCGGCCAGAATAGCTCACGCACATGGCCCCATGCAGAAAGGCCTCCAACTGGATCGAGCTGTGGGCCTTCATTTCCCGGATTTCCGCCAGGGAGACTTCGCGGCCTAACACCACACGCTCCAGGCCCTGGTCGGCCCAAAAATTCAAAGCAGCATAGTTCAGGGCGGAGGCTTGGGTAGAAAGATGAATTGGCAGCTGAGGAGCCGCCTGCTGGCAGAGCACCATGAGGCCGGGATCGGAGATTAACACGGCATCCACACCCAGAGCTTCCAGGCTGCGGAAAAATTCTTCAATCCCCGCCTCATCCCCTTCATGGGGCACCATATTGGCCACCACGTAGACTTTAGCCTGGTGCTGGTGGGCAAAGCGAACCGCCTCCCACATTTCCTCCGGGCTAAAGTTACCCGCTCGGGTGCGCAGGCCATAGTTCATGCCGGCGATATAGCAGGCATCCGCCCCATAGTGAATGGCAATTTTCAGCTTTTCCAGGCTGCCCCCGGGGCAGAGGAGTTCAGGTTTGGGAGGTAATTTCAGCATAGGCACTAGGAGATATCTTGAGGATCTAAAGGGAAAAAGCCCAGGCCCAGCGGCCGCTGGGCCGGATGCAAGGCGTGGATCTGATTGTCTAATTCTTCCGCTAACTCGGTGGTCCACTGGCCCTGCTCCAAGGCAGTGGCTGCCTGGCGGTACAGGGCCACCACGGCCAGATACTGGTCAGGCTTTAGAAAGAGGCTGTTAAGGCTCCAAGTATAGATCCCCAGCTGGACCAGCTGGTCCAAAACTGGCAGTAAGTTTAAATCTTCCGCGTGGAAGATATGGGCGCCGGACGCGTCTTCATAAAGAGGATATTTCACCTCCGGCTTGGCTGGTTCGGAGATGTAGAGTGGGCGGTCACAACCAGCTTCCAAGTCCTTGAGCCCGCTATGCCGGCCATAGTTGCTCACATAAGGCCGTAAAGAATGCTGGAGGCCTACTGCCCCATAGACTTGCAGGCAGGCGGGGTTGGTCAGCTGGGGCACCAGCTTTGCCAGCTCCGCCGCGGGCAGCTCGTTGGATAGCAAAGCTCCTACCGCCCCCTGCTTAGCCCAAAAATTCAAACTGCCCGCAGAGGTGTTGAGAGTCTGGGGATCCCAAATTATCGGCAACTGAATGTCCATCTCCCGCATAACTTGGATAAAGCCAGGATCCCCTGTTTGCACAGCATCCACCTGTATTTCCTGTAAGAAGGACAAGTAGTCACGCAAGACTTCAATCTGGGCGTTATGCAAGAGGCCATTCACGGCGATCACGGCCTTTTTCCCCCGTTCCTGGGCCAGGGCTACCAGCCGGACCTGGTCCGCCCGGCTAAAGGAGGCCGGCATCCGGATAGACAAGCCAGCTTCGCCCACGACCAACACATCCGCATAAGCCAGCAGTTGGTCCGCCTGGACTAGAGATCGGGGATAAGTTAAAAGCCGAATTTTCTTCATGTCCCCTATTGTAACGGAAATCTGTAGGAAGCAAGCGCTGAGGCAGAAAACATACCGGCCTCAGCTGCACCTCTAGCTCGATTACTTAGGTAGCACGGACTCCTCATCTTTCGGATTTCTTGTTTTCTCTGGCTTATCGGACTTCTCGGATTTCTCGTTTTCTCGGTTATTGGATTCCTTGGATTTCCCGGTTGTTCGGGGTCCTCGGTT
>CAYNNG010000011.1:15100-17765 GCA_964398655.1 uncultured Oscillospiraceae bacterium
CGTTTTCTCGGTTATTGGATTCCTTGGATTTCCCGGTTGTTCGGGGTCCTCGGTTCTCTCAGTTTTCGTGGTTTTTGGGTTCCTCGGTTCTCTCAGTTTTTGGATTCCTCGGACTTCTCGGTTGTTCGGGCAATTTTGCAAGTAGTGGAAGGTGGTTTGAGGCCAAACCACCCATTAGTCGCAGAATTGCCCGAGCTAACCACCCACTACTTGCATATCTGCACAGCGGCCCACCCGTTAGCTGAAATTTTGTCGGCGTAGCAGAGAAATCAAATTAACAGGACTCCCAGCTGCCCTCTACTTGCACAGCGGCCCACCCGTTAGCTGAAATTTTGTCGGCGTAGCAGAGAAATCAAATTAACAGGACTCCAGCCCACCCTCTACTTGCGCCTAGTGATAGTAATTGATATCATTTAATATCACTAGCAGAAGTCCCTAGCAAAGGCCGGCCAGACAAGGCAAGTTAGAACAAGTTAGTAAATACAGGCAAGGAGGTCAGGCCATGGATGTACAGCTTTTCACCCAAATTCTACGGGACCCTAATTTCTTCAATCTCAAGAAGATGCAGTACAAGTTTGGGCAAGATGCCCTAGAGGCTTGCCTGGCCGAGCTTCGCGCCTCCCATTTCGAGCCCCTCCCCTTGCGGGACTTCCAAGGGCAGAATTTGGTGTATTTACCCCAGCAGCTCCGGGTAAGGCCTAGCAGCGTGAGGCTCCTTTACTCTCCCCATACAAACCGGGAAAGCTACGGGGTAGAGGCTATGACGCAAGAAATTTATCATAGCTTACGGATTGAGAACATTGCCTCCAGCAGAAAGGCGATTAGGGAGCTTGTGGTTAATAATTCTTCTGGATCTGACCTTACCGCACACGGCAGCCTGCAAGACCAGGCCGGCCAGGAAGACCATGAAGACCAGGAATTAGCGCCTAGCTCGCAAAGCAGCCCTGCCGCATCCGCTGACATCCTCCTCGGCATGAAAAAAGCTCTGGACTTGATTAGCCAGCCCAGCTATAAAATTAGCACAGAACATCTCCAGCAAATTTATCAGCTGGCCATAGGACCAGGTCTCAGTCCAGAAAATCAGATCCCCGCCGGTTCTCTTTACCGCCACGACTCGGTTAATGTGGTAGGCCACCGCATGGGAGACCATGTACATATGGGGTTAGCGGCAGAAAAGCTGCCAGCTTACATGGCTGAATTTATAGCCTTTGCGCAGGCAAAGGATGATTTTGACCCTTTATATAAGGCCGCGATCCTGCATTTTTACCTAGCCTATCTCCATCCCTACTTTGACGGCAATGGACGAACGGCCCGGCTCTTCCACCTCTGGCATCTGGTTCAGGCGGGCTTTCCCGCTGCCCTCTTTGTATCCTTTTCCTCATACATTGAAGAAAGCAAGAAAGCCTATTACCAGGCCTTCCAGTGGGTAGAGCAAAATCAAAAAATTAGCGGGGTCTTAGATGTCACGCCCTTTGTGGCCTATTTTGTGAACCAGGTTTATAACCGTCTGCCGACCAGCCTGTCCAGACCTGACACCTTGGACAGGTATCGTGAACTGCACGAGCAGGGTAAAATCACGCCCAAAGAGCGTGAACTCTGGAATTTTATCTTGTCTTTTTATGGTTTGAGGGATTTTTCCAGCAAAGAGCTAGAAAAAGACTTTGGCCAGGCCGCCTATGCCACGATCTATAAATTCATTCAGAAATTCCACAAGTTCCAGCTGCTTGAACAGACAGATTTTAGTACGCGGCCGCGCTACAAAGTGAGGTCTTAGGCCAGCTTAGCCTAGAGCCTTCGTGCTTTAGACTAGTGCCGCCCAAGTCTTACGTTTAAACTGAACCTTCTAAGGGATAGTCTACGGGATTGTCTTCTAGAAACTGATGACCGTCTTCTTCTGGGCCAGAGCCACGGTAACACCTCCATGAACCAGGCAGGTCTGGATAAGCTCACCTTGCCCAGTCGCCAAGACTGCGGCCCTCTCCGCCACGCTGTCGACACCCGCGACTTCTTCCATGCAGTCTGAGTAAGGGAAGTTGCCATGGGCCACCCTTAGCTGGTCAGCGGTGTAGGCTTGATAAGGCAGGTTCCAAAACTCTGCGGCTTCTCGGATCCCCTGGGATTGGGCGGGGAGGTCCAGGGAAGCCAGACCGCAAAGAGCCAAGGGGTTGCAGCCCACCGCGTCTATGGCTTCCTCAATAGCTTGGGAGACAAGGGAGGCCGGGACCGTTTCTTTGGCCCCAATGCCTATCACGATTGAGGGCACCAAGATCCGCAGGGTGTAGGGATTGTTTTGTGGCTGAGTAATATCTCCGGTCACGAGAGCCCAGGGAGATACCCCGCCCGCGGGGCTCAGGCCCACGGCTTCTTCGGTCGCCCGTTTCCAGGATACGGATATGTCCGCCTGCAAGGCGTCTTGACTTGCTACCACCCCAAGAGGGAGGGGGCCTTCCACAGGGAAATCACTATAGAGACTAACCAGCTTGCCCGCTAAGATGCGCTGGGAAATCCGTTTAACTTCTTTAGGATTGAGAATGTGGTAGTCCTTAAGTTGGGCCCAGTTGTCCACCGCCCAGAGTTTACGGCGGTCTGTACTGGTGGTCACCACAGGGGTGGCTTCAATCGCTGTAGCCAGCGCCTCGGCTAGTCTATTGGCTACGTCAAAATG
>CAYNNG010000011.1:17865-22649 GCA_964398655.1 uncultured Oscillospiraceae bacterium
GTCAAAATGCTCACCAGGGGCGGACGGGAAAGATCACCACTAAAGAAGCTGGGGCCGGGTCCCACCTGCGAGGCAGGCAGGGAGGTCGTTACCTCTTCTTCCACTTCCTTTGCTGCCACTTCGTTGGAAGCCTGCGGCCAAGCTTGGGAATTTAAGAGACAGCTTTCATGACCGACAGAATATTCACTGGCAGAAAAATCAGAACTTTCAGGAGTGGTCGATCTGGCAGGACAGAGAGCAAAGTCAAGGTCCTGGGTTTTGAGCTGGTCAATTTCTGCTCGGACGGTTTCGTCCTGCAAAGCCTCGCCGGTATATAGGCGCACGAAAATCTGGCCTTCTGATACCGCTGCTTGCAGGAGGTCAGCCAATTCTTGCGGAGCCAAACTAAGTGAATTATAAATCTGGCAGTGAGGCGGGCAAAGATCAAGAAGATCAGGATTCAGTAGAGAATCCTCATAGATGCAGACATCTGCATTAGCCAGCAGACTGGCCCCTCTCACCGTAATAAGCTCCGGCGCGCTTGCCTCAGCACCAACAAAGTACAGCATTTTTTCCTCCCAAAAGGATATACCCGTGTAGATATTAACAGATTTTTAATCTCTCGGAGAGTCGAAAGTGCGCAGATTTATTATATGTGTCAATTTTTCTGTGTAATACTGCTAAATTAATAGTCATATTATCATTATTAAGCTTTAAAACGTACCATAAAAAGTCCTCAGTCGAAAATTTTAATTAAAGAAATTTGTGATCTAAGAATTTTTTAGCCGCAGAGCTTGACAGATTTCGCCTCGCGATATATTCTGTAAACAGATCAGTTAGTTAAGGCTAACTGATCTGCCAAATACCTAATCAGCCTCTTTCCTCTTCTACCCTCCTAGGGAGGAGGCGCTACCCAAATAGACCTCTCTCTCCTTTGTGGCACTTCTGGGTAAGTTAAAGGCCCGGCAACCTCTCAGCTGCCGGGCCTTCTTCGTTGCATTAAAGAGTTCGTATTCTTTAAGAGATTGGGCCCTTAAGTTATCTATAGAACTTGCACTCCTAAATCTTGGGCTCCTAAATTATGTTTAAAGCAATGATTTTTCCGCGTTATAACGCAATGATTTTCCCCGTTATTTAGTTAACCAAATTGAGAGGATCCCCGGCCAGCCAGGACCGCAGGTTATCCGCGACAATATCTGCCCGTTTGTACATAGCCTCCAAGCTCAGGAAGCCGACATGCGGGGTCAAGATGCAGTTGGGGGCCTTAAGCAGGGGGTGGTCCTCCGGAAGCGGGGGCTCCATGTCAAAGACATCGATGCCTGCGCCAGCCAGCTTGCCCTGCTGCAGGGCTTCGGCGAGCGCCGCCTCGTCTACAATGGGGCCGCGGGCGCAGTTGATCAAGATAGCGGTAGATTTCATTTGGGCTAAGCGGTTGGCATTGATAAAGCCACGCGTTTCCACATTAACGGGTAAGTGAATAGAGATAATATCCGACTCTGCCAGAACCTGGTCCAGCGGCACTTGATTGACGCCAGGGATATCCTTGTGGGACCGGTTGTAGGCCAAAACTTTACAGCCAAAGGCTTGGGTCAGCTGGGCAACCTTACTGCCAATATGGCCTAGGCCGATAATACCGAAGGTCCGGCCTTCCAGTTCCAGACCCATAAGGCCATAGCTGGTTTTACCAGACCGCACCGCACGGTCGGCAGCGGGCAGTTTGCGCAACAGGCTCAAGGTTAGGCCAAAGACCAATTCCGCCACGGCGACTGTGGAATAGCCTGAAGCATTGGCCACTTGAATACCCCTCTCCTTAACTGCTTCCATGTCCACATGGTCAAAGCCCGTAAAGGCTACACAGATATATTTCAGCAGGGGACTTTCGTGAATAACTTCCGCGGGGAAGGGAAAGTTAGATAAAACTACGGCATCCGCGTCCTGGCAGCGTTCTACCAAGCTGGGAATGTCGGTCTTGCGGTCCGGGTAAAAGACCAACTCCGCCTTATTGCCTACCGCGGCCGTCAGCTTTTTCTCAAGATCAGTCTGGGGAATACCCAGGGGTTCCAATACTTTAATCTTCATAGCTAATCCTTCCTTCTTCCTGCTAAGCTCGCGGCCAGCCTAATTGCTGTCTAGGAGGCGGCTAGCCCTGCAGGGGGCGGCCGTCAGACTCAGGCTGGGCGCAAGACTTGATACTAACTATTTTATTCTACAACAATTCTTTCCCAGCTACTGCCGGGTGTTCTTCTTCCACTCGTAGCGCCGCCGCAGATTTTTGATTTCCTGGACCAGTTCCGGGCCGAAGAAGAGGATCAGGTTAATTAGAGACATGATGAGGGCCAACTTACCCGACCAGGGCGAGGTAAAGAGCATATAGGTCAAGGAAGCCAGGGCAATGAGGGCCAGCCACTTGATCTTCACAGGCAGGATGAAAAAGAGCAGAACCTCAAGGTCTGGCTGGTAGGCCGCAAAGGCCAGGAAGAGCGAGAGGTTGAGATAGTAGTTAGTGCTGGTGCCGGTGATGAAGCCTGCGATTATAGCTCCCAGCATTCCGCATAGATAATAGACGTTGAAGCGGAAAGAACCCCAGTACTGCTCCAGGTACTGGCCAATCAGCCAGTAAAAGTAGAGCGTGATGAGAATAAAGAGCGGGCTGCTGGCAGGCGGCACAAAGACAAATGTGATGAGCCGCCAGATCTGTCCTCGCAGGATCAGTGGCCGGGAGAAGGCGAAAAATTGGCTCAGGATACCCACGCCCCGGTTCATGGGAGCCGAGATCAGGTCCACGGCATAGACCAGGCCCATGCCCACGACAATAATCTTCATGAGATTATCGATCGCATAGCGGCCATACTTGCGCTCTAATTTATTGATTAGTTGACTATTACGCATGGTAACTCCTTTGATGTTGAGTTCTATTCAAGCAAGTAACTTCAAGTTTTATTAAATTATAGCAAAGCTTGTTCCCTCCCAGCGGGCTGGCTATAATCAAGGAGCTGTGCCAGGCAAGACACAGTTGGCTGAAATACTACAGGTTTCCGCGGGTTTATTGACAGGCTCGCGGCCACGCTAGATCACCTAAGTTAGGTCCTAGTCTGGGCCTGTAAAAAATATAAGGAGTTCAAGATGACTAAGAAAATCCGCATTGAGCACGATGCCGTAGGCGAACTGGAGATTGAGCCTAACGTATATTACGGCGTCCAGTCCAAAAGAGCTGAACACAATTTCCCTATTACGTTCGAAAAACTGCGTCCTGAAATGATTGAAAGCTTGGCCCTGGTCAAGAAGGCCTGCTGCCTGGCCAACCTGCGCGCCGGGACCCTGGACGAAAGAAGGGCCAAGGCTATCCTTCAGGCCTGCGACGAAATTCTCGCCGGCAAATTCCACGAAGACTTTATTTGCGATCCTATCCAAGGTGGCGCCGGTACTTCTGCCAACATGAACGCCAACGAAGTCATCGCCAACCGGGCCACCGAGATCCTCGGCGGCGAGCTGGGCTCCTATGACCCTGTCCATCCCAACGACCATGTAAACATGGCCCAGTCCACCAACGACGTCTTCCCCACCTCCGGCAAGATCACAGTCATCCGCCTGCTGCGGGAAGCCTTGCCCAAGCTACGCGACCTGGAAGCCGCCTTCCGCGCCAAGGCTGAGGAATTCAATGACATCGTCATGGTTGGGTACACCCAGCTCCAAGATGCAGTGCCCATGCGTTTAGGCCAAGCCTTCCACGCCTACGCCGAAGCAATCAAGCGGGACATCGCAGAAATCGAAAAAACCGAGCACTACATGTACATCAACAACATGGGCGGCACCGCCATTGGCACAGGCATCAACGCCAGCAAATATTATCTGGACCATATCAATGACTGCCTGGCCGAAGTTACCGGCTACCCCATGCAGACCGCGACGGACCTCTTCGACGGCACCCAGAACCTGGATAGCTTTGTAATTATTTCTTCCGCGATCAAGGCCATGGCCGTGACCCTCTCCAAGATCTCTAACGACCTCCGCCTCATGTCCTCCGGCCCCCGCGCCGCTTATAACATCATTAACCTCCCCGCCCGTCAAAACGGCTCTTCCATCATGCCTGGCAAGGTCAACCCCGTCATTCCGGAAGTAGTCAACCAGGTAGCCTTCAACATTATCGGCAACGATGTCACAATCTGCATGTGCGCCGAGGGCGGCCAGTTCGAGCTCAACGCCTTTGAGCCCGTACTCTTCTACAAGCTGTTTGAATCCATTATCGGCCTAGGCCAAGCCGCCTACACCTTAAGAGTCAACTGCATCGAAGGCATCACCGCCAACCGCGACCGCATCCAGCAAATGCTGGAAGGCAGCCTCGTCTTAGTCACTGCCCTCGTACCCCACATCGGCTACGAGAAATCCGCCGACATCGCCCACATCGCCATGCGGACCGGTGAAACCATCCGTGCCGTCACCCTGCGCGAGACCGACCTCACCGCCGAGCAACTCAACGAAATCCTAGACCCCATGAAGCTGACCCATCCCTCCAATGAGGCTAAGTAGCTGATTGCCAGGCTAGTTCGGGCTAAGTAGCTGGGCAACTGGTTTTGGCTTGCAGTTAGGCGACTAGTTGTGGCTAAGTAGTTAGACGACTGGTTGTGGTCAATAGTTAGGCAACTGGTTAGGTAAAATCCTAGTTTCAAATTAATGACCCCCTGTTCTCGGGCTGGATAGCTTGAGAATAGGGGGGGTTCCCTTCCCAATAACTGATATTTGCCCTCGAATGGTGTGCAAATCACTGTTTAGGCCGAACTGCCAACCAGGGTCGGGATCCCAGCCGC
>CAYNNG010000011.1:22749-24189 GCA_964398655.1 uncultured Oscillospiraceae bacterium
AGGCTTTGCAGCAGCTTTGCTCTCCGAGGTGGCAAATTACTACATCGAACATCCACGCATATTTTAGTCTCGGTTAAGCTCTTCTAAAAAGGATGTGGACTTTTTTAAGATTTCCACCTCCTCTTCAAGTTCATCTATACGCTGCTGAGCTTCCAGAAGCTGTTTATCTTTAGGGCTCAATTTTGCATTTCCGCTGAACCCTGCCCTCCCGTACTGCTTATAGGTTTCCATCCACCTTCTTACGGTGCTTTCACTTAACTCATACTTAGCAGCAATCAAATGCTCGCAGTTTTCGTACTCTGGAAGCAGCGCTTCCTCAGCTACGTCTATTTTGAATTGTGAGCTGTAGCGTTTACTTGTCATTTTACTTGCTCATATTTCTCCTAGAGCCTTATTTTGAAGTCTATTTGTTTGCTCTACTTTTTAGAGAGCACTTCAATAGGACAGAATGCACGCTATTATTCGGTTTGGGAAATCCTCAGGGTTCCTATACCCGCCAGCTAAGACCGCGAAGTTGTGGGATCTACTGCGTCGCGCAGGGCGTCGCCGATAAAGTTTATGGCCATAACTAGGATCACGATTACCAGGCCTGAAGGCAGCCACAGCCAGGGCTTGTCCGTCAAGATGGTTAAGGATTTGGCGTCGCCCAACATGTTGCCCAGGCTGGCGGTGGGGGGCTGGACCCCCATGGCTAAGAAGGAGAGGGCGGCTTCGTCTAGGATGGCAAAGGCCATGACGGAGGTGGCGTGGACCAGGATGGGGGCGATGGTGTTGGGCAGGATTTCACCGAAGAGGATAATCCGGCCTGGCAGACCTTGAACTTGAGTCCGCTTGATAAAGGGGGTTTCTCGGAGTGAGAGGACATTGCCTCGGACCAGACGGGCGACACCTGGCCAGTTGACGAATCCCAGGATGAGAATGATGGACCAGAGTCCGGGTTCAAAAATGGCCGCGAACATGAGAACAAGGAGCATGTAGGGGAAGGACATGACCATGTCGGTAAACCGCATGATAATGCTGTCCACCCAGGAGCCGAAGAAGCCTGAAATCAAGCCTAGACTGACTCCTACGGTTGTGGATAAAAGGGTAACCAGAACCCCCGCCAGGAGGGAGATGCGGCTGGCGTGCAGGAGACGGGACAGGACATCTCGGCCGGAAAGGTCGGTGCCCAGGAGGAATTCGCTAGAAGGAGGCTGGCCGAAACCGCCTACGATGGCGTTGGGGTCGTAGGGGGAAATAACGGGAGCTAGGATGGCCAGGACTACAAGCAGCAGGAAAAGTCCTAGGGAGACCATGCCCAGTTTATGGCGTTTGAAGCGCCGCCAAATTGAGGCCAGGTAGGATTCTCCCGCGGGAGCGGGTTCGCCACCTGATAGGTCAAGTGAGTCCAGTTGGTCCGTGGCGGAATCAGGCTGAAGCTCTTGAGTCCCGGCCTGGTCC
>CAYNNG010000011.1:24289-43690 GCA_964398655.1 uncultured Oscillospiraceae bacterium
CTGAAGCTCTTGAGTCCCGGCCTGGTCCGCGGCGGAATCAGGCTGAGGCTCTTGCAGCCCTTCCTGGTCTATAGACTTTTCAGAGTTTCGCTCGCCAACCAGACTAGCCTTCTCAGCCTGATCAGCGGTCTGGGCTGCATCTTGTTTCTTCGCCTGTTGATGCTTCGCATCTTGAAGTTTCGCTTGATCTAGGAGCTGCTTGGATTTTTCTTCAGTCATACTCGCGCCTC
This sequence comes from uncultured Oscillospiraceae bacterium, assembly GCA_964398655.1. Classification (GTDB taxonomy): domain Bacteria; phylum Bacillota; class Clostridia; order Saccharofermentanales; family DTU023; genus SFFI01. The sequence goes on from CAYNNG010000011.1 coordinate 24,520, forward strand.
CTATTCCAAACTGATGGTGGGGTCTATGAGGACATAGATGATGTCCGTGAGCAGGTTGGCCAGCTGGACTACTACCGCAGCCAGGAGGGCGGTACCCATGATGACGGGGTAGTCGCGGGCCAGGATGGCCGACATGGTCATGAGGCCGAGGCCGGGCCAGGCAAAGACTTGCTCAATGATGATTGACCCGCCGAAGAGCATGGGGATCTGCATACCGATGACCGTGACGATGGTGATCAGGGCGTTACGGAAGGCGTGTTTGCCGATGACCTTGGTCTGGCCAATGCCCTTGGACTTGGCGGTACGCAGGTAATTGGCCTGGAGGATTTCCAGCATGCCCGACCGGATATAACGGATATTATTGCCCACCAGGGAGGCAGTCATGACCAGAACAGGCATGACCATGTGCCGGATCACATCACCGGCGCCCCGGTCACCCCCCAGAGTATACATGCCGGATGAGGGCAGCCAGCCCAGTTGGCTGGAGAAAAGATAAATAAAGACCAGGGCCAGGAAGAAGCTGGGCACCGAGATTGAAAGGAAGGAAAAACCCACAATGACGTAGTCTCCTACGGAATATTGCTTCACGGCGGAATAAATCCCTGCAGGAATAGCGATCAGGAGAGAGAGGACCAGGGAGGTCCCCATGAGCATGAGGGTGGGCCCCAGCTGCTGACGGATCATGTCCGCGACGGGCTCAAAGGATTTGATGGAGTAGCCTAAGTTTCCGCGCAGGACCTGGCCCAGCCAGACTCCGTAACGAACCAGGAGCGGTTGGTTGAGGCCCAACTCTAAGGCCCTGGCTTCCACTGCACCTTGGGAAACCTTGGGTCCCATGAGCATGGCCAGGGGGTTGCCGGCCAGGTTCATGATCAGGAAGTCCAAAAAGGTAATGCCGATCAAGACGGGGATGGCAATTAAGAGGCGCTTTAAGATATAGCGCAAGATACCCTTAGTTCTCATCTCTCTCCTCCAAGTAGCCGGGAGCCGTGCGTTTGGCTCCGGGGAAGGCATAGTGTATATCTCTCCCCTCCTGCCTGGCTTTATGCCAGTCTGCCAGCATTACAGGGCAGGCCACACAGTGGGACTTGCGGTAGGACCGGCAGTCGCCGAACTGGGGATAACTGCCATCCGACTCCAACTCTGGCCTGGTTTGGCGGCAGGACTCCTGGGCCATGGGGCAGCGGGGGTGGAAGGGGCAGCCTTGGGGCGGGTCAATATTGGAAGGGACCTCGCCGGTCAGGAGGCTGCTTTCATCTGTGGGCAGGTCGGGATGGGGTATGGGCGAGGCGGCGATGAGGGCCTGGGTATAGGGGTGGAGGGGGCGCTCAAAGAGTACATCAGCAGGGGCCACCTCCACGATCCGGCCCAGATACATCACTGCGATCCGATCGGAGATATATTTGACCGCGGCCAGGCCATGGGCAATAAATAAATAGGCAAAACCCAGCTCTTCCTGCAAGGAGCAGAGCAGGTTGAGAATTTGAGCCTGGATAGACACGTCCAGGGCAGAAACCGGCTCGTCACAGACAATGAGTTTGGGCTTCAAGGACAGGGCAGCCGCAATGCCTAACCTCTGCAGCTGGCCCCCGGAAAATTCATGGGGGTAGCGGCGAGCGCTGTTGGCAGGCAGGCCGACCAGGTCCAAGAGGCGGCGGACCTCCTGGTCTACTTGCTTTTTTTCCACCAGCCCGTGGTAGAGCAAGGGGGTAGATAGGATATCGTAGACCCGTTTACGGGGATTGAGCGAGGAATAGGGATCCTGGAAGATCATTTGCAGGTCAAGGCGGGCCTTTTGCTTGCCTTCACCGCTTAATTTATCCAAGTCTTGCATGCGGTAAAGGACATGGCCACTAGTAGGCTTTTCCAGGCCAATCACCAGCTTGCCCAGGGTAGTCTTACCGCAGCCGGACTCCCCTACCAGGCCCAGAGTTTCCCCCTCATAGAGGGTTAGGTCTACCCCGTCTACCGCCTTAACCACATCCTGGCGGAACCAGTGGTCGTCGCTGCGGGAGGTGTAATAGCGCTTAAGATCCTCCACCTTGATAATCTGGGGCAGGACTTGGTCAGACCTTAAGGCTTTGCGTTTACAAGACACGGTTGTACCTCCTGGCGGCATTTTCTTCGGGATCGGCTAGTTCCTTACCCAGCCAGGCCAAATTAGTAAAGTCACCGCGGGCCGCGCGTTCGCAGCGGACCCGCTGGCCACTGGGCAGGTCAGCCATAACTTGGGGGTTCTCCCGGCAGGAAGCTAGGGCAAATGGACAGCGGTCATAAAAGCGGCAGCCTTGAATTTGCGAGTAGTTGGCCGGCACCACCCCTGGAATTGAATGGAGCTGGCGGTCGCTGGAGTCTGTAATGCTAGGCACCGACCGCAGCAAGGCCGCCGTATAGGGGTGGCCGGGATCTTCAAAGAGTTGGCGGAGGCCGGATTCTTCCACTAACTGGCCGGCGTACATAACTAACACCCGGTCAACCATCTGGGCCAGCAGGCCTATGTCGTGACTGATAATCAGGATGGCGGTGCCACGCTCCTGGGCCAGAGACTTAATCAAGGCCATGATTTGGGCCTGAACAGTGACGTCCAGAGCCGTGGTCGGTTCGTCCGCGATCATGAGCTCGGGCTGGCCAGCTATGGCCATGGCGATCATCACCCGCTGCCGCATGCCCCCGGACAGGGCATGGGGATATTGGCGCATGACAGACTTGGCCCGGGGCAGGCCCACTCGGGTTAAGAGCTGGACCGCTTCCTTATTAGCCTCCTCGCGGGACATGGGCCGGTGGGCCCGGATGGCTTCACGCATTTGGTTGCCGATGGTGAAGACGGGGTTCAAGCTCGTGAGGGCATCCTGAAAAACCATGGAGATGTGCCGGCCCCGGATCTCATCCAGCTCGTGCTCTGACATTTGAGCCAGGTCTTGGCCTTTAAAAAGGATACGGCCGCCGGAAATCCGGCCGTTTTTGGCTAGAAGTCCCATGATCGCTAAAGAAGTAATAGATTTCCCGGAGCCCGATTCGCCTACCAGGCCCACCACTTCGCCAGGGTAGACCTTAAAAGACACGCCCTGTAAAAAGGTGTGGTCGCCAAAATCCGACCGGAAGCTGAGTTCCAGGTCTTGGACTTCCAGGAGGGGCTCCTTGCCCGCCTCGCGGTTTGTTTTATCTTGCATCTTGCTGTCCGCCCAACAGCTGACCCTAGTCTGCCAAAGACCAGGTATGGACGTCGTTGAACATACCATAGGAGCCAGGACTTACATTAGATACCCGGTCGGAGACCACACTGAGGGGGCTCTCGACATAAAGATTAACCAGGGGGACATCCGTTTGGATCAGCCGGTCAATCTGCCCCATGAGGTCCCGCATGCCCTCGGTATCACCGTCCTTAACCAGGGCAGCCTGGTCTAAGAGCTCATTCATCTCTGCGCTCCCGTAGTTGGACCAATTGTCTGCATCCTCGCCGGAAGCCGCCAACCAAACTATATCGGCCAAAGGATCAATGGGGACCATGGTGTACTGAACAGCCATGAGGTCGTACTTATGCTGGTTGACCTCACCCAGGAGAGAGCCCAAGTCCATGGCCTGGACCTTAACCTCAATGCCCAGATCCTTGAGCTGCTGTACGATTACGTTGGCCACATTAGTCATGAGAGGATCGCCCGAATTGATCAAGAAGAGCAGGGGCTCGTCCTGGGTCCACTCGGTCTCTGCCATCTCCGCCTTGGCGGCCTCCGGATCAAAAGCCGCGGCCTCTAACTGGTCATCAAAGAAAGGTGAATAAGAATTTAAGAAGCCGTCGGTAATTTCGCCCTGGCCCTGGAGGAAGCCCTCCAAGAGCAGCTGACGGTTAACTCCCTGGAGGATGGCACGGCGCACATGAACGTCGGGAACCGATTCCAGGTTAATGAAGAGGTAATTGTTGGTTAAGGGCTTGTCATAGCTGGCTGTGAGACCTTCCATCCCACTGATCACGGCCTGGTCTTCTACCGGTATGGCTGCCATGGTGGCCGGCACTACGTCCAGTTCACCCGACTGGAGGCCCGCTAAAATGCCCGAGCCCTGCACAACCTTGAGGTTGAGGCTCTTGATCTGGGGGGCTCCTCGCCAGTAATCCTCATTGGCCGTATAGGCAGCGTAGTGGTCCAAGTTGAGGTCGACCAGTTTGTAGGGGCCTGAAACTACGTCCGGGGCATTAAACCAGGTAGAGGTCCGCAGCTCTTCCGAGCTCTGGTCACCCAGGATATGGCTGGGCAGGGGATAAATATAACGGAGATAAGAAGCCAGGAAGCTGTTGAGGGGAATCGGCTTCTGGGAAGTTAGGGTCAGGGTCTTGTCATCCAGCTTTTGGATAGCCGGTACGTCTTCCAGGCTGGCGTCGTCCGCCACCTGGCCGCCTTCATCAAAGCCCTCAAAGTTGCTGTAGTTGTAGACATTCAAGTTGCCTACGCCCTTGCTGGTGGTTTTCAGAATGGTAAAAATAACATCGTCTGCAGTAATAGGCTCACCATCTGACCAGTTCGCCTCATCATTGAGGTGGATCTTAAAGGTCAGATTGTCTTTCGTGGTAACTTCATCCGCAAGCAGGTACTCAAACTCCATGTCGGACTTGAGCTCGACCAGGGGCTGGAACTGCAGGCTGATGGCTGCGTGGTTAACAATGGTGGCATCGTAGAGCAGGGGGTTTAGAGTATTGAAGGTGTAGGTCACGCCCACATTGACAATGCCTTCGGCTGCTTGAACCTGGCGGCCTGCGCCTCCAGCTCCCAGCAGCAAAATAGCCAGAGTTAAAAAGACGGTCAGGGTCCTTTTAGCTCTCTGCCAAAAGTTTTCTAATCTATGCATAAATTCCTCCTAAAGGCCCAAGAGACAGCTCGGGCGGGGTAAAGATAAGGCTGAGCAAGCCTGCAAAATAAGTATAGGGGCTAGCCGTCCGCCAGCACGTAACATTTGCTGGCAGGACCAAACTCCCCCTACCTGCGGATGGTCCAGGCTCTTAGCCGTGGATTTTTTCGCGATTGGCATCCCGGCGCCAGCGGGCCGGGGGTACACCGAAGTGTTCCTTAAACTGCCGGGTAAAGTGCGATTGCGAGGAAAAGCGGTAGAATTCCGCGATGTCCTGAATGCTGTTGTTGGTGTACTTGAGCATGGAAGCCGCCTCTTCCAGGCGTTTGGCTCGAATAAAGCGGTTAATGCCCTCCCCGGTTTCTTGCTTAAAGAGCTTGGAGAGATAGGCCGGGTGCAGGTGAAATTCGTGGGCCAGAGCGTCCAGACTTAAGTCGTCCACCAGATTTGCGTTGATATATTTCATGATCTGCAGGACCGTCTGGTTGTAGCGCTGCTGGTTTTCCTGCTCCTGGCTGACCAGGCTGGTAAAGTCCAGAAGCGCGCGTTCCTCAATGCTGTCCAGATCATCCTCGGACCGGGCCTGGTCAATCTGCCGGATATAGGCATCCGACAGGGTAAAGCAAGAGGAATAGTCTACGCCCCCGCGGATGGCCGCCCGGGTGAAGATGGTGATGGAACCAATCAGGGAGTTTTTGAGGGATCTCAGAGGATTTTGTGACAGCTTGGCCTTTTCCTGGTTGTTGATTTGCTTTAAAGCCTTAAGGGCGGCGTCGGCATCGCCCTCCGCGATGCCCTTGCTCATTTCTTCTTCCAGTAGGATATCAGCGTGAGAGAATTGGGCTGACCGGTCTTCCAGCTGTGTGCGGTAGTATTTTTCCGGCAGGCTGGTGGAGAGGAAAGTGGCGGAATCCTCGATGCTGCCCAATTCTTCCTCTTCCTGCTCCTTGCTGGCCTCGGCCATGGCGTCAAAGAAGAGCTGAGTGTGAGCTGACAGGCCGAAAATAGCGTTTTGAGGATTGTTGCTCAGCTGCTCCCTCACCTGCTCCAAGCGGGTGGGATTGAGTGTACCATCCTTGTGGGCAATCGTCTGTTCTCGCTCAATATGGCTGACTACGGTGCGGCTGAATTCCGCCAGGTAGCGGCCAATGATCACGGCGGAGTCGTAGGAGATACGGTCCAGAGACTTCAGCATTTGGCTGGCTTGCTCCCCGGCATCCAAGTCGTATAGGCCCTGGCGCAGCCAATAATCGGGGTTCACTTCATCACTGTCGTGTAAATAAGGCCCCATCACAATGGCGTATTCATCGTCCAGCTCCACAAAGATATAGCGCGACCGGTCCATGGCCCGGGTGTGCTGGGCCAGGCTCACATGGCCGCGTTTAATGGGCAGGCGGCTAAGCTCTGGCAGCTTATAGCCATCTTGGGGAGGGTGGGGATAAATAGCCTGGCCTTGAAAGTAAAGCCAAATGGGCAGACGAATGAGCAGACGCAGAGAGTTGATGGCGGTCTTCATCTCCTCAATATCTTTGGCAGTAACTTTGTGCAAGTTCATGACTGAAAACTCCTTCAAAACGTCATCCGCAGGCGCGGGCAGCCGGCGGGCCGCCCGCTATCTATAGTAATCTTTTATATCATAAATACTTCTACTCACTTTTTCCACAAAGAAGTTCGATCGAGCAAAAAAGTTTTCTAGCACTTGCCTTGTGGCCGCAGAGGAAAAATATCTAAACTCGTTGAATTTATATCACGTTTCCTAATTATATACAAAATTCTCGCAGATAAAAACCCTATACTTATCTCAAGTTGTTTGCATTTGCAAACAATATTCTAGTTATTCATACGGAGGTATATTGTATGAAAAAACTTGCCACCCTTTTAAGTGTCGTAATGATTTTCTCCCTCCTCTTTGGCTTACAGGCACCTGTAGCCGCCGAAGAAAAAATCACCATTAACTTCGCCGCCCAAGGCGACTCTACCCCTGCAACCCAAGCCGTCATTGACGCCTTCAACGAGTCCCAGGACAAATATGAAGCCGTCTGGATTGACATGACTAACGACTCCGGCGCTATGCGCACCCAGCTCCTGAACTCTCTGAAAGCCGGCAGCGCTGAATACGACGTTATCTCCATGGACGTGGTTTGGGCCGGTGAATTTGCTGCCGCAGGTTATCTGGAACCCCTGGATGCCATGATGAAGGACAACAAAATGTCCGCCCGCGACTACAACGCTGGTTCTATCTCCGCTGGTAAATACTCTGGTAAGCAGTATGCTCTGCCCTTCTTCCCCGACCTGGGTATCCTCTATGTGCGTTCCGATATCGTCTCTGAAGAAGATATGGAAAAATTAGAGTCCGGCGATTACACCTACGCTGACCTGCAAGATATGGCAGTGAAGTACAAGGGCGAAGGCGAAACCACTGACGGTTTTGTTTACCAGTCCAAGCAGTACGAAGGCCTGGTTTGCAACTTCAACGAATTCTCCAACAACTTCCAGGATATTGAAGATGGTCTGAAAGCCATGAAGGGCATGATGGACGCCAAGGCCGTGCCTGAGAACATCTTAGTCTACACCGAAGGTGAGACCGCCAACGCCTTTATCCAAGGTGACGCTGTATTTGCCCGTAACTGGCCTTATCAATGGGGTTCCATCGCTTCTGACGGCTCCATCAAGCAAGACCAAGTCAAGATCACTCCCCTCCCCAACGGCGGTACAGTTGGCGGCTGGCTGCTCGGCATGAATGCTAACTCTGAGCAAAAAGAAGGCGCTTTTGAGCTGATCAAATTCATCACCGGTTATGACGGCCAAAAGATTATGTCCATGGAAGGCGGCTACCTGCCTGGCTTCAACAAGGTTCTGGAAGATAAAGAAGTTATCGATGCCAACGACCTGCTCTCCATGCCTGGTTTCGTAACTGCTCTGGATAAGACCATCTCCCGCCCCGTTTCTGAAGACTACGCCGGCCTCTCTGACGACCTGCAGCAAGCCATCCACAAGTTCTTAGCTGGTGACATTGAAGAAGCAGAAGCTGCTGAGAGCATCGCGAAGATCCTGGAAGAAAAGGCTGAGCCCTTTGAGAGACCCGAAGAAACTGAAGAAAATATGGAAGAAGGCGAAACTCCTGAAACAGAGGAAGCCACCAAAGAAGGTTAAGCCTGAATAAACCCGCTAAGAGGCAGCCCCAGGGGGCTGCCTCTCTTTTTTTACGATAAGGAGCTGGCTATATGAAAAGTCGCATGAAAAAAAGCCAATTACTTTACTTGGCGCCTCTCTTAATTATTCTCTTAATTTTTTCCTTCTATCCTATAGCGACCTCCTTCGCGTATTCCATGTTTGATTACCGCACCAACAACCAGCAGTACAATGCCCTGCGCCTGTCCTCAGAACTCAACGGTAATCTCTTGGCCGAGAACGCGGACTATATCGCCTACTTCCTCAACGACGACTACGACTATGTCGACGAGGAAGGCCAGAAGGTCTTTGACCAAGTTATGGCCCAAGCGGAGGAGATCGCGGAAAAATACAAGGACCTCAAAGTCGTCAGCGAGGAGCAGAAACAAGAACTGGAAGCCTTCTTTGAAGATTCCTGGGCTAAGATTTCCGCAGTATACCAACGGCTTCCGGACAATGACCTGATCCGGGGAGATGACCTGCGCGACCTCTACCGCAGCATGCCGACAGTCTTTATTGAATCCAACTATGTGGGCCTGGACCACTACAAACGTTTGCTCAAGGACAGCCGCTTTTACGGCGACCTGGGCCACACCCTCCTCTTTACCGCGATCAGTGTAAGCCTCGAGCTGGTCTTGGGTATGGGCCTAGCCTTAATCATGAACATGGCCATGCGGGGCATCGGTCTCATCCGGACCGCAGCCCTGGTGCCTTGGGCCATTCCGACCGCCGTCTCTGCCCTCATGTGGCAGTACCTCTATGACGGACGTTCGGGTATCGTGGCCCACTTCTTTGCCTCGATCGGCCTGATTTCCTCCGCCGAGGCTATGCTTTCCACCGCTTCTGGCGCTATGGCGGCCGCCATTATCGCCGACGTCTGGAAAACCACTCCCTACATGGCCCTCCTGCTCCTGGCCGGCCTCCAGGTGATTGACCGGGGTCTTTACGAGTCAGCAGCTGTAGACGGAGCCAATAAGCTCCGCACCTTCTTCTCCATTACCCTGCCCCTCATGAAACCCTCCATTCTGGTGGCCCTGCTCTTCCGCACCTTGGACGCCTTCCGGGTCTACGACCTGATCGCGGTTCTAACGGGCGGCGGACCCGGCGGCTCCACGGAAACCCTGTCCATCTACTCCTACAAGGTCATGATTGAGCAGTCCAACTACGGCTACGGATCAGCGATTGTTGTTGCCATGTTCATCTGTGTCGCCTTCATCGCCACCATCTTCATTAAGATCCTGGGCGCGGAACTCCTGGCGGAAGAATAGGAGGAAAGCTTTATGACTAACCAATCTACAGTCCAGCCTCAACTCTCCCCCCGCGTGGCAGAGGCGCTCAAGCAAACCCGGCACAAGAAAAAACATGCCAAGATCTTTGCCTACTTGGTCATCGCGATCTTTGTTTTCGTCAGCCTCTTCCCCTTCATTTGGGTCGCGGCCACCTCTTTCAAGCCCTCCAACGAGATTTACAACCCCAGCACAGCTTTTAAGCTCATAACCGACAACGCCACCGGCGAGCACTACAGGGAGGTCTGGACCAAGGGTCTGCCCAAGGCCATCGGCAACTCCTTCATTGTCTCCATTATCACGACAGCCTATGTCATCGTGGTATCGACCTTTTCGGCCTACCTGGTCTCCCGCTACCGTTTCAAAGGCAAGCGCTTCCTCATGGGCATCATCCTGGGTGTATCCATGTTCCCCCAGATGATCATCGTGGGACCTATTTACAACATGTTTTACAGCCTGGGCATCCTCAACTCCTTCTGGGTCTCCCTTGCTTACTCCTCCATCACCCTGCCGACCGCAGTGTGGATCATGGTAGCCCACTTTAACTCCATCCCCCTCGCCCTGGAAGAAGCCGCGCGGATTGATGGAGCCCGCCCCATGCAGATCCTCTGGCGCATTGTCTTCCCCCTGGCCGCACCCGGTGTCTTTACGACCGCCATCATGACCTTCATTGCCTCCTGGAATGAATATCTCTTGACCTTTACCTTGAACACCGATGTCAACTACCACACGGTGCCGGTACATATCTCTTCCCTGCAGACACAGTTCGCCATTCTCTGGGGACAGATCACCGCAGCGACAGTTATCGTAATCATTCCCACCCTGATCATCGTCCTGCTCTTCCAAAAGCAGATTATTTCCGGTATCACTCAGGGCGCGGTAAAGGAATAAACACCTATGAAACTTTCACCCAGTCAACTATCTAACCAAACACAAGAGCCGGGTCCAGCTCCGGCTAGCTTGTGGGAACTTAACAGCCCTGACCCCGCCAAGCTGGCCCTGGCAGAATCCCTCTTCAGCCAGGCCAATGGTTACTTGGGCGTCCGGGCCTACCCCGCAGAATACCAAGTCAAGGCCTACGCCCCCGGCTGGAAGTCCGTACGCGGCACCTATCTCAACGCCTTTTATGAGCGTTTGGACCTGGACTACCCGGAAACTTTATACGGCTTTGCCGCTCATACCGAGCGGATGGTCAGCCTGCCAGATATTAAATATCTGCGTCTTAAGGTCAACGGCGAGGACCTCACCCCCCTGGCGGGCCCCCAGAAGGTCAGCTGCTACCGGCAGGCCCTCAATCCCCAGACCGGTCTGGCGGAAAAGTCCTACCGCTATCAGACAGCCGACGGGGCCAGACTTAACTTTAAATTAAGCGAGCTCGTCTCTTTGGTCAGGCCAGAAATTTACGCTCAAAGGCTGGAGGTCCAGGCGGAAGCCCCGCTAGATTTAGCTATTCAGCTGGGCCTAGACGCCTCTATCCGCAATGACACAGGCGGCGATGACCCCCGCCTGGCTTCTAGCAAGGAAGAACTCCTCACCCACACCAGGCTGAGAGCCCTAGACCAAGGTCTCCTGCTGACCAGCCAAACTCCGCACTCCCAGCTCCAGCTGGCCATAGCCCAGGTAATGGAAGTAGAGCCCGCGGGTCTGGAAGGTAAGTATAAGGCCCAAGACCACGCCGCCTCCTGGACCTACCAAGTGGGCCTGGAGGCCGGAGAAAGCCTGACCTTTACCCACTATACTGGGCTCTGTGATTCCCGCCGCCAGGCTGAGCCTGCTAAGGCCGCCCAAGCAGCAGCTGAAGCCGTGCAGGACAGCGGCTGGGACCAGCTCTTACAAGAACAGGCTGACTTTTTGCAGGACTACTGGCAGGACAAGCGGGTGACCATCCAAGGTGACCAGCAGAGCCAGGATGCCCTAGACTTCATGGCCTTCCACTTCCTGCAAAATGCAGCGCAGGATGGTATTTCCTACATGGCAGCCAAGGGTCTCACCGGTGAAGGCTATGAGGGACATTATTTCTGGGACTTTGAGATCTTCATGTTCCCCTACTTCCTGGACCTCTGGCCGGAAAGGGCCAAGGCCCTTTTGAACTACCGGGTCCACACCCTGGGCCAAGCTCGGGAGAATGCCAAAATCCTCGGCTATGACCGGGGCGCCCAATATGCCTGGCGGACTATAACAGGGCCGGAATGTTCCGGCTACTTCCCCTCCGGGTCGGCCCAGCTCCACATCAACGGAGATATCGCCAAGGCCTTCGCCGACTACTATCAGCAGACGGGCGACCTGGACTACATGGCCCAGGCCGGCTTTGCCGTGCTGATGGAAACCGCCCGCACCTGGCTAGAAGTAGGCAGCTGGGACCACGGCTACTTCAAGATTTTTGGGGTAACCGGGCCAGACGAATATACCTGCCTCATTGATAACAACTACTACACCAACCTCTCTGCCCAGGCCAACCTGCGCACCTGCCTCCAGGTGGCCGCTGACCTGGAAGCCGCGGGGCTGAAACCCAATTTAACCCTTCCCTGTTTAAGCGACCAGTTTTACCAGGTTGAACCTCTTACCGAAGAGGAAGCCGACCGCATGGCCCATGCGGCGGACCATATCTTCCTCCCCCACAATGCCGACCTGGGCATTGATGCCCAAGACGAGACCTTCCTGTCCAAGCCAGTCTGGGACTTTGACCACACCCCGGAGGACCACTACCCCCTGCTCCTCCACTACCATCCTTCCAAGCTCTACCGCTATCAGGTTCTGAAACAGGCTGACACCTGCCTGGCCCACTTCCTCTTCGCCCCCGAGCTGGATACGCCTACCGTGCAGAAGTCCCGGCGCTACTACGAGGCCATCACAACCCACGATTCCTCACTTTCCGGCTGTATTTACGGAGCCCTGGCCGCCTACGCCGGCGAGAGCAAGAAGGCTTGGGATTACTTTGTCCAGGCCCGGGACCTCGACCTGAAAAATGTCCAAGGCAATACCGTAGACGGGCTCCACCTGGGCAGCCTGGGCGGTATTTGGCTCTTCCTTCTGCGAGGTTTTGCCGGCTTGCGGCTCACTGACCAGAGGCTCTCCCTGCGCCCCCACCTACCCGCGTCCTGGCAAGAATTAAGCTTGCCCTACCACTATCAAGGTGGGCGGCTGGACTTAAAGCTGGGCCATTTAACTGCGGAAATGACCTGGTCTGGCCAACACAACTTAGACCTGGCCTACAGGGGCCGCCAACTCAAGCTCCAGCCCGGTAAGCCACAAAAGGTCCAGGCTATCCTAGGTATCGTCTTTGACTTGGATGGGGTCCTGGTCCACACCGACCGCTTTCATCGAGAGGCCTGGCAGCGCCTGGCCCAGGAAGAGGGACTTTACTTTGATCCCTCCTTGGGCGATGCCCTGCGGGGTGTCAGCCGCATGGCCAGCCTGGACCTCTTGCTGGAAAAAGCCGGCGCAGCCGAGCGTTACAGCCACGAAGAAAAACTCGCCTTGGCAGATCGAAAAAACAACTATTACCGGAACTTCCTCCAAGAGCTCACCCCCGAGGACTTCGCCCCCCAACACCGCGAGGCCCTCAAAGACCTGCGGGCCGCCGGCTACAAGCTGGGGATCTCCTCTTCTAGCAAAAATGCCCGCTTCATCCTGGATCGCTTAGGCTTAACTGACTACTTCGACGCCATCACGGGCGGGGAAGATATCCAGCACTCCAAGCCCCATCCCGAGGTCTTCCTCCAGACTGCCGCAAAATTCGGCCTGGATCCCCGCGACCTCATGGTGGTGGAAGATGCCGAATCCGGCCTGGAAGCCGCCCAAGCCGGCCACTTCATCCCCGCAGGCTTTGGCGCGGCAAAAGATTCCGACCTGGCTGCCTACAGCTTTAAGGATTTGACGGACTTCTTCGCCTTCTTTAAAGTTTAAAGCTCGCAACTCTTAGTCCGCAAAGATTTTTAGCCCACAAATAAGGGGTGCCTAGCTCACTAGGCACCCCTCTTTAATTGGTAAACTATGTTCAGAACCTAAATCAAAAGACTATAAAAAAAACTATAGAAGACTATAAAAGGCTATAGCTAAGGCTTTAAGACTTTAAATCAAAGACATACCTAGGTCTAAAGCCTTTTGGTTGACCTCTACAAAATCCTTTTTCAGGTTTTCCGCGATGATTTTGTGCCAATCGATATCTTCCAGGCCCATGGACTTCACGATGGTGCCCAAGAGGATAATATTCATCACCCGGCGGTTGCCGAGCTTTTCCGCTTCGGCGCTGGCGTCTACCACCACTAGGCGTTTGGCGTGTTTGCGCACTAAGTCTTCAATATTCTCCGGATATTTCTCCAAGCCAGCCAGGACGCCAATGGGGTCAACCTGGGCGGTGTTCATAACCACAGTGCCCTCCGGGGAGAGGTAGTCCAGGTTGCGCAGGACTTCCAACTGCTCAAAGCCAATCAAGACATCCGCGGTGCCCTTCTCTACTACAGGGGAGTAAACCTTGTCCCCATAGCGGACGTGGGTCAAGACCGGGCCTTCCCGCTGGCTCATGCCGTGGACTTCCGACATTTTGACGTCGTAGCCCTCTGCCATGAGGCCAAGGGTTAAGAGTTTGGAGGCGAGGATGGTACCTTGGCCCCCGATACCGGTTAGCAAGATATTTTTCGTTTTCATAAGGGTCTCCTCCTATTTCTCTACCTGGGGCTCGACCTTTTGGATGGCCTGGACCGGGCAAACTTGGGCGCAGACAGAGCAGCCTACACACTTAGTTTGGTCAATCCCGGACTTATTGAGTTCCACGTCGTAGACAATCGCGGGGCAGCCAGTCTTGGTGCACATCTTGCAGCTAATGCAGACCTCCCGGTCTACGAAGTAATGGTCTTGGAAGGAGCCGGCAAATTCTTGCTTTTCCTCTGCCTTCTGCTTCTTCAGGGCGCAGGGCCAGCGAGTGATAATTACGCTGGGCTCATCCAGAGCGAAGGCCCAGTCCAGGGTGTCATTGACTTCTTGGAGATTGTTGGGGTTAATAGTCCGTACATTTTTCAGGCCCAGGCCCCGGCATAAGGCCTCTAAATCAATGGCGGCGGCGGGATTTTCTTTCAGGCTGTAACCCGTGCCCGGGTTTTCCTGCTGGCCGGTCATGGCCGTGATCCGGTTGTCTAGGATGACATTGATCGTATTGGCATTGTTATACAGAACTTCAATCAGGGAGTTGATGCCCGTATGGAAGAAGGTGGAGTCGCCGATCATGGAGACTACCCGCATCTGGTTGTCGGGCTTGAGGTTAAAGACCTTCTGAGCGCCGGCCCCCATGGAGATCGAGGCCCCCATGCAGAGGTTGGTGTTCATCACGTTGAAGGGCGGGTTGCCTGTCAGGGTATAGCAGCCAATATCGCCCGACACCATGACATTCTTGCGTTTGCTCAGGGCGTAAGCGAAGCCGCGATGGGGGCAGCCTGCGCAGAGGGTCGGAGCGCGGCCAATCAGGGCATCTTGGGTTTCCTGGTCCAGGGGGTGGGCCAGGGACTGCATACCCATAGCCTTGCGGATCACTTCGGGGAGCTGCTCGCCATTGCGGGGGAAGATCTCCTTACCAATGACCGGGATGCCCAGGCTCTTGAGATGGTCTTCCACGATAGGATCAACTTCCTCAATCACGTAGAGAATTTCTACCGAGTCCGCAAATTTCTGCAGGAGCTGGTCCGGCAGGGGGTAGGAAAAGCCCAATTTTAAATAGTTGGCCGCCTCGCCCAAGACCTCTTTGGCGTAGAGATAGCAGTCGCCCGAGCAGATCACCCCGATATCGGAGCCATGGTCTTCAATCACATTCCAGGGGCAGTCATTGGCATAGGCCTCCAGCTTCTTGAGGTTGTCCTGGAGTTTGACCTTCATCTTGCGGGCAAAGGCCGGGATGGCCAGGTATTTGGCAATATTTTTCTCATAAGGTTTAACCGGGACCTCTTGGCGGTCTGACCAGGTCACCAGGGATTTGGAGTGGTTGACCCGGGTAGTCGTCCGGATAATCACCGGGATATCGTATTTTTCACTCAGGTCGTAGGCCGCTTTAACCATATCAATACATTCTTGAGAATCTGAGGGCTCAAACATAGGGATATTAGTGGCCCGAGAATAGTGGCGGTTGTCCTGCTCATTCTGGGAAGAATATTGGTTAGGCTCATCCGCGTTAATGACCACCATGCCGCCGTTGACCCCCAGATAGGCGGAGGTGAACATGGGGTCGGCAGCCACATTCATGCCCACGTGCTTCATGGTCACGAGGGACCTGCCCCCCGCCATGGCGGCGCCAAAGGCAGCCTCGTAAGCCACCTTCTCGTTGGGCGCCCATTCGGCGTAGACCTCCTCATAGGTGGCCAGGTTTTCCAGGATTTCGGTCGAGGGTGTACCAGGATAGCCAGAGGCAAAGTGGACGCCAGCCTCATAGGCAGCCCTGGCCAGGGCCTCGTTGCCAGTCATCAAGTGTTTCATCGCTACCTCCTTTGTGGCAATGTTTATCTTTATTCTGCCGTCTCGGGACAGGCTCCCGGACAGGCGAGGGCCGCCAGCGCAATGGAAAGATACTTCTCCTCCGCTGTAGAACCGCGGCTGGTTAGGACAATGGGGCAGGCGGCTCCCACAATAAAGCCGGAGAACTTGGCCCCGGCCGTCACCGTGAGGGCCTTGGCCAAGATATTGGCGGCGTGGATATTGGGTGCCAAAAGCACATCACAGTCGCCCGCGCAGGGGGACTGGAAGCCCTTGTAGTCCGCAATCTCCTTGGACATGGCACAGTCATAGGAAATGGGACCTTCAACCAGGCAGCCTTTAATCTCGCCCCGCAAGGCCCGCTGTTTCAGCTCATCTGCTTCCAGGGTCTCCGGCATTTTGGGGTTGACCTTTTCAATACAAGCCAAAACCCCCACCTTGATTTCTTCATAGCCCAGGGCCTGCAGGGTCGCCACCGTGTTCTCAATGATCTCCTGCTTAACTTCCAGGTCCGGATAGGTATTCATACCCCCATCCACGATGGAGACCAGCTTGTGGTAGCCGGGCACTTCAAAGAGGCCAAAGTGGGACATGCGGCGTCCGGTACCCAATCCGCTGTCCTTGCGGACCACTTCTTTTAGCAGAATCGCCGTATCCAGCTTGCCCTTCATGAGGAAGCTGGCCTGGCCGGAAGCCACCAGGTCCACCCCCGTCCGCGCTGCCTGCTTGAGGTCTGCCGCATCTATAATCTGGCGTGCGGCGGGATCTTGGCCCAGATCGGTCAGGTAGACGCGAATGGCCGCGGCATCTCCAATATATAGAGGAATAACTAAGCCATCCTGGGCTGCGGCTTCGGCGGCCTCCACAGAATGCTGGTCTGCCGCCACCACCGCCATTTTCTTCTGCATGAGCTGGGAACATTTTTGCTGCAGTAAATCTGCAAAAGTCTTGTACATCCTGAACTCCTCCCTGCGGCTGCGCAGGTGTTCCGACCCCGGTCAGAGCCTTGCGGTACCCGCATACCTGGTAGCTGCCAGTCACAAACTTCAGACGGTCTGCCGGCAGAAAACCAGGTCAGCTGTCAGTAATTCACAAAAAAGTTGGTTAATCAGTCTTATTTGTGCGCAAAATACCTTATAATTTTAGCAGATAAATCTAGATAAGGGAGCCACAAGCATGAAGATCTTAGCCATTAATCCCGGATCTACCTCTACCAAGATCGCTCTTTATGAAGATGAAAACCTGGTTTGGAAGGAAAGTATTGAGCACAGCCTCACGGAGCTGGCGGCCTATTCCGACATCTACGCCCAGTACCCCATGCGGATCCAGCTCATCACCGAGGCCATGGCCAAGAATGACACTAAACTAGAAGACCTGGCCTGTGTAGTAGGCCGCGGCGGCCCGGCCATGCCCTTCCAAGCAGGCGCTTACAGGTTGAACGCGGACCTGGTCCACGTCCTGGCTGACCATCCTAAAAATAGCCATATTGCCCTGCTGGGCGGGATCTTGGCCTACAATCTCGCGCAAGAAACCGGCATTCCTGCCTTCATTTACGATGCCGTCTCCACGGATGAATTTGAAGATGTGGCCCGCTTTTCCGGCCTCAAATCCATAGAGCGGATCTCCGCCGGCCACTATCTCAACATGCGGGCGGCTGCCCGCAAGGTCGCAGCCGATTTGGGCACCACCGTCTATGACCTCAACCTAATCATCGCCCACCTGGGCGGGGGGCTCACCATTTCCATTATGCGCAAGGGCCGGATTGTCGACCTCATCTCCGATGACGAGGGCCCCTTCTCTCCCGAGCGTACGGGCGGCCTGCCCTTACGCCAGGTCGTGGATATGTGCTACAGCGGTATGGACAAGGAAAGTGTGAAAAAGCAATTGCGCGGCCACGGCGGCCTGGTCTCCTACCTAGGAGTCACCGACCTGCGCAAGGTGGAGTATTGGATCGACCAGGGCCAGGAATACCCCAAGCAGGTATTTGACGCCATGGCCTACCAAATCGCTAACTTCGTCAGCTACCTGGCTCCCGTGGTTTCCGGCGACCTGCAGGGCATCATCTTTACCGGCGGCATGGCCTACTCCGACCGGCTCATGGCTGCCCTCAGAGCCAAGGTCTCCTTCCTGGCCCCCGTCTATGTCGTACCCGGCGAAAACGAGCTCAAAGCCCTGGCCCTCGGCGCCCTACGGGTCATGCGCGGCGAAGAAGAAGCCCATGTCTATACAGCAGAGGAGCCACAGGAGGAGCCGCAGGGCTAGGCTTCGCGCCCTATCCGGCTGAGAGCCCGAGTCACGACGCACAAAACCCAAGAAATCCCCGCACAGGGCTTCTGCCGCAAGCTTCAGTCGCGATTATTAGCACTCTTCTTATTTGAGTGCTAATAGTTAACATTTCCGTCATACTCTGCCCAATTACCATCATAAAGCCTTTCTATACTAGGTTCAGTTGAAGAGCCAAGGCCTCCAGTAAGGCCCGCGCCGAGACTGATTTACATAGATAAACTCACGATATAGGAGGACAATGATATGAGCAGATATGGACTAACACCCTTTGAGGCAAGGAGCTTAGACTTCTTCAATGATTTCTTCAATTTGGAAGACCGCGCCGCTCAGGAAAACCCCTTCAGCAAGCTGCACGTCGACCTGGAAGAACAAGATGACAAGTATGTATTAACCGCTGACCTGCCTGGCTTCACCAAAGACGACATCAGCATCGAGTTAGATGGTGACATGTTGACCATTGAGGCCCATAAGGACGATATGAAAGAAGAAAATGGCAAGAACTACATCTACAAAGAACGCCGCTCCGGCTCTTTTGCCAGACGCTTTGACGTCTCCGGCATTCGCGCAGATGCCATCGAAGGCGCCTTCAAGAATGGTGTCCTAACCCTGGATCTTCCTAAGAAACAAGAAAACGTAAAAACCACTCGCAAGATTGAACTCACCGGCGAAGACGAATAAGCCTGTAGTGTTGAATAAGCCGACGCACAACACCTAACAGAGCTACATAATTCTCGCGCACAAGCGCGTTTACATATAAGCATTCACTCAAGCTATACACACAGTTAAGTGTATGCACACAACTAAGTGTATGCACAAAGTCTCCTAGTTTAAACAGCTCCCGCGGATTTGCGGGAGCTGTTTTACTTTTTAAAGTTGCAGGATCTGGTGGGCTATTCCGGTGATATGGGATTTTGCCTACTCTTATAAGTCGTGCGAGGACTTGGAGAAACTTCTAGCGGTTGGCTATTCCGCTGATATGCGATATTGCCTACTCTTTTAAGCCATGCGCGGGTCTGAAAAAAACAGGCGGTGATGGGCAATTCAGCTGATATCGGGTTTTGCCTACGCTTTTAGAAGCTCTAGAAGCTGAGGGAAGCCAAGAAATAGTGTGCACTTCAGCAAAAACGGCATCC
>CAYNNG010000011.1:43790-45547 GCA_964398655.1 uncultured Oscillospiraceae bacterium
CTCACAACAATTTTTAAATCACCAAGGGCCCCGAGCTGAAGTAAAGAGGTAGACGAGGTTGGCAATTCGGTCGAAACCACATCCAGCCAACCCTTGCAGGTCCTAGCCCAACCTCAACCCGCCCCCTAGTCCCGCTAGCCTAGGCCAGTAAGTCAGAGATCACTTTAATGAAAAGCAGGATGAGGACCACCACGATCAGCGGCCTAACATATTTTTGCCCATCTTTGATGACCAGGCCGGAGCCGAGATAGTGGCCCAGGAGACTGAAGGCCGCGCCCACCAGGCCCAGACGGTAGTAAATTAAATTAGTACCCAAGAAAAAGATGAGGCTGCCGATATTGGAAGACAGGTTGATTGCCTTGGTCGTGGCGGCTGCCCGTCGGACATCGATCTGGGCGACTTGGGTTAGGAGGAGGATCAGGAAGGTGCCTGTACCTGGCCCGTAAAATCCGTCATAGGTGCCCACGCTCAGGGCGGAGGCGGCGGCGATGAAAAATTGCTTTTTGCTTAGCCCAGCAAAGAAAACAGGAGCAGCTGGCCAGGTCTGCTCTCTATCAAGAGCCGGTGCTGGTTCGCGATGAGAAACAGAAGTTGGATCAGGATAAGCAGCCAGATCAGAAGCTAGATCGCTAGCAGGGGCAGAGCCAGCGCTCTGCTCAACCTTCTCCCCTCGCTGCTTCACCTCCGCACTTTTCCGCCGCACATGGTCGCTGTAAAAAGAGATGGCCGCCACGATTGGCAGGATAATCAGCATGAGATATTGGAAATAGCGTTCGGGGATCTGCACCGCTAGACTGGAGCCCAGGTGGGCGCCGCTCAGGGCTAAAACAATATAGATAAAAGCATCCTTATGCATGTAGCCCTGGGAGAAGAAACGGGCGGTGGAGGCGGTGGTACCGATGGAGGAGGAAAACTTGTTGGTGGCCAGGGCCATGTGAGGGGGCAGACCAGCCAGCAAGAAGGCGGGCAAGGAGATAAGTCCGCCGCCTCCCGCGATAGAGTCCATAAAGCCGGAGCAAAATAGCAGGATAGCTACAATCACATATTTTAGCATGAACATACCCCCTGGCCGGCGCGCTTCAAGGCGGGCATCCTCCTTAAAGACTACCTTGAAAACTACTAAGCCTAGTCGCTTACTAGAGTAGCTTATCAGAGCTCCTGGCCGGCACAAAGATTTCGCTCTTCAGTTTAACCCAAATATCCCTGCCCTGCCTGGCAAGCTCCCAACCTGTCCTGGCAAATTCGTCGTCAAAACCTCCGTCCAAAGTGGTAAGCGATTTGACATCCACTAGATGGAGTAGAATAATCCCAAGCATAACACTATATCTTGTGCTTTTGAGCTGCCGAGAGGCTAATGAGGAAGCAGGTGCAAGTCCTGCGCGGTCCCGCCGCTGTAACACTCATCAAAGCCTGCATAACCACTAGCGTACGTATAGACCTGACTATGCCGACCGCTGGGAAGGGCAGGTGGGGAGTGAAGCCAGAAGACTCGGCTCAGAGGTACCCGTGCCACGGAGGATGGCAAGAGCGGGTTAGGGCTTCTCAGGCAGGTTGAAGCACTATCTCTGCTCTCTTTCGCAATACTGGAGGAGAGTATTTTTATGTCACAAACCCACAGCAACACCCAGCAAAGTACAGTCGCCGAAAACCTGGCTGCCGAAAACACGACCGTTGAAAACATGGTTGTAGAAAACTTGTCTGCCAAAAACGCGGTGACCGAGCGCCTGTCTCAGACCGTAACGTTAGACGAAGAGCGG
>CAYNNG010000011.1:45647-48696 GCA_964398655.1 uncultured Oscillospiraceae bacterium
GAAGAGCGGTCAGAGCTCGCCCAGGCTGACTACACCGCAGTTTTGGCCGGCTGCGCCAAGGCCTCTGACAAGCTGAAACCCCTCTATCAGCAGGTAGGCGACCGGGTCCGCCGCGATACCTACCAGGCCATGCAGGCCTTGATCCACAATCTAAACACCATGAACTCCCGCGCCGGTGCCCAGGTACCCTTCTCTTCCCTCAACTATGGTACCTGCACCAGCCCCGCCGCCCGGCTGGTCATGGAGCAGTTGCTGCAAGCCACCTGGGATGGCCTGGGTCGGCAGGAGACCGCCATCTTCCCCGTGCAAATTTTCAAGGTCAAGGAGGGGATCAACACCCAGCCGGGAGACCCCAACTATGACCTCTTCCAACTGGCTATCAAAGTATCCGCCAAACGGCTCTTTCCCAATTTCTCCTTTTTGGATGCCCCCTTCAACCTGCAGTATTACCGGGAGGGCGACCCCAACAGCGAGGTTGCCTATATGGGCTGCCGTACCCGGGTCATGGGCAATGTATTCGATCCCTCCAAAGAAGTGACCAAGGGTCGGGGTAATCTGTCTTTCACCTCTATCAATCTGCCCCGCCTGGGTATTGAAGCCCGCGGTTCTAAGGAGCGCTTCTTTGAAAGTCTGGACGCCACCATGGACTTGGTCTTCCGCCAGCTGCGCCAGCGTTTTGAGATCCAAAAACGCAAGCATCTGGCCAATTTCCCCTTCCTCATGGGAGAGCACCTCTGGCTAGGTTCCGAGGATCTCAGACCGGAAGACGACCTCGAGCGAGTCCTCCGCCATGGCACCTTGTCAGTAGGCTTTATCGGCCTGGCTGAGTGCCTCGTGGCCTTAACCGGCCAGCACCACGGGGCCAGCCGAGAAGCCCAAGCCTTGGGTTTAGAAATTATCGGGCACATGCGCGGCCGCTGTGACCAAAGGTCCCAAGCCGAGCTGCTTAACTACACCCTACTGGCTACCCCCGCAGAAGGCCTGTCAGGCCGTTTTCTCCGCCTAGACCGGGAGCGTTACGGGATCCTGCCTGGGATCACCAGCCACGATTTCTACACCAACTCCTTCCATATACCCGTCTACTTCCCTATCTCAGCCGCGGAAAAGATCCACCTGGAGGCCCCCTACCACGCTCTGACCAACGCCGGCCATATTTCCTATGTGGAGTTGGATGGCGACCCCTTAAATAACCTGGCCGCTTTTGAGAAACTAATTTTGACCATGAAAGACGAGGGCATCGGCTACGGGTCAATCAACCACCCCGTCGACCGCGACCCCGTGTGCGGCTATACCGGCATCATCAACGATGTTTGCCCAGGCTGCGGCCGGCGAGAGACAGACGGCGGACCCAAGTTCCAGCGCATACGCCGGATTACCGGTTACCTAGTGGGCACCCTGGACCGCTTCAACGACGCCAAACGCCACGAGGTGGAAGAAAGAGTCAAGCATGGCTTAGGTGGTACTTATGCTTAAGCGGCCTGGGGCTGCTGGGGCTATCGAGGTTGCTCCCAATGTGGAGGCCGGCAGGATCCGCCTGGCCGGCTGGCAGGCGGATTCTGCCGTTGATGGTCCCGGTCTGCGTTTCGTGGTCTTCGCCCAAGGCTGCCCCCACCGCTGCCCCGGCTGTCACAATCCCGAGACCCACTTGCCGCTTGGAGGTAAGGTTTTAAATGTGGGGCAAGTTTTTCAACTATACCAACAAAGCACCGGTCAGCAGGGCATCACCCTCTCCGGGGGCGAACCCTTCGCCCAGGCCGGCCCTTTCGCCCTCCTCGCCGCCCAAGTCAAAAGTTCCGGCGGCGACGTCATCTGCTACACAGGCTATGTCTGGGAACAACTAAAAGCTTGGGCCGAAACTCAGGAGGATATCGCCCACCTGCTCCAGGAGGTCGATCTTCTAATCGACGGCCCCTTTATTTTGGCCCAGCAGACGTTGACCCTCCCCTTCCGGGGCAGCCGTAACCAGCGCCTCATCCCCTTGAGCCCTGGAGGAGAAGAGCTAGTTGCGGAAATTGCCCGCTGCGAAGGCCGCGTTGTTTGATGACACTCGCAAGCTAAATATATTATCCATGAAGAGTAGGCTATCCGGTGTTTAGGCCAGATAGCCTAACTTTATTGGGATCCCCTAAGTCCTTAAAATTTTAAGATGGTTGGGAAAATGTAGTTTCGGCCGAAGTGCCTACTCAATTCTGGCCCTCCCAAACCCTTGGGATTCAGGAAAGAGTAGGCAAAATGCCTGTTCCTCTGAAATGCCTACTCTTTTTGGGCCCTCTAAAGCTCTTGGGACTCACGAAAGTGTAGGCAAAATGCTCTTTCAGCGGAACTGCCAACCTGGCAAAATCCGCTTCCACGCGAATTGCCTACACTTTTCTGGCCTCAGACACCTTGAAGATTGTAGGCAATTAGCCGTTTCAGCCAGATTGCCTACTTTTTATGGATCCGCCCCAACTTGTGCAGACTGAAAAATAGTAGGCAGAATGCCGTTTCAGCGGAATCGCCAACCCTCAACTAAGCTTTCCCTATTCTTACTTAGATGACAGCATTTTAGGTTCATTCCGCGGCGCAATCGCAGAAACTTTCGTTTTGCAAAACTTAGTTGCTCAAGGTCTTAAAGCCTACTACTGGAATCCCAACCAAAATGCTGAACTAGATTTTGTCTACCAAGATGCCCAGGGACAGATTGTCGGCGTTGAGGTAAAAGCAGGAAATGGCAAGAGTTTCAAGAGCCTGCGCCGCTTTATAGATACTTATGATGTTCGAGGGCTCAGAATTTCTCAGAAAAATTCTGGTCAGGAAGGCCGCATTCAAACGATTCCTCTTTATGCCTGCCATTGTTTGGGCCATCAGCTGTAAACATAACCTACAACCACTGGTTGATCTCTCATACAACAGACCGTCTTGGTCTCCCGCCGGGATAAGATGCTATAGTGCTGGGGAGGTGTTCGCCGCTTAGGGAGGCAGCACAGGTCAAATGGCCAGATGGCGCATTCCCTTGGGCAGACAACAGACATCAAGCTGCAGATAGCAGACAGCAGATAACAAGCGAACA
>CAYNNG010000011.1:48796-53160 GCA_964398655.1 uncultured Oscillospiraceae bacterium
ACAACAGACGGCAAGCTGCAGATAACGCAGATGTCAGAGGAGATGAAGATGAAGACACACAAGAGGGGAGTAACAGCGGTCAGTCAGGGTTCCTATCGGCGCATGGCTCGCCATCTCTGGGCCAAGTTATGGACAAAGGACCGCACGATTTTGGTCTTTTGTCTCGGTTTTACCCTCTGCAGCGCCCTACTGCCGCTTTTAAACGCCCTCCTGCCCCGGCTGATTTTGGACCAGCTGGGTCAAGCTCAAGCTTTAACTTGGGCCGCAGGCAGGGCCCTGCCCGCTGGTATGCAGACGGTTCTGCAAAATTGTCTCAATATCCTGCTGGCTTATCTGGTCTTGGCCGGCCTTGCGGGCGTGCTCAGCTCCATCTTCCGCAATTATAGTTATGGCCGTATTTCCTACCTGCGTCTGGATTACCTGCGGGACGTCATGACCTGCCAACTCAGCATGGACTACCACTATGTAGAAGACGCCGCGTTTAATGACCGCATCAACCGGGTCATGGACGCGGTGGCGGGGGACAACGCAGGGCTACAAATGGTCTATCGCCAGGCCTTTCTCCTGCCGGCTGACCTCTTGTCTACCCTAGTCCTCCTGGTGATCTTAGCCCAGGCTAAAGTTTGGCTGATTATCCTCCCCTTGCTCACCCTTTTTGCTCTCTTCTGGGCCCGCTACCGCAGCGGTAAATTGCGTTATGAACTGAGGGACCAAACCAGCAAGGCAAACCGCAAGCGTTACCTTTACACTCGTCTGGCCCAAGATTTCAGCTATGGCAAGGATATCCGGCTCTTTGACCTTTCGGGGATGGTCTTGAACTACTACCAGCAGATTTTGCAGGATTACTTAGACCTCCTCCGTCAGATCGCCCGGCGGGAGTTTAACTTTAACCACGTCCCCTTGGTCGTGCGTTTGGCTTCTACCGGAGTTAGCCTCGCGGTCTTAGTTAAGCTCGCCCTGGCACATACAATCAGCATTGCCAATTTCGCCTTTTACCTCACGGCCTATACCGGACTCATGCAGGTCTTGGACCAAATGTCGATCAAACTCAGCCTCATCGTCAGCGAGGGTCGCTATGTACAAGAATTTTTAGACTTTGTCGACCAGGACTTACAAGCGGAGTCTGGCAGTCAACTTATACCGGCGGACGCAGATATTGCCGTGGAATTTAAGGACGTGTCCTTCCATTATCCCGGCTCCGACGACCTGGTTCTCGAGCATTTAAATTTAACCATCAAGCCCCGGGAAAAGCTGGCCCTGGTAGGGATTAACGGAGCCGGCAAATCCACCCTAGTCCGGCTCATGACCGGGCTCTTCCTCCCCAGCTCCGGCCAGGTCCTTATCAATGGCGTAGACACCAGAGACCTGGACCGCACCGCGCTCTATAAGGCTTTCAGTGTAGTCTTCCAAAGCGAAAAGCCCCTGGCCATCACGGTTGCCCAGCAGGTGGTGGGACGCCTGGACCAGATCGACCGCCCCCAAGTAGAAGCTGTCCTGCGCCAGGTCGGGCTCTGGGATAAGGTCGCGGCCAGTCCCCAGGGCATGGACAGCAACCTGCTCAAAGTTATTGATCCAGAAGGCCTCATGCTGTCGGGTGGAGAAAGCCAAAAGCTCCTGCTGGCGAGGGCACTTTACAAGGATGCCCCGGCCTTTATTTTAGACGAACCAACTTCGGCCCTGGACGCCCTGGCGGAATCCCAGGTTTACCAGGAATTTGCCCAAGCCCTAGAGGGCAGGACCGGGCTATTCATCTCGCACCGCCTAGCCTCAACCAGTTTCTGTGACCGCATCGTCCTCCTGTCCGGAGGAAGGATTGCCGAAATAGGCAGCCACGAGGAACTCATGGCGGCACGCGGACTTTACTACGAGATGTTTACGACCCAGGGCAAGTACTATCAAACAACTGCCCCAGATGCCCCTGGCTCCCCTGATGCCTCAGATCCCCCTGACCTAGAAGGGCAGGCCGCCGCCTGCCCTCTGGAAAACTAGAGCCCGGCAAAGCCCACTGGAGATGAACATGAATAAAGTACAAGACAAGAAAGCTAGAAAGACCGAAGCCCGCTTCAAGAAGGCAGGCAGGTTGGCTAAGTCTCGCTCGGGCAAAGAGGATAGGCAGTCCCAAACTTCCGCCGATAAAGCAGGCAAGCAGCATAAATCTCAATCCAGCCAGTCCCGGCTGGTCCAGAGCGTAGAGGAAAAGCCGGTCAGCCGGAAGCAAAAGCTCCGCCAGCACGGGCGCTTGCTCGCCACCGTGATCCGACAAACCCGGAAGACCGCTCCCGGCTACCTGGCACTCCTGGTGTTGGATACCCTGGCGGCCTCCCTCCAAATTGCCCTTTGGGTCTTTCTTCCCAAGCTGCTCCTGGATGCCATTACCCGCCAGCTGCCCTGGGACCGCGCCCTGTACCTAGTGGGCGGCCTAGCTCTGGCCGAGGCCCTGCTCAAGCTTCTGGATAACTTCTGTCTCAGCAAGTTAGACCCCCTTTCCCACCAGGTGCAAGAGGGTTTTCAGCAGGATATCGCCCGCAAGATAAGTCATCTGCCCTACAGCAGCCTGGAAGACCCCGACCTTCTCAAGCTCAAGGAACAGGCCTCCTTTGCCATCGTCAACCAATTTGTCGTAAAAAACATTCTCGACAATCTCCGCTTGGTCCTGCAAAACCTGGTCAACCTGATCCTCCTAGGCAGCCTGCTCTGTCAGCTTTCCTGGCTCCTCCTGGCCTTTTTACTGGCCTGCTTCGGCCTCAATGCCTGGCTGGGCAACTACCTCAAGAAATATGAGACCAATTTTTTCCTCAACCTCGTAGAGGTGAACCGCAAATACGGCTACTATGTGCAGTCCGGTTTTGACTATGATATCCAGCAGGCCGCAAGAATTTACGACCTGGCGCCCCTCCTCAATCAAAAGATTGAAGAAGTGAACCGAGAAATCTGTGATTGGCTGGACACTTATAAGAAAAAAGTGGGCCAGGTTGAGGGTCTGCAATCCTTAATTATTAGCCTGCAGACCATAGCGGCCTATGGTTATGCCGGCCTCCGGGTCCTGACCACCCTGGGAGGACCCAGAATCAGCCTGGGTTCCTTTACCCTATATGCTGGTGCGGCCCAGCAATTCTCTCACGCCATGCAGCAGATCTTCCTCGCGCTCCGCGGGACCAAGCAATACATAGACTATCTGGAACCCTACCAGACCTTTATGGCTTTGCCGGAATTGGGCGAAGCGGGGCCAGCAGGCTTGGAATCATGCGCTTCGAAATTAGCTGACCCGGAATCAGTCAGGCCTGAATTGGCTGGGACAAAACAGGCCTCCGAGGGCAAACTAGGTGGGAAGGGAGAGCGTCAACCCATTCAAACTATTGAATTTCAGGATGTCTCTTTCACCTATCCCGGCACCGACCAGCCCATCCTGCAAAACGTCAGCTTCCGGATAAACCAAGGCGAGAAAATCTCTATAGTCGGCTTAAATGGGGCTGGCAAAACCACCTTGGTCAAGCTGCTATGCCACTTCTTTAAGCCGAGTTCCGGCAAAATTCTTATCAATGGTCAAGACTTGGAGACCCTGGACGAAAACTCCTACCTCAGAGAGCTGGCGGCGGTCTTCCAAGATTTCCGCCTTCTGCCCTTCTCCATCCAGGCTAATGTTGCCTCTCAGCCAGATGAGGCCCTTAGCCCTTATGCTCAGGAGCGAATCAAAAACATCCTGGCCCAGGCCGGCTTGGGCCAGGTGGTGGCAGACCTGCCCGAGGGTATGCGTACTCTATTGGATAAAAGTCTCAACGAGGGCGGCACAGAACTGTCCGGCGGCCAAGCCCAGAAGTTGGCCATCGCGCGGGCCCTGTATAAAGACGGATCTCTCGTGATTTTAGACGAGCCCACCTCTGCCCTTGATCCCCTGGCCGAAGCCGAAATCTATGAACACTTCGACAGCCTGGTCCAAGGCCAGACCGCCCTCTACATCTCCCACCGCATGGCCTCTTCCCGCTTCTGCGACAAGGTCCTAGTGCTCAACGAGGGTCGGGTGGAAGGCTTTGCCCCGCACGAAGACCTGATCCAAAATCCGAACAGTCTCTACACCAAGCTCTTCCAAGAGCAGGCGCAATACTATAAAGTGGAGTAGGAGTGAGGTGCTAACCATGTATGATACGGATGCCAACATGAGGCGAGTTTTTCTATATTTGCTCTGGGCGGGAATTATTACTGCCCTAGCTAGCTTGCTTGTCTTTTGGACTGAATACAAGGAGGATCAAGACAAGAAAAGGTGGATCAAAAATATTTTTAAGTCGTTGGGGTACGGCGTAGCCGTCTTCTTTTTCCCCATATCAATTGTGTTGGTCATTGCCTTAGGCGTAAACCGGAAATCGTAG
>CAYNNG010000012.1:0-29989 GCA_964398655.1 uncultured Oscillospiraceae bacterium
ATTCACTCTCACTAAGACTAAGCTCCCAAGCTTTAAGCAGGAGGTTTTGATAGTTATCTTGGAAATAGAAGGTATCCTCCTGCCCAGGCCGGTAGAGAAAACCCTGCCCCGCGGGAATAGAGTCTCCTCTGGTTAGAAGTTTCAGGCTTTGATTGGCCAGATCCAGGCTTAGGCTTTGACCCGCCAGGAGGCTGACTTCTTTATAGGCTAGGAGAGCGGGCAGGGAGGTCTCATCTCCTATGGGTGTAAGGTTTATTTGGTTATAGCTTTCATAGAACTGACCAGCTGTCATAAGCAGCTGATTGAAGGTCAAGAGATCTTCTGGCTTCCCCTCACCTACTTCCCAGAGATAACGGATTTGGGTCAAACTGGCTAAGGTATCCGCTTGGAAGGTCGAGCCCGCGGAGGGCACATAGGACTGGGTCGCGGGGTCCCAGGCATAGGCATAAAAGCCCGAGTCCAAGCGGGCCTTGCGCGCGATCTCCAGCCACTTATCCGCCATGTCCTGCCAGGCAGGATCTCGCGAGGCCAGGGCTTGTAAAACCCAAAGGTCTATCTGGTCTAAGCGTACTACCTCCAGGTCACGCTCCGCCTGGTAAGATTCTTTTTCGTTCGAGGACAAGACGGTAGGTATGACTTCCTCAAAATCTTCATGGTGGGCCAAGTCTAAGTCTGCGGCAAAAAGCGGGAGAAGTTCCCCGCTCAAGCGGTCGATTTCCGCAAAGACCTCATCCTCCGGCCAGTACTGGCTAGCCAAAAATAGCTGGCGCAGATAGGCCAATTTGGCGGGCCAGCTGCTGCTAGGAGCTTCAGGTCCCAGCTGGTCAGCGTAGGTCTCGCTGATACTCACTTGTGCCTGCCTGAAGGCTTTGCTGTCACGCTGTGCCAAGAGGACCTGTAAGTGTAAGAGAGCATCCTCCAGGCTAAGCTTGGCTTGAGGCTGGGCCTGTAAAGTCAAAGCACTGGCAGGATTATCCCGCTCCGCATGCAGCAAGAGACTTTGGTCAGCATACTGGTCGGATAAATCTGCGCCGGATTCAGTTTCCAGGCGGAAAGCCTGGTTAAGCCGGTCTAACAAGCCAGCTTCCCCACTCAAAAGCTGATAGGAGGTCTTTTGTAATTGGGCTACGGGCAGCAGGTCCCAGCTCACTGGGGAAGGAGCTGCCTGGGGCCGGGGCCAGAGAAAATAGGCCAGACCTAGGCCTACAATGAGGATGACACAAAAAAGCAGAATCCAGCCTTTTTTACCATTAAAGCGCGAGCCATGACTCCGCATGCGGTCAAAAAACACTTCACCAAAATGCTGGTCAACCTTTTCTAAGAGAGGTTTGCGCATGTCCTGACCAGGCATGGGCGGAATAGGATACTTATCTAAACGATCCTGGTCCTCCGACTTTTGCTGGTCGAGAGGTAAATTATCGGGTCTGCCTTGTTCTTTATCTTGCTGTGTCATGAATTTATGCATTCCTTTGCTGACTCAAAAGGCCTATGGACACATGGGCTTCTGCTATAATAGCCGGGCTAAGGAGATTTAAGCAAGCATGCATGTTGTGGGAATAATTGCCGAATACAATCCCTTTCATCGAGGGCACTTAAGCCAATTGGCTTGGGTGAAGGATAAACTGGGGCCGGATACGAAAATCGTGATCGCTCTGTCCTCTTATTTTTGTCAGAGAGCCTGTCCCAGTTTGCAAAGTCCTCGTCAGAGGGCCAGGGCCGCTGTAACAGCAGGCGCGGACTTAGTCCTACTCCTGCCTCAGTATTTTTCCAGCACCGCTGGTGAGACTTATGCCCAGGCTGGGGTAAGCCTTCTGGCAGCTTCTGGCCTGGTGAGGACCCAAGCCGCTTCAGCAGAAATCTCCGACAAAACCTTAATACAGGAGGCTGCTCGCTTGATCTCTCCGGAAAGCCCTGAGCTCAAGGCTGCCATCCGGGACCTCATTGGTGAAGGTCTAAGTCCTCATCAGGCCAGGGCGAACGCTCTCCTCCACCTAGGCGCTGATCCCCAAGTTATTGAAGTTTTTAATAGGCCTAATGCCCGACTCTGCGCAGAATATTTGGCCGCCAGGACTAGACTGCCTGCCGGCTGGCCTAAGCCGGGCTTTTTCCTTTGTCCGCGTAAAGAGGACAACCGGGGAGCAAGCAGCTTGCGGGCCCTGGTTGAGCAAGCCGCCCTCCAAAGTAAGCAAGAATCCACCTGGCTGGCCCCTTGGGACCAGGAAGGCGCTGCTCAAGCCGCTTCCACCCCTACCCTGCTTACGCTGGACTTGGTACAGGAGCTTGCGGCCCATATGCCTACGGAAAGCCTCAGCCTCCTCTTAAACGACCTCAGGCAAGGAAATTTTGTGATAAATCCTAGCTTCCTCGACTTAGCTAGACTGTCGCTCACCCGCGTAAATTCGCCTGCAGACCTAGCCGTTTATCGCGATATGCAGGGAGGTTTGGCCGAGCGGGTCTTCTCCAAGGCTGGAGATCAAGATTTGCTAACCTCTGTTACAGCCAAAAATTTCCCTCCCGGCAGAGTTCAGAGGGCCTTAAGCTCCTATCTCTTAGGTATTGATCAAGCGCTGATGAGTCAAGCGGGAGACCAACCCGCCTATCTCTTTCCCCTAGCCTTTAACCGGGATGGCCGCTATATTCTGCGCAAGATGCAAGAAAAAGCCAGGATCCCTGTTTTCTCACGTTTTTCCGAAACCGCAAATTCGGACGATCCCGCAGTACGCGCCCAAGCTTTAGTTGAGCGGAGAGCAGCTGTTCTCTGGTCCTACTTGGCAGGCAAACCCGAACTGGAAAACGAGCTCTTAGAGCCGCCCGTCCAATTATAGAGTCCATAAAAAAGCTCTAAGCAACTTGCGGGTTGCTTAGAGCCAGTTAGTTAATTAGAGCCAGATAGTTAAAGACTCGACGCTTAAAATTTGCCTTCAAACTTTAAGGCGAAATAATTCTTTTTGCCTCGGCGGACCACGGCCGCACCCTCTTGCAGATCAGACTTTTCCAAAGTGCGATTGAAGTCGCTTACTGCTTCTTCGTTAAGGCTGAGACCGTTTTGCTTGATCAAGCGGCGCCCTTCCGACTTAGAGGGAATAAAGTCAAAATCTACTAAGATGTCTAAGAGGGGTCTGCCGAAATCCTCTTCCTTCAGTTCCCTGCCGGGCATGCCTTCAGCCCTGCCTGCGCCTTGAGCCCCGAAAATTTCTTCAGCTTGGGCTTCGGCTTGTTTGGCTTTTTCCTCGCCATGTACCAGGCTGGTAACCTCTAAAGCCAAGCGCTTTTTGGCCTCATTAATTGCTGAGCCTTCCAGTTTGGCGTAATCCGCAATTTCTTCCAAAGGCATGTAGGTCAAGAGCTTCATGCATTTGATTACATCGCGGTCATCAATATTCCGCCAGTATTGGTAGAAGTCATAAACTGGCAGCTTTTCTTCGTCCAGCCACAGGGCGCCAGAAGAAGTTTTACCCATCTTCTCCCCATCCGCCTTGGTCAGCAGGGTAAAAGTCAGAGCATAGGCTGGGCCCAGGCCCTTCCTGCGAATCAAGTCCGTACCGGCCAAGATATTCGACCATTGGTCATCTCCGCCCAGCTGCAATTTGCAGTTCTCCGTTTGATAGAGGTGGAGGAAATCGTTGGCCTGTAGGAGCATGTAGTTAAATTCCAAGAAAGTAAGGCCTTGTTCCAGACGGTTTTTATAGCACTCAGCCGCCAGCATGCGGTTAACTGAAAAGTGCGGACCGACCTCGCGCAGGAAATCAATATAATTCAGAGGTAAAATCCAGTCTGCATTGTTAACAAAGATCGCCTTGCCCTCGGAAAAGTCAATAAAACGGCCCATCTGCTTGCGGAAGCTGTCGACGTTATGCTGGACCCGCTCCGGTGTAAGCAGCTGGCGCATATCCGTACGTCCCGAAGGGTCACCGATCATGCCCGTGCCCCCACCTAAGAGGACTACCGGCCGGTGGCCAGCTTTCTGTAAATGGGACATAGCCATAAGCTGTAAGAGATGGCCCACATGTAGGCTGTCTGCGGTAGGATCGTAACCCGTATAGAAACTAATCGGCTCGCTGCCGAGTAGGTCGCGCAGTTCATCTGCGTGGGAAACCTGGGCAATATAGCCGCGTTCTGCTAAGACATCATATACGTTCTTGGTCATGGGTCCTCCTTAAAACACAAGTCACAGCCTGATAATTCTTCCAAACTTGACTGAGATATTTTCCTATTCTAGTCCAGACCCTGTGCAGGGTCAAAAAATCTTGCGAGCACTAAAGCTTAAGTTTCACTTGATCTTTGTCCTCGCGGCTAAGTACTAACCTGAGCGTCCCCTGGGTAAACTCTACTTGGATTTCCTCACCCGCTAGGGGTTGGTTGGAGATCCCCAGGTTTATCCCCTGATAAAGCTTGCGGTTTTCCAAGGGCCACATGGTACCCCGCAGACTTAGGCCGCTGACCTCCGGGCTGACCGCCAGAAGGGAAATGTAAGCTTCTGACCTACCCTGGTCTGGCAGCTTAAGTTGGGCCTGGCAAGGTCCCTTAAGGGTCCACACCTCCGTAAGCCCATCTGTCACCAGGAAGGCCAGGTCAGGCTGGGCATAACGTCCAGCCAGATCTAGGTTAGCCAGGACATGGTCCACCCGAGAGCCCAGCCCCGCCAAGAGCATGATGCCGGACCCCGCTAGGCCTATGGATAGAGGGACTTGCCCTCCCTCTAGGACTTTTGAGCTCTGAGGCCCCTGTCCTCTGCGCCAGGCATATTCTTGTTCCAGCATATAGTGAAGAGCTAAGGCCGAATCTGGTTCATCTTTTTTTACAGGGAATTTTAATTGACCTATGTCCTGCTCTTGCAGGTAGGCTAAGCCTGCTGAGCTGAGGGAGTCATTATCTCCCACATGCATATGGGGTTTTAAGCCCAGCAGGCGGGCCCGGTCCAAGCCCCCGTCCGCTGTCCAGATTAAATCACAGGTCTCGGCCAGAGTCCGGATCCTTTTCGGAGCGCGCAGGTCACCGCTCAAAAATAGGGCTTGCCACATCTGAGAGGCTCCTTTAGATTAAAGCATTAGGCTTAGGTGTCCCCGCGGAGAGCCCAGCTCCCGCCAGCTGCCGCAGTTTCTTTATTTCTTCTGAAGGATTTTCCGCTTTGAATACTGCCGTTCCCGCCACAAAGAAGTTGGCGCCTGCTGCGGCTGCTCCACCTATGGTTTCCTTTTTGATGCCGCCATCCACCTCTAGGAGGATATTGCGGCCACTCTCCTCAATCATCCGTCTGGCCTGGCTGATTTTGCCTTCCATTTCCGCAATGTAGGATTGACCGCCAAAACCAGGATTCACAGTCATCAAGAGGATTTGGTCCAAGAAGGGTAAAAGATCTGCTAAGAGACTTACCGGTGTACCAGGATTTAAAGAAATACCCGCCAGGCAGCCCAAGCGGTGTATTTCCTGGATAAGTCTATGCGCGTGTGCGGCCGCTTCCCAGTGGAATACGATAATATCTGCGCCCGCCTGAGCAAAGACCTCCAGCCAATCTTCTGGCCGGTCCACCATGAGGTGCACGTCCATGGGCTTGTCCCAATAAGGTCTTAGTTGCTTAACGAGACCAGGTCCATAGGAAATGTTGGGGACAAAGTGGCCGTCCATAATATCTAGATGCAAGGCATCGGCATCCTGAATAGCTGCAAGCTCCTGTTTTAGTTGGGTGAAGTCCGCTGCCAAAAGCGATGGTGCAATAAGGGCTTGACCACTAGTCAACAGGTTTTGGGCCATGATGGTTGATTCGCGCATAGTAACTCCCTATCAATATTTAATAAAGCTTTTGTTCTTCTAAAGCCTGACGCAAGTTTATATACGTTGCCATCCGCTCAGGACTAATCTTGGCCTGGTCCTTGGCACAGCCCAAGTCCTGCAAATGTTTGCAGTCTGCAAAACGGCAGTAAGGGGCTATCGCCTGTAGTTCGGGATAGGCTGCCACAAGGTCTCGGGGCTCCAAGCCCATACTTTGGATGTCAATAGCTTGGAAACCCGGCGTATCCGCAATAAAAGCCGAGTCTAAGGCATAAATTTCTACAGACCGCGTAGTCTGCTTGCCCCTCCCCGCCTTGTCAGACAAGGAGCCGGTTTCCAAAACCTGGTCACCTAAAAGCCGATTCATCAAGGTTGACTTACCCACCCCGGATTGGCCGGCCAGAGCAGTAAATTTGTCTGCCAGCAGGACTTTGAACTGGTCTAAACTAGCCTGGTCGTCCCAGCCGGTGAAATAGAGAGGAAAGCCAGATGCCGCAAAATAATCCGTAAACTCCTGCCGGACTGCCGCGGCTTCAGGCAGGTCACATTTAGTTAATACGAGGAGAGGGCGGATCTGGTTATTGACGGCATAGCAAATCATGCGGTCTAAGTAGTGGAAGTCCACCCGCGGTAAAACCGCGGAGGATACCAACATTAACTGGTCCAGGTTAGCTAGGGGTGGTCTGCGCAATTCATTGCGGCGCGGCAGAATTTCTGTGATGAGCCAGGGAATATCCGGGTCCGCAGAGGAAGTGTAAGTAACTAGATCACCAGGCAGGGGCTTGGTCGCAGTTTTGCGGAAGAGTCCGCGAGCCACGGCCTGGCCGCGGAAACCTGTGCTGGGGTTGGAGAGCAGATAAACGCCTGCCACTCCGCGCAAAATTCTCGCCTGATTTAGCTCCACATTTTCCTCACTTTAAACACCAAGAATTTAGGTTACCGCGAATCTAGGTTAACGCAAATCGAAGGACACGATCAGGGAATCCTCATAGGGATCAAAAAGCTGGCCGGCCGGGGTAGACTGGTTGACCACGACTGCCCCTTCGTCTGTGACGTCACTAATGTTGGCTGAGCGTGACAGATAATAGCGAGGAGCGCCTGCGGGCCAGATGGGGTCTAAGATAGCCCGAACTTCCGCAGCGGTCCTGCCCTTGAGGTCAGGCATTAAAACGAGGCCCCTCGCCTGCGGTGAATCTGGTTTACCCAGCTCCATACCCTGCTTGACCTTGTCATAGTCCTCGGCTGTACCATAGTCAACCCGCATGCTGGAGCCCCTCTGTACGACCGTATCAGCATCTGTGTATTGCTTAAGAATAACCCGCAGATATTCCGGGACTTCTTCCTTTTTACCTTGGGCATTGTAATGGTAGGACTCGCCATACATCCGCAAATCCAGCTCGTCCAAGACTTCTTTAGCCTGGTCCCAGGTTAAGCCTACCAAGGGCGGAACGGATACTTGTTCACTGCCCCGAGAAGCATATACGGCAATTCGCGCGCCTTCGTTGACCAAGGCATTGGCCTCGGGCTCTGTGCGAATAACCTTGCCCCTTTCTAAGTCTGCGGAAAACTCCTGATAAATAACCACATTGAAGCCATCTTTTTCCAAGAGACGGCGGGCTTCCTCACTGTCGAGTTTGCTGACATCTCGCAGTGTAACTTCCGCCTTGCCCACAGAGTATTTCAACTTGATATGGGCATCTTCCTTACGGAGCTTGGTGCCATAATTGGGCTCTTGTTCAAAGATCACACCCTTTTCCTGGGTTTCGGACTGGACGGCAATCAGTTCAAAATTATCTCCGTAGAGTTCTTTGAGCTCAGACTCCACCTCCGAAACCTGGCGGCCTACGTAACGGTCTACCACCAAAATATCTTCAGCTTGCTGCTGGCGGTTATTGAAGTTAAAGCGCTGCACAGCCGAACTCAACAGATAGACTAAGGCTCCTCCCGCCAGCACCACCAGGAGCAGGACCAAAAGGGTATCCCGCAGACGTGATTTGCGGCGCTTATCTATAGTGCGTTCCAGCTCCTCAATCTTGTTATAGTTAGCATCAGTCTTGTCCGTAGTTAAAGCCGCAGAAGAAGATGACCAGTTTTGGGCCTGGGCAGGATAAGAAGGTTGGAAGGCTCGAGGGTTTACCATGAAGCGGTCAAGCTCATTAACAAATTCCCGCGCCGATTGGTAGCGGCGTTCAGGGCTCTTTTGAATAGCTTTAAAGATAATCGCCTCCAAGCCGGGAGGGATAGAAGGATTGAGCTTGCTAGGGCGGGCTGGCATTTCTTGCAGCTGCTTGATTGCTACCGCCACTGAAGACTCTCCGTCAAAAGGCAGGCAGCCCGTAAGCATTTCATAAAGCATAAGGCCTAAAGAGTAAAGATCAGAGGCCTCCGTTACCTTGCCGCCCCTGGCCTGCTCCGGAGAAAAATAATGCACTGAGCCAAAGGCCATACCGCCCGTGAGGGTAATCGTGTTGGCAATTGCGGCTCGGGCAATACCAAAGTCCGTAACCTTGGCAGTCATATCCGGAGTAATTAAGACATTCTGGGGTTTCATATCCCGGTGAATAATACCCCGGCGGTGAGCATGTTCAAGGCCCAGGCCGATCTGGATCATTAGAGGGACCGCTACATCCCATTTAAGCGGGCCACTTTCTAAGATCAGCTCTTTAAGATTGGTGCCTTCGACAAATTCCTGGACTATATAGCGTACTTCCCCGTCCTGGCCATAATCTAAGACCTGGACAATATTAGGGTGGTCCAGGCTGGCCGCAGCCCGAGCTTCGGTTGCGAAGCGGCGGATAAATTCCTGGTCTCCCGAGAGTTCGTCCCGCATCAGCTTTAGGGCAACTTTACGTCCCGTACGTAAATCTTGAGCCAGGTAGACGTAAGCCATACCCCCTTGGCCCAAGGCCTCGAGGACTTCATAGCGTTCATCCAGAATAAAGCCCTTTGAGATGTGTTGCTGCGCGGATTGCATAGCTATTCCTCTCAAATAAAGATAGCAATAGCGGTAATGTTGTCGTATCCACCTGATGCCAGCGCAAGCTCTACAAAGTCGTTGACACAAGCTTCAGCGTTTTTCGCCTTGCGTAAAGTCTCTTCAATAACCTGTTCTGAAAGATAGCCATGCAGTCCATCGCTGCAGAGCAAATAGCGATCATTTTTCTTAATTTCTAGGCGCAGGATCTCAGGCTTCAGATATTCTGGCACGCCCAAAGCCTGGGTAAGAATGTGTCTTTGGGGATGAGTCGCGCCCTCTTCAGCCGTAAGAGTACCCGCATCTTGCATTTCCTGAACTAGAGTATGGTCCCGGGAAATCTTTTCCAAAATGCCCCTGCGCATGATGTAGCAACGGGAATCACCCACATGGCCCAAATAAAGAGACTCTGGATACAGGACGGCCAAAGTGAGGGTTGTCCCCATGCCTGAGGCTCCCTGCTTTTCCAAAGACCGCAGATAAACCTGGACATTGGCTTTTTGAATGGTGTCAGAAAGAAGCATTTCTGTGCGTTCTGCCTGGTCCTGACTGCTCAAGTCACGAGCTAAACGCTCCCGACAATAATCAATGGCCACTTTACTGGCAACTTCTCCATCGGAATGCCCACCCATGCCATCTGCCACGGCAAAGGCGCAGGGCCAGTCCTCAGGCGCAAAATAGGAAAAATACGAATCCTCATTCTTTTCCCGCACTAGGCCACGGTCAGTTTTTATGGCAAAGTCAACTCGCTTTTTCACCGACAACCTCTTTATCTCTAATTAGCACAGATTAAGCTCTTTATAGCTAAAATTACTGATAATTATTCTATCATTTGCTTGCAGGGCCAGCAAGCAAGCTGCGGCGGCGGAGCTGACCGCAGGCGGCGTCAATGTCTTTGCCCAGAGACCTGCGGACGGTGGCATTAATACCCTGGTCCTGCAGGGTCCTAGCAAAAGCTTGGACCTGCTGAAGGTGCGTAGCCTTAAATGGGCTGGTCTCCACTTCATTCGCAGGGATAAGGTTTACATGACAATTGCGTCCTCTCAGCAGCTGGGCCAAGGCTCTAGCCTGGTCTATGCTGTCATTGATGCCGGCAAAGAGCGCGTATTCATAAGAAACCCTCCGGCCTGTTTGCGCAAAGTAGAAGTCGGCTGCCTCAAGCAGGTCTTCTAAGGGATTAGTCTTGGCTATGGGCATAAGCTTCTCCCTCAGGTCTTGGTCAGGCGCATGTAAGGAAATGGCCAGGGTCAAGCCTAAGCCTTCCTTAGCCAAGTCATAAATTTTTTCAATCAGGCCACAGGTGGAAAGACTAATTCTGCGCACGGAAAAATTCCTAAAGTCCGGGGCTGTCAGGCGCCGAATAAAGGCTATAACCTCCGTATAATTGTCCAGGGGCTCGCCAATACCCATCAAGTCTAGGTTACTGATGGCCTGGCCGGAATAATGTTCCAAAGCCAAAAACTGTCCCAAAAGGTCTCCCCGCGTCAGGTTACGTTTCAAAGCCAGGCCTGTAGAGGCGCAAAAGCGGCAGGCCATGCGGCAGCCAATCTGGCTGGAAAGGCAGGCAGAGAGTCCGTAATTATGAGACATGAGAACTGCCTCAATTGTCTCTCCGTCTGGATAAGCAAAGAGGAATTTTTGAGAATCCTCGTGACTTGAACTCTGAACTTGCCGGATGTCTGGCAAGCCTGGCCAAAAATCCGCGGCAAGTTTGTCTCGCAAAGCCAGGGGCAGGTTGGACATATCCGAGAAATCGCTGATCCCCTTGCTTTGCCATTGGTAGAGCTGCTTGGCGCGAAAAGCAGGGAAAGCTTGCTTCTGGCACCAAGCCTGGAGGTCAGTTTTTTCAAGATCTAAAAAATTCGCATGGGGGGTCATAGACTTAACTCTTGAGCTCCTACTTAGAGGTTGCGGTCACGTACTTAACTTTTTTAGAGCTTTTTCCGCAAGAGACAGAGGAAAAAACCGTCGGTCTGAGTAAGATCAGGCCGGAAGAGCAAGAATCCTTGGTTTAACAGGTCCTGGCTGGCAAAATCCGTAGCCAGAAGTTTTGCCAAGCGCGGGGGAATTTTAGCCTGTATAGGTTCTAGTTCAAACTTCTGCCCCTCCTCACTAGCTAAAAATTCTCGCACCAAGTCCTGGTTCTCGGCAGGATTAAGGGTACAGGTGGAATAGATCAGCCTGCCTCCAGCCCGGCAGAGCGGGCTGACATTAGCCAGCATGGCCAGCTGCAGGGGTGGGAAGCGTTTTAAGTCCTCATAGCCCACCCGCAAACGCAGTTCTGGTTTTCTCGCAAGGAGGCCCAGACCAGAGCAGGGCACATCCAAGAGCAGGAGGTCGGCCTGACCCTTATATTGAGGGAAAGCCTCCTGAATGTGTCGGCCGATTTGCGGATCGGTGGCATCTGCTTGCAAGAAATTAAGCTGCAAGCCCAAGCGCTGAGCATTCCTGCGCGCTGTAGCCAGACGGTCATCTAAGAGGTCAAGGCCCAAGACAAAGCTTCCCGCTTGACTTCTCTCCGCAAGGTCACAGGTTTTACCGCCGGGAGCAGCACAGAGGTCCAAAATACTGCGAGCTTTCTCGGCTCCTGAAAGGGCGCCCACCATCTGGGCCGGCTCAGATTGCACCATTAAATGTCCCGCTTGGAAAGCCTTAAGCTGGTCCAAGCGGCAAGGACCAAGTTCCAGGCGCAGGGCTGAGTCTAAGTAAAGGCCGGGACTCGCCTTATAGCCTTCCTCTGCCAGGGACTGAGAAAGTCTTTGCGGAGTAGTTTTCGTAGGGTTTACACGTACGGTTAAGGGAAAGTCTGAACTCAAAAAATACTCAGCCAAATCCAAGGCCTGGCTATCGCCGTACCAGCTGCGGAAGAGCCCAAACAGCTCGTTGCCCAAGCCCAGCTCTAGCCCCTTATCCTTCTTTTTCCAGTGGATCTGCTCCGGTTCAACCTGCCTTAAAACCGCGTTGACAAACCCCGCAGCCCTGGCAAAACCAAAATGGTGGCAGAGTTTAACGGCTTCGTCTACCGCGGCGAAAGCTGGTACCGCATAGGCATAAAGCATTTGCCAGAGGCCTAGGCGCAAAATCGTTAAGACGCGCGCTTCAATTTTTTCTAGCGGTCTGGAACTATAGCGTCTCAGCACCTGGTCAAGGGCCCGTACCCTACCCAAGGTACCGTATACCAGGGCCGCAGCAAATGCCCGGTCCTGGGCAGATAAATCGCTCTCCTGCAGGCCCTGGTCTAGGGCTTCATTAGAAAAAGCGCCTTCCTCCAGGACCTGGTAGAGGACCTGGCAAGCTAAAACACGCGCCGGATCAGCACTAGACTTGGCCATTAGCGTTCGCTTTCGTTGCGCAGGAGAAGAAGTCTCAGCATGGAGGCGAAGGCCGTAGCCGCGGCGGCTACATAGGTGAGGGCGGCAGCACTCAGGACAGACCGGGCACCCTTAAGTTCATCTGCCGTCAAATAGTTACCCGTTTCCAGCACTTGTAAAGCGCGGCGGGAAGCATTGAACTCTACGGGCAGGGTAAACAAGTAGAAAAGGACCGCAGCGGCATAGAAAATAATGCCTATGTTAAACAGCACATCATTTTGGAAAATTAGACCTAAGACTGCCAGGTAAGGTCCCGCGCCTGAACCAATACGGGCCACCGGATAAATGGCCGACCGCAGTTTAATCGGGAAATAGGCATCACCATATTGCAGGGCATGGCCTGCCTCGTGCGCAGCTACCCCTAAGGCCGCAATTGAACTGGAATTATACACTGGCTCAGATAGGCGTAAAACTTCTTCTTTGGGACTGTAGTGGTCAGTTAAGCTGCCTCCTACCCGCTCCACACCTACCTGCATCAGGCCTGCAGATTGCAGAATATCCCGGGCCACACGCGAGCCAGTAATCCCACGGCTTGCTTGAACTTTGCTGTATTTGTTAAAACTCGACTTGACCTTAAATTGCGCGAAAAGAGATAGAAAGAAGCAAGGCAGGACCAGGATGTAGTACCACCTATCCAGAGGAACATAGAAATAGCCAAAGAGTAAAAATTGCATAGGCTGCTCCTTTATTACATAGTTTTGAAAGGCCTGAATCACTTATTCGCCGAAGCATGAGCCTTCGGCAAAATTGTGAAAACAGTCACTTGCTTGTACGAGTTTGCCATTGGGCCCCTGCAGGGTTTCCAAGCGTAAGCAGGCATCTTTACAAGCTACTAAAAGGTCGCGCTCATGGCGAACCACTTGACCGGGCTTCAGGCTGCACTGGTCAGCTACCGAAGCGCCAATAACTTTATAGCGTTTGCCCTGGTAAAAGGTATAGGTACCAGGCCAGGGGGTAAGGGCACGAATTTTGTCTACATTGGCCTGCGCAGTTTGGGTAAAGTCCAGCAGCCCATCTTCCCTTTCCAGCTTCTTGGCATAGGTGGATTGACGATCGTCCTGAGCCCTAGTCTCCACCAGGCCACGATACCAGGCCGGCAGGATTTTAGGCAGCAGGACCGCTGAGAGTTCAGACAGCTTCTGACTAAGACTCGGTGTATCATCTTCTGGCAAAATCGGCAAACGGCAAGAAGCCACTAAGTCACCATCATCAAGGCCTTCACCCATCTCTATGATAGAGAGGGCCGTTTCTTGGTCACCTGCCATAATGGCAGAGGCCACAGGGGAAGCACCCCGCCAGCGCGGAAGCAGCGAGGGGTGGATATTGAGGCAGCCGTAGCGCGGCTGTGCCAGCACTGCCGCGGGTAAAATATTCCCGTAGGCAGAAGTGACAATCAGGTCTGCTTGTAAGTTCTCTAAATCATCGCCCATATGGGCCTGGTCTAATTTAGGCCAGGTATAGACAGGCAAGCCCAATTTCTCTGCCAAGATCTTAGTAGGCGTAGGGGTAAGGACTTGCTTGCGGCCCACCGGCCTATCAGGCTGGGTGGCCACCCCCACAACCTTAAAACCCTGGTCAACCAGGCTTTGCAGCAGGGGCAAAGAAAATTCCGGGCAGCCCATGTAGAGGATGGATTTGGCCTTATCTTCTGCCGTGAGAGGCAAGAAATCGCCCCTTGCCATCGTGGCAGGACTCTCAAAAAAGTAAGTGTTGCTTATACCCTGTGCGGCCTTAGTCATGCTGAACTAACTCCACCTCTTCTCCGGTCTTCACATCAATGGCTTTGCCATCTTGGTTATAGCGGAATAAATTGCCGATAATTTTATCCTCAAAGAGAATACCTTCAAGATGATCCGACTCATGGCAGATGCAGCGTGCCAATAAGCCATCACCTTCCAATTCTTGCCACTGGCCTTCGCGGTCCTGGTAACGTATTTTGACGTGGGCAGGCCGGTCTACGTAACCGTAGAGTCCAGGCAGGGACAGGCAGCCTTCTACTTCTTGCTGTATACCCTCTTGCAGGAGGAATTCCGGGTTAATTATGACCAGGTCCTGGTCAGGGTCCCCCTCCTCATCCACATTCATGACAAAAAGACGCTTGAGCACGCCCACTTGAGGGGCTGCCAGGCCTACACCGTTTTCTTCACGCATGGTTTCAAAGAGGTCATCAATCAGCTCTTGTAATCGGTCGTCAAACTTTTCTACCTTACGGGATTTTTTACGGAGTACCGGATCTCCTTCATGAAAAACTTTTCTTAAAGCCATATGATCATCAACTTTCTAATATAAAAGCCAGGTTACCTAGAACCTAGCTTATCTATTTTACCATATGCATTCTGAGTGTCTGGTAACCTAGGTCAAGCGCAGAGGGTTGATATCACAAGTCACACTGACCCCTTCTACCCTGCCCAGGTCACTGACATAGCTGAGGACTTGCGTAAGCAAGTTTCGCCGTTTAGATTTCAAAATGATGCGGAAGCGCCAGCGCCGTCGGATGCGAGCAATCGGCGAGGCCTGAGCCGGGTACAAAAAGATCTGGTCTTCAAGTTTGTTTTTCTGTAAGAGAAAATTTAGTTCCGCAAAGAGTTGGTTAGCACGTTCCTTAGCCTTCTCCAGATTGAGAGAGGAGATCAAGACCAGACCCAGATCTTCAAAAGGCGGATACTGGAGCACCTTACGTTTGAAGATTTCACTTTCATAAAAAGCGGGATAATCTTGACGAGCCGCCGCGATAATTGCGGGGTTATCCGGTTGGAAGGTTTGGATCAGTACCTGACCCGGCAGGTCGTGGCGGCCTGCCCGTCCCGCGGCCTGACAGATAAGCTGGAAGGCCTTCTCTTCAGCCTGGTAGTCGTCCAAGCCCAAGAGCGTATCTGCCGACATGATTCCCACCGTAGTTACTCTGCCAAAGTCATGACCTTTAGCAATCATCTGCGTACCGACCAAGCAGTCGGCCTCGCCTTTGGCAAATTGAGCCAGGATCTTGGCATGCCCTTGGCGGCTGGCCGTCGTGTCAAAGTCCATGCGCAAAAAACGCTGCTGGGGGAAGGCCTCCTCTAAGATGTCAACAGCCTGCTGCGTACCAATGCCGAAGGGGGCCAAGCGCTCAGATCCGCATTCGGGGCAATACTGGGGCAAAGGGTCCATACGGCCGCAATAATGGCAAATCAAGGCTTCCTGCTGAGGCTGGCGAGGATTGCGGTGTACCGTCATGGTAATGTCACAGTCCGGGCATTTCACGGTGTAACCACAGTCTGGGCACAAGAGAAAGGAAGCATGGCCGCGGCGGTTTA
Organism: uncultured Oscillospiraceae bacterium; assembly: GCA_964398655.1. Taxonomy (GTDB): domain Bacteria; phylum Bacillota; class Clostridia; order Saccharofermentanales; family DTU023; genus SFFI01. The sequence continues at coordinate 15,408 of CAYNNG010000012.1, forward strand.
AGAGGACCATGGCCTGCTCGCCCCGGGCAAAGGTCTCGCTCAAAGCCTGACGCAGGTCCTGGCTTAAAAAGCGCTGTTGGCCCAGTCCCTGCTCTGCCCGCATATCTACCAGCTTCGTTTTAGGGAGGCTAGCTTTGCCCGCCCGCCGAGGTAGGGTTAACAGCACAGATTTACCAGCTTTAGCGCGTTGGTAGGACACCACGGAAGGGGTAGCGGACGTCAAAACTAGCTTGGCTCCGTGCATCGCCGCCCGCATCCTGGCTACCTCCAGAGCATCGTAGCGGGGGGTCCGCTCTGATTTATAGGAAGATTCCTGCTCCTCATCAATCACAATGAGCCCGATATTTTCTAGAGGGGCAAAAATTGCTGACCTCGCACCGGCCACCAGGTGTTTTTCTCCCGAACGCATGGACCGCCATTGTTCATAGCGTTCCGCGGGGGTAAGCCGGCTGTGCAAAATCGCGGCCGACTTGCCAAAGCGGGCTTGGATGCGGTTACAGATCAAAGGGGTTAGCGAAATCTCGGGAACTAAAATCAAGACATCACGGCCCGTCTGCAATACGGCCTCCGCAGCCCGGAGATAAACTTCGGTCTTACCAGAGCCTGTAACCCCAAAGAGGAGGAATTCTTGCCAAGACCCAGTCTTGCCCAAAATTCCTGTTAAAGCTGCCGCTTGGTCCGGATTAAGAGTGTGATGCTGAGCTTCTTCCAAGGGTGGGAGTTCAGCCACTTCTCGTGTCACTTCCCGTTTGAAATACTCTAAAAAGCCATTTTTCTTGAGAGTATTAAGGATGGCCCGCGAAACTTGGCAGGTGGCCATAATTTCTTCTAGGCTGGCCGCTTCCACCTCAAGTAAAAATTCTAGGACTCGTACGTGGTTCAGCGACCGCAGGCTGCCCTCTTCAAGGACATCTTGGGCTTCCTCCTGGTCTGCCAGCCGGGCAAACAGGCGAGTTTTGGCCCCCGTGGTCAACAAAGCCTGAGGTGCCATGAGGCGGAGGGCCTGAGACACAGAGCAAAAGTACCGCCGCCGCATTTCCTTGGCCAGCTTAAATTGATCAGGCCGCAAAAGCGAAGGCGACTCAATGGCTAAAATATGCTTGAGCGGGTAGGTAAATTCCTCTTCCGTCTCCCGGATCTGCCAAATCCAGCCCTGGCGCACACTGTCGCCGCGGCCAAAGGGTACGGTAACCACGGCCCCTACCTCCAGGCCTTCTGTGCTCTCCACGGGCGGCAGATAGGTATAGGCTTGGTCAAAAGCACGAGTTGTCTGGGTTAGGTAGATGTCTATGACCTGCATGATTATTTCACAGCGGTTTGCCGACTGGCCGCAGATCCCGCAAGGTCAAAAAAGCTTATCTGTGAGCTCTCCGGCAGGCCCTCAAGCACACCGGTTACCCGCAGGTTTTCAACCGCGGCCGGACCGATCCCGGCCCGGGTCTCCAAGTCATCCACAGTTTGGAAAGGACCGCCCTCTTCCCTGGCGCGGACAATTTCCTGGGCCATGGCCGTAGAGATACCGGTGATGATATCCAGAGGCGGCCGGATCTGTCCAGGCCCTGGGCTGGTAAACTCATGGGCTGCCGATTCCGAGAGGTCTAGGGGCAGGAAATTAATCCCTCTAGCTTGCATTTCTTCCACTAGCTCCAAGATGTAGAAAGACTTTATATTCTTCTTCTCTATGCGGCTAAAGTTTTCCCGCGCCTTACGCCGGTTTTCCTTGATAATATCCGGAGGCAGGAGGTGCAAGTCGCGTGAGAAATCTTCCGCTCTCACGGTAAACCAGGCACAATAAAAAGCCTCTGGATAGTAGACCTTAAAATAGGCTACGCGCTGCGTAGAAATGGAGTAGGCCGCGGCATGGGCTTTGGGGAATAGGTATTGGATCTTACGGCAAGACTCGATATACCATTCGGGCACCTCATGGTCCCGCATCAACTGGATTTGTTCCTCTTTAAGCGGCCGGCCCTTACGTACCGTTTCCATGATGGTAAAGGCAGCCTTAGAGGGCAGGCCTGAATAAATCAGCCTGGTCATGATAGAGTCGCGGCAGCCGATTACCTCATTGATGGTACAAGTCCCGTCCCTGATGAGGTCCTGGGCATTGCCCTTCCACACCCCGGTCCCGTGCGAAAGGCCTGAGAGCTGCACTAAGTCGTAGAATGACTGGGGCTGGGTTTCCTTAATCATGTCGCGGGCCAGTATAGTGCCCACTTCAGGCAGTCCGATGGTGGCCGAGCCAATGGTAGAGTCTTCAGGCTTGATCCCAATGGCCGCGGTAGACCGGAAGAGTTCCATCACGCGCTCATCAGGTATGGGGATGTCGTTGATATCCACCCCGGTAATATCCGAAAGCATCTTCAGCATGGTGGGGTCATCGTGGCCTAGAGCGTCAATTTTCAGGATAGTCTCATCCAAAGCGTGGAAGTCAAAGTGCGTAGTTATAATGCCCTTATCCTGCTTGTTAGCGGGATACTGGATGGGGGTAAAATCATAAATTTCCCGGTCCTCCGGGAGAACCACGATCCCGCCCGGGTGTTGGCCTGTAGAGACCTTAACTCCTTCTATCCCCTTGGCTAGCTGCTTCATATTATTCAGGCCCAGGTTTAAGCCGCTCTGTTCGCAGAAATTGCGTACCAGGTCCAGGGACAGCTTGGTAGCATAGGCGGAAGTTGTGCCGGCCCGGTAGGTATGGTCTTCACCAAACATTTCCTCCAAATAGGCATGTGCCTCCGCCTGGTATTCCCCCGAAAAGTTCAAGTCTATATCTGGCTGCTTGTCCCCCTCAAAGCCCAAGAAGGTGGCAAAGGGAATATCTTGGCCATCACGGTTGAGCGGGGTGCCACACTCGGGGCAGACCTTAGGCGGCAGATCAAAGCCAGACCCGTAGTTACCTGTGGAATCAGGCTCGTAATAGTGGCAGTGGGGGCAAATATAATGGGGAGGCAGGGGGTTAACCTCGGAAATCCCGCAGAAGGTAGCCAGGAGCGAAGAGCCTACGGAACCCCGCGAGCCTACGATATAGCCGTCCGCGTTAGATTTTTTTACCAGCTTATGGGCAATGTAATACATTACGGCATAACCGTTAGAAATTACGGAATTGAGCTCCTTGTCCAAGCGGTCCGCGATATCCGGAGGCAGTACACCGTTGCGGCCATACATGGCCTGGGCATTAGTCTGAGCCAAGTGTTTCAGCTCTTCTTCACTCGTGCGGATGACCGGAGGATAATTGCCAGCTGGGAAAGGCCGCATACCTTCCTCTACCCTTTGGGCTATGGCTTGAGTATTTTCAATTACCACCTGCCGGGCCGTCTCTTCACCCAAATAAGCAAACTCCTCCAGCATTTCTTCCGTTGTGCGGAAGTAGAGCGGGGCAGGAATTTCATCTTCAAAGCCCATATCGGACATGACAATTTCCCGGTAGATGTCGTCATCGGGGTCTAAGAAGTGGGAGTCACAGGTAGCGCAGACCGGTACACCCGCTGCCTCGGCCCAACGCAGGACTAGGCGGTTAAGCTCTTTGAGATCCTCGCGAGACTTAATCCCGGAGCCCTCATTTCTCAACAAGAATTGATTGTTATCTAGGGGTTGGATCTCCAGATAATCATAAAACTGGGCCAGGGACAAGTGAGCAGGCTCGGCCAGGTCTTGGGCTGCCGCCTCAAGATCGCCTTGGTGGTCCTGGTAGGACTTAATAACTTGGGTAAAGATTTCTCCCGCCACACAAGCTGAACCCAAGCTCAGGCCAGCTCGGAAGTATTTGAGTTTGGACCTGGGAATACGGGGTTTGAAATAGAAAAACTCCAAGTGAGACAGGGAGACGAGGCGGTAGAGATGGTAGAGCCCGAGGTCATCATTGGCCAGGAGAATAATATGGTAGCGTCTAGCCTTGCTGGCCTTTAACTTATCTTGGTCCAAATGGCCGCAGGCAGAGTTAAGAGCCGACCAGGAATCGGCGCCTGAGGCCTCATAGTAAGCCTTAAAGAGGTCAACTTGAGCCTTAAGCTGCTGGGCTATAGCTGCCTGGTCAGCCAGCAAGTCCACCCCCTGGTAGTCCCGTTTGGCGCGGAAGTCCTGGGCTGCTCCCTCCAGCTCTTTTCCTGGCAAGGCAAAACCTTCCTGCCAAGTCAAATCCAGGTCCTGCAGCAGGGCCATATCCAGATAGCAAGGGTTAAATTTTATGTGTGAAGAAGTTTTCGCGCCCCTGAAACCTTGGTAGCGCAGACTTTGCAGGTCGTCCAAGCCTTGAGTGGTCAGAAGGGCTGCTGATTTGATAAAGTTAGCTAAATCGCTTAAACCGGTTCGGGCATCAATTACATCTTCCCCGCTTAGCCCCGGAAAGCGCTTCGCTAAGATTTTTTCCTGTTCTGGTGTGGATGGGGCCAAAAAGCGCAAGAGAGTCTCTCCTGCCTGCGCCGCTGCGGCATTTGCTTGAGGGTTAAAAGCTTCCTTGTAGGCCAAAAATCCGCAGATTTCCCGATCTTTTGGAGCTTTTTCCAGGTCGTCATAGATCACAGCCAGGCTAGCCAGGGCCTGACAGCGGTCCTCAATCTTTTGTTCGGGCGCAATAAATACCGCAGGTCCATCCTCTACCAGATAGCCTTCCATGCCGTAGATTAATTTGATGTTTGTGCCAGACTTAGCCAGTTTTTGTACGGCATCAAAGGCTTCAGGGAAGCCCTGTACTACCCCGTGGTCCGTTAGTGCCACCGCCTCTTGGCCAAATTCCGCGGCTTTCTTCACGATATCTGCAGGGTTGGAGCAGGCATCCTTGGCGGACAACTCAGAGTGAATATGCAGTTCCACGCGCTTGTCCGGTGCCGAGTCCTGTCTGGAGGGGGCTGGACAAGCTAAAGGCTCAATCGTCTGAACCTTGGCTTGGAAGTCTTGCTCAAAGCGCTCATTCCATTCAATGTAGGCGGCAATCTCTACAAATTGCCCTTTTAACTGACTGGCTAAGGCTGCGGCCTCGTCTTCTTGCAGGAAGAGCATACAGCAGAGGGCATGGTGCTCCTGGGCCAAGATAAAACGCAAGATGAAAGAACCCGATTTAAGGGCCTTGGTTTCTATGTCTTGCACCCAGCCCTGGCAGCGGACATGGTCGGTTTCCATGCTTAGGTCTTTGAGGCTGACTAGGGGCAGTTTATCTTGGCGCTTCTTGCCGTAGAGCAAACCTTCACCCGGCTTGCTGTCCTTTCTCCCTCGCTTGCGGTAGAAAGCTGCCGGTCCTCCCTCTGACCAGGGCTGGTCTGGGGGACTAGATTCCGCAGGGCCAGGCGCGAAGGTGATGGGATTATGCAAGGCTTGAGCCTGATTTTCATTTGATTCCAGCTTCTCAACTACCCGGTCACGTAAGCTGGCAGCAGAAAGGTCAGCCACTAGATTCGCCGCGATGCCTGGCAAGCCTGCGGTTTGCCAAAAGTCCAGGAACCAAGAATTTTCTTGGGCCTGCAAGATTGCCAAAGAGGACTGTGGCAGCTGCCAGACCAGCTTATGCTCGTCAAGACTTTCCAGGCTGCCGCGGGCCCAAAGCTTCTCTTCCAGACCGCCTACCAAAATCGCGTGCCGGCGCAGCCAATTCTGCAGCTTCACGGTCTGGTCCTGCCAATCAATTCTCGCCTTAGGTCCTGGCTGCAGACCCAGGACAACATGGGGGTAGTTGAGAGCTCTTTCCAAGCAGATCTCGGCATCCTGCACCAGCTGATAATCAATGGACCCCGGGCAGTAAACCGCAAAGCAGAGGCAGTCCTCCGCCAGCTGCTGGGGGCAAAGGTTCAGCAAAAAGGCCTCCAAGGGCGGAAAGTAGCCTTGGCCATCCGCTATGCTTTGATAAAAGTCCGATAAGGCGATTAAATGAGACATGGTTAATGTTTTTCTAGGAGCTTGGCAATTTCTTGCTTGAGGCAGTCCAAAGCTCGGTCTTCTGGCACTTTGTACAGGGGTTTACCCTTGGCAAAAAGTAAATATTCCCCCTCTCCGCCGGCCAGGCCGAGATCCGCCTCACGGGCCTCACCCGGCCCATTTACAGCACAGCCCATGACCGCAATGGTCAAGGGCTGGTTAATATCTTCCAGATACTCTTCCACCGCCTGAGCCAGAGGCCGAATGTCTACGGCGGTCCGGCCGCAGCCGGGACAGGATATCAATTGGGCCGAACGCTGGCGCAGCTCCAAGGCTTCCAAAATTGTCCAGGCAGCTTTAACTTCCTCCACAGGGTCCGCAGTGAGAGATACCCTAATCGTGTCTCCTATGCCGGCAGCCAGCAAAGGCGCCAGGGCGGCCGCGGACTTGAGCGCTCCCCGTTTAGGGGTACCCGCTTCCGTCAGTCCCAAGTGCAGGGGGTAGTCGCAGGCCTGAGCCAGGAGCATATTGGCCTCAATCATCAAAGGAGCATGGGAGGCCTTAAGAGAAATACAGATATCTTCAAAGCCTTCATCTTCTAAAAGCGCCACGGCTTCCAAAGCGGAAGTCTTAAGAGCCTCAGCCGTCACGCCACCAAAGCGGTTCAAAATTTCCGGGGACAGGGATCCGGCATTAACGCCTACCCGAATGGGTAAGCCGCGCTCGTGCGCAGCTTTGGCCACCTGGCGGAGGCCAGACTTATCGCGGATGTTGCCAGGGTTAAGCCGCAAGGCGGAAGCACCTGCTTCTATGGCGCCCAGGGCCAATTTCCAATCAAAGTGGATATCCGCCACTAAGGGCAAGGGGGATTCAGCCACGATAGCTTTAAAGGCCTGAAGGCTCTCCTCAGAAGGTACAGCTAGGCGGGAGAGCTCACATCCTGCCTCAGCCAAGCGGTGTAACTCTTGGAGATTGCCCTCTACATCAAGAGCCGGGCGGGAATTCATAGATTGCACCACCACAGGATAAGCTCCGCCCACGCGGAGGTCTCCTACCTTTAAGGTACGGGTTTTGCGTCTGGATAGGGTCCCTGCCATAGTCCTACCTCGTAAAGAGCTTACTGAGGTCTATGTAGAAGACATAAATGACTAGCAGAAGAATCAGGGCGAGTCCTACCATGGAGAAGCCTTCCTTGACTTTCTCCGGCAGGTCACGTCGGATGGTGCCCTCAATAGCTAAGACTAAGAGATGGAAACCATCAAAGGGCGGTATGGGCAAGAGATTGGTAAAACCAACTGCCACGGAAATATAAGCAAAAAAAAGCAAGAGCTGAGAAACTTTTTCACCCACTTGAGCATCGCCTTCTACCACATCACCTACCATGGCTACAATGCCTACAGGACCGCTCAAGCCGTCTTTGGCCGCAATCTCTCCGGAGAAAATCATGCCCAGGCCCTGGAAGGTAGACCGGATAACCGAGACCGGGTACGCAAAAGCTTGCTGCAGGCTAGAGCCAAAATTCCGAGTAAAGGCCAACTGCAAGTTGCCCAAGGGCTCTAATTCTCGGAAGTAGGACAGGGTCATATCCAAAGTTTGGGTTTCCCCATTGCGGATAATCTCCAAATCAAAGCTCTCTCCTTGCTGCTTAGCTAAGAATGCATCAAAAGCTTCTTTGTCTTTTACCGAGATACCACCCGCGCTGAGGATCTCATCTCCGGCTTTGAGCAGGGGTGAACCCTCGTTTGACCTGGGGTCTACGTTGGAGACAATCATGCGGCCGTCCGGTCGGGGGCTGTAAGTGATACCCAGGCGGTAGCTTTCGACAAATTTTCTCTCGATGCGGACCTCGCGGACTTCGCCATCTGCACTGCGGACCTTATAAGTTTGTCCTTCCTGTGGCTTGAAGTTCTCTACCATGCTGTAATCCAAGATGGTAGAGATCTTGGCGTCATTCACCTGGATAATGCGGTCTCCCTCCTTCAGGCCAGCTTCTGCCGCAAGAGAATTGGGCTCTACCCCTTCAATTACGGGCAGCGAAACACCAAAGCTGGCAAACAGGATCAAGAAGGCTAAAAAGGCCGTAAAAAAGTTAACCAAGGGCCCCATAGCAATTACGATCGCCCGGGCCCAGCGGGGGCGGTTGTAAAATAGGCCAGGATCACCCGGAGAGACAGCTTCAACCGCGGCCTCCTTCTTGTCCTTGTCTGCGCCTTCTTCTGGCAGCTCATTAATCCCGGAGTCTTCACCCGCAAATTCGACGGAAGCCCCCATAGGGATAAGACGAATGGTAAAGACGACTCCGTCCTTACCCGTTTTCTTATAGAGGATGGGTCCCATGAAAAGGTTAAAGGAAATAATTTTAAAACCCAGGGCACGGCCGGCCAAAAAGTGGCCCAGCTCATGCACCAGCATCATAATGCTCAGGATGAGCAAACCCACCAGAATTCCAAATACAGTTGACATTAATTCCCCTTTAATATGCTCAAAATTACCCACACGTCCCGCTAGTACCAGGAGCTCGCACCCCCATCCGCCAGACCAGAGTGAGAAGTGGTAAATTTACTGAAAACCGCTAGGCTAGAGAGCCTAAAGTAGAAACTTGGTCACGGCAGTAAGCTTTTACTAATTTATCGTGGTCTATCATACCATTCAAGCTAAAATCTGTCAGTCTAGCTTGTGCCAGGAAATGATCCAGGGCCAGGGCGACCAAGTCAGGAATGCGCGTAAAAGTGATTTCTCCCGCCAGGAAAGCCGCAACTGCAACCTCATTGGCGGCATTATATATCAAGGGAGCCTCCCTGCCCTCCCGCGCAGCGCGGCGCGCCAAGGTTAAGGCGGGGAAACGCTCCGTATCCGGCTGGTAAAAATGCAGGTCTCGCTCCTTACCCTCCGCAAAAAAGTTGAAACGCGGAAGTTCCGTGTCCATTCGATCTGGCCAGGTCAAAGCCAACTGGATGGGCAAACGCATATCCGGCATACCCAACTGGCCTAGAATGGCTCCATCCTTAAATTCCACTAAAGAATGCACAATACCTTCCGGGTGAATGAGCACCTGAATTTGGTCCTCCGACATCTGGAAAAGCTGCATGGCTTCCAGAATCTCCAGACCCTTATTCATCATACTAGCGGAGTCAATACTGATCTTGGCCCCCATAGACCATACGGGGTGAGCCAGGGCTTCTTGCGGGCTCACTTTGTCCATTTGCTCGCGCGTCCAGGTGCGGAAGGGCCCGCCGGAAGCCGTAAGATATAGCTTATGGCAAGAGCTAGGGGGCGCGGCAGCCAAGCACTGCCAGATGGCCGAATGCTCCGAATCTACAGGATAGATGTTTACCCCCTCTTCGCGCGCCAGGGGCAGGAGCAAATCGCCAGCCACCACCACAACCTCCTTGTTAGCCAAGGCCAGATCCTGTCCAGCCAAAATGGCCTCGTAGCAGGGAGCCAAAGCGGCAAATCCGCTAATCGCGACGAGGATGCGGCCTACCTTTTCCCGCACCAAATTCAGGAGGTTCGCCTCACCCTGGTAGATGGCCGTGCGTCTGCGGTCCTGGGGGCTGAGCAGGTCTTGCAGACTCTCAGCGGCTTCCGGGTCCGTCACGACTACAGCTTGAGGGCGAAAATCTTTAATCTGTTCAGCTAAGATTTCCACCTGGCTGTGGCAGGAAAGAAAGCGCGGATAAACACCCAAGCGGCGGCAGACATCTAGGGCCTGACGCCCAATGGAGCCTGTACTGCCTAAAATTGTGAGATCCTGCAGCATAGGCTTAGCTCAACCAGGCCAGGCTGAGCATAATCGCAAATAAGGGCAAGACAAACAAACTGGAATCAAAGCGGTCCAATATTCCGCCATGGCCCGGGATAAGCTGGCCGGAATCTTTAACCCCCGCAGACCTTTTGAGGGATGACTCAAAGAGGTCGCCCAGTTGGGCCGCAAAGCCGGCCAAGAGGCCAAAGAGAAAGAAGGCTAAAATCTGATAAAAAGCCAGGCCCAGCTGTCCCCTCACGCGTAAGAAGACCAAAATATAGAAAATTCCAGGCGCCAAGAGGCCAGCCAAAAAGCCTTCAAGCGTTTTCTTAGGGGAAATGGGAGTTAAGGGATGTCTGCCGTAACGCGAACCTACAAACCAGGCCAGGCTATCTGTAAGCCAAGGGGTAACCAAGGCCCAGAGTAAGCTATGCCAACCATAGGGCAGGCAAAAGAGCAGATAGTTGGCCGAGAAAAAGCCTAAGCTCAGGTAGAGATTGCGGCTGAAGGCAGCCAGGCTGCGGTTAAGACTGCCCATACCCTCGCGGTGTAAATAATAAAAAGTTTGGCTTAGGGCTACCACCAGCTGCCAGCCCAAGAAGAGCAGCCACACGCTAAGACCAGAGGCCAAATTACGAGCTGAGTACGCGGGGTTATAGGGAAAAAACGCAGGCAGGATCAAGGCAAGGTTTTGCAGCAGGCAAAAAAAGAGCCGCGGTTTGGAGGCGCCGTCACCAGCCAAATCCTGGAGTTCACGGCTGGCTTGGTAAGCCAGGGCCAGCCAAAAGATAAGCATGAGCCAGGGCTGCCAAGCTCCCAGGGCCAAAAATGCTATAAAAATCGCCCCATAAATTAGGGCACTAATTATGCGTGTTGACACTCTTCTCTCCTCCATAGCGGCGCTGCCTGCGGCTATAGGCCTCCAAGGCCTGGGCCAAGTCTACCTGATCAAAGTCTGGCCAATAGGCGGTGCTGTAATAAAATTCCGCATAAGCCGCCTGCCAGAGCCAAAAATTCGATAATCTTTGTTCACCCGCAGTGCGGATAATAAGATCCGGGTCCGGCATTTCAGGCACATAAAGAAAGTCTCGAAAATTCTCTTCCGTCAGCCGGTCAGCCAAGGCGAGAGGATCAGGGCTTCGTAAAGCCTTTTGCACCGCGCGTACAATTTCTCGCCTTCCCCCATAGTTCAGACAGATATATAAGTCCGTTTCTGGCCGCTCTGGAGGATTGGCCTTAACCTTCTCAATAATTTTTCGCGTGGAGGGAGAGAGCTCTTCCAGGTCACCCACAAAATGGACCCTCGTCCCCCGCTCTCTTAATTCAGTGGCATAACGCTGGAAAAAATCCTGAATCAAACGCATCAGGCCATTGATTTCTTGTGTAGATCTCCGCCAGTTCTCCGTAGAAAAAGCGTACACCGACATGTGGCGGATGCCATAATCTAAGACCCAATAACAAACTTCACGCAGGCGCTCTGCACCTGCGCGATGACCAGCAGACCGGCTTAAACCGCGCTCCTGGGCCCAGCGGCCATTACCATCCATGATAAAGGCCAGATGCTGGGGTAAGCGTTTGTCTTCTTTCTGGGCCACTTTAATAAGCTAGAGCTCCATGAGCTCCTTATTTTTGGCTTCAACTGCCTGGTCAACCTTCTCTACATACTTATCGGTGAGTTTTTGCATCTCTTCTTCAAAGGAGTAGAGATCGTCCTCACGGATTTCCCCATTTTTCTCATGGGTACGGAAGGTATCAATCGCGTCTCGCCGAATGTTGCGGATGGCCACCTTGCCCTCTTCGCCCAGTTTATTGACGTCCTTGGTCAGTTCACGCCGGCGATCTTCAGTGAGTTGGGGGAACACCAAGCGAATGCATTTTCCGTCATTCATGGGGTTAATGCCTAGGTCAGAAGCTTGCAGAGCGCGCTCAATCTCCTTGAGCATTTTATTGTCCCAAGGCGTGATTGTAATCATGCGGGCCTCAGGAACCTGAATATTGGCCACCTGCTGCAAGGGTGAAGGCACACCATAATATTCGACATTAATAGCATCCAGAAGACGTGGGTTGGCTCGTCCCGCCCGGATCGTATTAAATTCATCTTCTAAATAGCGAATGCTTGCTTGCATTTTTTCCTCGTAGGGCTTGTAGGTACCTGCGTTAAGTTCAATAGCCATGAAAACCTCCTATTGCAAGGTGATATTTTTGTATATTATAGCCTAGGCCCTGCTTTACTCCAAGGCGCATAGCTTGTCTGGGGGTATAAAATTAGAAACCTGTCACCAAAGTGCCAATCTCATCTCCCCTGGCCGCTTTAAGGATATTGCCTGGCGTTGCCATGTTAAAAACTCGTAGCGGCAGCTGGTTGTCCCGGCAGAGGGCTGCAGCTGTTGCGTCTATAACCTTGAGGTTTTGATCCAAGACCTGGCTGAAACTAAGCTGGGAATAAAGTTTGGCCTCGGGATAGACATGAGGATCCTTATCATAGACCCCATCCACCAGCGTAGCCTTCAGGATAAGGTCTACTTCTAGCTCCGCTCCCCGTAGGGCTGCCGTGGAGTCGGTGGAGAAGAAGGGGTTGCCTGTGCCCCCGGCTAAGATAATAACTTTGCCTTCTTGCCAGGCCTCCAAAGCCCTGTCTTTACGAAAGATCTCGTGAATTTTGGGAATAGAAAGCGCCGACATAATCACATTAGCTACTCCCACCCTATTGAGAGCGTCAGAGACGGCCAAGGCATTCATAGTTGTGGCTAGCATGCCAATATGATCGGCAATAACTCGGTCCATTTCTCCTGAAGACCTGCCCCGCCAGAAGTTCCCTCCTCCCAGCACGATCGCCAAAGATATACCCTCGGCTGCTGTCTCTTTAATGGCCTGGGCCATATCACGCAATACCTGGGGATCTAAACCTTGCCCGGTCTCGCCTCCTAAGGCCTCGCCGCTTAATTTTAAGAGTACTCTGCGCTTGCTCATGCTCGCTCCCTTTCTGCTCTTCCTAGTTTACTGCTTCTAGATATAGCAAGAGACACGCCTTACGGCGTGTCTCTTAAATAGTTTAGATTAACTTATTTATTAAGCTGGGCCATAACTTCCGCTTGGAAGTCTTCTTCTTTTTTCTCCAGGCCTTCGCCTACTTCATAGCGGGTAAAGCGGCGGATGCGGATGTTCTCACCAATGGTAGCGATATGCTCTTTAACCAGGTCAGCAATAGTTTTGCTGTCGTCCTTTATAAAGGCTTGCTCTTCCAAGACGTTGGCAGCATAGAACTTATTCAGACGGCCTTCTACGATATGGTCAATAACCTTTTCCGGCTTGCCTTCGTTGAGGGCTTGGGTACGGGCAATTTCTTTTTCACGCTCAATGACTTCCTGAGGAACATCTTCGCGGCGGACCCACTGGGGGTTCATGGCAGCAATCTGCATGGCGATATCGTGAACCATGGCGCGGAATTCTTCGTTGGCAGCAGCAAAGTCAGTCTCAATGTTGACTTCTACCAGCACGCCTACGCGGTCGCCATGTATATAGGAATAAACAATACCTTCAGCCGCAATACGGGATGAACGTTTTTCTGCAGAAGCCATGCCTTTTTCCCGCAGCCACTTAACTGCTTCGTCCAGGTTGCTGTCAGTTTCTTGCAGGGCTTTCTTGACGTCGACCATGCCAGCGCCGGTCATCTCACGCAGTTGCTTAATTAATTTGATATCTACAGCCATATCTTCCTCCTGTGTAAATTTTCTGATTATGGGTTCGGCTTATGTATTTTGTTTCGGCTAGCTTAGGCCTCGTCGCCAGACAGGTCTTCTTCTTCGTTGACCTTCATGGCTTCCGCTTCAGACATAGCGCTGTCTTTCATAGCTGCTTCCTGCAGTTCCATCTGAGTGCCTTGGCGGCCTTCCAGAACAGCGTTGGCCATGGTAGCGGTAATCAGCTTGATGGAACGAATAGCGTCGTCGTTACCAGGGATCACTACATCAACCAGGTCAGGATCACAGTTAGTATCTACGATAGCAACTACAGGGATACCCAGGCGGTTGGCCTCTGCCACAGCCAGGTGTTCCTTCTTGATGTCTACGACAAAGAGCGCGTCAGGCAGTTGGTTCATTTCTTTGATACCGCCCAGGTTGGTCTGCAGCTTCTCCATTTCCAGGTGAAGCTTAGCGACTTCCTTCTTGGGCAGAACTTCAAAAGTGCCATTTTCCGCCATTTCTTCCAGCTCTTTCAGACGTTGAATCCGGCTGCGAATGGTCTTGAAGTTAGTCATGGTGCCGCCCAGCCAGCGGTTGTTGATATAGAACATATTGCAGCGCTCGGCTTCTTCTTTAATTGCGTCCTTAGCCTGCTTTTTGGTTCCGACAAAGAGAATATTACCGCCCTTGAGGGAGATGTCTCTCACAAAGTTGTAAGCATCTTCTACTTTTTTGATAGTCTGTTCCAGGTCAATAATGTAAATCCCATTACGGTCGGTGAAGATATATCCCTTCATCTTGGGGTTCCAGCGCCTGGTTTGGTGACCAAAGTGTACGCCACCTTCGAGTAACTGCTTCATGGTAATAATGGACATAATTTTCCTCCTGTTTTGTCCTCCGGGAGCAGCCGCCAGCTTAAAGCTGGAACAGGAAAAACTCCCGTGTGAATTAACCTTAAGGATTCTAGCATGAAAGCTAGGCAGGCCGCAAGGGCTTGGCCTGGCGGCTTACGTATAGCTTAAGTAAATTCTGTCTGGAAGTTTAACAATTAATCAGATTAGAGAAAAAAGAGGCCAGTTCAGGTGAACTTGCCTCAAAGTCAAGCTAATTTTTCAGCTTTACGCTTAGTCTTCGAATTGGTCAACGTTGTCTTTGGTTACGACAGTAACACCAGTGTCAACGTTGATCTCGTCTAGCTTTTCGCCTTCAAGCAGCTTAACGGCGGCTTCGATACACGGTCAATGCAGGATTGTACGCCAGCCTGGGCAGAAACGATCCCGATTTTGCCTTCTTTAATTTCCGCAGCTTCCAGC
>CAYNNG010000012.1:30089-31966 GCA_964398655.1 uncultured Oscillospiraceae bacterium
AAGTGAAGAGGATGGTTCATCCATAACCAGGACGCGGGCATCTACCAAAAGCGCTTTGGCAATTTCGACCATCTGCTGGCGTCCTACCGATAAAGAGCCCACCAGCTGGTGGGGGTCCATATCGGTAATGCCCAATTTGGCCAGTTGCTCCAGGGCGAGGCGGTCCATACTTTCGTGGTCCAGCCGCCCGTTTTTGGTAATTTCTCGAGCTAGGAAGATGTTGTCCGTTATAGGTCCTTACACATGTTGAGTTCTTGGTGAATTATAGCCACACCAAGATCTTGAGCTTCACGCGTATTGAGGTCGCCCTCAATCTTCTGGCCAAGAATCTCAATGTCTCCGCTATCGCGCGTGTATACGCCGGAGAGAATTTTCACGAGTGTGGATTTACCAGCCCCGTTCTCCCCCAAAAGCGCCATTACCTCACCAGGACGGACATGCAGCTGCACATCATCGAGTGCCTTCACCCCAGGGAAAGTCTTATAAATATGTTCCATGGAAACGGCAAATTCACTCATCGTCTCCCCTCCTTCCTCGTCAGGCTCCTACTCCCTTGCTACAGGATATTCATTGCAAAGCAGGCGGTAAGCAGGTTCGTCCTCTTCAATCTTGGGGAAGCGGCCCAGAGGCTCATAGAAGCGGTTATCGTTATTGTCATCATTGCACATGGAAACTTCACCAATGATGGCGTAGGATCCACCGGGAGCGACGAAAAACTCATGATACAAGTAGGGATAAAGGGTCAGGCTTTCCCCGGGTTTCAGAATGAGATCTTCGCCCGCAAGATGTTTGAAAGTACGCCCATCCATATGGAGTACAACCTCATCGTCCTTAAGCTCGCCCTCTTCCGTGGCATTCCAGAGGCGGAAAACCAAATCGTCGCCACCGCGGTTGATGATATCCTCCATCTTGTTCCAGTGGAAATGGTTCGGTGAAACCTGACCTTCCTTCAGCATCATGATTTTTTCCGCATAGGGTTTCTTGTATTTGGGGTTGTTTACGTTGCCATTGCGGATAGTAATCAAGGCCAGACCCGTCTTGGCGAAGTCACCCAGGCCATAATCTGTGACATCCCAGCCCAAAGCATTGTCACGAATCTCATCATATTCGTGGTTTTTCTCCTGCCATTCCTCGGGTGTGAAATGCAGGAAAGGAGGGAGATAAAATTGGTGGTCCGCGAGCTTTTGCTCAAAGTCGCGGATGATTTGGTTAATTTCTGAACGTTTCATAAGGTACTCCTTTAGTCCTTTGATGTATTTAGATGTTTAGTTAAACATTTATTGATTAGAGTCCGGCACGCTTGAAACTCCTCTTCGCCTTCCAGCACCGTAAAGCGTAGGATATTCTCCTCTGACTTGCCTGGAGGGAGCAGATGTAAAGTTCCCGCCTCTGCTTCCCCTTTCCGGCCATAAGGGCCGCTGTTGGTAGGCTCAAAGGCCAGTACATAATCGCCCGCCGCCAAAGATTTCCACTGCATAAAGCGGGGGAGGTTAGCCGCGGAATAGCAAAGTTCCATACCCAAACCCAGGTCATGGTTATAAATCGCGCAGGTGATCATACCCTGGTCATCCGCCGCCAGTTGATGGAGGAGCACATACTCTGGCTCTCCTGGGATAGGAGCTTCCCCCTTGGACCAATGGGCTTCGGCAAACTTGGTTTCCGGGTCACGCGCAGTCACAGACCAGCTCGGCAAGCAGACTTCACAGGCCTCATCTAACAAAGGATAGCCAAAGTTAATGTGGTAAAGCAGCATTAGCCCTTCGTCCCTAAAGCCTTGGTTCTCGATGCGATCATGCAAGACAAAGGACTTCTCACCCCATACCGTCGTGATGGTGCGCTGGAGTACCAGGTTTTCTGCAAACAAGCAGGCCTCGCGC
>CAYNNG010000012.1:32066-47337 GCA_964398655.1 uncultured Oscillospiraceae bacterium
AGGTCCGTTTTAGCGCGCAGCTGGCGCACAGTATCTAAGCCCAAGGGCATGCTGGGACTAAAATGCCCATCTAGGATATCTACATGAATCTGGCCGATTCCGCTTTGCTCCAGCACACGAATCTCGCTCTCCAAATTGCATAAATCCAAGCAAATCAAAGAGGGCGAAAGGCGGCAAGGCTTTTGCCACCAATTTTCAAAATTAAGGGTCACTTTATCCATGGAAGTCCTCCAAGGCCGCGACAATTTGTGTTCGATCTGGCAGGGCCGAGATCGCGCCTTTAGTCTGTACACAGAGCCAGCCCGACACGTTGCCGTAAACCATGGCGCGCTGCAGCATCTCCGGCGTGAGGTCCTCTGCGGTATTCAAGCCTTGATCCAGCAAAGAGGATAGAAAAGCCCCCCAAAAGGCGTCGCCGGCAGCCGTAGTATCTACGGCTTTGGCCGGGATCCCCGGTACTTCAAGGACTTGACCTTGCCAAAAGGCTCGCGCCCCTGCGGCTCCCAAGGTCTCAACAACTAGCTGGATTCCGTGGCGCTCCATCCAGCCTGGTAGATCTTTTTCTTCAGAAACGAACATGGCAGCCTCTTCCTCTGACATCTTGACCACGTCCACATAAGGAAGCAGCGCTTCTACCGCAGCGGCACAAGCCGAGGGATTTTCCCACATAACGTCTCTATAATTCACATCAAAGCTGGTTAAGATATGCTGGCCGTGACCGAGTTTCAAGGCTTTGGCAGTCGCTTCCGCGGCGGGCGAAACCGACAACGAGCAGGAGCCGGCATGCACAATCCGGGATTTGGCAATTTGGTCTTCCCGTACGTCAGACTCTTCAATATAGCGATCTGCTCCAGGCTTGCGAGCAAAGGTAAAAGAACGCTCACCATCCTGCAAGGTAACAAAGGCCATGGTGGTGGTTGCATGTTCAATGCGTTCGGGTTTAATAATCTCCACCCCGTTACCGGTCAAAGTTTTATGGATAAATTCCCCAAAAGCATCCGCGCCTACCGCACAGCACATGGCTGCCTGGTAGCCATTTCTGGATACCTCTATGGCCACGTTAGCAGGCGCGCCGCCCGCACTATATATATAGCTCTGCGGCTCGTGTCCTGGGATAAAATCAATCACCATCTCACCAATACAATAGATATCCATACAAGCCCCTGTAATATAATCATAATATGTAAATTAGAACACAATAGTTGCTAATCGCTTAACATTCTAGCGTTATTCACAAAATTGGTCAATATTTAATACATTTAACTGTGTAACCGTAATAAATTGCAAGTTAAGCTGTCCAGAAACTTTACTAAGTGCCCTCGCCTTGCTGGGGCTGTGATCAACGGGCAGGTAAAATAGGCATAAAAAAGCCGCCCCTCAGGGCGGCTTTAATGATCTAGAGATAGTCTGCTTAGAATGCAGTCACAACTGCGCAGTCAACTATTCTGTGACTTCATCCTTTTCCAAAGGTTCAGCGGTCTCAGCGTTGGTTTCGTAAATAGACTCTTCCTCTACCGCGTTTACAGCTTCTTCAGTCTTGGAAAGGCTGTCTTCCAGGTTATCAGCCGGCTCTGGTGCCTTAGCCTCTTCAGCAGCTGCCGCAGCTTCTGCATCTGCTTTAGCCTTCGCGCGGGCCTCAGCTTCTGCCTTGGCTTTTGCTTGGTCCTTGGCTTCTTCAGCGGCTCTGGCGGCTTCTTCTTCCTTCTGGACCTTCTCCATAAATTCCGCGCCTGCTTCGGAAGCCACGGTAACGTTAGCTAATGAAGCAAAAGAGGAGCCGGCGGAAGAATCCATATAAGTTGTGGGCTCAGAACCCTCGTGATCTTGACGAGGTCTTCTGCCAGAGCGGCGAGGTCTACGGCCTTGGCCATCTTCTTCACGGTTGCCCCGATCTTGGCGAGGCTCATGCTGGGTGTATTCTTCAGGGTTAGCAGGATCAATAGCCTCTACCTCTTTGATGGAGATAGAAATCTTACGTTCCTGATTGCTGACTGCCAAAACTCTGGCATCTACTTCCATACCCACTTGCAGGACATCTTCGGGATGCTTAAGGTGGTAGTTGGAAATTTGGGAAATATGACAGAGGGCATCAACGCCAGGAGCAACCTCTACGAAGGCACCAAAGGGGAACATCCGTACAACAATACCGCGGACGATAGAACCCAGAGGGAAACGCTCTTCAATCTTGTAGTAGGGGTCATTCTCTTCGCGGCGGTAGCCCAGAGAAATTCTGTCTTTATCCTTGTCAAAGTCTAAGACGAAGACCTTGAGGTGGTCACCTACAGATACAACTTCTGAAGGGTGTTTGATCCGGCGCCAAGAAAGTTCGCTGACGTGCACCAAGCCGTCTACACCACCGATATCTACGAAAGCGCCAAAGTTTGTGATATTACGCACTACGCCTTCATATTCCTTGCCAACCTCAATGGTGTCCCAAACAGCCTTGGCTTTTTCAGCCCGCTCTTTTTGGATCAGAGAACGGCGAGAGCCAGAGACTCTGAGTCTTCTGCGGTTGGGGTCAAATTGGGTGATCAGAACTTCCATGGTCTTGCCACGGTAGGGTTCCAAATCGTCAACTCTGCGCAGGTCAAGCTGGGTACGGTGGATGTACAGGTCTACGCCGCCGTAGGAGGCAATAACACCATCTTTAACCACATTGGTAACTTTAACTGTGATGGGGGTTTGGTCTTCATAAGCCTGGCGGATAACTTCTTTATGCTTCTCGAAGTCAACCTTAGCCTTGGACAGCATGATTTCCTTGCCCATATCTGTATTTTTAATGCTGCGGACATAGACTTCCACTTCATCGTGGTTGGCTACAGCCTTATCGAGATCGAAATCCGGATCGTCCACAAATTCGTGGCGAGGAACCTTACCTTCGGACTTGTCTTTAACGTCTACATAAACATACTCATCGTCATAACGGACGATGGGGCCAGTGACGATTACCCCACGTTTGAGTTGGGGAATGCCTTCTATATAGTCAGAGAAAGAGAAGTCTGAGTCATCAGCATCGTCCTCATCCTCTTCTTGGTCTGCTTCATTAGCATAGGCTTCAAAGGCGGAAGCTGCCTCTTGATCATGGTCTTCTGCTGGGGCAGCTTGCTGCTGGGTGTCATTACCGGATTCATGTCCTTGGGCTTGAGGGTCTTGCTCCTTGACTTCCTCAACCGCTGGGTTTTCAGCTGCTTGGTTAAGCATTTCATTTTCTTGGCTGAAATTGTTCTGTTCTGTCATTACGTGAATAACCTCCCTGATCATACGTTCCGGTGTTGACGCTCCTGCTGTGATTCCGATTCGCATCTGTCGCAGGTCCTCAGCCCTGAGCAAGGCTTGAACCTGGTCCGGCCGTTGAATTAAATATGTTCGGCTGCAGTACTCGCGGCAAATCTGTAAGAGTTTATTCGTATTGGAACTGCGCTCACTTCCCAAGACCAATACCAGGTCGGAATCGCGAGCTAGTTCAGCAGCCTCTTTTTGCCGTTGTGCAGTCGTCCGACATATTGTATCAAAGATTTCAAGATTTAGCAGTTTATTCTCAAGTATTTTACTAATAGAGGCAAATTTTTCCAAAGAAAAGGTCGTTTGGGCAGCTAAAATCCAGCCAGGCACGGACCAAGAGGCAAAATTGATGCTTGCAAGCTGGTCAGCCTCCGCAATTACCAGGGCTGGTTCTCCAGACCGCGACATGATTCCGCGGACCTCCGGATGCTGGGCATCACCGCAAAGGATAAAACCCTTGCCTTCCGCCTTCGCCCTGGCAGCTAAGTCTTGTACCCGCTTTACCCAGACACAAGTGCAGTCTACAACTTGTCCTGCCAGCCAGCGCAGCTCAGCTTCTTCATCCTCTCGGATACCGTGGGCCCGTACCAGAACAGTATCTGCCTGATTACCACTCAGCTCTTCTGGATCATGCAGCAGGCTAAACCCGCGGCTTTTCAGGTCAGAAATCACCTGATCGTTGTGGACCAAGTCTCCGTACATGAAAAGTTTGCCTTCCCCTGAATTGTCCTGAGCCAGGTCATAAGCCGTGTCTACAGCCTTCCTAACCCCTGGGCAAAAGCCCGCAGATTTAGCCACCCTAATATGTAATTGTTGATTTTTCATGCTTTGTTTAAATTAACTATTCACTCCCCTGTTTACTTTGCCGGTCAAGACCAGGAGGCAGGTCTCCCAAAAGTCCATAGATGGTACGCAGGATTAATCCCGCAGCTTCTGCCTCTTCTCCCCGGGGGATTGCGGGCAGGCTAAAGGCCGGCCCGATCACTACACGGTGTTTATGAAAAAGCCGATAGGGATATTCTATGCCTATGGGGATGAGGGGAACCTTGGCTCTGCTCAAGAGGTGGACCAGGCCCTTCTTGGGCAAAACCTCGCCCTGTCTCCCCTCTTTGATCCGGGTACCTTCTGGAAAGACCGCCACGACTTCACCCGCCTTCAATTTCTCAAAGACCTGTTTGACCGCGCCAAAATTGCTGTCTTCCCGATTTATGGATATAGCCCCAAAGCCTCGGATTACAGGAGCCAGCAGAGGATTGGCAAAGAGCTCTTTTTTGCCCAGCCAAATAGGATTAACCGGTAAGGCAGGGTTAATTAGCATAACATCAAAAAAGGATTGATGGTTGGCCAAAATTATATAGGGACCTTGGGCAGGTAGATTTTCCAAGCCATAATAACGCGGCCGATATAGGAAGCGGCTAATGGGCTTAAGCACATGGTAAGCCCAGCGCGACTGCCAGGGCAAACTAGAGATATCTGGCTGCCAAGGGGCCCGCTTAAGTCCGGAATCTGCCATTTAGTCCGTCACCTCTATGCCCTGCTCTTGCATCAGGGCTAGCATACGGTCTAAAACCTGGTCGAAGCTTAATTCAGAGGAGTCTATCACATGGGCATCCTCCGCACATTTGAGGGGGGAGTCTGCCCGGTGGGAGTCCTGATAGTCTCTAGCCTCAATATCAGCTAAGACTTCCTCCAGGCTGAGCTCTTCACCCTTGGCTTGCAGTTCGGCCCAGCGGCGTCTGGCCCGCGTCTCCGGACTGGCGGTTAAGAAAAATTTAATGTTGGCCTGGGGCAGGACCACCGTGCCAATATCCCGACCATCCAAGATGAAAGATTGGTTTTCCGCTAATTCACGCTGCTTAGCTACGAGATAAGCCCGCACAGGAGAATAGCGGGAGACATCGGAGGCTCCGCGTGAAACTTCGCTGGTGTAGAGGTCCGGCGAGAGGTCCACACCATTGACCAGGGTGTGCTGATCAGGTCCTACAAATTCCACCGTCAGCTCATAATTTCCTAGATGATCTAAGACCGCCTGCTCATCGCTGGGATCCAGTCCGTCCTTGAGGAGGGCGGCCGCCAAGGCCCGATACATGGCCCCTGTATCCAGGTGGGCTAGGTTAAGGCGCTGGGCTAAAGCCTGGGCGCTGGTGCTCTTACCAGCACCAGAAGGTCCATCTATGGCAATCGTGAAGTTTCTCATTGCTCTGCTCCTTCATCGCCGTTTTCCAGGCGGCGCAAGTTGTCATACATTAAGAGTTCCATAGGCTTAAGGTCTTCAACGGAGGACAGGCCCATCTCAAGCATAAATTTATCGGTAACCCGAAAAACGCTGGGCCGGCCGACTTGCTCCAGAACCCCGCACTCTTCAATGAAGCCGCGCTCCAGGAGGCGGGCCATGACTCCGTCTGAATTAACTCCGCGCACGGCCTCCACCTGAGCCCTGGTTACAGGTTGATTATAAAGGACGCAGGCGAGGGTTTCATAGGAGGCAGGGCTGAGGGGAGGCATGTAGCCCGGTCGGTAAAGTCTGGCTAATAAATCCTTAAAATCCCTTTTCACACTCAGCAGGTACTTATTCTCCACATGGCGTAAAGTTAAGGCTGAACTGGTATCATCTCGGTACTTGGCTTCTAGGGCCTCCAACAAGGACTTAACCTGGTCTTCTCCCAGCTCCAAAAGCTCCATGAGCCCAGAGATAGTCAAGCCATCTCCCGAGGCAAACAAAAGGGCTTCCAGGCTAGCTAAATATGCTTGATCATTCATCTGAATCCTTCTCCTGCCGGCTGCGGACTAGGGTGATAGGACCGAAAGCCTTATCTTGCCTAGCCTCAAGACGGTTGGTATTAACAAGTTCAAGTACAGCTAGAAAGCCACTCACCTTCTCCCCACGCCCTTGTTCGGAGGGAAAGAGTTCATGGAAGAAGACTCGGCTCTTACTGCGAAATTCCTTGAACAAACGGCGGACGGCATCCTTAATCGTAAAACGTTCAGGCTTGAGCAAGCGTTTAATCCGCAAATTTTGCTGGTTGTAGCGCTGGGCATTAATAGCAGCCAAGTTCTCTGCTGCAGTCCAAACACGGTCTGCTTTCAAAGGGTCTTCAACTACTTCCAGCTCCAAGCCCAATTGGCTGGGCAGCAAGGCTTCCCGCTGCACAGTCCCACCGTAAAGCTCATAGCGGTTCTCCAAATCTTCCGCCAAAGTTTTCATGCGGCGGTAGGCCATCAGCTGTAAGATCAGCTCGTCCATAGGACCAGCTTCAGCTTCCGCCTGCGGTCTTCTGGGCAAGAGCATACTGGTCTTGATTTGCATAAGTGTAGAGGCCATCACGACAAACTCAGAAGCCAAGTCCATATCAAGACCGGCTTGAGAGTTTTCCTCAATTACCGCGAGATATTGTGAGGTAATCTCCGCTATAGGCAGGTCAAAGAGGTCGGCCTGCTTATCCCGGATAATATGGTCTAAAAGCGCGAGAGGACTGGCGTATTGACGAATGTCATAGCTAATTTCTGACATATGCCGGTCTAAGCCACAATCAGTTTGATCAGCCAATCAGCCAGGCTGGACCAGGGCAGCATCAGCACGTAGTTAAAAGGCGTCGCGAGCCAGGACAATACCCGACCCATGTAAGAACTACCAAAAATAAAGAGCGCCAGCATAGCCAAGCCGATATAGCGTTCATAGCGAGCCAGCCAGATGAAGGCCCGGTCTGGCAAGAAATAAGCCAAGATCTTTGACCCATCCAAGGGGGGCAAGGGCAAAAGATTAAAGATGGCCAGACCGATATTGGAGAAATAGAAGGCCAGGAACAGGTCATAAAGAAAACGCACGAACTGAACCGTTCCTGGACCCATCGCCGGATTATTTACGGCCAGGAGGGCAGCAATGACGCGCAGCAGATTAAAGAGAAAAGCTGCTGCAAAAGCAATGATCAAGTTAGATACCGGGCCTGCCAAGCTCACCAACATCACACCCTGCTTCGTGGACTTGGCCTTAGTCAGTTTGCTGTAATTTACCGGAACTGGCTTAGCCCAGCCAATCCGGGCAATCAGAAAGGCCAGGGTGCCCAGGGGATCTAAGTGGGCCAAGGGATTGAGGGTTAGACGCCCGGCCTGGGCTGCTGTATCATCTCCCAAGGCATAGGCCACGCGGCCGTGGGCATATTCATGAGTCGATAAAGACAAAGTTAAAACAAGAATTGTCGACAAAATACCCGGTATATCCAGGTTGAGCATGGGCTATTTCCTCTCCAGCTGAAGTCTAAAGGATTATAACACATGACCCCCGGCGCCCGGGTAAAATGCCTCAAGGTCCGGCAATCCTGCCAGACCTTGAGTTGTTTTCAACTAAAATAATGTAAGATTTACTTTACGTATAAAGGCTCCCACCAGTACCAGTAAAGTGCTGAACATACCCACATCTGCTGCCCCTGTGCGTGGCAACTGTACCGCTAAATTGGCATTATCCGGAAGACGTTCGACATAAGAACCCACACGGATAGGCGGCGTCTGGCCTGGCGCAGGATCGGGTGCGACCTGGTTTATCTCCAGGTTGATGGGAGGTGAGGAATTTGGGATGTGAGGTTCTACAATAATCTGCGGAGCTTCAGAACTGGGCAGGGGCCGCGGGTCGGTCGGGGGAACCTGGTCCGGCTCTGGTCTACTTCCTTCTGGAACTTTTACTATACGCTGGTTATAGAGGGGGAAGTTCAACATCAATGCTCTTGTACCATCCGCCAAAGGCGTGCTGGACTCTAAGTTGCTGAGGTCCAGTTCCAGGGCTTCCATAGCCTCATGATAGGCTCCAGAATTCAGCTCGACTAATCTATAACGTCCGGGGAAGGGCGGTGTCAGCTCCAAGGAAGTCCAGAGTTCTCCTGTTCTAGGCCTCTCTCCTAGCGCATAGTTCGAATTCTCAAGCTCGGTCAGGCCAGATACCGCCACTAGACTCCCCGCGGGCAAGCTAGTATAGGCATTGGCAAAATCTTCCGCCAGCTCTAAACCAAACCGCATCTGCCCCACGTTGGCCTCTAAGGCAGCCGGGTCAAGATCTTGTACGTCTTGCAGCACCTTAAAGGCCTTGAGGGAAAATGGTATCCGGGAATTTCGGACCTCAAAGGGCTGGTCGGCAGCCAAGGGGTCGGTATCTTCAACCACACTGAGGCTGATCGGCTCTCTAACAGGCACATACCCCGCAGGAGTCTTGATCTCTTCCAGGACATAATTCGCACAGGGCAGGTCGGTAAAATGGGCCTTACCTTCCCAGTCGGTAGTAAATTCCAGGCTAAACTCTCCGGCCGGCACTAAGCCCTCCTCCTCGGTAACCACGTCCTCTGTAGATCTGAGTCTAAAACCGACCTCTGCCAGGCCTCTTTCTTCATAGAGGGGGCGGCAAACAACCCTGCCCTCTCCCAGTTCTAACCTTTCCCAATCCACAACTTGAGGGGCCACCTTTTGGAGAGTCAGACTGGCCGTTGGGGTGGGGGGCAGCCATTTTACCGTAGAGGTCAAGGTAAAACTGAAAGCATTAGGCTCCAGACTATATTCTGGCGCTATGACGGCTTGTTCTGTGCCATTATCTAAACAGTAGACCGTAGAGGGCCCACCCCAGGCAATGTTTACTGGGACGGAGTTGGCAAAATCTTCGGAAGGCCGCAGGCTCAAGGAGTTGGGGTAGATCCAGCTAATATCTACATAACCTCTCTCACCTTCAATTCTCTGCGGTTCCTCAGGCATAAATCCCGCAGAAACCATAAGGCTCTCCAGGACCTGTTTATCATCTTTGAGGAGAGTTTCCTGACCGGGCTCTAGCTCATAATTTTGTCCCGCAAAGCTAGGCAAACCAGTCAAATAGGCATTTTTGCGCCTTTCCAAGTCCTGCTTGAAGGCTGGGTACCAGGAAAGGTCTCCTGTTCTGCCGAAAGCCGTACCCGGTGTGATCTTAAATCCTAACTTTTCCCAGATATAAATCTGGGTCGCAAAATAATTGTCTAGGGAGCGGTTAGGCAGGCAGCCATAGCCAAAATACATGGCCTGCCGCACTTCGTTGGCAACTGTGTCAACACCGCCGGGGGGAGAGGGGTATTGCTTGCTAATTAAACCTGCGGCTGTGTCGTAGTAATGTGGAGCATTTACCGGCTGACTCTGAAATTTGGTCAGAGGCATAATGCAAAAATATAGCTGCCCTTGCTCGGGGTTGGTCAAACGTGTGAGGAAAAAGTTGGCATATTCCTTGCCATCCTCTTTAATGGCTTCGGGGGCCCGCTTCTGATGTCCTTCCTGGGCAGTGATCTTAACCAGGAATTTGTTATTGCGGAATTCATCAACTATTATCTCGTAATTGGGCCACGCCGCTCCTGGATAATACCCTCTCTGCACGGCTTGGAGACTTTGCTCCGCGGCTGAAGAAGTGCCTAAAATCGCAAAAATACTGAAGAAACAAACTAGGCTAAGCCACAAACGTTGGCAGCCTTGTTTCGACAGAGGCCTGGGGAAATGACGGATATTCATAAAACTCCTCCTGAAATAGTTTTGTCAAAAGACAAAGCTATTATTCCAAGGTTTTATGCTATTTCCGCAGGAGAATATCGACAAACGCTGGCATTAGCCAACATTTTGTCTAAAAAGAATTAAGTTGCTTGGTCTAAGTCTTGAATCAACAGACCTGACCAGAGTCTGCTAATTTTCAGTCAGTTCGACCTTGTCTAATTTGGGAACCTTTATTTTGATGGTAAATTCATCTTGTGCTGCGATTTCCAGGCTTCCCGCTAAACCAGCCAGTTTATGCCGCATGCCAGAAATGCCTTCGCCTTCTTGTGGTCGCTGCAGGGGCAGGGTACCGCTGTTCGTGATATCTAGGTAGTAATAGTCCTCATCTTCCGCAAACTTGGCCCGGACTTCATCAGCCTGACCATGTCTTATCGCGTTGGTGACAGCCTCACGCAGGACCTGCATAAAGACAGACGCTACTTCGGGATTTTGAGGAATCTCCCCCTCTTGTTCCAGCCTGGTCCCTACAATAGCAGCAGTATTTTGAATATTCTGAAAACGCAAATTATAGTCGAAAGTCTCAGGCTCCTTGAGGTCTTCAACCATATCCTCCAGCAGGTTAACTAATTCCGCAATCGGCACATCTTCCTTTCGGTCCATCTGCTGCAAGCTGGAATGAAGAATGGAGAGGCGTTGGCCCATAACATCGTGGATCCTATTACGCATCCGGCGTTTTTCATTGTCCCGCTCAATTTCTTCCAAATTTTGCAGCATATCTTCCAATTGCCGGTTAGACTTTTCCAGCTGGGAGTTTTTCTCTTTAATTTGCAGTATCAAATTCGACTCTTGAGTAATATCGGAAAGTAAAATCTGCCAGTAGGGCTGACGGCCGATCTCAAAGCCTTCTTCCGTGTAGCGGTAAACCCTGCCCTGACTTTCAAAGGAACGAAATTTACTAGACGCTTTCGTGCCCTCCGCCTTAGCAGCGGACTGACGTCTTCTTTGGCGAAATTGGTCCAAGACACCCCAATGAGATTTGGCCGCGCGTGCTGCCTCCTGTTTTTGCTGGGCTTCCTCAAAGATCTGAGCCAGATTACTGGTTTCTTGGCCTACTTGCTGCTGGCTGGCCAGCAGGTTCTCCTTAATCATGCGGCGGAAGGCTACCATGATACCCGAAGACCGTTTGTCGGGAACCAAGCCCTTGTCGGACATGATGGACCGCATGCGGGAATTAATAATATAGATATTGCCGTGCTGTCGGCCAATCGCCAGGCCCTCCGGGAAGGTATCAAAGGCTTGTTTCATGGAAAAGCGGCTGAGATTCTCCTGGATATGGCTGTAAGTTTCCTTGATCTCCGTCACAGAGCGAATAATCAATATTACGGTTAAAACCATCACCAAGACCACGTAGGCAGGCCCCAGGAGTTCTTCCAAGAAAGGCAGGGAGAATACTACGGCAGACATGGCCAAAAGATCAATCAGCCTATGCTTACTTAATAGCAGGGGCAGGCCCATGATCGGTGTCAGAATGCTAAATTTGCGCAAGTTTACGTAGAGGTTTAGGACCAGATTTTGCGGTTCGCTAATTTGAACCAGGCCGAGAGCTAAGTTCAAAACAATAAAATGGTATAGGAGGCCCAACTCAAAGAGGAAAAAATACAAAGATTGCTTATCCCGACGGATAAAGGCGTGGGAATAAAGGAGGCTGATTTCCATAGCAATCCCAAAAAGCAGGAAGATCTGCAGAAGCATGCGGAAGTTGGCGGGCATTTCATAAAAATAATACATTAGCTCTCCTCTCCTGCTAGCACTTTGAGCCGAATATTATAGTCGTGGCCGTCCTGGTTCACCTGGATTGCGGCCTGGACGCGAGGATAGGGATCCAGGCTTAGCAGCTGGGTGAAAAAGTCCTCCGTCAGCTCCTCCTGGGCGGTATAAAGCACATGTAAGTCCAATTGTCCGCCCTTATGCATCACGTTGACAAAAGCCGAGGGCTCCGTCAGGTCAACAGATTTCTCCAACAGGGCTTGCAGGTAATCATAGGCTACCAAGAGTTGGGAGGTACGCACGGGCTCGCTGCCCTGGCAGATCACCAGAGCTTTGATTCCCGCCGTTGAGGCATCCTGCAAGGCCTCATGGAAGATCATGTTGACCTCTTCCATTTCAATGGTCTCTTCTCCTCTCACCAAGAGGTTGCTCTTACGTTTGCATTGGGAGACCATGATTTTCACCCGGCCCAGCTCTTTACGCACAAAGGTCCGGTCTTGCGAGCCCTCAATTTCCGCCAGACTTTGGCGGATCACCGAGAGCTGACTCGCCAGGGATTCTTCAAGACTGTTCAAGAGATTGCGGCGCACGTGCATGCTGATATATTGGGACCGGATCGTACGTTCCTTGGCCAATACCTTGGCCCGTTGCTCCAAAGCCGTGTTAAGGTTGGATAATTCCTGGCCCAAATTTTGGATATCACTAATATCATCTTCCCAGATCAGGTAACCGCCGTTGAGCTGACTAATATTGTAGATAAGGCCTGGCTTCCCCACACTTTCCACTCTAAGCGTGTCTCTTTTGACGGGTGCCGCGGGTTTCGAGCGTCTCCAAAATTGCCCAAAGCTCTTGGTTTCTTGCGCCGTCAGGTCTAGCTTATAGTGGTCGGTGATTGCTTCCCGAATCTTCGTCATGGAATTGCGGGAAAGATTGTCCTTCTCTGGCGGATAAATTTCTGTGAGTTCTTCATTTAAGAGGCGAAGGTTAACCGGGCTATAACGGAAAAGCTTGATGTAGCCAGAGTTGGCAGGAATAAGTCTGGTCTGCAGAGAAAGCTCCAAGATCAGGGCAAAGCCCATAATGTTGGCCAGGTCAAAATTGTTAGACCGGAGGCTGGCATCATGGTGGAAGGAAACCACATTCGCCACCAGGAGCAGGAGAAAGGCCAAGAGAGGCAGGATAAAGGTCGAACTGTAGATTTTAGCCTGGCAGGCTAAGAGCAGGCCAAAGCCCAAGGACCAGAGCAGGATTACCATAGCTATAGCGATATAGCCCAGAGGCCAAATTTTAACGATTTCCTTGTAGGCGTTCAAGCTAAAGGACAAACCATGCAGGTCATTGAAGATAAAGGCTATACCGACTGCGTAGAAGGCCAGAGATAGGCCAAAAAAGGCTCTTTGGCTGCTGCGCTTAATCACCCCCTGCGAGCAGGCTAGGCTGACCCCAGTAAAGAACCAGGACTCAATGATGCCAAAGTAAGGCAGGAAGCGAATGTAGTAGAGGATATCCCAAGTCATGAAGTTGGTGTACATAAGGAGGACAAACTGCATGACCAGGGCCGTGACCAGCCAGAATAATAAAAGTCCCATGGACCGGCGGATAGACCGGTCATCCAGGCGGAAGAAGATTGAGGCAATCCACAGCAGGAATAGAGGCAGGAAAAAGCTGATCGCGATATGCTCTTCCTCTGGATTGGCTGGCAAATAGCGGCTTTGGCCCAAGATTTCGCGTCGGAAAACCGCCTGGTTGCTCAAGAGCCTCTGGTTAAATTGCTGATAATTTTTGATCCGCAGCTGCTTGTTACCATATTCGTCTTCCGAAGGATAACCATAGGTGCGAGACCAATCCACAGCGTCGTGCCAGGCAGGACGCTCCGTATTTTTGCGGAAGCTGGCCGAAGCCCCATCCGGCAGGCGGTAGCCTTTGGCCAGCAAGCCAGGCCCTACTAAGTCTTCCGCCAGAGGGCTCACCCGCAGGTCCAAAAAATTCTTAGCTACCGTACCCTGGCCAAAGAGGCCGTAGTCCACAAAGAGGCTGCCTTCCACAGGTACATGGAAGGCGTAGAGGTCTTGCCCCAGCTTAATATTGACTTGGGCCGCCTGGTAGTCCCAGAGCAGGAGGATAGGAGGTAGGAGGTCAGGAGTCAGTTCTCCCGTGATAATCTTCAGAGGCCAGGCCGTATTGGTGTCCTTGCCCCGGTAAATTTTCAAGAGGCCTTCTTGGTCCAAACTGGCCAAACTGTCATAGCAGCTACGCAGCTCTTCTTCATCTAGGTTGCCCATCTGCCAGGAGCTGAGCAAGTATTCAGGATCAATAAAAACCCCCACTTCCTGATCTAGGTTTTGAGCCACGTAGCGGACAAAATCTTCCCAAGATTGAAGCTCCTCGCCTACCCGCGACTGGTCACAGGCAATAACTAGGGTGGCGCGGTACAAAACTTTGAAGTTAGACTGGTCTCTTTGGTTGGACTGCCGCAAAGCGGGATAGGCTTGGTGCTCTCCTAAGAGCAGGACCAGGTCCTCCACGCCGGCATGCAGGGAAAGCTCGCTGGACAGACGGACACGGTCAGAATACGGAAAACTCGGCTCTAAACCTTCACCCAGCAGTGAGCCGGGATAATCCTGATAATAAACGGGTAGTTCTTTATTGGCTGGAATAGCCTTGGCCGGATCCAAGCCCGTAGCCGCCCGCGAAAGCTCTCCAGGAATTAAAGTAAGCAGCAGGCAGAGCAAGAGCACAAGCAGGCCAAACTTCCCGCCCCTGGCTTTGCTGGTGGGCGGGGCAGCCGGTCTATTTGATCTGTTGGTCTTAAGTGGGGTCATGCAACTCCTTACCCAAAACTCGGTCTGACACTTGTGTGTCAACTACCTTGTTACACTGAATTATACCTCCATTGTAACAGGCGGGTAAATGAGGCCCGACCCAGCCATGATATAATTAGCTAAGTATATTTCGTATTAATAAGACCCGCGAAACAGTTTGGGCTAAGAAGGTGTGAGAATGATCCGCATGATTCTGGTAGAAGACCAGCAAATATTATTAGACTCGCTCTACGACTCTCTCAGCATGACATCCGATCTAGATATCGTGGCTAAGACCACAAATGCTGCGGAGATTCTTTCACTTTGCGAATTTTATAAACCTGACTTAGTTCTCATGGATATCTGCAACGAAGAGGGCCATATGGGTATTTCAGAAACCGTGAGACTTAAGGAAAAGATGCCGGAAATCAAAGTTATTCTTATGACTGCTATGCCGGACATGTCCTTCGTCCACGATGCCAAGGAGGCGGGAGCTGACAGCTTCGTATATAAGAATGTCAGCAAGGATGAACTGGTAAAATCCATTCGGTCCACCATGCAGAATTACAATACCTTCCCCGCAGAGCAGAATGCCCCCTCGGCCGGCCTGGATTTAACTGAACGCGAGGAAGAAATTTTGCGGCTAGTCTGCCAGGGTCAAAGCCGTAAAGAGATCTCGGAAACCCTCTTTTTATCCGAGAATACAGTCCGTAATAATATCAACAAGATCCTTACCAAAACCGGTTTTGACTCTATCGCTCAGCTAGCAATTTTCGCCGTATCCAAGGGCTATATCGTACCCGATCAAGCGAGCAGCGAACTCGGATAAAGGCTTTACACTCGAACTTTCATAAGCAAAAGGCCACCCCAGGGGATGGCCTTTTGCGTCTAGAAGATTTGAAAATATGTATTAAGAGCTAAAAGCTACCAGGCTGTCT
>CAYNNG010000013.1:0-3810 GCA_964398655.1 uncultured Oscillospiraceae bacterium
TATGAAGAAAGAATTAACCCTCTTCAATTTTTTACGATAGGTTTCGGTGCCATTATCGGAACAGGCTGAGTCATGCTGGTAGGGGATTGGATGGTCCTCGGTGGAGGTCCTTTACCTGCTATTCTAGCCTTCATCATTGGTTCTATATTTTTGGTGCCAATTGGCATGTGCTTTGGAGAGCTCACAGCCGCCATTCCGATTTCGGGTGGAATTATTGAGTATGTAGATAGAACTAATGGCCGTTCCATGGGCTTCCTGACCGGCTGGATGCTAATCTTAGGAAATGCTCCGCTTTGTCCCTGGGAGACCATTGCCATTTCAACCTTACTGACTACGCGTTTCGCAAAACTTCCCGGCCTTTCTTGGCTGACCAGTATTAAACTGTATACCATTATGGGCTCTGATGTTTATCTCTGGCCTACCGTGATCGCCTTATTATTTGCCATCTTGGTTATTCGTCTTAATTTTGCCGGCGCTGGTGCTGCCGCAAAATTATCTAGCTTTTTGACCAAAGCCTTGCTTACCGGCATGGTATTGGCGATGATTATCTCTTTTGCCACCGGATCTTTTCAAAATGCTACACCTGCTTTTTCACAGGTGACCAATGCCGCTGGTGGGGTTGGTGAGACCAAGGCAACCTCTTTCTTTGGTGGTATGATCGCAGTTTTGGTCATGACGCCCTTTTTCTATGCCGGCTTTGATACGATTCCACAGCAGGCGGAAGAAGCTTCTCCCAATATCAATTGGAAAAAATTTGGCCTTATTCCGGCCTTGGCTTTATTAGCGAGTGGTCTATTCTATCTGATTTGTATTTATTCTTTCGGAACCATTATTCCTTGGCAGGAATTTGTTAAAGAGCCTGTGCCTGCTTTAGCAGTACTGCAACACTTGAACGGCATTCCGGAAAAATTGAGTTTCTTCTTCTACTTAGTCATGCTGATCATTGCTACTCTTGGACCTCTAGGCCCGATGAACTCTTTCTTCGGAGCGTCTAGCCGTTTGATCTTGGCCATGGGCAGAAAACGCTTATTGCCTGATTCCTTTGCGCAACTTGATCCGCAAAAAGGCACACCGACCAAAGCGCTGGTCGTGATGAGTGTTTTAACTTTGATTGGTCCATTCCTCGGTAGCAACATGTTGGTGCCCTTAACTAACGTTGCTTCCCTAGGCTTTATCTTTGCTTGCATGATGGCCGGTGTAGCGTGCTTGAAGCTGCGCAAAAGTGATCCGGGCTTAAATAGACCTTATAAGGTAAACGGCGGTAAGTTTGTGATTTGCTGTGTGATTGCCGCTGCGGCTCTTATTATCGGCTTGATGGTATTGCCTTTCAGCCCAGCAGCTTTGAACTCCGTAGAATGGATGATTACTGGCGTATGGCTGGTAATTGGTCTCTTAATTCTCGGCCTTTATGGTGCCCGGCAGAAGGATCCTACTAAAGTTCAGGCCTAATGGAGCTTACCCTTTACACCTGACTGCTGGGCAAACACTCACCAGGGTATTGGCTTGTACCTGCAGTCCATGACCTTGTTTTAACCTAAAGCGATTTAGATTAAAAATATTTTGGAAAACTACTTAAGATAAAAGGAAGTCGTTCTAGATTATGGGAAAATATGCATTCAAAGGCGGCAAACTAGTTGATGGTACAGGGGCTAATCCCGTTGCTGACAGCTTAGTATTAGTCGAAGATAAGAAAATTACTTATGCCGGTAAGGCCAAAGGCATTCCCGAAGGTTTTGAAGTTCGTGATATTACTGGATGCACGATCATGCCGGGCCTGATTGATGCGCACCTACATTTCTCTGGAAACTTGACTGATGATGACTCTGATTGGGTTATTGAGCCTCTATTACAAAAGCAGGCTTAGGCTTCTGTGCTTCTGCTGGCCACGGTGACTCTCATAAATTACCCCAGCAAATGAGCAAAGATTCCCACCCTTGGGGTGATCAGGTTGATGGCCCTTGGGAACTGCGTAAAGCTATTCGTATGCGCCTGCGTGAAAATCCCGATGCTATTAAAATTTGGGCCACCGGAGGCGGAATTTGGCGCTGGGATTCCGGACGTTTCCAACTTTATTCTTCTGAAGAGATAAAGGTAGCCTGCGATGAATGTGCCCTGCGCGGTGTACCGGTATGGTCACACTCTTATAATAGCGTTAGCGCTGCCTATGACTCCGTACGTTTTGGCTGCCATCAATTAATTCACGGCTTTGAGCTGGACGATCGCACCATGGATCTGATGGCGGAGAAGGGTACCTTCTTCACCCCGACGATTGGCTTTTTACCCTCTTGGTACAACACCTATCCTCCAGAACCCTCTGAAGCCAATGCCAAATTCCCCGGCGCTACCACCACCGAGAAAGAATTGAACCGGACCTATGCTAACTTACGCCGGGCTCACGAATTGGGTGTTACCATCAATATTGGTTCAGACTCTTTTGCCAATGCCACACCTTACGGTTATGTCACTATTCAAGAAATGTACGACTTTGTTGATAAGGCAGGTATCTCCACTATGGACACGATCGTGGCTGCTACGCTCAACGGCGCCAAGATGGTGGGCAAAGAAGATGAATTTGGTACCTTGCAAGAAGGTATGTATGCAGACTTGTTAGTTGTTACTGGTGATGTGGCTGCGGATATTCATAACCTGACCCCTGAAAACATGCAGGTCATTATGAAAGAAGGAGACATCGTCATTAAAGATGCCCTATAGGCCTTAATATTATTCTTAATAAGGCCCTGGATTAGTTTGTTCTGATCCGGGGCCTTTTTTAATTCCGTATTGTGTATGGACTTAGAGATTCCAACGCTTTCCTAATGTGTTCGTTCCATGAGGGAGACTATTAATGCCTCTAAAAAAACAGGGTGCGATCCCAGCTTGCCCAGTTTTGCGAGGGCGCGTTGGGAAAGGCGTCTTGCCTCTGCTTGAGCTTTGTCTAGGCCCATCAAGCTTACGTAAGTATTTTTCTCCAAAAGCGCGTCAGCCTGGCTAGCTTTGCCCAAGGTTTCTAAATTCGAGGTCACATCAAGGATATCGTCTTGAATCTGGAAGGCTAGACCGAGGTCGGCGGCTATTTCTCCGACCATCTCTTCATCTTCTGGGGCAGCCCCGGCTAGGATGGCTCCGATTAACATAGCCGCTTCAAAGAGGGCGCCGCACTTGAGACGGTGAATAAAAAGTAGAGTATCTAGGTCGATAGTTTGGCCTTCGGACTCTATATCTACGACCTGTCCCCCTATCATGCCGTTAATACCGGCCTTGTCGCTGAGAACCTGGAGGGCGCGTCCGGTTCTGGCCATATCGTCAAGAGACAAGGCTTGGCTGGCCGTTTCGAAAGCAAGGTTTAAGAGTCCATCTCCAGCTAGGATCGCCAAGGCTTCCCCGTACGCCCTATGCACGGTTGGTTTTCCTCGCCGAAAATCATCATTATCCATAGCGGGTAAGTCGTCGTGGATAAGTGAGTAATTATGAATAAACTCTAGGGCAGCCATGAAGGCAGGAAGAGCAGGCGAATGACCGCCCAAGAGCTGATGGGTTTCTTGCATGAGTAAGGGGCGCAAATGCTTGCCCCCAGCCTTTACGGCGTAATTCATGGCTTGGGAGACGGCTGCTTGCGGACCTTCCTCTGGGGGCAGGTAGCGGTCTAAAATCTGCTCTATAGAGTTTACGCGACTGCTTAATTCTGATGAAAAATCCATGCCTAGCTCCTTTAGCTTAAGATTTGACCTATATATTTCATTCTACCTTATATAAAATGAATTAGCCCTTTTATCCTTATTTGAGGTATGCTGGTCTACGTCTCCTGGCGTT
>CAYNNG010000013.1:3910-43831 GCA_964398655.1 uncultured Oscillospiraceae bacterium
TTATTTGAGGTATGCTGGTCTACGTCTCCTGGCGTTCTGCAGAAAGTCTGCTAAGCTGCCAGCAAGCTAGCTAGGTAAATAGACTTGTTAGTTAAGTAAAATATGTAGGAATAGCCCATGCATAAGGCGATGAAATTATTGCTCAAACTTTTTTCTTCATCAAGATTTGATATGAAGAAGAACTATCAAGTCGTAAGGGATTTTCAGGACTTTTTAGCACCTGCCGCTGACCTCAGGGACCCCATACAAGACTATGGCCTGCCTTCTCTAGATCCAGACCGCACCATACCCATTCGCATTTTCTACCCGCCCGCAGGGCGCAAGCCAGGCGCAATTATTTACTTTCATGGTGGAGGCTGGGTTATTGGCAACATAGACACCTATACTCCCATCTGCAGTCGGTTGGCCGAAGAAACTCGCCAGCTGGTCTTTTCTGTAGACTATCGTCTGGCGCCAGAATATCCTTTTCCCGCGGGTTTGGAAGACTGCCTGACGGCCGCCCATCTGTTAATTGATTTCTACTACGCCCGCGAGAATCCGGACCAAGGATTGGTCACTCTTTGTGGTGATTCTGCGGGAGCTAATCTGGCCGCTGTGGTCTCTCTTTTCCTACGAGAATCACAGTCTCGGCCCGCTGACCGACAAATCCTTTTTTATCCGGCAACTTATGGGGATCACAATCCTCAAACCAGCCCTTTTGACTCTATCCGCAGCATGGGAGAGGACTATGGTCTGACCAGTAAAAAAGTCCAGGATTACATGTCACTTTATATTCCGGATCCTTTACGCAGAAAAAGGCCAGAAGTATCTCCTATTTTAGCTCACAATCTTCGGGGCCTGCCTCCTAGTCTTGTCTTGACGGCCGAGTATGATCCCTTGCGGGATGAAGGTGAGGCTTTTGCCCTTGCCCTGGAGCAAGCGGGCAACCAAGTTGAGCTCTATCGCCTCTTGGGGGCTCCTCATGGTTATTTAGCCTACCCGGACTGGCTAGGTGCCATTGATGAGAGCTATAGGCGTATCTTGGCCTTTCTCGAATCAACAGAAGCAGGCAAGGATGTCACAGAAGAACAGATCCGAAGCCTGGAAAAGGTCGTGAAAACCACAAAATTGCCTTCTCAGACGGAAGGCCGTTTGGCGGCTGAGACAAGAGCAGCCTTGAGTGCAGTTTGGGAAGAAGAGAGCCAAGCCAGAGAGGACCTTAGCGCTGGCATGCCCCCATCCGGTGAAAATCATAGAGAGATAGTCGAGAGCCATAGGCTTTGGCCTGCCGATCAGCTAGAACAGTTGCCACAAAAAGAAAGGGCAGAAGGGGGACAGGCTTCGCGCGAGCTCACACCCGCAGAAATTTTGGAACGCCAGACTTGGCTGCACGAAATTAGTAGGGAAAAATCTCAAGCGGCTCATCCTCACCTGGACGAAAAATTACAAGCCCTGGTTTCTGACCAGTCCGGGCAGCAGAGAGTTGAGCTGGGTACAGCTGTGGTCCAGGCTAGCCATAAACGAGACTGGCTGGCTCTAGACAATGCTTCTAAAATTTTTCCGGCCGCCATGACTAGTACGGATACCAAAGTTTTTCGCTTCACAGCTGTCATGCGAGATGAGGTGGATCCCTTGATTTTACAAGAAGCTCTTGACCAGGCTTATGATAATTTTCCTCTTTATCATGCCGTGCTGCGGCGGGGCTTTTTCTGGTACTACTTTCAGGAGAGTGATCTAAGGCCCAGAGTCAGACCGGAGACGGAGGCACCCGTGCAGGGCCTTTACCAAATTGACCGCAAAAACTTGCTCTTTCGAGTTCTTTATTATCGCCAGCGCATCCACTTAGAAGTATTTCATGCCCTGTCAGATGGCAACGGAGCCGCTGACTTCTTCCGTCTGCTGCTTGCCCACTATGTGAACCTGCGTTATCTGAACAGTGAAGAAGACCCTCAGGAGTTCTTGGCAAACCTGCAAAGCAATGATCTGTCTTCTGCTTTGCAGAAGGAGGATTCCTTCAGCACCTACTTTGCTAAACCCCAAGGGCAGGAGGCACGTAAGGCTTGGAGGGCCAGAAAAGCTGAGGTTAAGGCTAAAGCAGCTAGACTTAAGATAAAGTGGCCGCATATTTATCATATAACAGGTACTCCAACTCCAGATGATCGTACGCAGATCTTAGAGTGTAATATGCCTTTGCCACAGGTCTTGCAGCTAGCCAGAGACCATGGGGTCAGTCTATCCATCTACTTAACGGCCTTGTTTATCCAGTCAATCTACCGGGCTAAGCAGGAAAAAGATGCTAAGCATCCAGCTGAGCGGAGAGTTGATAAGACCAGTATTACCCTCTCGGTGCCGGTTAATCTGCGGTCTTTTTATAATTCTCAATCGGCCCGTAACTTTTTTGCTACAGTTACGATTGGCTACACTTATGAAGGAAATGAGCCCACCCTAGCTGAGCTCTGCCAGGAGGTAAAGAGGCAGTACCAGACTCAAATCAGCAAGGATAACCTGGCGTCAAAACTCTACAGGCTGTATGAGTTTGAAGAAAATTTGGCCTTGCGGCCCATCTTAAGGCCCTTGAAAGACTTAGTCCTTAAGCTTTCCGCCCGCTTTGAAGACCAGCAAATCACCACCGCCTTATCTAATATGGGCAAGCTGACCCTGCCAGAGGAGGTGGCCCCCTACCTTGAGAAGGTCTCACTTTGTATCTCTGCGCGGCGTCCACAGTTTACCTGTATCAGTTTTGCGGATAACTTCAGTTTAAGCTTTTGTTCTCCCTATCAGGAGACGGATATTCAGCGGCACTTCCTGCGCAGCCTCAGCGCTCAAGGTGTAGAGATTACTTTAGCAGCCAATAATATTGGCGAGGAGCGTAGTTAACATGGCATATTGTCCCGCCTGCAAGATTGAAGTAAAAGGTCAACGCATCTATTGTCCACTTTGCCACGAACCTTTAGAAGAACGCTTGACTTCTAAAAGAGGCGAAGACTTGCAAGAAGATAGCTTCCCCTTGACTCCCTTACGCTATAACCAGCACCTGCTCTTCAAAGTATTTGCGGGCATTTCTGTGTGCCTTTTAGGCCTCATCATTTCGTTGCGCGTGCTCTGGCCTAACCTGGGCTTAAACTGGCTGCATACAGCTTTGATCCTGGCGGGTTTTTGGTCATTAGGTCTGGCCCTGGTACGTAAGCGCCGAAACTTGGCTAAAAGTGTCCTCTACCAGCTGGCCATTCTTTCCCTCCTAGTTTTAGCCTGGGACTATCTTAGCGGCTGGTGGGGCTGGTCGATTATTTATGCGATTCCTTTATTTTCTGGTTTGGCGGTTGTGGCCATCTTACTTAGCATGCTGCTGGTGCGATATCAGTTAGGAGATTACATTCTCTACTTGCTGGCTACCTCTCTTGTAGGATTAATTCCACTCTTACTTCTGGCTCTCTCCGATCTGGAGCCCTGGTGGCCTGCTATCACCAGTGCCGCGGCCTGTGGCCTTGTGTTCCTTTTAACTGTGATTTGGAAGCATAAATTAATTCTGTTTGAACTCAAAGTTCGCTTTCACCTTTAAAAATAAAGGCCTCCGCGAAGAAGATAAAGGAAAAATTTGCTTATCGGCGAGATTTAGTGTACACTCAACGAGTTATGGCCCTATGGTCAAGCGGTTCAAGACGCCGCCCTCTCACGGCGGAATCAGGGGTTCGATTCCCCTTAGGGTCACCATGCAAGCTCTGTGGCTTTCTAGCTGCAGAGCTTGTTGCATTGTATAATGAGGTATTTCCTCTTTTTGTTAGGCTAGCCAGATGTGCTATGCTGTTTTTAGCACTCTCTACTTGAGACTGCCACAGAGATTTCGTAATTGTTACCAAGTTATTCAAGGACGTAGGATAAAATATTAATTATGAAAAACGTGATTAAGATAGTTGGCGCGCGAGAGCACAACTTGAAAAATTTTAATATAGAAATTCCCCGTGACCAGCTCGTGGTGATTACGGGGCTTTCCGGTTCCGGCAAATCTTCCTTGGCGTTTGACACCATCTATGCCGAAGGGCAAAGACGTTATGTGGAATCGCTCTCTTCGTATGCCCGGCTTTTCCTAGGCCAGATGCAAAAACCCGACTGTGATTCTATTGACGGTTTGTCGCCTACCATCGCGATTGACCAAAAAACCACTAGCCGCAACCCGCGGTCTACCGTAGCCACGGTCACGGAGATCTATGACTATCTCCGCCTGCTTTATGCCCGGCTGGGAGATGTTTACTGCCCACAGTGCGGACGCCTGATTCAGCCGCAATCGATTGACCAGATGCTACAAAAGATTATGGCCTACCCGGAGGGCAGCCGCCTAATCATTATGGGACCCTTGGTACGTTCTCGTAAGGGAGAGTATTACAAGGAAATTCAAAAGCTCCGCAAAGACGGTTACGTGCGGGCACGGATTGATGGGGACCTGGTCGAGCTGGACAGCCTGCCTGACGATTTCCGCCTGGAAAAAAACAAGAAGCATGACCTGGATGTGGTTGTGGACCGCCTGGTAGTGAGACCAGAGGTTGAGCCGCGTTTGGCTGACTCT
This sequence comes from uncultured Oscillospiraceae bacterium, assembly GCA_964398655.1. Lineage (GTDB taxonomy): Bacteria > Bacillota > Clostridia > Saccharofermentanales > DTU023 > SFFI01. The sequence goes on from CAYNNG010000013.1 coordinate 8,451, forward strand.
CTGGAACTGGCCTTAAGCCTGGGGCAGGGTTTGGCTAATATTATTGTGCAAGAACCCAGAGAGGACGGGGAGGGCTACGAGGAAAAAGAAGAAGTCTTTTCCATGAATTTTTCCTGCCCCCATTGCGATATTAGCCTGGCGGAAGTTTCTCCCCGACTTTTTTCTTTCAACAACCCTCTGGGTGCCTGTCCCCATTGTTTGGGCCTGGGCCAATTAACCGAGATTGATCCAGACCTCGTGGTGCAGGATCCCTCGCTCTCACTTAACGAGGGGGCTATTCGAGTGATAGGTTGGAACTTTGCTGACCGCAAGTCTTGGGGCAGAGTTTTTATTGAAGCCTTGGCCAAGGAATATAATTTTTCCCTGGATACGCCCTGGCAAGACCTGCCCCCAGAAATCCAGGATATTGTCCTTTTCGGCAACCAGGGGAAGCGTATGGAGATTGACACCTCTCGTACTCCTTATCACCGTAAGAAACCCTATTATCGGTCGTGGGTAGGTGTGGTGCCGTCTATGAATGAGCGCTTCCGAGCGCACGGTTCAGAGGACTACCGCGATGAATATGCCCCTTATTTATCAATCAGTGAATGTCCGGTTTGTCACGGCGCAAGACTCAAACCTGAGGTTTTGTCGATAAAAATCAAAGGCTTAAACATTTACGAATTTACTCAGCTCTCTATTACGGAGGCTAAGAAATTTTTGGACGGCTTGGAGTGGAGCGCTTACCAAGAGAAAATTGCGGCGCCCATTATGCGCGAGCTTGCTAACCGCCTGCAGTTTCTTATTGATGTGGGTTTAGATTACCTGACTTTAGCCAGGGCCGCTGGTACTCTATCCGGAGGTGAGGCTCAGCGCATTCGCCTGGCCACCCAGATCGGCTCCGGCCTCACAGGTGTCGTCTATGTCTTGGATGAGCCCTCGATTGGTCTTCATCAGAGAGACAACCGCAAACTCTTGTCTAGCCTTAAGCGCTTGCGCGACCAGGGCAATAGTGTGATTGTCGTGGAACACGACGAAGAAACTATCAGGGAAGCCGATACTATTATTGATATCGGGCCAGGTGCCGGTGTGCACGGAGGACATTTAGTGGCCCAAGGCTCGGTAGAGGACTTAGAGGCAGTGCCGGATTCTGTAACAGGGGCCTATCTATCCGGGCGGCAGGCCATCAGTGTGCCGGAAAAACGCCGGCCCTTGGGTAAGGAATATCTGCGCTTCTACGGCTGCTCAGAGCATAATCTGAAGAATTTAGATGTTGCTATACCCCTGGGGGTATTTACCTGCGTGACGGGGGTTTCGGGTTCCGGTAAATCCTCACTGGTGAATGGAATTGTCGAAAAGTACCTGCGGGCCAAACTTAACCTGGCGCGTACGAGGCAAGGTAATTTTCGCAAGGTAGAAGGCGCGGAATATCTGGACAAGGTGATCTCTATAGACCAATCGCCTATCGGACGTACTCCTCGTTCCAATCCTGCGACCTACACAGGTGTATTTGACGATATACGTAAACTCTTTGCTGCCACTCCCACGGCCAAAGCCCGTGGTTATGCGGCCGGACGTTTCTCCTTCAATGTGAAGGGAGGCCGCTGCGAGTCCTGCAAGGGTGATGGGGTGGAAAAAATTGAAATGCATTTTCTGCCAGATGTTTACGTAAAATGTGAGGTCTGTCAGGGTAAGCGCTATAACCGCGAAACTTTAGAAATTAAATATAAAGACAAAACCATCTCGGATGTTTTAGAAATGACTGTGGGGGAAGCCCTCATCTTTTTTCAGAATATCCCTAGCATCAAACGCAAACTGCAGACCCTGGTGGATGTAGGACTTAGCTACATACAGTTAGGGCAAAACTCTACGACCTTATCCGGAGGTGAGGCTCAACGGATTAAGTTAGCCACAGAACTGGCCCGCCGCTCTACGGGACGTACCTTCTATATCCTAGATGAGCCTACCACAGGCCTGCATGCGGCGGACGTCCACCTCTTGGTTGACATCCTGCAGAGGCTGACTGAAAATGGCAACACCGTTTTGGTCATTGAACATAATTTAGACGTAATAAAAAATGCGGATTATATAATAGATCTCGGTCCTGAAGGAGGCGAAGGTGGAGGCCAACTCGTAGCGAGTGGCACCCCGGAAGAGGTAGCACAACAGGAAGGTTCTTACACGGGTTTCTATCTCAAAGAGGTTTTAGCACCGGTAGAAAAGATAAAGGAAGTAAATTATGCCTAAATGTCAAATTTGTAAAGTTAATGAAGCGGTGATCATTTTGACCCGCATTGAAGGTGATAAGCGCATTAGCGAGGGTATCTGCTTGGAGTGTGCCCTAAAGAAAAATATTGCGGGCTTGGAAGAAGCCTTCGCCCGCTCGGGTATTACCCGAGAAAATGTCGGGGAAATTCAAGGACGCATCAATGAGATGATTACTCAATTAGGTGGTGACCAGGCGAATTTCTTGCTTAAATCTTTGATGGACTCAGACTTCAATATTAATGACGCTCTGGATAGCTTAAAAAACCTTTCGTCCTCTATCTCAGGGGAAAATGGTGAAGATAATGCAGAGGGCAGAAATAGCTTCGCTACCGCTCTGGGAGAACTGATGAATGCTCCCACGGCTCGTGAGGGCGAGCCTGCCAAAGCCCAAGCAAATGACAAGCTGCAAGGTGAGCGCAGGCCCAGGAAACGTGAACGCAAAAAGAAATTCTTAGACCAATTTGGCTCTAACCTTACGCAGGAAGCCAAGGAAGGCAAGATAGATAAAATCGTGGGTAGGCAGAAAGAATTGGACCGGGTTGTGCAAATTCTCAACCGCCGTACCAAAAACAATCCTGTCCTGCTGGGTGAGCCCGGTGTAGGTAAGACAGCCATTGCCCAGGGCCTGGCTTTACGTATTGCAGATGGTCAAGTTCCGGCTAAGCTCTTAGATAAGGACGTTTACCAGCTGGATATGACAGCCATGGTGGCTGGTACCCAGTTCCGTGGTCAATTTGAGAACCGCATGAAGGGCGTGGTTGAAGATGCCAAACAGTCGGGTAATGTCATATTAGTCATTGATGAGCTCCACAACATCATGGGAGCTGGTGATGCAGAAGGAGCCATGAATGCAGCGAATATACTTAAACCCGCTCTGGCTCAGGGAGAAATTTCGGTGATTGGGGCCACTACTCTGGACGAGTACCGCCGCTTCATTGAAAAAGATACTGCCCTGGAGCGACGCTTCCAGAAGGTGATCGTGGATGAGCCTTCACCCGAAGATACCCTGGAAATCCTCAAAGGCATCAAGGGATATTATGAAGACCACCACCACGTGCATTATTCGGATGAAACGCTAGAGACGGCTGTGCGGCTTTCTGTGCGGTACATCCAGGATCGCTTCCTCCCCGACAAGGCAATTGACCTCTTAGATGAGGCCGGCTCCCGAGTTAACTTGGATAACCAGGACCTGGTCAAGATGAAGCAGGACCAGGATCGTTTGGAAGTGATCCAAGATGACTTAGAAGACCTTAATGACCAGCTGCGGCAGGATCTCTCAGAGGAAGACCGGCTGAAAGTTTTCGAACAGCAGGCAACTCTGCGTTCGGAAGAAATGCGCCTGAACAAGGAATTTGAGAGCCTCCAGGAGAATTTCAAACCTGTGGAGATCACGCAGGACGATATTGCCTCCGTCGTGGAAATGTGGACGGGAATTCCCGTTAAGGCTATTACGGAAAGTGAAGGGGACAAGCTCATGCACTTGGAAGAGCGCCTGCACCAGCGTGTTATTGGCCAAGACAAAGCTGTGACCGCTTTGTCTAATGCCATCCGGCGCAAACGGGCTGGCTTTGGTAAGAAGGATAAACCGGCTTCCTTCCTCTTTGTTGGCCCTACCGGTGTAGGTAAAACTGAGCTGGCGAAAGCTTTAGCTGAAGTCCTGTTTGAGGATGAAACAGCCCTAGTACGTTTAGATATGTCAGAGTTCATGGAAGCCCACACGGTTTCCAAGCTTATTGGGTCTCCTCCGGGTTACGTGGGCTATGATGATGGTGGTCAATTAACGGAAAAAATCCGCCGCCATCCTTACTCAGTTATTCTCTTGGATGAAATTGAGAAGGCCCATGCGGACGTGTATAACATGCTTTTACAAATTTTGGATGACGGACGACTTACCGACAGCCATGGCCGGGTGGTTAATTTCGCCAATACCGTGATTATCATGACTTCCAACGCAGGTACCAGCCTCAAGGCTCAAGGTTTAGGATTTGGACAGAACAACGATATTTCCATGAAGTCGCGGGTCGACACCGTACTCAAGGATATCTTCCGTCCTGAGTTCCTCAACCGTATTGACGATATCGTGATCTTTGAATCCCTGACCAAGAAGGATCTGCGGCAAATTGTCAGCCTTATGCTGCAAGAAGTGGAAAATGCCCTGAAGCTTTCAGGCTATCAGCTGGAGGTTACACCTGCTGCTAAAGACGCCCTCTCTGATAAGGGTTACGACCCGAAATTTGGGGCCAGACCCTTGCGCAAGATGATCCAGCGAGAAATTGAAGACCACCTGTCTGACCTCTTGCTGGCTGGTAAATTAGAAAACAAGTCAGGAGTTAAGGTAGGCTACCGTCAAGACGAGTTCTACTTTGCGGTTAACTAAATGCTATCCAACTAAGTTATACTAAGAGGGCTTCGGCCCTCTTTTTTATGCGCTGATCCTGTAAGTTTTTTCAGTGTGAGACAGAGTTCTGAGACTTTAAGCACATCACGAACTGAGGACGGGAGCGAATACTTATAGGGAGACCACTATGCGCTATAGTAATAAAGAATTTCTTGAGCGTGCCCGCAGCATCCATAAGACCACTCTGGGACCATCTTTGCGTATCGCGCTCATCTTGAACTTTGCAGTTGGGCTGGTAAAGTCTCTGCTGTCTTGGCTGAGTGGAATGGTCACGGGAGAAAATTGGCCTGAATTGGGTAGCTTAGTCCAGGATTTATGGTTCTCTGACCAGGTTACGCATGCGGAAGTCCTCCAAAGCCTAGAGCAAATTGTGCCTAAACTCTTAGCTGCTTTAGCTCTCTCTACGCTTATGGGCTGGCTGGTCTTCATCTTCTTTGACGCCATTATTCGGGAAGGCTACCTACGTTGGTTTTCGCGCAACCGCGAGCTAACAAATACAGGAGGGTTCCGGCCAACGCCTTCCAGCCGTTTGTTGTTTTCCTTCTTCAGGCAAGACAATTACCAAGCCACGGTGAAAGCTTGTTTCTACAAGAACTTTAGACTTTGGCTCTGGGGTTTACCCTTTTACCTGCTTTCTCTGGCCGTGGGCTATATGAATTGGCGGGTGGTGAAGCAGAATCTAACTTTGAATTATCTTTTTGACACTAATCCCGAACAAGCCGATATCTTTTATCAGACCGAATGGCAAGACTTTGGCTTTGTGGGTTTTGTTCTGGTAACCTTGTTTATTCTGTCGATCGTCCTTTATATTACTAAACGCCTCAGCTACAGTCAGGCTGATTGGTTTCTTGCAGATAATCCCCACTTGGGCGGAAAGAAGGCCCTTGAGCTTAGTGAAAAGCTTATGGAGGGGAAAAAGGGGGCTAGACTCTTGCTGGCTATTTCTTACTTGCCTTGGCTTTTACTGCCTATAGCCCTAGCCTTTGTGCCCTTTTTCTTAACCTTGAGCGCTATTTTACTGCCCTTCCTTTACTTATTTGTCGATAGCCGCTACCACCAGGCACAGGCCGAGTTTTACGCGGCTATTCGAGATGAAGCTGTCGAAAAAGGTTTAATTACTATGGAAGAATTAGGTTACCATAGAGCTTGAGCGTCTGGCGGTTAGGCTCTTTTGAAACTTGTGCCAGCTTAGGCCATTTTAATTAAGCTAAAACTGAGCGATGGAAGCTATGCTAAGAACGGTTTCCTTGAGCAGAGTAGAAAGGTAGAAGCAGACATGATAGATCTTGATGTAAAGCACTTGCAAAACTTTTTAGCCCCTCATGAACTGGAGCAAATGCAGGGACAAGCCCAAGAGGCTTGGGAACTCCTAAAAAATGGGGGAGGACCTGGTGAAGAATTTTTAGGCTGGTTTGACCTGCCAATTAATTACGATCGTGAGGAGTTTGACCGGATTTTAGAATGCGCTTCTAAAATCCGCGATGAAAGTGAAGTCTTGGTCGTTGCAGGTATCGGCGGATCTTATTTGGGAGCCAAGGCTTTCATTGAAGCTATGGGGCCCTTGTGGGAAACCGCAGCGTCTAGGAAGTCCCAGCATCTTCCGGAAATCCTTTATCTAGGCAACAACCTTTCGCCCTCTTATTATTTGGACGTGATGGACTATCTGGGAGACCGTGACTTTTCGCTGAATATCGTATCGAAGTCAGGCGGCACCCTAGAATCAGCTCTGGCTTTCCGACTTCTGCGCCAGGCGATGGAAGAAAAATATGGAGAAAAGGAAGCTGCTCGCCGTATCTACGCCACGACCGATAAGTCCAAAGGAAAGTTAAAAACTCTGGCCAACGAAAAAGGCTATGAAAGCTTTGTCATTCCCGATAATATTGGCGGGCGCTATTCTGTGCTTACGGCCGTAGGCCTCCTGCCTATGGCAGCGGCCGGTTTGGACATCGGGCTTATGCTGCATGGCGCCCAAGACTACAAGCTCCAGCTAGAAAAAGAAGAGTTGGACGGTGCAGCTATTCGCTATGCTATGATCCGCAATGCTCTTTACCGTAAGGGCTATCGCATTGAGGTTCTAGCCTCCTTCGAACAAGAACTAAGAAGTTTCAGCGAGTGGTGGAAGCAGCTTTTTGGCGAGAGCGAGGGTAAGGACCATAGGGGCATATATCCTGCCTCGGTTTCTTATTCAACCGACTTACACTCCTTAGGTCAATTCCTCCAAGACGGCTCGCGTATTTTGTTTGAGACTTTCCTCACAGTTGCTGAGCCTAGACGCGATTTAGAAATTCCTTCTGATACAGAAGATAAAGACCAGCTCAATTATTTGGCGGGCAAGAAACTTTCGGAAGTTCAGTCTATCGCGCTGGAAGCTACAGCTTTAGCTCATGCGGACGGCGGGGTCCCTAACCTCAAGCTAACTCTCGACCGCTTGGATGAGGAAAACCTGGGAGCGCTGATTTTTTTCTTTGAAGCTGCCTGCGGAGTTTCTGGCTATTTGAATGCGATTAACCCCTTCGATCAAGAGGGTGTGGAGGCATATAAGAAAAATATGTTTGCTCTCATGGGCAAGCCAGGCATGGAAGAATTAGCACAGGAGTTAAAGGGGCGTATCTAAGTGAAAATGACCTCTCTGGCCTGCTTGTGCTAGAATTAAGCCTTGCCTCAAGGGGCAGACTTCTTATACCAAAGGAATTGTCTATCCCCGTCCTGGTAGTCACCTCGGCGGGGATTTGCTTAATAAAAACTTATGAAAAATGTTGAACTCACACGCCAGCTTTTGCGACAGGTAGAAAAACCCGCACAATATTTGGGAGGGGAGTGGAACATGGCCAAAAAAGGGGAGTTTGGTCCCGATGGGCAGCCCCTCATTCATTTTGCCTTCTGCTTTCCCGACATTTATGAAGTGGGTATGTCTAACCTGGCTCTGCGGATAATCTATGGGCTCTTGAATGCGCAAGAAGATATTTACTGCGAACGCGTATTCTGTCCCATGGATGATATGCGGGAATTCATGCGGCAGTCACAAATGCCCCCCTTTAGTGTGGAAACGCAAAGGCCTCTCTCTGCCTTTGATATTGTAGGTTTTACCCTGCAATATGAGCTTTCTTACTCTACTGTCCTCGATATGCTAGCGCTGGCGGGTATACCTTTATGGCAAAAAGACCGCACAGACCAAGACCCCTTGGTAGTCGCAGGAGGCCCTTGTGTCTTTAATTCTGAGCCGGTAGCGGACTTCTTTGATTTAATCATGATTGGTGAGGGGGAGGAAGTTCTTCTTGAGCTCATGGAGCTTTACCGGAGGGCAAAGTCTCAAGGCTGGCGCAGAAACCGTTTGCTGCGGGAAGCCAGTCAAATTCCCGGCATCTATGTTCCCTCGCTCTACCAAGCTGAATATGATGAGCAAGGAAATTTTCTGCAGCTTAAGCCTTTAGCTGACCAGGTACCGGCAAGAATTCAAAAACGTATTATTAAAGATTTGAATCAGGTTTATACCCCTCTTGATGTCTTGGTTCCTAACATAGAAATTGTCCATGACCGGATCTTCCTTGAACTCTACCGGGGCTGTGCCTCGGGCTGCCGCTTCTGCCAGGCCGGTATGATTTACCGCCCGGTGCGAGAAAGAAATCTAGAAACTTTATTGGCTCAGACGGATTATATGCTGGCTCATTCGGGCTATGAAGAAATAGGCCTCTTATCCCTCTCTACAGGAGATTACAGTCACTTAGATGCTCTCTGCCAGGAAACCTTGAACCGGCATGCCGCTGACCACGTTAACCTCTCTTTGCCTTCCTTACGTTTGGACTCAGTTTCTATGGATCTTTTAGATCAAGTTTCTACCAACCGCAAATCTGGCCTCACTTTTGCGCCGGAAGCGGGTAGCCAAACCGCGCGAGACCGTATTAATAAGAACATTCTGGAAGCAGATCTCATGGAGACGGCGGAATATGCTTTTGACTTGGGTTGGGAAAGGCTCAAACTCTATTTTATGCTGGGTCTGCCCGGGGAGACCGATGAGGATGTAGAAGGTATAGCCGATCTTTGCTACAAGCTTTTAGACATCTGGTCGGAAGTTTGCCGAAGAAAAAAGAAGCGACGCCGCTTGCATATTACTGTATCCACAGCCATCTTTATTCCTAAACCCTGGACTCCCTTCCAATGGGAAGGACAAATTTCTTTGGCTGAAATGGATCATAAAGTTAAAATTTTACAGAATAAACTGCGCCATCCAGCCATTACCTATCAATGGCATGGCTATGAGTCATCGCGAATAGAGGCTGCTCTGGCCAAGGGTGACCGCCGTATGGCCCAGGTGCTTTATTTGGTTCATAAAGACGGCGCCTGGTTAGAAGGGGAGCGCCAGCACTTTTCCTATGAGCGCTGGCTTAAGGCTATGGCTCAGGTAGGTTTGGACTTAGATCAGCTGGTTTCGGCAGAAATCCCAGAACAAGCTGCCCTGCCCTGGGATTTTATTGATCCCGGAGTGGATAAGGCTTACCTACTGCATGAAAGGCAGAGGGCGTTTGCAGCGGAAACTACCAGCTCTTGCCGCAAGGCGTGCAATCTTTGTGGCGCGCAGCAGTTCGCTACGGGCATCTGCCGTGAAGTGAGGACTCATAATGGATAAATATACTTATCTTTTGAGCTTTGCCCGCGAGGGAACTCTCTCCTGGCTGGGTCACCTTGACCTTATGGTTGTATTTGAAAGATCTCTGCGCCGAGCAGGCTTGCCTCTGGTTTGGAGCCAGGGTTATAATCCTCGGCCGTCCCTGGTTTTCGCCCTCCCCTTGGGGGTAGGGGTAGAATGCCGGCGTGATTTCCTAGAGATAGAGACTACAGAAAAGCTTTTGCCCCAGGACATTGTACTCGACCTAAACCGGAATCTCCCGCAGGGCTTGACCATTGTCGATGCTAGGATCAGTCCGGACCACAAAAAATCCCTCATGGCACTGGTTCAGGCCGCAGCCTATCGGGTAGAAGGCCCAGGCTTGGGGAAAAGTTTTGCCCAACTTGCCGCTAGACCCGAAAATGTGGAAGTCATTAGGGAACACAAGGGTAAGAGTCGAAGCATTTTATTATTTTCCTATATATCTCATTGGGAGATATTAGATGATCATAGCTTTATATATTGCTGCAAGGCTGGCTCCTCAGAGAACCTCAGGCCTGACTTAGTGCTAAAAGCTTTGGCAGAGTTTAAGCCAGACCTCGCTCCTGCCTGCTGGGGAGCGAGGATTATTCGTGAAGCTCTGTTCTTGAAAGGCTTCCCTCATGACCTTGCTGGCCCTATGCTCGACCTATATAATAATTTTTAGTTCGCGGGGAAAGGATTAAGGTTCAGGATGTCACAAATTAATCTTAGCCTGCCTGCCTGGTTTGGTGACCATATGGTCTTACAGCAGCAGGTAAGAACCCGCATTTACGGGAATACGGCTCCCTCCGCTCAAGTCACGATTAGTCTGGAGCGCTTCCCCTCGGGTCGGCTGTTATCTTCACTTGAAGCTGAGTACGGCTTAATTTTTCAAGAGAAAGATTATGCAGAAGAAGACGGCTTCTTTGAGTTTAAACTGCCCATGATTGAGGGTTCCTACGATAAATTTCGCCTTACGGTAGAGGCCGCAGGCGAGAGCCTGGTGTTTGACGATATTCTCTTTGGGGAGGTGTGGCTGGCTGCGGGTTCTTCTAACATGTCTATGGCCGTGGAGCACACGGACGTTGCTCCTCTAATTAAGGGCCTGACCAATGATTCAGGCCTGCGGTTTTTCACACAAAACGAGGATGGCTTGCGTATCGGTAGCAAAGAGTACTCCTACGATCCCGTGGGCCGAATTTATGGCGGCCGTTGGTATCAGGCTGGCGAGCATGCTGCTGTATTAAAGCTTAGCGCTGCTGCTGTAGCGTTTGCGATTGACCTGCAAAAAGCCTTAAACCTTCCTTTGGCTGTTTTTTCCTTGCCATGCCCAGCTTCCTATATTCATTCCTGGCTGCCGCGGGCCGTAATTGAATCAGATGCCATCATTAAGAATCATGTGCGGGAAATCCGCCACTATCGGGACAAGTCTAACTGGAATGAATTACCGCCGGAAGAAAAGGCAGCAGATCGCTACCTCAAGAGTCAAAGCTATGGCAACAAGGATAAGGCAGCGCAGAATCTGCCCTTCTCCTTGCATAATCAGCCCGGAGCCTTGTTTAATCATAAGCTGGCACCTTACACCAGCCTCAGCCTCCGGGGGATTATTTGGTATCAAGGGGAAGAAGACCTGCAATATCCCGATTACTATATGCGAGCTCTGCCAGCCCTCTGCCAGGTCTTTAAGGAGATGTTTCAGAGTCCTCTTTCCGGCCTGAGCTTTATCTATTCGCAGATCACTCCTCGCCTGGCTTCGGACTTAGATCCTGCCCGCTTGGCCTATTTTAACGAAGCCTTGGCGGCTATCAGGCGCAGGCTGCCCCTCAAGGCTGGCATGATCACCAATTACGATCTTCCCCTGAGCTTTCGCCAGGGATCTGGCTATTACGACAGTCCCAATACCCCTCGGGCGAAATTTGAAATTGGCCGCAGGATGTCTAGAGTAGCCCAGGGCCTAGCTTATCATTTTGATTTGCCAGATTCTGCCCCTGAATGTATAGGGGCGGAAAGCGTGGGCAACAAGCTGCTCTTAACTTTTGACAATGCGGGCAAGGGTATCCGGCTGCGCAATGGTGAAACACAGCTAAAGGGCTTCAGTATATGTGGCGAAGATGGCCAATATGTTTTGGCTGAGGCTAAAGAACTTTACCAGTTGCGGGTGATCGTTTGGCATGATGAGGTGAAAAATCCTCGCTCCTGCTCCTACGCTTTCTGGAACTTTAATTCAGGGGCAAACCTTTGCGGATCTACAGGCATGCCGCTGGTACCTTTCCGCTTAGACCGCGAGAACCGTCCGTCAGAGAAGCTGCGGCCCTGGTCCTATTGTGACAGCCTGGAAGACTTCAAATTTCCGATTACTGACCCTAGGAGCCCCCGTATGGGAGGGAAGGCTACACCGGGTATTTATCCCCTGTGGAAACTCTACTCCGGCCGGGCCAGTTTCCAGCTGGAGGCTAACAACAAACGCAGGGGCAATGCCTCAATTCTAATTAAATATAGCAAGGCGGACGAGAAGCCTTTAAGTTTTGGGCCTGTACTTGATTACGCCTCTGACTACCCCCCCTTAGATCTGCACATGTGGTCTGAACTGCATCTGCAAATTTTTAACACGGAACACAGAATTAAGACCCTGCGCTTACTCTTGGAAGATGTGAACGATCGTGAGACTGTGTCGGAGCCTCTGGAAATAAAGAATGTCTTATCCTGGCAGACCTTGGTATTTAAGCTTAAGGATGCCCCGGTGGACCTCATGCGCCTGCGCAAACTAGAGTTCCTCCTGCTGGATAAGGAAGCCGAAGGCTCAATTTACTTAGATCAAATAGAATTCAAAGGACTGGAACTAACCTAGGAGGAGATAATATGGCGAGAATTGACCGCGTACCTACCCACTTTGTGCCCCAAGAAAGAGAAAGACTCATTTACCAGGCTTGGCTGGATCAGGGGGCCTTTGGCGCCGATGCCCATTCTGACAAGGAGCCCTTCTGCATCGTTATGCCGCCCCCCAATATCACGGGGAATTTGCATATTGGTCATGCCTTAGATTTGGGACTACAGGATATGCTGATCCGGCAAAAGCGGATGCAGGGCTATGAAACCCTTTATCTGCCTGGAACAGACCATGCTTCTATCGCTACGGAAGTGAAGATAGTTGAAGCTATGCGAAAAGAAGGCCTAGCTAAAGAAGATATAGGTCGAGAAGCTTTCCTGGAACGGGCTTGGGCCTGGAAAGAAAAATATGGCAACCATATCGTGGAACAGTCCAAGAGCCTAGGCCTGTCCTGTGACTGGTCGCGGCAGCGTTTTACTATGGACGCGGGACTTTCCAAAGCTGTTACCAAGGTCTTTGTTGACATGTATCGGGAAGGCCTGATCTATCGCGGTGAACGTTTGATTAACTGGTGTCCGGATTGCTTAACCTCAATTTCTGACGCTGAGGTTGAACACGAAGAAGAGCACGGCTCTTTCTGGCATATCAGCTATCCCCTAAGCGATGGCTCCGGTTCTTTAGAAATTGCCACCACGCGGCCCGAGACCCTGCTGGGCGACACAGCGCTGGCGGTTCACCCGGAGGACGAACGCTATAAGGCTTATGTAGGCAAAACGGTCATCCTACCTTTGGTTAACCGGGAAATTCCTATCGTGGCTGATAGCTATGTGGAAAAAGACTTTGGTACAGGTGTGGTTAAGATTACTCCTGCCCATGATCCGAACGACTTTGAAGTAGGTAAACGCCACAACCTGCCTGTTATCAATATCATGGAGGAAGATGGCCGGATCAACGCGGAAGGTGGCAAGTATGCCGGTCTCACTAGGGAAGAAGCACGTAAAGTAATTGTGCAAGATTTGCAGACTGGTGGTTTCTTAGTTAAGACGGAGGACATGGTTCACCAGGTGGGCCATTGCTATCGCTGCCACACCATCATTGAACCCCGTTTGTCTAAGCAATGGTTTGTCGCCATGGAAAAACTTGCTCAACCCGCGATTGAAGCCGTAAAACATGGGGACATCCAGTTCGTGCCCGAACGCTTTACCAAGGTCTATTACAACTGGATGGAGAACGTGCGGGACTGGAATATTTCCCGCCAGCTCTGGTGGGGGCACCGAATCCCTGCCTGGTATTGTCAGGAGTGCGGAGAAATTACAGTTTGTGACCATACGCCTGAACGCTGTGAACACTGTGGCTCTACGCAGCTAGAGCAAGATCCTGATACCCTGGACACCTGGTTTTCTTCTGCCCTTTGGCCCTTCTCCACCTTGGGCTGGCCTGATGATACGCCGGATCTCCAGAAATTCTTCCCTACGAATGTCTTGGTCACAGGCTATGACATCATTTTCTTCTGGGTGGCCAGAATGATTTTTTCCTCCCTGCACCAGACTGGTGAAATACCTTTTAAGTATGTATCTTTCCATGGCTTGGTACGTGATGACCAGGGACGTAAAATGTCTAAATCTCTGGGTAACGGAATTGATCCCCTGGAGATGATTGCCCAATATGGAGCTGACGCTTTGAGGTTTACCCTGGTAAATGGGGCCTCTCCTGGCAATGACCAGCGTTTCTCTACGGAAAAGATTGAGTCTGCCCGTAATTTTATTAATAAGGTTTGGAATGCTTTCCGCTTTACGGTCATGAATTTTGACGATGAGATGGACTTCTCCAGTGTCAAACTAGAGAATTTAGAGCGGGAAGACCGTTGGATCTTGCACCAGGCTCAGGCGCTCTTAAAGAACGTCAATATGAACTTTGAAAAGTTTGAGCTAGGAAATGCGGTGGGCAATATCTATTCCTTCTTGTGGGATGACTTCTGTGACTGGTATATAGAGATGGTAAAACCGCGCCTGCGTCAGGAAGGCCAAAGCCGCTTGGCAGCCCAGTATGTTCTGAACTATGTGCTAGTCTTAGCGGTTAAACTGCTCCATCCCTTCATGCCTTATTTTACGGAAGATATTTATCAGCATCTGATTCATGAAGAAGGCCAGCTCATTCGTGCCAGCTGGCCTCAGGTGGAGGAGAGCTTAGATTTCCCGGACGATGCGGAGGAAATCTCAATCCTGCGTGAGGCTGTAAGAGGTATCCGTAACATTCGTGCGGACAAGCAGGTGAGCCCCAAAAAGTCGCTAAACATCATGGTCGTGGCTGAAAGCCCGCAGGTTCGCCAGATTTTTGAAGATAACCCGGCCATCCTAGCCCATTTGGCCAATGTGGGACAGGTTACGACCTTTGAAGATGATAGTCAGTTACCTCTAAATGCGGTCTCTGCGCCTTTTGGCCCGGGTACGGTTTATCTGGCCTTGGAAGATCTGGTAGACCTCAAGGAGGAGGCAGCCAAGCTGGAGGCAGAAATCCAACGCCTGGAGGGAGAAATTAGCCGAGGCAAAAAGATGCTGGCTAATGAGAACTTTACTTCCAAGGCTCCCGCTCCTGTCGTAGAAAAAGAAAAAGCTAAGCTGCAAGGTTACGAAGATGCCCTTGCGGCCAGCAAGCAAAGATTGGAGCAAATTAAACAGAGCTAGGCTCGATCAGGCTTAGGGAAGTGAGGTACTTGTGTCAGATCTCAAACAAGACCAGCAGGAGCTGCTAGAACTCCGTGCTTACTTAGAGAAACTCAATCATGCCTACTACGATCTGGATGCCCCCTTGGTGAGTGACCAAGAGTATGACCAGGCCATGCGTAGACTGAAGACTTTAGAGGCGCAGTATCCTGACTTGCAAGATCCTCGCTCCCCCAGCCAAATTGTAGGCGGCCAAGTTTCCTCGGACCTGCCTCCGGTTCCTATTCAGTATCCCATGTTGTCTTTGCAGGACGTTTTTTCCAGTGAAGAAGTATTGAGCTTTGTGGATAATTTACGGCAAAATTGGGGGCCTCTAGATTTTACGGTCGAGGAAAAAATTGATGGCCTTTCTTTAGCCATCCGCTATGAGCATGGCCAGCTGGTCCTAGCCCATACCAGGGGAGACGGCCATCATTTCGGAGAAAATGTTACGGAGCAGGCTAAACGGCTCAAAGGCTTGCCCTTAAGTATTGATCCCTCCATACCTTTGCTCCAGGTCAGGGCAGAAGTTTATATGCCCTACGACGAGTTTAGCCGGCTGAACCAAGAACAGGAGGCTAAGGGCGAAAAAACCTTCGCTAATCCTCGTAATTCGGCAGCTGGCACTTTGCGCCAGCTTAATCCTGATCTGGTTGCGGCCAGAGGATTGACCTATTTTGTCTTTGATATTTTGGCTCTGGAGGGGCGCGAATTCGAGTCCGACCTGCAAAGTTTAGCCTGGCTAGACAGTTTGGGCTTTGCGGTAATCCCCGATATTAATAAATGCCAGACTAATGAGGAAATTCTCACCGCGATTCAACACATAGGAGAACAGAGGGAGACTCTAGCTTACGGAATTGATGGCGCAGTCATTAAGCTGGATAATTTGTCCTTGAGGCAAGAATTGGGGGCTACCGCTAAGGTACCGCGCTGGGCGGTAGCCTACAAGTATCCCGCGGAGATCAAAGAGACGGTTCTAGAAAATATTGGCTTGCAGGTAGGCAGGACAGGTAAGGTAACTCCGGTGGCCTTCTTAAAACCTGTGCAAATCGCAGGCTCGACCGTAAGCCGGGCCAGTCTTCATAATCCCTCTATTGTTAAAGCCCTGGACCTGCGCCCCGGTGATACCGTCCGCCTTTCTAAATCCGGAGATGTAATCCCTCATATTATCTCTGTTAATTATGCTTTAAGGCCTCAGCCAGAGCCGGCGATTTGGGAAGAACCTAGTCATTGTCCTGTATGTGGCAGCCCTTTATTCCGGGAAACGACAGGGGTAGACCTCTATTGTGAATCTCCCCAGTGCCCAGCCCAGGCTCTGGGGCACTTAATCTATTTTGCTTCTAAACCTGCCATGGACATCCGAGGCCTGGGAGAGGTCACAGTCGCTTCGCTTTATGAACGCGGCCTTTTGCGCACGCTACCAGATATTTATCGGTTAGGAGACCAGAAAGAATATTTGATCGCTGATGGTTTAATCGGCAGGGAAAAGCGGGTCGGGCAGCTGCTGGAAGCAATTGAAAAGTCAAAGTCTAACGAAGTCTGGCGGCTTCTTACAGGCCTGGGAATTCGACATGTTGGACCACAAGCGGCCCGACAACTCTGCCAGACTTATCCCAGTCTCGATGCGCTAAGCCAAGCTTCACGGGAAGAGTTACAAGAAGTGCCGGACATTGGCCCGGAAACCGCGCAGAGTCTAGTAAACTTTTTTAACCAAGCTGAAAGTAAAGATTTGTTAGCTCAGCTCAAGGACTTAGGGCTGAACTTTACAAGCAGCAGCCAGGCTGAATCTGCCAGCCCAGGCCCACTTTCTGGTAAGAGTGTAGTCTTAACAGGCAGCTTGAAGAATTTTTCTAGATCAGAGGCTACGGCGCTCTTGGAAGCAGCGGGTGCTGCGGTTAAGTCCTCGGTTTCGGCTAAAACAGACTTTGTGATTGTGGGAGAAAACGCAGGCTCGAAATTGACCAAGGCGCAAAACTGGGGGATAAAGATGATAGCTGCGGAAGATTTTGCCAAATTCATCAAGGGTGAACTATGACTTACTTTTATCTTAGCCTGGCTCTTACGCTGCTAGTAACAATTTGCCTTTTTAGCTTATTGCTGAGAAGACTGAAAATTAATTGGGCCAAGCAAAATCGCCGCAAGTTCAGCTTTATTTTGCCCAGTATTTTAACCCTGATTCTCTTGGCCTTTACAATCTTTGAATTAAAGCCTCGTCTCCTTGATACGCTGGATATTATTCAAAATAATATCTACACCTATAGCGCAAACTCTCAAGATATGGAATTTGTGGGGAAGCGTATAAAGTATGGGGATAAGCTCCTGATCAGAAGCCCCTGGGCCCCGCCCTTAAAGCCTGACACCATGTATAGGGTGCGGTATGCAAAATATTCGGGCTTAGTCTTAGAACTTGATATCCAGATGCCGGAGGAAATACCCAGCGCAACTCCTTGATGCTAGCATATTTTTTCGACAAAAATTCCCGAATTTCTGAAATTTTTTGTCCTCCATTTCGCTATGCTAGATATATGGGAATACCCCAAGATAAAAATATCCCCAGAGGAGGAACGCATGAACTATTTCGATGATGAGGCAATTAAAAGTTTGGGATTTTATGTAGCAGGTAGTAACACAGAGCTCCTAAATCGGATTAACCAACTCATGGGTGATAGGGGCCACTTGGGTGTCTGTGACCCGCAAGGCCATTATCATTATGTAATTGATGGCCGCAAAGGGGCCCCTTACGCTGCGCGCCGTATCGAAGGAGTAGCTCAAAAATTCATGAAAGAGGCGGACCGCAGCCGCAGTGAAGAAAAATTAAATGCAGAATTTTATGTGGACGCCGTTCTTTCTTGCTATGCCTTTGATGATTCACTCAAGGGCTTCTATTTTTTGCGCTATATGCTAGTGCAGTTAACTTTAAATCCCGGCTTATCTACATCCCTGTCTAAAATGCTTTATCCGATGACTGCCCGACATTTCCAAGTGGAGACCAGCCAGGTGGAACGCAATGTGCGTTATTGTCTACTCAAATTGAGAGAAATGGAAGAGCAGGGTATTCCTCATAAGCATAAGATGCTGCCCTTGACTATTAGGGAAGGTAAACCCGTATTTCAGGCGGTTAAAACTCGCGTGTTGATTGAAGGGAAAGACCGCTATACCAATGCGGAAGCGGTAAGAGTTTTGCATAATCAAATCCAAAAATTGATAAAACATGATCTTCTTCCAGAAATGGCTGCCGAAGATGACACAAAAGAGGAATTTCTAGCCTAGATATTTTTACAGAAACCGCCTTTTCACAGAACGAGAAAAACCCCAAAACAGGCTTGGCTCTTGACATTCAGGCTCTCACTTAGCATAATGCTCAAGAATCAAGTCCTTAAAGGAGGCTCATATGAACAAAACTGAACTAATCGCTGCTGTTTCTGAAAAAACAGAGCTGACCAAAAAAGAGAGTGAAAAGGCTGTTAACGCCATTTTTGATGCTATTGCTGAAAACCTGGAAAAAGGCGAAAAGGTTGTTCTTGTTGGCTTTGGTACATTTGAAGTACGTGAGCGCGCTGAACGCATGGGCCGTAACCCCAGCACCAAAGAAGTTATCAAGATCCCTGCTTCCAAAGCTCCCGCTTTCAGAGCTGGTAAAAACCTCAAAGAACGCATCAACGGCTAGTTCTATTTTGCGATTGAACTTCTTAGCCTGTCATTCGACAGGCTTTTTTATTTGCTGAAATAAGTTAGAATTAATTTGCATGCCTTGTACTCTAATGTCACCTGCTTATTTTTCCTATGTATCGCGCTATTTAACTGGCGTATTTTTCGCCCTGGCCGCTATTTTATTGTGTGTATCTGCCTATCGGCGCCTGCGCGAACGCTTGACCCTCCACCGTCAGAGCGTAGACCATTATTTTCTTTTGGGGGAAGATAGGAATCAGCCAGATGGCATCATCTTTTATCCGCTCTATTTTTCCACGTCTTTGGGGAAAGCCCGCTCCTCAGATATCCAGCTGAAAGGCCGAGGCATCTTGCGCCACCATGCCATGATTTATCTATACAAGGGTGCATGGTATATTGATAACTTTTCGGGCAAAGCCCTAGTCAAAGTCAATGGTCAAGAAGTTAAAAGACGCAAGCGTTTACGCCATGAAGATAAAATCGAATTAGGACGCCACAGCTTGTCCTTTTTTGATGAAGCAAAATCTGCGCAAAAGTCTGGGGTATCTTTGAAAAAAGTGGAAGAGCGCCTGTCCCTGGATCAAAACCAACCGCCAAGTCTGGCTTCTTTGCTCTTAGCCCTGTATTTACCCCTAGCCCTTGTCCAGGTGGCCTTTGTGTTACCTTCCGATCTACAAGCTCTCTTGCCAGGCTTCCTCTTGCTGTCGGGGCTTTTTATGCTGCTGATTCTGTCTTCCTCCTTACTTTGGCCGCGTATCTTCCGGCATTTTGACAGTATGGCCTTTACCTGCTTTGCCTTATTGATGTCCTTGGGCTTCGTGATGCAAATGCGTCTTTCGCTCTTAAATCGGACTATGCCCGATAGTCCGGAGTGGAACCCCGAAAAATGGCTAGAATTTCTTAATTCAGATATGTTCAAGCAGGCCCTTTTTCCGCTTCTAGGCCTTGGGATCATGCCTTTAATCATTGTGCTGGTCAGCCGTACCAAACTCGTAGAACGCCTAGCGCCACTCTGCCTGGTCTTGACGCCTCTCCTTTATTTATCCAGCATCCTTTTGGGCTCAGATGTTACGGGTACTGGAACCCGGCTTTGGATCCGCCTGCCTTTAGGCCTTACTTTTCAACCTAGTGAATTTGCCAAAATTACTTATATTCTGGTCTTAGCCTGGACTTTTAAAGTACGGCTGTCTTTTAAACGTCAATTACTCTTTCTTGCTTGGGCGGGTTTCAATTTCTTCCTCATTCTCTTGTTGCCCGACCTGGGTTCACTCATGATCCTCTTGCCTTTAAGCTTGGTTGTCTTTTTAGTTATGACCTCTGAGTATTTGAAAACTGCTTTGATCCTCCTGGGTGGTTCAGCTTTCTTCTTTGTGGCTTATCAGCTGTTCCCTTATGTGCGCCGGAGAATCTATGGCTGGTTAACCCTTTGGACGGAGACCAATGCGCAAAATGACCAAATAATCCGAGGCTTGAAAGCTATGGCTAGGGGAGGGCTGGTAGGCTTAGGTTGTGGCCAAGCGGAACCTCGAGCTATACCCTTGGCGAGCTCTGATATGATTTTCCCTTTTTTGGTGGAAGAGCAAGGATTGATCATAGGTTTAGCCATAGTGATAATTTTTATGGCCCTCTGGCTTAGAGGGGCCCATGCTTTTATCGTGACGCGGGATAGTTTTTCGGCTGCCCTCATCTTGGGCCTGGCATCCTCCTTCTTTATTGAGGCGGCAGTAGTCATTGCGGGCTCGACCGGTTTGGTGCCTTTGACTGGTGTCACTTTGCCTTTTATTGCCCGCGGAGGCTCTTCCATGCTGGCCAAGTACCTCATGGCGGGGCTTTTATTGGGCCTGGCTAACCGCCAAGCTGAGGTGAGCTGATGAAACAACTAATTCGCAACCTGCTATTTGTAAGTGTCGCCTTTATTCTCGTGTTTGCCTTCTTGTTCTTGGGAATTATTTTCCAGCAAGACCGCAGCAAGACTAAGTTAGAGGGTCATGAAGGAGAGAATAAATTAGCCCTGGCTGATCAATATGCCAAAGCTGGTAGAATTTTAGACCGCCAGGGTGTCGTTTTGGCTTCTAGTCAGAAGGGGGAACGGACTTACGCGGAAGATCCGCTTGTAGCCTCGGCACTAGTTCAGACTATTGGCGACTATAGCCACAACATAGCCAATACGGTAGAGGCGCGTTACCAGGCGGAACTCACTGGAAGTAACCGTGGACTTTTGAAACAATTAGTTTTTGACCTGCAAGGTCATGGCTTGCGAGGTTCAGATCTGCGCCTCACGCTGGATGCGGACCTATGCCGCAGGGCTGCGGAACTCCTGGAGCCCTATAGGGCTTCTATGGTGGTCTTAAATTATGAAACGGGTGAGGTGCTCTGCCTGGTCAATACGCCTCTGGTGGCGCCAGAGCAGGTTATACGCTGGGAAAATATCGCGGAGGGCTCTCTTTTTAATAAGGCCCTCCTTGGCCAATACGCGCCGGGGTCCACCTTCAAACTTATTACGGATGCTGCCTGGATATCTTCTGAGCAATACCAGCCTGACTACCAGGTTATGTGTAAAGGCCGCGAGCCCCTCCTAGGGCCGGGCTCTGTCTTAGAAAATCGTCAGGACGCAGGTCATGGTTTGGTCAACCGCGCCCAGGCTTTGGCTGCATCCTGCAATCATTTTTTTGGGCAAGCGGCAGTTAACATAGGGGCCAAGCAGGTCCTAGACACGGCGGAAAATTTTGCTTTTAATGCGGATTTAAGTCTAGATAAGTTAAGCGTAAAACCGAGCCGCTTAGAAATTATCCCGCAGATTGACGACTATACCTTGAGCTGGCTAGCTATTGGCCAGGCCTTGGAAGGGCAGAAGCTTACGGTCTCTCCTCTGCACTTAGCCATGATATCGGGAGCCATAGCCCAGGGAGGACAGATGATGGAAGCGCATCTGCTGGCAGAGGTGCTTAACCCGGGGGTAGCTAGAGGAGAGCTGACGAGCCCTCGTGTGGCTTATTTAGTAGGCACCGAACAAACCATGAATACCTTAGCCCAAGATATGATTTACTCTGTTCAACAGGGTATGGCGCAAGGGGCCCAGATTCCCGGGCAGGTAGTGGGGGGCAAGACAGGCACCGCAGAACATGCTTCCGGTAAAGGAGAGAATCAAACGGATTCTCTCTTCACAGGTTTCTTGCAGAATCCTAGCTGCCCCTTGGCAATCTCTATAGTGGTGGAAGGACAATGGGTAGACGTTTCCTCACTTGCGGGCCAGGTCTTGAGCTATGCCTTAGACAAGTATAATTAGATAACCTAAACTTAAACTTAAACTGCATGCTGCCATGCTAGCGGAGGTAATGATATGAGTGCACAAAGCGAGTTGAAACAGGCCGATTTGTTATTAGTAGATGGTAACTCCATACTCAACCGGGCTTATTACGGGATAGGCAGAAATCAGCGACTCACGGCGCCAGATGGTACGCCCACGGGTGCTATTTTCACCTTCTTTAATATGCTCTTTAGTTATCAGGACTTACTACGGCCAGACCGCACCTGCGTGTGCTTTGACCGCCCGGAACCTACCTTCAGGCATGAGCTTTATGAGGGATACAAAGCTGGACGCAAACCTATGGATGAAGATCTGGCTGTCCAGTTTCCTTTAGTTAAAGAAGGTCTGCGCTACATGGGGCTTCACCAGGTGGAAGAGCCGGGATGTGAAGCTGATGATTTGATAGCCAGCCTGGCGCGACACGGGGCAGACGCGGGTGACCACGTGTATGTTCTCTCCGGTGACCGAGACCTTTGGCAGCTAATTTCCGAACAGGTAACCCTGATCTACCCCTACAAGAACAAGGGCGGCTCAGGGAAGGACTTTATGACCCCAGAGGAGTTTAGGTTAATCTACGGCTTTGGTCCGGAGTCTTTCTTAGATTTTAAAGCGCTCATGGGGGATCCCTCGGATAATATTCCGGGCGTGAAAGGTGTAGGCGAGAAGACAGCCATGTCTTTAATTCAGGAATATGGCAGCTTAGACCAGGTTTATGCCCATCTAGAGGAGATCAAGGGGGCTAAAGGGCGTAACTTGACTGAGGGGAGAGAGGACGCCTATCTCTCATATAAGCTGGCGCGGCTAAATTATGATGCTCCCGTAGAGGCCTGCCCGGCAAATTTGCCCGTAGATACGGAAGCCCTGGACCAATACTTGCAAAGACTAAATATTAAAAGTTTACGTGAACGTTTTGACCTAGAGATGCCGGAGAGCCGCTCGGCCCAGAACATCAAGCAAAGCTGGACCAAAGTGGATACTTGGCAAGACTTGGCCCTGACCCCGGAAAGCAAACTGGCCATTTTGCCCATACCTTCCGGACATTGGAGCATGCTTAGCGATCAAAACAAGTTGCTCAGCCTTAGCCTAGCCGAGTTAAATTTTATTTGGCCGCAAATTTTAGCTGCCTCACCTCAATTGTACTTCTGGGCAGGTAAAGAAGCCCTGCGCGAGGCAGATTTAAACATTCCTTTATATACTTATTATGACGGGGAGGTCGCTGCCTACTTGTTGAATGCTGGAGATTTAAGTAAGCCTTACCCTGAAGCCTTCCTCAGTGCCTGGCAGGCCGTGGGAGGAGAAAGTATTGACTTCCAGGACCTAGCTCAGCTATCAAGCCCTGATTTAGAGCAAGAGGTCTATTTCCGTTTGTCCGCTCTCTTTAAGTTTTGTGAGCTGGCGGATCTCGCTTTGGCAGATCTGGGCCTCAGCAAGTTGGCCCGAGATTTAGAGTTCCCTCTGGCCAGAGTTTTGGCAGAAATGGAGCGGCGCGGCATTGCCGTTGACCAGGAAAGCCTAGGTAACCTGTCTCAAAGCATGGCCGCAGAGATTAGCGACCTGGAAAACCAGATCTTCGCTTACTTCCCACGCGAGATTAATCTAAATTCCAGCAAGCAGTTAGGAGAGGTCCTCTTCGAGGATTTAGGGCTTAAGGGCGGCAAGAAAAATAAAAATGGCAGTTATTCAACTGCAGCCGAGATTTTAGAAAAACTCGTCTACGAACATCCGGTTATAAAGCTCATTTTACAATACCGGGAATTAGCTAAACTCAGATCTACTTTCGTAGAAGGTCTGGGCAAAGAAATTGCGGATGACGGGCGCATTCACACGCACTTTAAGCAAACCTTAACTAGTACAGGCCGTCTTTCTTCCGCGGAACCCAACCTGCAAAACATTCCTATTAAATCCGACCGGGCAGATGATATTAGAAGACTCTTTGTGCCCAAGGCCGGCTGCAGCTTTGTCGACGCGGACTATTCCCAAATAGAGCTGCGTCTTTTAGCCCATATGAGTCAGGATCCTGGCCTGCAGCAAGCTTTCAAGGCCAACGAAGATATCCATCTGGCAACCGCCTCGCGTATTTTTAATAAAGCTCCCGCTGAAATTACCAGCAAAGAAAGACGGGATGCTAAAACCATCAATTTTTCGATCATTTATGGTATTTCTGACTTTAGCTTGTCCCAAGATTTAGGCTTGAGTGTTGCAAAAGCCAGAGCCTATATTGAAGCTTATTACAGCCATTATCCCAAGGTTAAACCCTGGATGGAGTCCCAAGTTGAGCAGGCCAAAAAACTGGGCTATGTAGAAACCATCTTCGGGCGGCGCCGCTACATTCCTGAACTGAAGAGCCGCAACTTCCATCAAAGGAAATTTGGAGAAAGGGCGGCCATGAATGCTCCTGTGCAAGGGTCCGCTGCGGACCTGATTAAAATTGCTATGGTTCAAGTGGAAAAGCAGCTCAGAGCAGCTGGCTTAAAGGCTAAATTGATCCTGCAGGTTCATGACGAACTGCTTTTGGAGGTTCCTGACGAGGAGATAGCAGAGGCGGCCGCCATACTGCGTGAAGCCATGGAATCCGCCTTAGACCTGGCCATACCTCTCAAGGTCGACTTAGATGTGGGCAAAAGCTGGGGGGAAATGACCAGCTATAATCCCCGCTGAGCACGCGTAGGACCGCGGCCTGTGCTAGGACGCTTTTCGTGCTAGACTAGAGAGGTTAAGCATATGATGCCCACTGAGGACACTCCTGTTATTAAGCTGGAGCGGAGCGCAGGAATCTGACCGCGGGCTAAGAAATAAGTATTGAGCAAAGGTGACAAATGAAAGTTGGAATTGTCGGTTTACCGAATGTAGGCAAGAGCACTCTATTTAATGCCATAACTCACGCGGGAGCGGAAGTAGCAAATTACCCTTTTTGTACGATTGAGCCTAATCATGGCATCGTGGCTGTGCCAGATGACCGTCTGACTTGGCTGACAGAATTGAGTAAGAGTAAAAAGACTACACCGGCAACTGTGGAATTTGTAGATATAGCGGGCCTGGTGGCCGGCGCTTCACGTGGTGAGGGCTTAGGCAACAAATTTTTATCTAATATCCGTGAAACCGATGCCATTTTACATGTAGTGCGTTGTTTTGAAGACGGTGATATTACCCATGTCTCCGGAGCGGCAGATCCCCTGCGTGATGTAAGCATTATTAATTTGGAGCTTATTCTTTCTGACTTAGAATGGCTGGAACGCCGGAAAGAGAAAGTTGCTAAAATGTCCAAATCTGGCAGTAAAGATATCCTCGCCGAACTGGACTTTTTGGACCGACTAATTGCCCACTTGGAAGCAGAACAGCCCGCTCGGTCTTTTCCCTGGACAGAACAGGAAAAAGAGGATTACCTGCCGGAACTCTTCTTACTTACGACTAAACCGGTCCTCTATGTTGCGAACATCGCCGAGGAGAAAATCGGCCAAGACCTGCCGGAACTCGCAGCTCTCCGCGAGATGGCCGCCAAAGAAGGGTCTTCAGTTTTGGCCATAAGCGCGGAGATAGAAGAAGAAATCTCCAACTTAGAGGATGACGAGAAGTCCATGTTCCTGGAAGACTTGGGACTCGCAGAGCCAGGACTTAACCGCATTATTCGTTCTTCTTACGACCTGTTAGGCCTGATTTCTTTCTTAACTACAGGCGAGGATGAGTCGCGGGCTTGGACCATTAAGGCTGGAACGAAGGCTGCTCAAGCTGCGGGTAAGATCCACTCGGATATTGAGCGTGGCTTTATCCGCGCGGAATTAGTAGCTTTTGATGATTTGAAGGCTCTGGGTTCCATGAAAGAGGTTAAAGAGCAAGGCAAACTGCGCTCAGAGGGCCGCGATTATGTCATGCAGGATGGGGATGTTGTCCTTTTCCGCTTTAATGTCTAAATGTTTATTATTGGTGTAACAGGCGGCATCGGAGCTGGTAAGTCAAGCTTCGCCCAACTATTGGCGGAAGCAGGCCTTCCTCTCATTGATGCCGACCAAATTTCTCATGAAATGACCAAGGCTGGCGGTCGGTCAATGCCGGAAATTGAAGCATACTTTGGGCCGGATTTTCTAAATCCGGATGGCAGCCTTGACCGCAAGGCTATGGCCGCCTTGGCCTTTCAAGATAAGAAAAGCCTAGATAAGTTATCTGCCATCATCCACCATGATGTTATTTTGACTATTGGGGAAAAGCTGCAAGCTTTGAGTCAGACCAAGGCTCAAGCTGCAGTTTTAGATGTGCCTATTCCCGTGAAGCATGGTTTCTTAGACCGCTGTGATCTGGTTATTAGTTTGTGGGCCGACGATGACTTGCGCCTGGAACGCTTGGAAAAACGCGGGATGCCTAGAGACGAGGCCAAGCGGAGGATGGCGGTTCAGCTTTCGCGGGCAGAATATGAAAAACTGTCAGACCTTTTTGTGCTCAACAATGGCAGCAGGGATGACCTGCGCAGACAAGCACAGGAGATCTTGCAGACCGAACTAGGCTCTCGCGGTATCAAGTTTCAAGATCTCAACTAAATCTGCCGAAGATATCAGGACTTAATTAGACAAATTATCCCTCTTTGGGACTAATTGTCGCTATTTTCTTGCTGATGGGCCTTGCTCCTCTCTTATGCTTGGATAAGGAGTGGAGCAGGACATGTATTCACAGATTAAAACGTATATTCCTCAAGGTTTCGAAGCAATTCCTGCGATCGTGGAGGCTAGTATCCTACCTGGACTGCCCTCGTTCGCCTTGTCTGGCCTATCTTCCGGTAAGAGCAGAGAAGTTGAGAGCCGCTTGCGGGCAGCCCTGCTCTCTGCGGGGCTCAAGTGGCCTAAGGGGAGGATTATCTGCGGGATCAGTCCGGCCTGGCTGCCCAAAACCGGTAGCCTCTATGACTTAGGCCTGGCCTTGGCCCTCATTGAGGCTTCTGACCAGTTGGGGCCCTTTCAGCTGAAAGATAAATACTGTGTCATGGGTGAGTTGGGTCTAGATGGGACCCTCCGTCCGGTTCCCAGTATTTTCCCCAATTTAGAAGCCGCAGCCCAGGCCGGAGAACTGGTATTTCTGCCCCAAGCTAATGCTGAAGAGGCCGAGCTAGTGGACGGCCTCAATTATCTGCCTCTGCAAAGGTTAGTACAGGTCTTAGACTATCTGCGGGGCGGCAGAAGTTTAAACTGTAAGCAAAGTTCTTGGCGTGATTTACCGCCTCCGCCTATTCGAGAGTCTGACCTCCTAGCTTTTTCTGCCTACCAGGGACAGCCTCAGGCGCGCCGTGGTTTGATGCTTGCCTTAGCCGGACTTCACCCACTTATACTACTGGGTGCGCCTGGATGTGGGAAGACCATGCTTCTTTCCATGTCAGCCTCTCTTTTGCCAGGACTAGAGAAGGAAGAGCTGCAGCTCTTGCGCAAGATATACAGTGTGGCCCAGGTTCAAGATGAAGCTATCTTGGGCTCAGGACGACGGCCCTTTGTCGCGCCGCATTTTTCGGTAACTCCCACGGGACTTTCCGGAGGTGGACAAAATCTCAAGCCGGGACTTTTTAGCCTTGCCAATTCAGGCATCTTGTTTCTGGATGAATTAGGTGAGTATAGCTCGGCTAAGCTGGAACTGCTGCGGGAACCCATGTCATCTCGTCAAATTTATCTGGTCCGGGCTAATCACAGTCTGAGCTTGCCGGCTAATTTTTTGCTGCTAGCCGCGGCCAATCCCTGCCGTTGTGGTTATGCCTTGGAAGATGACGGACGCTGTCAGTGCTCAGATCAGGCGATAGCCAGCTACTTGAAATCTATCTCTGGTGCCCTCTGGAACCGTTTCCACCTGATGGTTCTCATGAAAAGCCAAAGTTTGGCTTTAGAGGCAAGGCAGGGTCAGAAAGCTGACTGGTCGGGTTTTGAGCAGGCTCGAGAACAGATTCAGCGGGCCTGGGGGCTGGCGAGAGCCAGAGTGGACCAGGAAGCTGACTTAGATGGATTTAGTTATCAGAATGGCGTAAATCCCTATTTTGCAGCTAATCCGACTTATGGCTTCAGCCCTGAGGTGCTCAAACGAGCTAACCAGTTGGCCAACCAGCGCCGGTTCACAATGCGGTCCTACCAGCAAGTTTTGCGTACGGCCCGCACGATTGCTGACCTGGATCAGCGCGAGGAGTTAGACGTGGCTGATGTGGAAGAGGCGATCTTTTACCGCCCCGACCCACAAAGTATTATGTGAGCAAAAAAATAATGACTAACAAACACGCTGACACAGAAATTTTAGCGAAGGCCCTATATTTAGAAGATCTCGCTTGGCAAAAGCACATATCCTGGCTTAACCGCTATAAGCTATTCCAACGAGGAAGGGTACTTGAACTTCCTCTAGAGGAATTCTGGCGACAATTAGGAGATCTTATGGGTTTTGAATTATCCCCTAAGTCGGCCTCCTGGCAAAGTTTTCTGAACCGTGCGGAAACCTATGTTCGCGACGGCTTACGACTTTGCTATCCTGGTCATGAAGCTTGGCCCAGTTACCTAAATAGTATCGCCGATCCGCCGCTTTGGCTCTGGTATAAGGGCGCAGCACCTTCCATGCTTAATGGACGCTCCACCGCAGCCATCGTAGGTGCCAGGAAGGTATTGCCTTATTCCGCCTATTTGACCGAGAATATTGTCGAACGCCTAGTGGATAGGGGCCACCCGATTATCTCTGGCCTGGCAGTTGGGGTTGACGGGCTGGCCCATAAAGCTTGTCTCAAGCACCAGGGCTTAACAGCTGCACTCCTGCCTTGTGGTTTGGATTCGTGTTATCCCGCTTGCCATCAAGAGCTTTTACAAGAAATATGTCAACAGGGAGGATTTGTGGCTTCGGAGTTTCCTCCGGCCTATCCTATCCGCAGAGAAAATTTTCATTACCGCAACAGATTGATCTCGGGCCTGGGCTTAGCGGTCTTCATTATTCAGGCAGGCGAACGTTCTGGCAGTTTGATAACCGGCAGGTTGGCAGCCGAGCAGGGTAGAGATGTATATGTGGCGCCAGCCAGCCTAGAGTTTGAAGCCTATCGCGGATCCCTGCGACTCATAGCGGATGGAGCCAGGATTATCGATTCTTATGACCTATTTGATGAACTCCTGCCTGAAAATTCTAGCCGCTTATCGGCCTACAGCAAGGCGCAAGACATGAGACTGGCAAAGGAATGGCAGACAGACAGCGGCTGTCCAGACTCCCAAGACCAGCAAGGGCCTAGTATACAGGCGGGACAGGCCCCGGACCATATTTGTCTTTTAGGGCCGGAAGATAAGGAAATTATTCAAGCGATACATGCCGGTCTTAATAGTCTAGAGAAATTAGCCAAGCAGAGCAGGCAGGAAGAAAATAGCCTGGTCCGCCGCGTGGCCAGACTAGAAAGTCAAGGTTACCTCAAACGTTCGCGAGGAAACTTGCTTTTGACAGAGACCGCCGTATCCTGTATATATTACAAAGTGTAAGCAAGATCTCAGCCTGCCCGCTTTCCCTGAGGGCAGCTTAGTTAATAGTTTAAGGATACTTCATGGCAAAAACTTTAGTAATAGTTGAATCTCCGGCCAAGGCCAAAACAATTGGCCGCTATCTGGGCAAAGATTATGATGTGGCCGCCTCCGTGGGCCACGTGCGTGATCTGCCCAAGTCTACCCTGGGGGTGGATGTAAATAACGACTTTCAGCCGCGTTACATCACGATGCCGGGTAAAGAGTCCGTTATCCGTGACCTGAAAAAAAAGAAGGAAAAGGCAGATTTGGTTCTGCTGGCAACCGACCCGGATAGAGAAGGGGAGGCTATTGCCTGGCACTTGGCTAAGGCTCTAAAACTGGACCCACAATCCAACCTGCGTATTTCTTTTAATGAAATCAGCAAAAAAGCGGTCACTGAAGCGCTCCAGCATGCTCGTCCTATTGATATGGATTTGGTTAATGCTCAACAGACCCGCCGTATTTTGGACCGGCTGGTAGGCTACGAGTTGAGTCCCCTGCTCTGGGAAAAGGTGCTTAAAGGGCTTTCTGCAGGCCGTGTGCAGTCGCTAGCTACCCGTATGATTGTAGATCGCGAACGCGAAATCGCGGAATTTGTACCCGAAGAGTATTGGTGGCTTGATGCCCAGCTCAAAACCGAGCGGGACGAGGAATTTCGTGCGCGTTTCCATGGCTTGCTGAAGCAAGATAAGGTATCTGTAGTTAAGCTAAAAAATGAAGAACAGGTTAAGAGCTTAATTAAAGAAATCGGCCAGGCCGACTATCAGGTGAAGACCGTAAAAAAGCGCAAATCTAAACGCGCGTCTTATCCTCCCTTCACAACCTCCTCCTTGCAGCAGGAGGCCTCGCGAGCCCTGGGCTTTTCCGCCAACCGAACCATGCGGGTAGCGCAGATGCTGTATGAGGGCGTGGCCATTAGTGGGCAAGGCCAGACCTCCTTAGTTACTTATATCCGTACGGACTCCCTGCGCGTAAATACCGATGCTGTTCACGAGGTCCGCAAGCTGATTGAGGAGAACTACGGGAAAGACTATTTACCTGATAAGCCGCGCTATTTTAAGAATAAAAAATCTGCGCAGGACGCACACGAGGCCATCAGGCCCATTCACTTTGACCTCAGTCCTGAAAAAATTGCGAGTGATTTAACGAACGAACAATACCGGCTCTACCGGTTAATTTGGAATAAATTTATGGCTTCACAAATGGCAGCGGCAGTCTTTGATACCGTTACCTGTGACGTTGTGGCCGGAGAAGATAATCTGTTTCGAGTGAAGGGTGAGACCATGCTCTTTCCTGGCTGGATGAAAATTTATGAGACTAACAGCTCTAAATCCTCGGAAGACAGTGATGAGTTAGATAAGGAAAGCCTGCCTAATTTAGAAGAAGGTCAACCTTTGCAGCTCTTAAAGCTCCTGCCTGAACAAAAGTTTACTAAGCCGCCTGCCCGCTATACCGAGGCCAGTTTGATTAAGGCCTTAGAAGAAGAAGGGGTTGGTAGGCCCTCTACTTATGCGCCAACGATTTTTACCATACTCAACCGCAAATACGTGGAAAAAGAAGAGCGTTACCTCAAGCCTACGCAGCTGGGCGAGGCGGTCACTGAACTTTTGGAAGATAACTTCGCCAATATTGTGGACACACAATTTACGGCCAAGATGGAAGATAAGCTGGACCTGGTGGAATCCGGTGAAGCCTCAGGTGTAGAACTCCTTAATGATTTTTACCCGGCCTTCCATAAACAAATTGAAAAGGCTGATGAAGCCATTACCGAGAAGGTCCTGAAAGACAAAGAGACAGGGCGGACTTGCCCTAAATGCGGGGAAGGCCAGCTGGTCATCAAGCATGGACGTTATGGAGAGTTTATCGCCTGCAACCGTTATCCTGACTGTGACTATACAGAGAATATCGAGGTCAAAGCTCCTGGGAAATGTCCCCTCTGCGGTTCTGGCTTGCTGGTAAAGAAGTCCCGCAAACGGGCAGCCACCTTCTATGTTTGTGATAAAAAAGGTTCCGATCCTGATTGCCCTTTCATTTCTTGGGACTTGCCTTTGGAAGAGAAGTGCGAACTCTGTGGATCTTATATGGTAGAAAAACGCTATCGGGGCAGAAAGTACAAGTTATGCTCCAATAAAGACTGCCCCAACGGACAGTATAAATCCCGCAAAGCTAAGACTAAAACTGATAAAAAACAGGATTCCGCTCAAGCTGAAACGGATCAGAAAAACCAGGCATAAGGTAGTACGATGGCAGATATTTGTGTCTTAGGAGCTGGCCTTGCAGGAGCGGAAGCAGCCTGGCAGCTTGCACGTCAGGGTCTTGCTGTGGATCTCATTGATATGAAGCCCGGGACTTTAGGTCCTGCTCATGAGCAAGCCTATTTCGGAGAGCTTGTGTGTTCAAATTCTCTGAGGTCAGAAAAGCTCACCACAGCTAGTGGCTTGCTTAAGCTGGAACTGCGGCATTTTTCTTCCCTCATCATGGAGGCAGCGGCTGCCTGCAGGCTGCCGGCCGGTAATGCCCTGGCTGTTGACCGGGAAGCCTTTCCTCGCTACATCACGGAAAAGCTCCAGGCGGACCCGCTCATTAATATTGTAGAAACCCAAGTACATAGCTTGGATGACTTAAGCCAGACCTACCAAATTATCGCGACCGGCCCTCTTACAGCCGGTGGTCTCTTTGAATCAATCAAAGATTTTACGGGCCAAGATAATCTCTATTTCTTTGACGCGGCTGCCCCGCTCATTGAGTATGACTCAATCGACCTAGGGATTGCCTTTAGGGGCAACCGCTACGAAGAAGGTGCAGGCGACTACCTTAACTGTCCTCTAGATGAAGGACAATACCGGTCTTTTTACGCAGCTTTAATGGAAGCGGAGCGGGCTGAGCTTTCGGGTTTTGAACGCAGCCTGCTGTTTGAAGGCTGCAAACCGGTGGAAGAGCTAGCGAGGGACGGCTACGATACTTTGCGCTTTGGCCCGCTTAAGCCTGTAGGACTGACCGATCCCCGCACAGGTAAGGAGGCCTATGCGGTAGTGCAGCTGAGACAGGATAACTTTGCCCAGGACCTCTGGAATATGGTGGGTTTTCAAACACGCTTAAAATTTCCTGAACAAGAAAGAGTTTTTCGCCTGATACCGGGACTCAGCCAAGCCAGGTTTGCAAGATATGGGGTTATGCACCGCAATTCTTTTATCAATTCCCCCAGCCTGCTCACAGATTTTTATCGCTGCAAAACCCAGCCGCGGCGCTTTTTTGCTGGCCAAATTACAGGGGTAGAAGGTTATCTAGAATCTACAGCTTCTGGCCTGGTGGCAGCGCTTGCTTTGGCTCAGGACCTGGGATGCAAAACGGAAATCTTAAAGCTCGCGGGCAGAGAAACGGTGTTAGGCGGTCTAGCTTCTTATGTCTCTCAAGCGGAGACGAAAAATTTTCAGCCGATGAAGGCGAACTTTTCGCTCTTACGAGGCTTAGAAGGTTCGGAAATAAAATATTTCCGCAAAAAATATAGGCTTAAAGGCCGAGGAAGAGCCTTGCGCAGAAGCTACTACAGCCTCCGTTCTCTAGAACACCTAGGATTTAGCGATAAGGAGATTAAAGCTCTCATAGAAAGCCATGAGCTATAGCTAGAGTGGAAGCATAGGAGTCGTTTTCTTGGGATGCCAGCCTTTTAAGTCTGGCCTGGATGAGTATAATACAAGGGCTGACTAGCTTTGCTCAGCTTGCAGCTGTGCCCCTTAGCGCTAGTTAACCTTATGCATATTAGATAGAAGAAGTGATAAAAATGCCACCTAAAGCTTTAGTGACTACAGAAAAAGACCTACTCCTCCATGCCTACGACTATGACCTGCCGGAGGAATTAATTGCTCAAGATCCTCTGGAGCAAAGAGACCAATCTCGCATGATGGTCTTACAAGACCATCATGCTCCCATCCACCGGCATATCTGGGATATCATGGATTATCTGCGACCGGAAGACTGTCTGGTTATCAATAAATCACGGGTGATTCCCGCTCGCCTGCACGGCAAAATCCCCGGCCAGGACAGTACGATTGAGGTTCTCTTAATCCGGCAGCTGGCGGAGAAAACCTGGCGGTGTTTGGCTAAACCTGGCCGCAAGTTAAAATTGGGTAAAAAAATAGTTTTTGCGCCAGACATGCTAGAGGCAGAAGTCGAAGGCATAGAAGAAGATGGCTCCCGTATTTTAACCTTCTCGTATGAAGGAATTTGGGAAGAAGTTCTTTCGCAGTTGGGAGAGATGCCCTTGCCGCCCTACATCCATCACAAGCTAGATGATCCCGACCGTTATCAAACAGTCTACGCCAACCGTGATGGTTCGGTGGCAGCGCCCACAGCCGGATTGCATTTTACTCAGGATCTGTTGGCTGCGATCCAAGCCAAGGGCGCAGCTATTGCGGGAGTCTACTTACATGTGGGTATCGGGACCTTCCGTCCGGTTAAAGAGGATCATATCTTAGACCATCAGATGCATTCTGAGGTCTATGAGGTCAGCGCAGAAACCGCAGACCTGATTAACACGCGCAAAAAGGCCGGTGGACGAATTATCTGTGTGGGTACGACATCTTGCCGGACCGTGGAAAGTTTGGCTGATCCTCAAACTGGTTTGCTTAAACCTGCGGTAGGGGAGACGGAGCTCTATATTTATCCTGGCTACCGTTTTAAGATCATGGATGGCCTTCTCACCAATTTCCACCTGCCTGAGTCTAGCCTGCTTATGCTGGTTTCTGCCTTCTACGGA
Source organism: uncultured Oscillospiraceae bacterium (assembly GCA_964398655.1). GTDB lineage: Bacteria > Bacillota > Clostridia > Saccharofermentanales > DTU023 > SFFI01. The sequence continues at coordinate 42,462 of CAYNNG010000013.1, forward strand.
CGCGAGGCCATGCTTTCGGCCTACCGCGAGGCCGTACAAGAACGCTACCGTTTTTATAGTTTGGGTGACTGCATGTTAATTTTGCCTGAGCTTCTTTAGTGAGAAGAGAAGTTTATTTGCTTATTAAAATCTCAACACGACTAGACTTTAGCTAGACTAAGCCAAGGATATTGCCATGTTTGAATTTAAGTTAACTCATAAATCGTCAGATTCTGCTGCCCGCCGTGGCAGCTTTACCACCTGCCATGGAGAGGTCCAGACCCCTATCTTCATGCCGGTAGGTACCCAGGCCTCTGTCAAAACCTTTACTTCACAAGAATTAGAAGATGTAGGTGCCGAAATTATCTTAGGTAATACCTACCATCTCTGGATGAGACCTGGCTCTGACCTCATTGCCCGGGCGGGCGGCCTGCACAAATTCATGAACTGGCCCCATCCCATACTCACAGATTCTGGAGGCTTCCAGGTCTTTAGCCTGGCAGAAAATCGTAAGATTACGGAAGAAGGGGTACACTTCAAATCTCATATAGATGGGTCTCGGCACTTCATGCAGCCCGAAACCTCTATCCATATACAGCAGAAGCTGGGCTCGGACATCATGATGCAGTTGGATGAGTGCATACCCTATCCCTCAGACTACGATTACACAAAAGCTTCCTCAGAGAGGACGATCCGCTGGTTGGAACGCTGTATTGATGTTTGGAACTATGCGGAAGATCAAGCTCTCTTTGGTATTGTTCAGGGTGGCATGTATAAAGACCTGCGTCGGAAATCTGTCATGGCAACAAAGTTCTATGACCTCCCTGGTATAGGTATTGGCGGCCTTTCTGTAGGTGAAGAGAATGCCGTCATGTATGACATACTTTCCGATATTGAGCCTTACCTGCCTGCAGATAAACCCCGCTACCTCATGGGCGTAGGAACGCCTGAAGATTTGATTGAGGGCGTTTATCGAGGTATAGATATGTTTGACTGTGTGTGGCCTACAAGACTGGGCAGGAATGGTACCGTAATTACCTCACGCGGTAACCTTACCGTTCGCAACGCGACCTACCAAGAGGACTGGCGTCCATTAGATCCCGCCTGTTCTTGTATGGCTTGTCAAAACTACACGCGCGCCTATATCCGTCACCTGATTAAAACTAATGAGATCTTAGGCCTTCGTCTTTGCTCCTACCATAACGTAGCCTACTTGCTTCAGCTTATTCAGGAAATTCGTCAGGCCATTGAAGAAGACCGTTACGCAGACTTCCGCCAGGAGTTTTACCGCAGGAGAGAAGAGAACCAAGCCTTGGAAAAAGCTGGTAAATAGCACGCAGCCCGCCTGCTGCTGAACCTATTGCTGAAGCAGGCTGACAAGTGTTATCATC
>CAYNNG010000014.1:0-20808 GCA_964398655.1 uncultured Oscillospiraceae bacterium
TTGGAGTTACTCGTCAAAATGCTCCGTAAGCAGATAAAGGAATATGGCAAGTTCAATCAATTAGCAGCCAAGACTTTCCAAGAGATGCTTGAAAAGACGATAGCTGAATACCAAGAAAGACGTAAGCAACTTACAGCAGAAGAAGCCGGAGCAACACAGGAAGCGGCCTCAGAAGATATCATTAAAGCTGCAACTGAACAAGCTTTAGATATCCTTCATCAAATGAGAGAAAATCGTGAGAGCTTCCGTAAAATAGGATTAACTTTTGAAGAGAAGGCATTTTATGATATTTTGCTTGCTCTTCGTGATCAGTATAATTTTGAATATGGTGCTGATAAAAAAGTTGACGGCATTTTGGTGAATGATAAATGTAAGGCACTTGCTAAAAAGGTTAAGGAAATCATTGATACAAAGTCTTCGTTTGCTGACTGGCTCAATAACCAGAATGTGCGTAATGAGTTAAAACTTGAGATCAAGATCTGTTTGATTAAAAATGGCTATCCGCCACAGTACAGTCCAGAAGTATTCACAAAAGTTATGGAACAGGTAGAAAACTTTGAAGAGTACTCTAGCACAACTTCTGAAAGCAAGCTTGTTCCCTTTACTCTTGCTGATCATACACAAAGACCCATGATGGTCGCAGAGAACATAGTTGAATAAGGCCCCATATCATTTTACCTTTACACTCGGGTAAGCAAAATGACCACATCGGAGTAAATGGTACTCTAGTGTGGTCATTTAGTTTTTGTCTTCCGTTTGAAAGCTTCACTAAAGGAATTGTTATTTTATCAAATCCTTATGTGAAACCCGCATCTAGAAGGTCTCTTTTTTCAACTTATAGCCTGATCTCGCTAAGCCAATTATTGCTTAGAGAAGGCATCTTTGGTGGCACCACAGAGGGGGCATACCCAGTCATCTGGGAGATCTTCAAAGGCTGTGCCGGGGGCAACGCCATTATCAGGATCGCCTTGTTCAGGGTCGTAAACATAACCGCAAAGGTCACAAATATATTTGTCCATGCGCTTTTCCTCTCTTCTTTGTACTTAGGCCTTGAGCCTAATAGCTTGTTTAGGCCTTGAAGCCTAATGGAGAAAGTATAGCAAATACCTGCATAAAGTAAAAGAGTCAAGCCGAAGTGGCTTAGCTGCCGAGGCCATCCTCCTCTTCGCCCTCCTTGCGGCCCAAAAACTGGAATTCCGCGCCGCCAATATCTACCCAATCACCATCCTGCACTCCCGCTTCGGACAGAGCCGCATTCAGCCCCTTGCGTTCAATTTCTTTCTGGAAGTAATGGAAAGACTCTGGATTGTCAAAGTTCGTAGACTGGACCAGACCTTCAATCCAATTGCCGGTCACAAAGGCTTCCCCCTCTTCAAAGAAGATTTCATAAGGCGCCTTAGATTCGTAACGGTAAAGCTGCCACTCTTCGGTGCTCACTTCTGTCTGCTCCACTTCGGGCAGGCTGGGCAAGGTTTGGAAAATTTCTCTCTTTAAGTCGTCTATACCCTCGCCGGTTACCGCAGAAACCCAGTACTTAGGCAACTCTAGGTCGGCAAAGTCGGCCTCCACCGCGGGTCTTAGGTCAGGCGCAACCAAGTCGGCCTTATTCAAGACCAAAATTTGCGGACGTTCGTCCAGTTTATCTCCATATTCTGTCAACTCAGCTTGAATCAGATCATAAGCTGACCGGGGAGAAACTTGCCCCGGTAAAGGGCAGGCATCTACCACATGTAGAAGGAGCCGGCAGCGTGCCGTGTGTCTCAAGAAGTCATGCCCCAGGCCCGCGCCCTCCGCCGCCCCTTCAATCAGGCCAGGCAGGTCGGCTAACACAAAGGACTGGTCGTAACTATCAACCACTCCCAGCTGGGGCTGTAAGGTAGTGAATGCGTAGTCCGCGATTTTGGGTTTGGCCCGGGACATTTTGGCCAAGAGCGAAGACTTGCCGGCATTAGGCAGGCCCAGGAGACCCACGTCCGCAATCAATTTCAGTTCCAGGCGTACATTGAGCTGCTCCGCCAGGCCTCCGGCGCGAGCAAACTTTGGAGCCTGCCGACGCGAGGTTTTGAAGTGCACATTGCCCAGGCCGCCCTTGCCCCCTTCTAAAATCTTGAAGGTCTGGCCTTCTGCTTTGAGGTCGCAGATCAACACATCCCGGTCGTCGTCATAAACCAAGGTTCCAGGTGGGACCTCCAAAACCAGATCTGCTCCCGAACGGCCGTACATCTTTTTCTGCTGGCCATCCTGGCCATCTTCTGCCGCAAAATGATGCTTAAAACGATAATCAATCAGGGAGTTACGGCGGTTGCTTACCTTAAAGATAACGTCGCCCCCCTTGCCGCCATCTCCGCCATCCGGACCGCCGTCAGGAATATACTTCTCCCGGCGGAAGGAAACTGCGCCGTCTCCGCCTTTGCCAGATTTAAGTTCTAATCTTACATGGTCAAAAAACATAAATACATCCTAACCAAAAAAGCCCAGCCCCAAAGGGCCAGGCATTTTCTACATAAGCTAAACTAAGGCTGATTATAAGCTCGCTTAAACTCTAAAACTATTCAGCCAGAGCAAAGTCCACAGGGCGTACAGAAACCTGTTTACGCTTTTTGTCCTTACGCTCGTAGTATACCTGACCATCGATCAGGGCGAAGAGGGTATCGTCTTTACCTTTGCCCACATTCTCGCCGGGATGGATTTTGGTGCCACGCTGACGGTAAATGATGTTACCAGCCAAGCAATATTGGCCATCTCCGAGTTTTGCGCCTAAGCGTTTGGCACGGGAGTCACGGCCGTTCTTTGTAGAACCAACACCTTTTTTACTGGATAAAATTTGTAAATTTACATTAATCATGTGCTTCCTCCAAGTAGGTCTTCTTCTCTACTGTGATGAATTCCCCGTAATTGGGTACTAGCTGCTCAATTCCGATATAGGCAGAAAACATTAAAGCCCCTAAGGCGATCTTTTCTGTCTCGCTGTAATGGTCGTGGTCTTGTAAGTGGCAGGCTATTTTGCCTTCTACAGGGTCTAGCTCGTAGCTGAACTCCTCACCAACAAGCTCTTCAATAGTGCCAATAACCGTTTGCCCAATGGCAGAAACAGCGGCACACACGATGTCCGAACCGCGATCTGCGAAGCCCGCGTGGCCAGAGAAGTCAAAGGCTCTGAGGACTTCTTCCTGATCGTAATAAAAAGTGGCCCGAATCATCTGCAAACAAGCTCAACTTAGCGAGCCAGGCTGGTAATCTTAACCTTGCTATAGGGTTGACGATGACCTTGACGGCGGCGGTAACCCTTCTTAGCCTTGTACTTAAAGATATTGATCTTGGGGCCTTTACCGTTCTTAACGATCTCCCCTTCAACCTTGGCGCCTTCTAGGAAGGGCTTACCCCATTCCAGAGACTCACCCTCGCCCATGGCGAGTACTTGGTCGAAATTCACCTTTTCACCGGCCTCTTTGCCGAGTTTCTCCACGAAGACTTCATCACCCTCGGATACCCGGTATTGCTTACCGCCGGTTTTAATAATTGCGTACATGCTTTTCCTCCTGTAAACAGTCTCGCCCGCTATCAAGGCAGCCTAAGCTTTACGAGCCTTGGCGGAGCGGTCGCTTGAGTATATTAGCAAGCGCACTTTACGGTGTCAAGGCCTAAGCTCTGGCTTTAGGCCCTGGTGATTGTGAAAGTGGTCATGGCGGTCTGCCAAGCTATCTCCCACCTGTCGGATGTCCTGACCCATGAGGATAACTAGGTCTCCCTTGGTCAGCTCGTTCCTCAGGTAGTCTTCCAGCTCCTGCTTGCTGGCAAAAAAGAGCGCGGATCCACCCTGCTTATTAATTTCCTCCGCGATATGCGCTGAGGAGAAGCTGCGGTCCTTTTCCCGGTCATCAAATACTTCCAGTAAAATAGGATGGGCTTGTCCTTTCAAGGCTTCGACAAACTCCGGAAAGAGGCCTTTCGCCCGGGAATAGGTAATGGGCTGGAAGCAGGCAAAGATTCTTTCATGGGGTATTTCTTCGGCGGCTGCCAAGGTTACCTTGATAGAATCCGGATGATGGGCATAGTCATTGACGATCAAGGCTCCTTGATAGTGGCCCGCGACCGTAAACCGCCCCTCTGCGCCCTTAAAGCTGGCCAGACTTTTTTTCGCTGTGGCAAAACTGGCACCCGCTAACTTGCACAGGAGGACTGCCGCGGCGGCATTCTCAACATTAAAGCGGCCAGGTACCGCTAGGCGAAAGCTGCCTAAGTCTTCGCCCTGGTAGCTTAGGTTGAATACCGGCAGGCCTCCATCATAGTGGAGGCTATTAATCGCCAGGTCTGGCTCCTGCGGATCGCCGGGATAGCCGAAATAATACAGGTCTAGCTGGTCCAGCCAGCCGGGGCTTTGAGTCTCTACCAGGTCTAAGAGCTGGGGTATGTAGGGATCAAAAGAAGGCAGGATCAGTTTGGTCCCCTCCGCTTGACGTAAGATATAGCCTGCAAAAGCTTCCAAGACATCGTCCATCTCGGGGAAGATATCTACATGGTCATGGCCTAAGTTTAGGATAGCCGTAATTGTGGAGTAAAAAGCATAAAAACTTAAGTTAAACTCACAGGCTTCGGAAACCATCAGGTCTCCCCTCCCCGTATGGACCGTGGAATTAAGCCGGTCTAGTTCCGCTCCCAGGTGGATGGTGGGGTCCAGTCCCGCATCCAAGAGGATATATGAACACATGGCGGTAGTGGTACTTTTGCCATTCGTACCCGCCACATTTATTACTTGGGGATAAGTTCGGTTAACCAAACCCAGCCACTTGCTCCGTTCCAGGCAGGGCAAGCCCAGCTCACGAGCCTTAAGCAGTTCCGGATTGTCTGGAGGAATCGCGGCAGTATAGACTACGGCCTGGGGCTTGAAGTCCTCAAGATTTTCTGCCATTTGAGGGCTATAAACCTTAATTCCCCGCTTTTCTAGGTCATCTATGCGGTAACCTCTGGCCCGGTCAGAGCCTGCGACAACCAGCCCTTGATCTTGGGCTAACTCCGCTAAGCCGGACATGGAAATCCCCCCGATTCCAACAAAAAAGACTCGTGTCTGAGGGGACATGAGATATTTATATTGTGCAAAATCTAAATCTTGGTAATGCTCGATCAGCTTGTTGGCCATAGCAAAGCCCTCCCTTACCCCGCTATTTTACTCGCAGCTGGACCCGGGAACAAATGCCAAGGTTACCCTAACATGCAATTTGAAAAGCCTACCATATGCTGAGGCCGCCTCATCTAGGGGCGGCCTCAATTTTTAGGTATATTTAGTTTAGGAATAATTTCCGTTTAAGATACGGAAGTCAGCCACAGCTTAAAAAGAAAGTAGAAGGAACCAAAACCAGCCAGGAGAAAGAGCACAATGGGCAGGAAAGTTCTGAGGGCAATGCGGTAAAGCTCCCAAACTTCCTTGCGGGAAAAGTCCATATCTCGGACTATATCTTCCTTGGCCTTGATCTCCTCCGGACTTAAATCTCGGAAAACATCTCTTTTCTCAAACATGCTTTAGGCTCCTAAATCTTTTGAATAGCCTCATGAGCCAAACGGTCAGCCTCGGCAGCGCGAGCCAGATCCTCGGCGTCTTTCTTGGCCATGTAAGCTTTACGCTCATCTTCTGGCATATCCATGAGATGGCAGGCAATCTGATGCTTGTCATTAATCCTAATAAATTCAGGCTCATATTGAGAGCAAACATCCATGCAGTACTTGCAGCGGGTATGGAAACGGCAGCCGCTAGGCGGACGCACCGCAGAAGGAATATCACCTTCCAAGACGCTGATTTCCTGCTGTTCTACGTCGGTCCGCGGAATGGCCTGCAAGAGTGCCTGGGTATAGGGGTGCATGGGATTAGCGAAGAGTTCGTCTGAATCTGCTAATTCAACCACTACACCAAGGTACATAACCGCGATGCGGTCTGAGATGTACTTAACCACCGACAGGTCGTGCGTAATGAACAGATAGGTCAAACCTCTTTGCTCTTTGAGGTCAGAGAGCAGGTTGATAACCTGGGACTGAATGGACACGTCTAGGGCAGAAACCGCTTCGTCACAGACGATAAATTCTGGCTGCACGGCCAGGGCACGAGCAATCCCAATTCTTTGTCTTTGTCCGCCAGAGAACTGGTGGGGATAACGGTGAATAAAATAAGGTGCCAAGCCGCACTCGCCCATGACCTTCTGAATATAGTCGTTATATTCTTTAGACTTATTAGAGCTGAGCATGCCATGGGCGATAACGCCCTCACCAATTATATTACCCAAGGTCATCCTGGTATCCAAGGAGGAATAGGGGTCTTGGAAGATAATCTGAATCTGCTTACGCAGGGGACGGATTTCTTCATTGCTTAATTTACTTAAGTCAATACCCCGGTCCAGGCGGTCTTCCAGCTCTTCAAAGCCCTCCTTACCGCATAAGCTTTGGCGGAGTTTTTCAACTTCTTGCTTTTTTGCTTCCGCCTTCTGCTTGAGCTGGGCGGCCTTAGGTTTAAGCTCGGCTAATTCTTGCGTGCGTTTGCTAGATTTGCCAGGACTAAGCTCTTCTTGCAGATCGAGCTCATTAATCCGGTTTTTCACCTCACTGTAGGCCGCATCCTCATCTAGTTCTTCCAGCAGGAGTTGCGACACCTCGCGGAGGTCGTCGTGCACCAGAAGGCCACCAGCTAAGCGCAGCATGACGTCATATTTGTTTGCCATGTCGCGGCGTTTTTGCAACAGTTCATCACTTAAGGCAGGATCTACACCGCCCTGGTCGACCTGCTTCTCCGCCTTGGCTTCTAAGGCGTGGAATTCTTCCGAATCTCTTTTATAAGCAGGATAGAGGACAGGAATATCGCGCAGGGCATCTCTGGCATACTTCGGGTTAACATCGCCCAACGTAGCGCCGTAATAGATGATCTGGCCATCGGTGGCCGGGTAAATCTGCAGAATAGTACGGCCCAAGGTGGACTTACCACAGCCAGACTCCCCTACTAACCCCAGTGTTTCACCCCGATAAATATCCAGGGTAATATTCTCGTTAGCATGAACATACTCTTGTTGCCGGGAAAAAGCCTTCTTTTTTACAGGGAAGTACTTTTTCAAATGGCGAATTTTGAACAAGGGCTGCTTCTCTTGATTTACTTGTTTATTTTCCATTAGCTCTTACCCCCTTCTCCGGATAGTGGCAGCGGACCATATGCTTGTCGTCCACCTGACGCAGCTCAGGCATTTCTTGCCGGCAGCGCTCAGTGCAATACTTGCAGCGATCTGCAAAGCGGCAGCCATCCGGGATGGCCAAGGGGTGAGGCACAGAACCAGGAATGGCATCTAGCCGCTCTGTACGGTCTGTGGTCATAGCCGGGATGGACTGGAGCAAGCCTTCAGTATAAGGGTGCTGATAGCGGGACAGGCCCTCACGGAAAATCACCGGTGCAGGAGCAGACTCTACTACCTGGCCGCAATACATAACCGAAACATCATCGGCCATCTGGTTAATTACCCCAAGGTCATGGGTAATAAAGAGAATGGCCGTATGGGTCTCGTGCTTGAGCTGGTTCATCAGCTTGAGCACCTGAGCCTGGATTGTCACGTCCAAAGCCGTAGTAGGCTCGTCGGCAATCAGCAGCTGCGGCTTGCAGGCCAGGGCCATAGCAATCATTACACGCTGGTTCATACCACCGGATAACTCGAAGGGATACTGCTTTACTACGACATCAGGGTTGGGAATTTTAACCATGCTCAGCAAGTCCTTGGATTTTTCCGCGGCCTCTTGCTTGTTCATGTGCTGGTGCAGAATGAGCACTTCCGAGAGCTGACGCTCTACCGTGAATACAGGGTTGAGTGAGGTCATAGGCTCTTGGAAAATCATGGAAATATCGTTGCCCCGAATATGTTCCATCTGCCGGTTAGACAGGTCAGAAATCTTTTTACCATTGAAATAAATTTCGCCGTCAAAGATTTTCTGGTTTTTCTCAAACAGCTGCATGATGGACATAGCCGTTTGGCTCTTGCCAGAACCCGATTCCCCTACCAGGCCCATGGTTCTGCCGGCTTCAATCGTGAGATCAACGCCGTCAACTGCCTTAATCAGGCCTTTTTTGGTAGTGAAGTAAGTATGTAAGTTTCTAATTTCTAATAAAGCCATAGAGCTACCTACCTTTCCATGGCCTTGGGGTCAAGGGCGTCACGCAGCGAGTCACCAATCAAGTTGACTGACAGCGCGGTGATGAAAATAGCCAAACCGGGGAAGATCCAGCGCCACCAGTAGAGCTGCATAACGTCTGCAGACTGGGCCGCGGTCATCATATTACCCCAGGACGGTAAGGGTTCAACCACACCAAAGCCCAGGAAGGAAAGTCCGGCTTCTGTCAGCAGCATGCCGGCAAAACCCAGAGTCAAGTTAACAATAATGATGGACATAACGTTCGGCAGAATGTGGGCAAGAATAATTTTCTTGTCTCTCAGGCCTAAGGCCTTAGCTGCCGTAATGTAGTCTTTCTCGCGTTCCGCGATGATCTGGCCGCGAATCAGACGGGCAATGCCGGTCCAACCCAAGACACCCAAAATTACAATAATCATCATCATACGCGTGTACTGCGAGAAGTCCGGAGGCAAGATAGCCGCCAAAGTAATGATTAAGGGGTAGAAGGGGAAGGAAGCGATGATTTCCGAGAACCTCATTAAGAAGTTATCGACCATACCGCCATAGTAACCAGAAATCAGACCTACAGTCAGGCCGATAATAACCTGAATTAGAGAGCCTAAAGCGGCTACCAGGAGGTTCATCTTACCACCATGGATAAGTCTGGTGAAAAGGTCACGGCCGTTATCGTCCGAGCCGAGTAAGAAACCATCTAATCCCCAGGATTGATAATCGTGGCCGCTGTCTTTCAGCACATAGTTGTTGAAGAAGCCTGAGTAGAGCTGCTCCCCTTCCTGTACTTGCGGATAATCTGCGGCCTTGTAGTTATTAATGCCCCAGGAATAAACCTTGCCAGCATCTGTAAGTGCGGAGAAGTGCAAACGTCCGGCGGCTACCTGAATAACCTTACCTTCCATTTCTGGATAGGCCGAGGCTTTTTCGTTGCTGCTGCCCCAAGTGACAATTTCACCATTGCCCAAGGCAACTACGCCGGAGTATTGCGTACGCGCGAAGGATACGATGTCGTTGCCCGGCTGTTTCAGTTCGGCCGGCATGGAGGTATCAATTTCCGAGCCCTTAGAGCCGATCAAACGCAGCGAGCCATCGTTCAAGAGACAGAGGATGTTAACCGAGCCTACACGGAAGTCTTCCACCATACCCTCTAAGTCTTTAGGAATACGGTTGAGGCGGTTAGGCAGGGTTGAGCCCCACACAAAGATGTTGCCTTTATTTGTCAGCATAACAGAGTAGGCATCACCAGCACCGATTTTTTTGATGCCCTCTTCCTTAGCGATCTGCTTAAGGTTTTCGGGAACTACGGCTTGTTGGAATTCGTTGTTACCCCAGCCATAGACTTCATCATCCTCAGTCAGAACCAAGATATGACGGTCACCGGCCACGGCCTGCTTGATCGGCTTACCTTCCAGAGCCTTAGCAATATCCTCAGGCATTTCCAGGTTGCCAAAGGAGTCAAAACCCCAGAAGTAATACTTATCCTCTTGGGATGTACCTACAGAGTAGGTAATACCAATCGAAATATCTTTAACCCCCTCGTCCAACATCTCCGAGGGAATATTCATATAGCCAGATCCGGGACGGATATTGCGCATTACCCCCATAGCAAAGTAGGGGTCAAACTTTAAGAGCTGCGAGCCGCCAAAGATCAAAATGAAAATCCCGATAAAGACTACCAGGCCAATCATGCCCAGAGGCATGTGAGAGAAGGTCCGCCAAACCATGCGCCAAGGCGACATGACGGCTTCTTCACGTAAGATGTCTTGACCAGTCTTAGGGGCATTTTTATCAATTTTATGTTGTTTATTCTTGCTCATAGCTGCCTCCTTATTCCAGTCTGACCCGAGGATCTACCAGGGAGTAACCGATATCCATGAGGAGGTTGCCCAGCACTGATAGGACTGCATACATCATGTTCAAGGCCATAACTACGTTATAGTCACGGGCTACTACGGAGCTAATGAGGAAACGGCCAATACCGTTATATGAAAATACCTGCTCCGTGATTGCTGCACCGCCGAGAAGTCCGGTCAAGGACCAGGCCACGATGGTAACCACAGGGATCAAGGCATTGCGGAAAGCATGCGAATAGATAACCTTGCGTTCAGATAAACCCTTAGCTCTTGCAGTACGCACATAGTCCTGGCTCAGAGATTCCAGCATAGAGTTGCGGACATAGCGGGATGTGGAAGCCAAGGAAGGAATAATCAAGGTTAATGAAGGCAGGACCATATACTTGACCATCTCAGAGAAACCTGGATTACGCGGCATACCGCCGGGAGGCAAGACTCCCCAGGTCAGAGCAAAGAGGAAGATCAAAGTAAGTCCGAAGAAGAAGGTCGGCAAAGAGATACCGATAATAGAGATGACTTGCGTCACCTTATCAAAGACCCCTCCCCTATGCACGGCCGCTCGTATACCTATAAATAACGAGATAATAAAGGATATGAGGGTAACACCGATATTCAAAATCAGGGTGTTGAGCAAGGGCTCAGCAATAAGGTCTTTAACTGGCCGGCGATAAACCGTAGATTCACCTAAGTCACCATTAAACATACGGGCGACCCAGTTTGCATACTGAACGGGGATAGATTTATCAAAGCCATATTTCTTCTCAATAGCGGCCCGCATTTCCATCTTTTGCTGCTCATTCTTAAAACCCGTCTGCGGCATCATCAGGTCCACAGGGTTACCAGGCATGAGCTTAGAAAGGCCAAAGAGGAGAATAGAAATAATAATGAGGACGGGGATCAAGTTAAGAAACCGCCGCAGAATATATTTTAATATTGACATCTTGTCTCCTAAACTGAATCACCACTCAAGCGAGTGATTCAAATACCTAATCATACGTATAAGAAACGGATACGTTTGTGAAAATATACATTTCCCTAAAAAGCCCTTTTGGGGAGGCCGAAGCACTCCCCAAAAGGTTTAGCAGTAAATTTAGCTAACAAATTATGACTTTACCTGAGTTGCTAGAGCTTACTCAGCGGCATCTTCCAGGTACATGTCATAAATATCGTTGTACCAATCCCACATGGGGGTAGGTTCATGTCCATGTACACGGTTGGTGAAGAAGGTGTGATAGTCGTTAGCATACAGAGGGATATTAGGCAGGTTGGCGTTGTACCAGCGTTGGAAGGCTACCCAGCCATCTTCCCAAGTATCGATATCGGTAGGATCAGCACGACGCATAGTCTCGAGGATCTCATCAACTTCAGGGCTGTTGACGCGGTCGTTGTTGCCGCCTACACCAATCTGAGAGGAGTGGTAGGAATAGTACTTATCATCGGGGATAGCAAAGCCAGTACCCATGTTGAAGCAAGAAGCTACGTCAGTAGTATCTGCGGGAGCCTCACCATAGTAAACGTCTAAGAGGGTAGCAAAGTCTACAGGGTTAACGATGTAGTTCATACCAACACGCTTAGCGTTATCAGGCAGCATAACCTGAATCAGGTTAGTGGTTTCGATACCGGAAGCACCGTAGTGGATAATGCGCAGTTCGTTGCCGTCTGCATCATAACGCCAGTAATCGAAGTTTTCTTTATCGTTGTCGTAGGCTTCCTGAGCTTTAGCAGGATCCCAAGGAGTTACACCGTCAGCCTCGAAGGTATAAGGAGTGGTGTCCAGAGTTTCGTTGGCCTTATCAGCGTTCAAGGTGTAGTGGATCCAAGATTCGTCGGATTCGAGTTCGTCGCCGCGGTCGACATATTCAAATTGGTCAATACCGAAGCAGCCGTCAACTACGATACCGTAACCGCCGGAAACGGTAGATACGAATTCATCACGGTCGATGGAGTAAGCAATAGCTTGGCGTACGCCAGGATATTGGGTGGGGCTGTAGTCGTTGCGGATGGAGAGAACGCCATAGCCGTTACGAGGATAGTTAGCGAAGGAAACCTTATCGGGGTTGTCTTTACCTTTGTTGATCTTGGAAGCTTCAGTGAAGCCAGGAACCAAGTCAATGTAACCAGCGATCAGGAAGTCCATGTCCAAAGCGGAGTTAACGGTTTGAATGATGATGTTCTTGATGGTGGGGAGCTTACCGTTTCTGTCGCCCTTATGTTCGGGGTTCAGAGTAACTTTACACATACGGTTAGCATATTCTACGAACTGGTAAGGTCCGCAGGTAACGTCGGGTTTAAAGCGATAGTTGTAAGCAACGTCTAAGGCAGCCTCAGTCATCAGAGATTCCAGAGGATCCATTTCAATAGCGCCAGATTCCAGATCGGCTACATATTGTTTAGCGTCGTCAACAGCCTGCTGCAGCTCAGCCAGATAATCTTCTTCGTCTTTGACATCGCCAGCAGAAATACCAGGCAGACCGCCTTCTTCTACTTCAGCATCTTCACCAGCAGCTTCAGCCTGGGTGGCCTTGTAGTCTTCCCACCAATCCTGCTCTTCTTTCAGAGCGTCTTCAGCTTCAGTTACTTTGTAGCCTGCGTTCTCAACGATGGAGGCTTTGTCTTCGTCAGTTACTTCATAACCTTCCTTAACTACCAGTTCGTTATCTACTACGCTCAGGTTAGGTGCATAACGATGGATAGGAGTGGGGCTGGCAGCAACCATAGCAGTCTCGTAGAAGTAAGGGAGTTTTTCGGCCTTCAGGGTAATGGAGAAGGTGTAATCATCAATCAGCTTAACGCCTTCAAATACTCTGGTGTCACCGTTATGGTATTCATCAAAGCCTACAAAGTCTTCACCGGACATGGAGTTGTTAGCACCTTGGGCCATCCATTCGGGAGAAGCCAGGAAGAAAGCACCAAAGACATAGTCTAAAGCCGTGATGGGTTCGCCATCATTCCACTTCAGGTCTTCAGCCAGGTAGAAAGTATAGGTCTTAGTACCGTCTTCATTCTCAGTAACGTCGGGTTCTTGAGTGGTTACGGTGGGGTTCAGGATAAACTGACCAGCTTCATCAGAGAAGTAGGTAGCATAACCAGCTTCACCGCCGTAGTTACCAAGCAGGTATTTGACGTAAACGTCATAAGAAGAGTTACCGAAACCGTTGATATAGTCGGCGTTGAGTTCTGGGGCACCAACTACCAGGGTGTCAGCGTCGGTCATGACCTGTTCGGGCTCTTCCAGCTCTGCGGTTTCTTCAGCATATACGGGAGCTGCGAGAGCAACCATACCGAAGAGCATGACGAAAGCCAGCAAACTAGCTAAAAGTTTTTTCATGTTTGAGAATCCTCCATTTTCTGTTGTGTGCAAGGGAGCAAGGCGAAACCGCCTTTTACACTTCTCCTCGCGTTTGCTGCTCAGTATAGCATTATAGACTGCACAACTTCAAGTAAATTGATCTAAATATTTTGCACAAAACACCAACAAATGTCGCTGAAATTACTCAATTATTAAGATCGTCCGCTATGCGGCTTAGGTTTAGCTTTCCAGATACTCCGGCTCAGCTTTCCGGCTTCTCCGGCAATATTGCAACTAATGGGTGGGCCACCGTGCAAGTATGCAAGTATTGGGTTGTCAAGATAGCAAATCTGCAAGTAATGGATGGTTTGGGCATCCACTACTTGCAAAAATGCCCGACTTCCTCGGAAATCAAAGTAAGGGCAGGTCATCAACTCTTCCCTACGGATCAGCTTAAATTCAGGCACATAGAAAAAGCCACAAGCCTTGCAAATACAGATTTGTAAGACTTGTGGCAGCTCATCTTTTTCCCGCTTCGCTGGGGAATTTACTTTTCGCTTAACCGAGAAT
The DNA here is from genome assembly GCA_964398655.1 of uncultured Oscillospiraceae bacterium. Taxonomy (GTDB): domain Bacteria; phylum Bacillota; class Clostridia; order Saccharofermentanales; family DTU023; genus SFFI01. Next base: position 13,858 of record CAYNNG010000014.1, read on the forward strand.
TAAGGGCTCTCTGTAGTTTCTCCAGAATCTTTAGAAGCTTTATTCTCATCAGTGTCTTTATTTTCTTCAGCTTTAGGCTCTTGAGGTTTAAGTTCAGGTTCTTGGGCTGTGTCCTGATCAGAGCCTGCCTCTTCATGAGCATCTTCTGACTTATGGCCCAATTCAGCTAATTCCGAAATAAATATGCGGGCTTCCCCACCCTTAGGCGGCTTATAGTTCTTGGCGTATTGCTTATAAATTTCCTCGAACTCGGGACCCTCAATCTTCTCCTTAGCCAGCAAGGCCTCAGCTAGTTTATGTAGCAGCAAGTCCTCACTTTTCAGAAGATCAATCGTGTCTTGATAGGCCTTGCCCAGAATACGTGTTACTTCCTCGTCAATAGCGGCAACAGTTTGTTCAGAATATTTCTTAGTATGGCCATAGTCCATACCCACGAAAACCTCACCGTCATCTTGGGTCACAAAGAGGCCGATCCGGTCCGTCATGCCATATTTGGCGACCATCTCCCGGGCGGTGGCATTACATTTTTGTAGGTCATCTGAGGCACCTGTGCTGATGTCTGCCTGGGTCAATTCCTCCGCAGCCCGGCCGCCCAAGCCAATCATAATGTTCTTATAAAGATTGTGCTTGGTTTCAAAGGAAATATCCTCATGAGGCTTATAGGCTGTATAGCCTCCTGCAGGACCAGCAGGGATGATAGAAACCCGTTCAACCTGCTGACGGTCGGAGATCTGACGGGACACAATCGCATGACCCGCTTCGTGGTAGGCTGTGAGATTCTTTTCCTCATCCGACATCACACGTGATTTCTTTTCCGGTCCTAGGGCAATCTTAAATACGGCCTCAGAAATATCGGAATAGGTAATCACCTTAGCTCCCTTGCGGGCAGCAAGCAGGGCAGCCTCATTCAAGAGGTTCTCCAAGTCAGCGCCCGTGTAGCCGGGAGTAATTTTGGCGATGTCTTCAAGGTCTACGTTCTCCGCGATAGGTTTGCCCTTCGCATGGACTTTAAGTATTTCAAAGCGGCCCTTAACATCTGGGCGGTTTACAGTGATGCGGCGGTCAAAACGCCCTGGACGGAGCAAGGCAGGATCCAAGATGTCAGGACGGTTGGTCGCGGCCATGACGATTATGCCCTCGTTGGGGCCAAAGCCATCCATCTCAACCAAGAGCTGGTTGAGGGTCTGCTCGCGCTCATCGTGGCCACCACCCAGGCCAGCTCCCCGGTGACGTCCTACGGCATCAATTTCATCAATGAAGATAATGCAAGGTACCTGCTTCTTGGCATCGTTGAAGAGGTCACGTACCCGAGAGGCACCTACACCCACAAACATTTCCACAAAGTCTGAACCTGAGATGGTAAAGAAAGGCACTCCCGCCTCCCCTGCCACCGCACGGGCTAAGAGGGTTTTACCGGTTCCAGGAGGGCCCACGAGCAAAATGCCCGAAGGGATCTTGGCGCCCAGAGCGGTGTATTTCTTGGGGTTTTTAAGGAAGTCCACCACTTCTTGCAGTTCTTCTTTTTCCTCATCAGCTCCTGCTACATCATCAAAAGATATCTTATTATCTTGTGGATTAGATTTTTTGGCGCGAGACCGGCCAAAGTTCATGGCCGAACGCCCATCTTGGTTGCGGCTGACAAAAGAGATATACACAAAGAAGACCATAGACCCAATCATGAGGACCAGCAAAATGATATTGAACATACCAGATAAGTCCGCTGGTTGGGTATAGTCAAAGGATTCAATTTTGCCTTCAGATAGGGCCTTCTGTAGCATACGGTGATACTGTGGCACCATCAGAGGGGAAACAGTCTTGCTAAAGGTCATGGGGGCCTGGTTCCGGTCCATCCGCATAACAAGCTGCAGTTCGTTGCCGTTGATTACGACAGATTTAACCCTGCCGTTGGCAATATCCGCCTCCATGGAAGAAAGCACTCTTTGGTCAGGCTGATTGAGCCTGGTCATAAACATGGAGGAAAGCAGAATAGCAACTATCAGGATGATGTAAAAGGACAGGCCATTTCTTGGTCGGGATTTATTCATCCTGGCCCTCCTTGCCATCGTCGCCCAGTACTGCTAGGTAAGGCAGGTTGCGATAGCGCTGTTTGTAGTCCAAGCCATAGCCCACTACGAAAGCATTGGGGATAGATTGGCCAATATACTCCACCGGCACCTCTACCTGACGGCAGTCAGGTTTATCAAAAGCGGAGCAGACCCTCAGGCTGGCAGGACCACGGTCAGTAAAGAGCTCACGCAGGTAATTGAGCGTAAGTCCGGTGTCAACAATATCTTCCACCAGGATTACATGTTTCCCCGTTACATCATGGTCGGTATCCTTGACAATTTTCACTACACCCGTGGACTTGGTTCCCTGGTAGGAAGAGACCGAAATAAAGTCAATTTCCACCGGGAAATTAAGCTGCCGGATAAGGTCAGACATGAAGACTACCGAGCCACGCAGGACACCAATGATCACTACGCGCTTGCCCGCATAATCCTTATTGAGCTGAGCACCCAGGCGCTCTACCATGGCCTTAATTTCGGACTCACTAATTAATGTTTCTGCAATATATTTACTCATAGCATGTATACCACCTTTAACGAGGCCCATTATAGCAAGCTAGATAGGGCTCTACCACTCCATACGTGGCTGAATTTTCATTTTATCACCAATGTTACCTGACCAAGGTCACCTGGCCCAAGTATCCCTGTACCAAAAAAGTCAGTCCCTGGCCCAGGTCAAAAGAAGCGCGCCCCGGCAGACTGGCTAAAGTCTTCGCTATCTGCTCATACTGTTTTTGGCCCAAGCTAAAAGGCGTGTGAGGCAAATTTTCCTGAAAAAATAACTGCAGGACACGGTAGTGCAAGCCTTGTGGCCAGGCAGTTAAGGTTATAAGGTTAAGTTGGTCAGAAGCCTCCAACCGGCAAGCCTCAAGCGCCATAGCCGCCGTCTGATCCAAGGCCTCACGCTCCGCCCTCAGGCTTTCCGTCAGCCTACGGACCTGCGGGCCAGGATCATAGCCCAAAGCCGTCCGCCACGCTGGCACCACTTCCTGTCTCAGGCGGTTGCGCAGATAAATATCTTCTAAATTAGAATGGTCTATATAGTAGCTAAGATCTCTTTGATCCAAAAAACTCCGAATCTCTTGGCTAGTCAAGCCCAGCAATGGTCTGATAATGCTGCCATCAAAATAGGGCATGGAGGTCAAGCCATCAGGCCCACTGCCTCTACCAAGGTTGATCAAAACAGTTTCCAGCAGGTCATCTTGGTTGTGACCCAATGCCAGGATTGGCCGCTGGCAAGGATGTGATTTAGTCTGCTGGTCCTCCACAGCCAGACTAAGTTGGGCTAGGGTGTCCTGGAAAAATTGATGGCGGGCAGCGCGAGCCGCTTCTTCTATGCCCGCCTGGCGCTGACTGGCGAGCGCTCGCACATCCGCCGTAGCGCAATAAAAAGGCAGCTGCCACTTATTTGCGAAAGCGGCAAGACCAAGAGTTTCCGCCTCATCTGCCTCCGGTCTCAACTGGTGATTAAAATGGGCCAAACTCAGTTGACAGCCGTCTCGGGCCCTGAGCCAAATAAAAAAGTAGGCCAAGAACATGGAGTCCGGCCCACCGGAAATGCCCAGGAGAAAATGGGATTGCGGTCCCAGGGACAATCTTGACTTTAACTCCTGCCTTAAGTCCCTAAAAAGGCCGGTATTTTCCTGAAAATCCGGCCAAGACATTAGAATGGTGGGGCCTCAAGCCCCGTTAGGCGTTTATCTAATTCGTAAAAGAGCGTGACCTCAGGTCTCCAACCCAGCTCCACGGACCCGGTTTCGCCATGGCGGTTTTTGGCCACAATCAATTCGGCCAAATAGGAGGCCGGCTGGTTGGATTGGTCTGGCAGGCTCTCCGCTTCCCTGCCCTCTAAAGCAGCGTAATAGTCATCGCGGTAGAGGAAAAGTACCACGTCCGCATCCTGCTCGATAGCGCCCGAATCTCTAAGGTCAGACAGCATAGGCCGTTTATTGGAGCGGGCTTCGCAGTTACGGCTGAGCTGAGACAGGGCTATGACCGGGCAGTCTAGTTCACGTGCCATGATTTTTAAGGAACGCGAAATATCGGAAATTTCTTGCTGCCGGTTATCCTGACGGCGCCGGTCCGAGGTCATAAGCTGCAGGTAGTCTACAATAACAAGGCCCAAGTTAGGCTCTTTGAGCTTGAGCTCACGGCAACGGGCTAGCATCTCTTGAGGGCCTAAACCCGACCGGTCATTAATATAAATCGGCGTACCATAAAATTCCGTAGAGGACTTAGCCAGGCTTTCCCATTCATCTGGGCTGAGCTGGGCAGAATTGACCTTGCTGGAATCAATCGTCGCGTAGGTAGACAAAAAGCGGGTGGAGACTTCTTCCTTAGACATTTCCAAAGAGAAAATCGCCGTAGGCACCGCGTAGGTAGAAGCCACGCGCTGGGCAATATTAAAGGCAAAGGCGGATTTACCCATACCAGGTCTTGCCGCAAGAATAATCAGAGAGCCCTTACGCAAACCGCCAATTTTCTGGTCCAGGCTGGGATAGCCGGTATGCTGCAAGGGAGGCTTATCCTCGTTTGCCATCTTAATGAGCTCATTGTAGCGGGCAAAGATCACTTCACCCACCTTGCTGAAGCTGGCATCTTCAGACCCATCACGGATTTCCTCTAGGCGCTTGGCCGCGAGAGAAATCAGCTCATCAGTATTGGCTTCTTCGCCGTAAGCCAAGCCCTGAAGTTCGCGGAAGGACTTGATTAGCTTACGTAAGCGGGATTTTTCCGCCACGATGTCAATATAATATTCGGCATTGTGGGGTGAGACAAAAGAGGAGAGGTCACTTAAAACCTGCACTCCTCCCACCTTATCCAGAAGCTTACGAGTAGCGAGATCTTCCGCTAAAGAAATTAAATCGATGGGAGCATTCTTCTCCTGAATATGGAGAATCGATTCGTAGATATTTTGATGGTTAGGATAATAAAAATCCTCCACCTTAAGCCTAGCCATGGCATGGTGGAGGTTTTTGTTATCCAGCAAAATAGAGCCTAAGACAGCCTGTTCCGCTTCCAGGCTGCTAGGCTCACGTTCTACGAGATTTCCCGTTGGCGCCATTAGTCTTCCAGAGCCTTTAACTCAACAGTAAAGGGCACGGTGACTTCAGAGTGCAAACGGACAGTGGCTTCATATTGGCCGAGCTCTTTAATACCGTCAGGCATTTGGATATTGCGCTTATCCACGATAATATCCTGCTTGGCCAGTTGATCTGCCACATCTTGGTTGGTAACAGTACCGTAAATACGGCCACCCTCACCGGCTTTAACTCCGATGGTGATGATCTTGCCTTGCAAACGCTTACCGGTTTCTTCTGCCTCTTCTAAGAGACGCTTAGCCCGGGCAATCGCGGCTTTTTGCTTGGCCTTAACTTCATTCATGTTGGCTCTTGTGGCTGCGGAAGCCAGGCCTTGAGGAATGAGGTAGTTATTGGCATAACCGGGTTTGACTTCGATCAAGTCACCGGCCTTACCAAGTTTGGCCACATCTTCTAAAAGTAAAACTTTCATACAGCCGGCCTCCCTTATTCAGAATAAGGCATGAGGGCAACCTGTCTGGCCCTCTTAATGGCCGTAGTTACCGCTCTCTGGTGTTTGGCGCAAGCCCCAGTGGTGCGGCGGGGTAGGATCTTGCCGGATTCCGCAACGAATTTTTGCAGGGTTGCTACATCCTTGTAGTCTACATGGTCCTTATGTTCGGCGCAGAACAGGCAGACTTTTCTTCTGCCGCGGCGGGGGCGGAAAGACCTGCTGCCCCCACGATCGCCTCGTTTATTGTTAGCCATTTGGCTCTCCTTTCATCAAATCAAACATGTAAAACAAATCATCAAAATCTAGAGGTCGAAAGGCAGATAGGCATCACTGTCATCTTCAACCGGGAGGAAACCATCACCTTCGGGAATGGGATCCTGCTTGGCTGGAGCCGGAGCCGGTGCTGGGCTTTTGCTGTAAGCTTGGTTGCGGTTATAAGTTTGACCGCCAGCCTGGTTGGCAAAATTATTGTCGGACTTGGAATCGGCAAAGTAAACCTCATCGGCGACCACTTCAGTCATCCAGTTACGTTTGCCATGCTCGTCATCCCAGCTGCGCACTTGAATGGAACCCACGAGGGCAATCCTTTGGCCTTTCTGGAAATAACGCGCCACAAAATCCGCAGTCTGCCGCCAGCAAACTACAGGGATGAAGTCGGTTTCCCGCTCACCCTGGGCATTCTTGAAACGGCGATCCACAGCCACGGTGAAGGAGCAGACAGATACGTTGTTAGAAGTTGTACGAAGTTCGGGATCCTTGGTTAGTCTCCCCATCAAAATTGCTTTATTCATGCTCTTTCCTTATTTTTGCTGATTTGTGGATGGCACCTAGCTACTGAATTTAGCAGCCAGGGCACAGGCTGGGAGTCTTACTCTTCCATGCTGGTAACGAGGAAACGTAAAACTTTGTCATTGATTTTCAGCTGACGTTCGAGTTCAACTGGAAATTCGGGTTCTGCCGTGAAATGCAGGACTACATAGTAGCCTTCTTTCAGGTCTTGAATCTCATAAGCAAGACGACGGGTACCCCAGACATCTACATCTTTGATTTCGCCATTAGCTGAAATTAAACCTTGGATGCGCTCATCCATGGCAGCCAGGCCTTCTTCACCAAGAGTAGGATTCAGAACGTAAAGTAGTTCGTAGTTTCTAGCCACGTGTGTCACCTCCTTCCGGACAAATGGCCCTCAGTAATGAGAGCAAGGGGGCATGAAATATAAAAACATGCTTTCAAAGCCTATCACTCAGCCTGGGTTTTTGCAAGCAACTTTTAAAAATCTGTTTGCCCACCATTTGGCGCGCAGCTACCGCCGAGCTGTAGGATTTAGTCTTGAGATAATTTAAGCAAAATT
>CAYNNG010000014.1:20908-42096 GCA_964398655.1 uncultured Oscillospiraceae bacterium
GCAAAATTGCAGCTAATGGGTGGGCAGCCCTGCACATTTGCAAGTAGTGGGTGGTCAGCTTGGGCAATTCTGCAGGTAGCGGGTGGTTTGGCCACTTATCCCCTTCCACTACCTGTAAATTTGCTCGAAAGCCCTCGTAATCCGAGGGAGCCGAGGAAGCCGAAGATTTGCACGTATTCCCGCTTATTTGCCTGAGGCCGCTCGGGCTAAACGTTCCATGTAGGCCAGGCCCACTTCATCCCTGTCCTCCGCCTGCGCAAAGATCTGGCTGCAGGCTAAGTCGTCGAAATGGCGGAAGCTGACAAACAGCGCGTGTGCAGCAGCTAGAGCGCCCTGCCCGAAGTTGTAGATAAAAATACCCGAGTCAGGCAGGCTGGGCAGCTGGTCTTCCCAGGACTGGATATGTACATAAGGGAAATCTGCCGGCAACTGGTCTATCAAAGCTTGGCTGGCATATTGATCAAGGAAAAAGCCCAGCCGCAGCTGGTGTTGATCGGGCTTCTGGGTTTGGCGGATCTCCTCCAGATAAGGCGCCAGGGTCTGAGCTAGAACTTGACTGCGGTCTGCCGCCTGCTGCCAGGTTAATATATTAACCTTGGCCTGGGGGGCATAGTGCCGATATTTCATGCCAGGCGACTTCGGTACCGCCTGCTGGCTCTGGCCTTCCGGATGCTGCTGAGGATCGCCCACATAGGCAATGGGGCAGCCGCAGAAGGCCGCTAGGGCCTCGCGGGTTAGGCCACCCGGCCGGAGAATTGTGGGAATTTCACTGGTCAAATCCAAGACGGTCGACTCCACGCCAAAGTGGCAGGGTCCCCCGTCCAAAATGTAGGGGACTTTACCTTGTAAGTCTTGGTAGCACACAGCCGCAGTGGTGGGGCTGGGCCGGCCGGAAATGTTGGCCGAGGGAGCGACCAAAGGCGTGCCGCTTAAATTGATCAGGTCTTGGGCTAAAGGGTGGGCAGGAAAGCGTACAGCCACCGTATCTCCGCCTGCTGTCACAATGCTGGGCAGGTCTGGATGTTTGGGCAAAATCAGGCTTAAGGGCCCCGGCGCAAAACGCTGGTAGAGCCGGTAAGCCAGGTCAGGCACCTCCCTTGCGACCTTAGCCAGGTCCTCTAGCTGGGTTAGATGCACAATTAAGGGGTTATCCTGCGGTCTGCCCTTCACCTGATAAATCTGGCTGATAGCCTCCGGGTTAAAGGCATCCGCGCCTAGCCCATAGACCGTTTCTGTGGGGAAGGCCACCAGCTGACCCGCCTTAATTGCTTCAGCAGCGGGGGCCAAGATTTTAGCTCTTGCTTCTTCTCCCCCCCCCGCGGGAACTTGCAGAATTTGCGTTTGCAATTTAGGCCTCTTCCAGGGCTCTTTCTTGGGCTTGAGCCTGCAGACCTGTGATAAAGGGCTGAATACCCCCTGCCATGACTTCCTCAATATTGTAGAGAGAAAGACCTATCCGGTGGTCGGTAACCCGTCCTTGGGGGAAGTTATAGGTCCGAATACGCTCGGAGCGATCCCCGGAACCTACCTGACTTTTGCGATTTTGCGCGATCGCCTCATCCTGGGTCTCCCGGCTCATCTCTAACAGGCGGGAACGCAGGATCTTCATAGCCTTGTCCTTATTTTTGTACTGAGACCTTTCGTCCTGGCAGGTTACCACCAGCCCGGTGGGGAAGTGGGTAATCCGGATGGCTGAAGAGGTCTTATTAACCTTTTGGCCACCCGCGCCAGACGACCGGTAGGTATCAATTTGAATATCTGCAGGGTTAATCTGCACGTCTACTTCGTCAGCCTCGGGCAAAACCGCAACGGTAACCGCAGAAGTATGAATACGGCCGCCTGCTTCAGTAGCAGGCACTCTCTGCACCCGGTGGGTACCAGACTCAAACTTGAGGTTAGAGTAGGCATCGTCGCCATCTATGGAGAAGATGATTTCTTTAAAGCCCCCCAGCTCGGTCTCGTTGGCGTCAATAACTTCGGTTTGCCAACCCTTACTCTCCGCATAGCCCATATACATTTGGTAAAGCTCAGAGGCAAAAAGGGCCGCCTCATCGCCGCCTGTACCTGCCCGGATCTCCACGATAACGTTCTTTTCATCTAAGGGATCCTTGGGTATGAGAGCGATGCGGATATCATTGCGAATCTTATCTAATTCTTCTTCCAGACGGTTAATTTCTTCCCTGGCCATTTCCCGCATTTCCTGATCATCGGAATCGGAAAACAGCTCCTGGCTTTCTTCTAGCTCCTTTTCAGTGTCATGTTCCTTTTTCAGCAGGAGGTACATGGGCTCAACATGAGCAAATTCCTTGACCAGTTTGAGATAGCGCTGGGTATCACCTGCCACCTCCGGGTCTGCCATCTGTTTGCTTAATTCTTGATAGTGTTCACTGTAACGTTCAAATAGATCGTCAGTCGTAAATTCAGTGTTACTCATAAATCTATTCCTTTAATATCTTCTAAAACCTTCTAACTTATAATGCTTTATATTGCAAGGCTAAGACGCGGTCTAGGCCTGCATAGTCGTCCAGCGTTCTGCAGTCCACAATCTGGTCATGTTCAGGCCCTTTTACGAACAGCTTCTGGATGTCCGCTCTCTGCCCGGCTCCATGTTCCATAATGAGCCAGGCACCGGGCTTTAGCCAAGTTCCAATTTCCGCTACCAGCCGACGGTAAAAGTCCAAGCCATCTATTCCTCCATCCAAGGCCCTAGCATGCTCATGGTCTCTTACTTCGGGCATGAGCTGAGAAATTTCGGCCGAGGGAATATAGGGAGGATTGACCAAAATGAGGTCAAAACGCTCGGGCCCCTCTGCGGACTTGGGAGGAAAAAGATCTGCCACTTGGAAGCGGCAGGCCTCCGCCAGGCCCAAATTATCCGCATTAGCCTTAGCCGTGGCCACGGCTAAGGGGTCCAGGTCTAAGAGCAGGAGTTCTGCCCTCTGTTCCCTTTGCCTAAGTTCTGCTAAAAGGCTGAGCCCAGGCGCGCCAGAGCCACAGCAGAGCTCCGCGAGTTGCAGGCAGCTGGAAGGGCCATTCGGGATTTGAGGACTTGGGGCCAAGTCCAAGCCCAGCTGAACTAGAAGTTCAGTTTCCGGCCGCGGGGCAAGACCGCCGGGAGGCAGCTGAAAGCTTCGCCCATAAAAATCGCGGTGGCCCAATATGGCCGATAAGGGTTCGTGGGCCAGGCGACGGTCCACAATCTCCCACAGCCAGGCCCAAGTCTCAGAGTCCAGTTGACGGTTGGGCTCTGCATATTGGCAGGCAAGATCCCAGCCCAAGGCCTGGCTCAAGATTTGTCTGGCTTCCCGCCTGGCGTCAGCCACCTGACTTAAGTCAGGCAGGGCTTGCAGGCTTAAACCAGCCTGGCGCACAAATTCTGCAATTGTGGTCTGATCTTTAAACAATTCTCTACCTTGGTAAAAGAAAAGGAACAGGGCCTCAAGTCCTGTTCCTTAGATAAAGCTAGACTAAAGCAGCTATGCCTCGGCTTGATCCTTTTGATCTGCGACTTGGGCATTGTGCAGTTCTTGTCTTCTTCTGAACTTATCTACACGGCCACCAGTGTCAACCAGTTTTTGACGACCCGTATAGAAGGGGTGGCATTTGGAGCAAATATCTACCGAGAGGCTTTCTTTGGTGGAGCCAGTCTCGAAAGTTTCGCCACAGGCGCATTTAACGACGCACTTACCGTACTTAGGATGGATTTTTTCTTTCATTACCTTCACCTCATTAATCCAGAAACCGTGCCCCCGGCATGACCCTCGACACGTGAAATTGGAGGAGTTTTGCGCTTGAACGCAAGGCTAAAGATACTAAGTTCTTAAATGTCTGTCAAGCCGAATCTACCTGGAAAAGCCTAAAAGCTAGTATACTGCTAAACTATAAGTAGATTTTATCAGCTCATGGTCAACGTCTTCATGACGGAAAGGATACCTATTTTGAAAATAAAAACTCTCAACCCTCAAACCTATGCCGAATACTTAGCCCAGCATCAGCTGCGCTACTTTTATAACCAGTCACCAGAGGTTCTAGCTTTTGACCGGGCTCAGGGGCTAAATGTTGAGCTGCTAGGCCTCTTTGAGGCGGGCGAACTCCAAGCAGTCTGCAAACTGACTTACCTGCCCGAGCTCCGCTTTTACCGCAGAGCACAAGTTAACTGGCTACCTCTAGACCCCACTAAGCTCGCCAAACTACCTCCGCTGCTTTCAGCTCTGGAGGCCCATCTGCAGGCGCAAAAAAATGTCCTGCACCTCTCCTTGTCACCTCTCCTTCTCCGCGGGATCTATAAAGAAGAGGGCGAATCCTATCAGGCCTGTCCTCTGGCTGACCAGCTAGACCAGATTTTCCAGCAGGCCGGCTACACAAAACATGCCGAAGATTTTTACAGCGACACTAGCCTCCAGCCCCGCTACCTTTTCGTAAAAGACCTGCGAGGCCAAAGCGAAGAAGAGGTCATCGCCTCTCTCGCCTCCAAGGTCCGCAACCATATTAGGGTCGCCGACCGCTATGGCATGACCCTGCGCAAGCTTATGCCGGAAGAAGCCCCGGTATTCAACCAAGCCCTCACCGCCATGGCAGATAATTATGGCTTCCCTCGCAACCGCCTAAGCCTAACCAGCCCCGAAATTATGCGGGCAGCAGGTAGCGCCGTAAGCTACCTGGCAATTTGTCTGACTCCGCAGGATTCACTCCAGCTCAACAGGCAAATTGAGGCAGACCTCAAGGCCGAGCAGGCCGCTACCGATGCCAGCTCCCGCCGGGGAAAAACGAAGATCCGGGAACTAGACCAGCAAATTACGGCCAACCTCAAGCGGCGTGAGCGCCTGGAAGAATTGGCCACCCAGCACGGTAAAGACCAAGAGCTCATTTTGGGCGTCTCACAGTTTGCCTTCAGTCCCAGCGACTACATTTGCCTGCAAACGGCGGTCTTCTCAGAATTTGTCGACCTCTCACCCGCTTACTATATGCACGGCATCATGCTCAAAGAAGCGGTAGCCCAGGGAGCAGACTATTACAACCTCTTTGCCGTTTCTGACCCCCTGGATCCGGAAGATGACTTGGGTGTCTTGAATTTTAAGAAGCAGTTTAACGGTCAGGTAGAAGAATATGTAGGGACCTACAGCAAAGACCTGGCCGATCCCGCAGGGGCCAAACTCTTGCAGCGCGCCAAAGATTTAAAAAATAAAATAAGGTCTTAATACATGCCCCAGACTCGCTCCAGCCACAAGATGGAGGACTGGGGCAAAATTTTACTAGCCGCATAAATCCCCTTCCCCACCCAGGAGGAGATAGACAGGTCCTTACCTGCCGCGGACCTTTTTAAGGCAACTTTAACCACGCGCGAGGCCTGCTCCAGACCCAGACTTTTAATGGACTTACTCTTCCCGCCCATGCCGGCCTTGGCCAAAAATTCTGTTTCCATGAGGTTGGGGCACACGGCGGTTACCGTGATACCCTCGCGCCGCCACTCCCGGTGCAAGGCCCGGGAAAAATAAAGGACAAAACTTTTGGAGGCTGCATAGACCGCATAAGCCGGCTGGGGCAAAAATGACGCCACGGAGGCAATTTGCAGGACTTGAGCCCCAGAGACCAGATAGGGTTTGGCCAAATAAGTAACGTCTAACAAGGCCCGCATGTTGAGGTCAACCATGTCTTGGTGGGCCCGGGGTTCTTGGTCAGCAAAATAGCCCTGCCGCCCCCAACCCGCGGAATTAACGAGGTAAGCAATTTGCGGCTGGACGGCAGACAATTCCACTTTCAAGCGGTCTAAGTCCTCCAGCTTAAGGAGATCCAGGGGCAAAATTTTGCAAGGCTGTGAGAGTTCCTGGGCCAAGGCTTCCAGCCTATCCTGCCGCCTGGCCAAGAGCCAAAGCTCTTCCACCGCTTTGGAGCCTTGTAGGTTAGAAATCTGGCGGGCAAACTCTGCTCCCAGTCCGGAAGAAGCTCCGGTAATTAAGGCGATTTTCATAGCTGCCACCTCCTCAGTCTCGCTGACACTCCTGTAATAATAAGCTAAAATGAGGTACATGAAAAAGCGAAGACCAGCCTATAAATCCAGCATTGCCTTAAGTATTGCCACTAGTCTGGTTATATTACTCACGCTAGTCTTCATTACCCGCCCCTCACTGGCCAAAAAAATCCAGCACCGTGTGTATCGTTCAGGACAGTCTTCTCAAACCCTGTCCTTAGACCCCGCAGGTGAAAAACTGGCCGACGCATCAGACAGTAAATTATTCCAATTACCTCAAGTGCTCTCAGGGCAAACCGAGCTTGAGCTGGTACCGACCTTGCTCCTCGTGTCCCCCGGTCACCCTCTGCCCGCAAATTTCCAAGCTGACTTGATTACCGACAGCTATACCAGTCTGGAGATGTCTCCTCTCATGGCGCCCGCTTTTAGTCAGCTCTCCCAAGCTGTTAAACAAGAGTTTGAGGAGAAGCTCTATATCTCTTCGCTCTACCGGACCGCCCAGGAACAAGAAGAGGTCTATGCGGAAGATCCCAGCCTGGCTATGCCGCCTGGAGAGTCTGAGCACCAAACCGGCCTGGCGGTGGATGTCTACGTTTTTCAATTTGCCGGACCTAATTTTATTAATGCCCCTGCGGGCCGCTGGGTCAATGAAAACGCCTGGCGCTACGGCTTTATTGTGCGCTACCCCCAAGGCCAGGAAGATATCACGGGGATGACTTTTGAGCCCTGGCACCTACGTTTTGTGGGCCAGCCCCATGCTGAGATCCTCACCGCTCAAGGTTGGGTTTTAGAAGAGTATTTGGGGCATCTGCAACTGGACAAAGCCTACCGTTTCGGCGACTACTTTATCCTGCGGACATGTCAAGCTGAATTTCGGTTGCCCGCCGGCCTTAAAGGCCTTAAAATTTCCCCCGACAATCTGGGCTCCTACGTAATTTGGGGCCAATACACCCCATAAAAAGTGCTCCTAAACTTGCGTCTAGGAGCACTCTTGTTTGTAACAGCTTTCAGCTTAAACGATCTTGCCTAAACTATTCTTGAGAAATAGCTTCGACAGGGCAGACACTAGTGCAGGAACCGCAGTCGATGCAGGTATCTGGGTCAATAACGTATTGGGTATCCCCGGCGGAGATTGCGCTAACAGGGCAAGTGGATTCACAAGTTCCACACATGATGCAGTCGCTAGAAATTACGTGAGCCATATTTTTCTCCTTTGTTAAGTATGAGCAAGTTGGTCCTATGATATGAGCCCAGCTTTTCATACAATTTCCTGTAAATGTTTGGCACTTACTAGGCTAATTAAAGCAAGTTGTGCCAAATTAGTCAACAGGTCTCAGGATGGCATCTGGCCCCGGTCATGCGCAAAGCCGGACTCAGGGCACAGGCCTTCTCACAGGTCTTTTTCAGGCTTGTCTAGTTTGTTAAAGAGCAGGGATAGGACTACACCCAGGGCTACGGCGCCCGCACAGATGAGCAGTGCTGGTCCCAGAGCGATAGGCATGGCTGCCAAGGAGCTGGCCGAGAGGCCGGGGGCCACCACTGTGGGGAAGATCGCCACAGAAGAGCCCACGACTAGGCCCAGAATAATGTGGTAGACAACCGAATAATGCCTATCCAAGAAATAGTTAAAGGGTTTGGCCAGGCCCAGGATGCAGATCAAGCCTCCTAGGCCCAGAGGAATGACAGCCGGCCAATCTAGGTCCTTGATGGCATCCGACATAGGTTTGTACAAACCGAAATACATGAGGAAATTGGAAGGGCTCAGGCCAGGTACAATAAAGCCCAGGCCTACAATAGCTCCTACCAAAAACCAGATTAAGGTGTTGGGGTGAACAGTAACAAAGGTCTGCTCACCCAGAAGCATTAGGAAAAACAGGGCCAGGGCCGCAATGACCATAGTGAATACATCGCCCTTGCTCCTGCCTTGAGAACCTGCCTCCTTCCAAAGCGAGGGGAAGGTCCCAATCACTAGGCCAATAAACAGGCAAGTGAAAAAAGCCTCATAGGAGCCGAGGGCGGCCGAGACCAGGAAGGCAAAAATGAAGACACCAGTCAGCCCTCCTAAACCCAAGGGTAAAAAGTAGAGGATGTTGGCACCCAGTCTATGCAGGGGACGGCCTAAAAAACGCATGATGGGCGTATAAACCTTAAAAATAACCGACAGAACCCCGCCCGAAAGGCCTGGCAAGATGGCCCCGATGCCGATAAGGATCCCCTTGAGATAACGCAAAATGACTGACTTAAAGCCCTCACCCAGCGGAGGATCAAAGCCCGGACCTTTTGCCTCTAGATTGTGCTTGCTGTTAGACTGCATACTCATATAAAAATTTCATCTCTCTAAGATTTTCTACTATCCAAACCTCGGACAGAATAGGCCGGCAGGGAGCAGAGCAGGCCCACGCCTCCCTGGTCAAAGTCAAAATGCGCCTTAATCGCCTCTACCAAGCCCGAGATTTTGGCCTGATCCACCACAAGGACCACCAAGGAGACCTGGTGTTCTATAGCGACATTTAAGAAACGCTGCTCTTGGTGGTGGCTGGAGCCGCGGCCTCGTAAAATAGTCGCACCCCATGAGCCTTGGTCTTCTACCAGCTTAAGCAAATCATCTACTAGGTCAGGGCGAATAAACACATGTAAAATCTGGTCCATAGGCTACTTCTCCTGCTCGTAAAGTCCCACCACACGAGTCACAGGGTAAGAAAACTGGATACCCGTATTCTCGTTTTCCATGATGAAATGCTGGTCTAAGGCCTCTTCTACCTGGTCCAAAAGCTCAGTTTTCAGGATCATGAGGAGGAAGTCCTTTTGGGGTTCGATCTTAAATTCGAATATTAGGCTGGAGGCTTGGCCCGCTCCCTTGGCCTCTAGGCAGGTAGCGCCCTGCGCCCCCGCACCTTCTGCCACCGTCACGGCTTCTTCGCCCAAGCCCTCATCTAGAATGCAGCAGAGGGCAGCATACTGCACGCCGCTGTAATCTAGGGGTTTTTCCTTCACATAAGAGCTGGGAGCTTGCACAGGAAAACCTACCAGGTACTGTAGGGGAATCGTAAAGGCAATGCCATGGCCGGGTTTATTTAGCTCTAGTTTGCGGATCGCCAAGTCTAAAATCTGCTCCACACGGTCGCGGGTCTGGATAATCATGACCAGGTCACGGTGAACCTCATTGAGCCCAAACATGCGGAGAAATTTGCCAGGTTTGGTACCAGAGCCCGGGAACACACTAACCCCGGTATGCACTTCTTGCCTGACATAATCTACGAGTCCGGCCGACTTATGCTGGGGCAGGATAAAGAGTAAGAGTTCGTAGCTTGTCTCAAAGGCAGACAGGGTTTCTTGCTTACTAGTTTTCTCGGACATGGGCATGTTCTGCCTCCTGATAAGTATTGGCCTGGTCTTCTGAGGCTATCTCAAACTGTTCTGCCTGCTCTTGCAGACGCTCTTCCGCCGCCAGCTTTGCTTCCTTCCTCTCCTTAGCCATATAGATCAGTCCTAAGATTTGTAAGGCTAGCAAGGGAGAGGTGGCAACCAGGGCAATTACTCCGTAGCCATTGCGGATAACCAGCGCGGGGTTTACAGCATAGGCCGCGCCTTGGGCAAAGGCCAGGACAAAGGTCGCGGTCATAGGGCCGGATACCACACCACCCGAGTCAAAGGCGATGCCTGTAAAGAGGTCGCCCGTGACGAAGGTCAACGCCACGGCGATTATATAGGCTGGCAGCAGAATATGCCAGAGTTCCAAGCCCGGTACTAAAATGCGCAACATGGCTAGGGCTACCGCCAAGGCGACCCCGGCCGCCAGGAAAATCATGACCAGCTTGCGGGAGATCGCCCCCGCCGTTTGATTTTGAATCTGCTTGGTTAAGACCTGTACCGCAGGCTCTGCCAAAACCGTGGTCATACCGAGGAAAAAGCCAAGAGGCAGGAGGTACCAGGCCTGGTACTCCTTAACTATATGCATGGCAATAATGTGGCCGGATAGCATAAAGCCACCCTCGACCCCTACGGTAAAGATCGTCAGACCTACGATGCAGTAAATCAATCCCACAATAATCCGGCTGTAGTCCCGACGCCGGGTTTCCCGTGTAAAGCCGTTAATCACAAAGAAAATAATCGACAAGGGCAAAATCGCCATGAGTGCCGCCTTAAACATGGGAGGGATCGCGTGTATGAAGGGAGCAAAAAAGCTGTGGCTGGGCTCTGGGAAGCTTAATTGGCCAGTGAGTTCTGAACTGCCAGACATAATACCCATGAGGAGTACCGCGACCACCGCTCCAGAAGAAGCCATGCCTACCAGGCCGAAAGATTCAGACCCGTCACACTTGGCATCGTGGGTGACCGCAGCTAGTCCCAGGGCCAAGGCTAAAAGGAAGGGAGTGGTAATCGCCCCCGTTGTGGCCCCGCAAGAATCAAAAGCCAAGGCTAAATATTCCGTGGGGCTAAAGGCGGCCAAGATAAAAATCAGGCCGTAGACGATGAGATAAATATACTTAAGGTGAAGATGTTTAATGAGTCGGAGGAAACCGAACATCACCAGGGTGCCTACGCCCAGGGAAACCGCCACCATCAGCTGCCTATAGTCTATGGTCCCCTGAGTCAGGCTCTCAATATTGCGCGCCAGGATCATGAGGTCAGGTTCCGCGATGTTGATCAAAAAGCCCATGGCAAAGGCCGCGGCCAGAATGCTGGACAGGCGTGACCGCCGCACTATGCCTGCGGAGAGCGACCGGCCCATGGGGGTTATAGAAATATCGATACCCAGCAAAAAGATGGACATACCCACAATCAGGACCAGGGCGGCAAAGATAAATTGCCCAAATTGCAGGCTGGTCAAAGGGTGGAAAATCAGCTGCAAAAATACAACGAAAAGGCTAACCGGCAGGACAGATGCAATAACTTCTCGCACTTTTTCTCTTAAAACAGACAAGAGGGCCTCCTTCCAGGGCGGAAAATACTAATTATATTAGCAGTTTTAGGAGGAGGCTGCCATGCATTAGGAAGCTAAGCAGTCTCACAAAATGCCGATTGTGTGCAGGCTTCTCCCCATCATGCCATAATTAGCACATGAAAAAGCTGCTAGTGACAAATCTCAAATTAGGCCTTGGCCACAGCCGAGCAGACCTGGACCAAGCCCTGCGAAAAAAACTCCAACTTGACCCTCAGACTTGGCCGGTATTGGATTATGAAATCGAGGGCCAGTCTTTAGATGCAAGAAAAGCCCCTTTCAAGTATAACTACCGCCTGGCCCTGGGACCTGATTTAAGTAATTTTGTGTCTCGTCTGAAGCTGCGGCTCAAGGATACGACTTGGCAAGATTTGCCTGGTCTGGCTGATTGGGAAGCAAGTCTTCTTCTGGCCGCAGCGGGGCTTAAGCACAGCAATTTGGACCGTCCGCTGGTCGTAGGCAGCGGGCCCGCAGGTCTCATGGCCGCCTATGGCTTGGCGCGGGCAGGCCTCAAACCCATCGTACTGGAGCAGGGCCAGCAGGTTGCAGACCGGACCAGCAGCGTTCAGCACTTTTGGCAGACAGGCGAGTTAAACCTCACCTCCAATGTACAATTTGGGGAAGGCGGCGCCGGTACCTTCTCCGATGGCAAACTCACCTCACGGTCTAAGGACTCTCGCCAGCGGGCCTATTTAGAGCTTCTAGTCCAGCAGGGAGCACCCTTTGATATCCTCTACCGCCAGTATCCACATGTGGGAACCGACCTTATGCAGAGAATTGTCCCGCGCCTGCGCCGGACCATGGAGGCCTGGGGAGCGAGTTTCTACTTTAATACCCAGGTCACAGCCCTGGACTATAGCCAGGGCAAATTTTATGTCAACTGCCAAGATACCAGTCCACAAAGCCCTAAGTCCGAGGGGCCGCTCAAAGAAGCTTCCGCAAAAGGGCTCACTGAAGTTTTAACTTCAAATGTAGTTGTCCTCGCCCTAGGCCACTCCTCCCGTCCCCTCTTCCGGCAGCTCCAGCAAGCCGGCCTCGCTCTGACCGGTAAAGCCTTTGCCGTAGGCCTCCGCATTGAACATCCTCAAAGCCTTATTAATCAGGGCCGCTACCACCAAGCCGCTCCGCTGGCTCTAGGCCACGCCCCCGCTTCTGAAGACTTATCGAGTCTGCCTCCCGCCACTTATCAGCTAAAAACACGGTCCGCTTCCACCGGACGCGCAGTTTACACCTTCTGTATGTGTCCAGGTGGTTTAGTAGTCAACGCCTCTTCGGAGCCGGACCGGCTTTGCGTTAATGGTATGTCCTACCATGCCAGAGACCTTGAATATGCCAACTCCGCCCTGCTCACTAGCGTGGGCCCAGAAGATTTTGGCACAGAAGCCCTGGCCGGCTTGGCTTTTCAGGAAGAATTGGAGGCTGCTGCCTACACCCTGGGGCAAAGTTTTAGCAAAAATCAAAAAGCCCAACTCCCCTTTACCGTTCCAGTAGAAAGTTGGGCTGACTTTAAGGAAAAATCCAGCTGTCCCCATCTGGGAGACTACCCCGGCAGCGCGGGGCCTCAAACTGTGGCCGCCCCTCTGCACGAAATCCTGCCCCAGAGCCTCTATCTCGCGCTCCAGGAAGGCCTGGAAAATCTCGGCCAGCAGCTGCCAGGCTTTGACCAGTACGCAGCCCTGCTCACGGGGGTGGAAGCCAGGTCCTCCTCTCCCCTCCGCCTCCTCCGGGATAAGACCAGCCTTGAAGCCTTGGGGTTTCCTGGTCTTTATCCCGCGGGAGAAGGTGCCGGCTATGCCGGGGGCATTGTTTCTTCGGCAATCGACGGCATGAAGGTGGCGGAGGCTATCCTAAATAAATTTTTGTACTAGCTGAACCAGCATCTGGCAGGCCTTCTCCATAGTGGGAACTACCAGGTACTCATAACGGCCGTGGAAGTTATCTCCGCCCACAAAGAGGTTGGGGCAAGGCAGACCCTTATAGGAGAGCTGGGCTCCATCTGTGCCGCCTCTGATTGGTACTTCTAAAGCCTCAATCCCACTTTCCTCCATAGCTTCGCGGGCATAATCCAGCATGAAAGCAAAAGGCTCAATCTTTTCTTTCATGTTGTAGTAAGAATCTTTGACTTCTATGCTGAAGATCTTATCGCCTTTTTGCTTATTCAAGTTGTCTACCAAGTCCTGCATATACTGCTTGCGGCGGGCAAAGTTATCCGCATCAAAGTCACGGATAATATAGTCCAGCTGGGCCCGCTCTACACTGCCCTGCACATCCGTCAAGTGGTAGAAGCCCTCGTAATGTTCGGTGTATTCTGGCTTTTCTTGCTCAGGCATAGCCAAAATAAATTCCGCAGCCAGGGTCAGGGCATTGCGCATCTGGTGCTTAGCCGAACCTGGGTGCACATTGCGGCCTTTCACCAGTATTCGCGCGGAGGCAGCGTTGAAGTTCTCACACTCCATCTCACCTAGCTTGGCCCCGTCAATAGTAAAGGCCAGGTCCGCACCAAAGCCCTTCACGTCAAAGAGGTCAGCTCCCCGGCCGATTTCTTCGTCCGGAGTAAAGGCTACTTGGATATCCCCATGAGGAATTTCTGGATGTTTAACCAGATATTTAACCAGCGCCATAATCTCGGAAATCCCAGCCTTGTCATCTGCACCTAGGAGGCTATGTCCATCTGTCACGACTAAGTCCTGGCCACGCAAATCTGCTAAAGCGGGGAAAGTCGCTTCGTCCAAAACGATCGCTTCTTCTTTGCCGGCCTTATAGTCTGCATGATCCGCATTTAAAACCACTGGGGCTCCTGTGTAGTTGAGGCGGCGGGCTTGAATATCTGCTCCGCTCATGTCAGGCGAAGTATCCATATGGGAAATCAGGCCCAAACTATAGCGCGCCTGGGTATTACCAGGCAGAGTAGCGTAAACATAAGCGTGATCATCTACGCGTGCTTTGAGGCCCAGCTCTTCCAAGTCGGCGACGATTTTACG
This sequence comes from uncultured Oscillospiraceae bacterium, assembly GCA_964398655.1. Taxonomy (GTDB): domain Bacteria; phylum Bacillota; class Clostridia; order Saccharofermentanales; family DTU023; genus SFFI01. The sequence continues at coordinate 34,800 of CAYNNG010000014.1, forward strand.
TGCCAGTTCGAAAATTCTGGGATTGGAGGGGCAGTCGGGATTATGAGGGTCTGAAGTGGTGTCGTAGGAAATGTAATCCGCAAAATAGTCCAAGGCATATTGGAGGATTTCGCTGTCGTGGTCACGTTTGAGTGTAGTCATAAAAATACCTTACTTTCTATTTATTTCTGAGACCAGGAGCAGACCTCTGGGCTGCCTCCACCTGGCCATAAATCCTGAAATCAGCATAGCACATAATGTTAGGAACTAGACAAAAGTACGCATTCTGGTTATGTTGGAAGTAAGGAGAGAATATATGCGCGAATTTTACCACCACCGCAACTATCAAGTACAAAAATATACACCCCAGGACTTCCCTCAAGTCTGGCAGCTGCTCACCTCTTCTTTCCCGGAGGAAGAGCTCTTTGCCAAAGAAGTCATGGCCGATCGACTCAAGGCTGATCGCACCGAAACCTGGCTACTCAAATATGGACAGAACAAACTAGCTCTGGTTCTGATAACCCATAAAATGCGTGGATTTTACTTTCTTGAATATCTGGCCGTCTCACCCTCGTTAAGGGGTCAGGGTTTAGGCGGCGCTTTCATGCGCCATTTCCGCAAGGTCCTTAACAAACCCATCCTCTTTGAATCAGAGCTCCCCCACACGGAAATTGCTAAAAAGCGGCTTAAGTTCCATCAAAGCTGCGGCTTTAAAATTATTGATATACCATACGCTATGCCAGCAGTCAGGCCCGACACTGACCCCATCCCCATGCATGTCTTGGCCAGCGCTCCCAAGAAAATCTCCGAAGCAGCCATCCAGGAAGCACTGGAGGATGTTTACACGGAAGTTTATGCGGAAGTCATCGACCTTCCTCAGAATCAGGACCTCTTAGCAGTCCTGGGCAATTAACAGCCTCTGCGCTGCCGGCAGGATTCCCCTAATAGCACAAAAGTTACATAAAAGCCTCAAAATCGCTTGAGGCCGCCTTCGTCCTGACTATATTCTTGGCAAATGCTAGAATCCAAGTATCAAACTTGGGGTTATTTTAGCGATCTTTGTCGAAGTCAAGTTTGTTTGTGAAAAGAAGATTAGCAGAAAGCAAGCACAAGCTTGGGACAAACGAGCGTCCCCAACGCGAAGGAGGTTTTTCCTATGCAAACTTATGTAATTGTGGGTGGCGTAGCCGCTGGGGCTACAGCGGCAGCCCGTTTGCGCCGCCTGGACGAGCAGGCCAGGATTATTTTGCTGGAACGGGGGCCTTATGTTTCTTACGCCAACTGCGGCCTACCCTACTATATTGGGGGCGAGATCAACAATCGTGATGCCCTTTTTGTGTCCAGCAAGGAGGCTATCGAATCCCGCTATAAGATTGAGGTGTGGGACCAGACCAATGTCACCGGCCTAGACGCCCAGGCTCACACCCTTACGCTTGAGAAAAAGGGCCATGCTACTGAGACTCTTACCTACGACAAGCTCCTCCTGGCCACCGGGTCCTACCCCCTGATCCCCCCCTTCCCTGGGGTAGATTCCAGCCGAGTTTTCTCCCTTTGGACTGTCCCCGATGCCGATCAGATCAAGGCTTTTATTGCTAAAGAAAAACCCCAGAGAGCGGTGGTGGTAGGCGGTGGCTTTATCGGGCTGGAAATGCTAGAAAACCTGGTTCGGCAAGGCATCACGGTAGACCTGGTGGAGATGATGCCCCAAGTTATGGCCCCCTTTGATCCTGATATGGCCAAGCTAATTGAGAACGAACTTCTCTGCCAGGGTGTCAGGCTCCACTTAGGCCAAGGCCTTGTCTCCATCGAGGAAGATGGCCGTGAAGTGCTGCTGAATGACGACACCCGCCTAAAAACTGACATGGTAGTCCTCTCCATTGGAGTAAGGCCCAACAAGACTCTGGCCGAGCAAGCCGGGATCAAGCTGAACGAACGCGGCTATGTGATTACCGACTCCTATATGCGGACCAGCGATCCAGATATATACGCAGCTGGGGATATGATTGAAGTTTCTGATCCGCTCATCGGAGACCGGAAGGCAGTAGCCCTGGCGGGACCAGCCAATAAGCAGGGCCGCATCGTAGCTGATACCATGGTCGCAGACAGCAAGGCAAATGGCAAGGCTCCGGACAGACCAGAAATTGCCTATCCAGGCTCCCTCGGGACAAGCATCGCCCGCATCTTCGACCTGACTTGCGCGTCCACGGGCCTTAATGAAAAAAACCTGCAAAAGCAAGGTCAGGTTTGGGGTAAGGACTACGCCTATTCCCTCATCCACCCCAAGAGCCACGCCGGCTACTTCCCCGGTGCCCTGCCAATGACTTTGAAACTCCTTTTCTCCCTCAAGGACGGTAGGGTGCTTGGTGCGCAAATTATCGGTTACGACGGGGTAGACAAGCGTATAGACGTAATCGCAACCGCCCTGCACTTTAAGGCCAACGTCTATGACTTAGCCCAGTTAGAGCTGGCCTACGCCCCGCCCTTTGGTTCCGCCAAGGATCCGGTAAATTTCGCCGGATATACCGCCTGCAATATTTTGGAAGGGCTCAGCGCCCCCCTGCCCTGGAATAAAGCCCTGGCCGAGGCCAAAGCGGGACAAGCCTTGCTGCTGGACGTCAGAGAAGAAGTTGAATATGCCCTCAACAAGGTTGAAGGGGCCCAGAATATCCCTCTGTCGCAACTGCGTAACCGTCTGACTGAGCTGGATAAAAATAAAAAATATAGTGTTTACTGCGCCGTGGGCTTACGCGGCTATATCGCCGAGCGCATCCTGCGCAATGAGGGCTTCGATGCCCATAACGTTCTGGGCGGCATAACCAGCTGGGAAGCCTTGCGGCCTCAAGATACTCAAGACCCAGGAGCGAGGCCTGCCTGCAGGCCCCGAGAGACAGTCGACGGGGGAATAGAAGTCACTAATTCGGCTCCCTCGGAGCCTGAGCCAGTCAACCTGGTCCACCTAGATGCCTGCGGACTCTCCTGCCCTGGCCCCATTGTCGAAGTTTCCAAGGCTATGGCCAAACTACCAGAAGGCAGCCGCCTGCGGGTAACCGCCACGGACCCTGGATTTATGCGAGACATAGATGCCTGGGTAGAAAACACGGGCAATGTCCTGGTCGCCAAGGGTAAAGAGGAACAGGCCTGGTACGCGGAGCTGGAAAAAAGTCCGGCCAGTGACCCTAACCTAGAAGGCGCTGCCTGCTGCCCCGCTAAACCCCTCAGCAAGGAAAAAACTATGATCGTCTTTTCCGGAGACCTCGATAAGGCCATAGCCTCGTTTATCATCGCCAACGGGGCAGCCGCTATGGGCAATAAGGTCAACATGTTTTTCACCTTCTGGGGTCTTAACATCCTGCGGCGGCCGGAAAAAGTCCCCGTAAAGAAAACGTTTATTGGTAAGATGTTCTCCTCTATGATGCCACGCGGCTCAGCAAAGCTGGGCCTCTCCCGCATGAACTTTGGCGGGGCCGGAGCTAAGATGATCCGGTCAGTCATGAAAAATAATAATGTCTCTTCACTGGAAGACCTGATTACCCAGGCCAGAGAAGCAGGAGTAAAATTCACCGCCTGCCAGATGTCTATGGAGCTCATGGGCATTAGCCAAGATGAACTCATTGACGGAGTGGAAGTAGGCGGCGTAGCCTCCATGCTAAACGACAACGACCGCTCCAATATGAACCTCTTCATTTAGCAAACCTACCCTAAGCGCAGATACTCCGCGCTATCCAAGCAAAAAGCCCGGCAGATTTGGTCTGTCGGGCTTTTAAGTTTAAAGCAATACAGCTAGAGGCTGGATAATTTATTTCTTGTAGTCGTAGAAGCCCTTACCAGAGTTAATCCCAGTCTCGCCCTTGTCGATTTTTTCTTTGATCATACCGGCAAGCTTGTGGTTCAGAGATTCAGGATCTTTGGTGTCAGGTTTCATCATAAGGATATTGTAGACAGTCTCCAGACCTACCACGTCCATAATTTGGAAAGGGCCAGCAGGAGCGCCGGTACCCAGGCGCCAAGTCAGGTCAATGGTTTCAGGATCAGCTACCCCCTTGCCCCACAGCTGCTGGGCAGCGTCTAGGAAGGGAACCAAGAGAGTGTTAAGAACATAAGCCGGCTGCTCCTTGTAGAGCTTGATTGGCACCATGTTGATCTCTTCAGCGAATCTCACGACTGCATCATAAACTGCAGGGTCAGTGCCTGCATGTCCCATGCATTCAGCAGTGTTGTGCTTCCAGATTTCGTTAGCAAAGTGCAGAGCCATGTATTTGGCTGGACGGCCAGTGTGCTCAGCAAAGGTAGAAGGCAGTAAGGTGGAGGAGTTAGTGCAGAGGATGGTCTTCTCGTCCATCACATCTCTCATCTTCTCATACAGATCAATTTTGGCCTGGGGATCTTCGGACATACTTTCAATAATGATATCAGCGTCAGCTAAAGCTTTCGCCATATCCAGCTCTAAATGCAGGTTATTTTCGGTTGTGTCTTTGACCTGGGCAATCAGTTCTTTGATTTTTTCGTCGGTCATAGCGGCCCAATCAGTAATGAGTCCCTTGGGATAAACGAAGGCACCCATAGGATTGCCTAACATCTTGCGGGCTTGCTCCAGAGATTGGATCATCATAGCGCTATAATGGGCCAGTTTGGGCTTGGTTCGTTCAATAGAACCCTCGCTGCGCATCCAAATAGTCGTGTCATGTCCTGTGTAGGCGCTCATCAAGGCAATTTGTGAACCTAATACGCCGCCGCCCATTACTACAACTTTATTAAACTCCATGCTCCATCACTCCTTTTCTGTTGGATCGTTTATATGTTAAATCTCAACTATGTAATGATAACATTTATTGCAGGTAATTAACTACCAAAAAAAACGATTCACCTGCCCTGTTGATCTGATCGTTGTGCTTCAAACATACGTAGCATAGAAGCTAACCATAAATATAAGTGGGAATAAAATAAAAAAAGGCCGCTGCAAAAGCGGCCACAACATGGAGCGGGATACGAGGCTCGAACTCGCGACTTTCACCTTGGGAAGGTGACACTCTACCAACTGAGTTAATCCCGCAAAACCCAGAGCAGCTTCGTACGGAAGCTCTCTTCTGAACTTAAATATCTTAACAAATTGCCCGACTGCCTGCAAGAGATCTAGGCGGATCCTCCGGCTTTTTGCTATCATGAGGGAACTCAATAAGTTCTTTAATCCTGCCCCTGGCAGGATTAAAGAACTAGTAAATAGCTGTGCTAGTCCGTGCGGTTTAGGGCAGGCAAGCGCAGCATTGAGGAGTAAGGATATGAATAATTTAAATAAAACACCTAGAGCCAAGGCAGGCAAGCTGCAAATACTTAGAGGTATCGCCGTCTGCTGCCTGACTTTTCTCTTGAGCCTAAGTCTTGCAGCCTGCGCGCAACAAGTCACCATCCGGCCCTTGGCCACGACCAACAGTCAGGCAGACCAGGCTGCAGGCGGCCAGGAAAGCCCTGCTGAAAACTCCGAAAATCCTGCAGAGGCAAGCGAGCAAAGCCCTGCTTCTGACCAGAATACAAAGCAAAGTGAGGACTCAAACATGACATCTGATCAAGTATCCCAAAACCCCGACCTGGGTGAAATTACGCCACCCGCTGGCTACCAGGCAGCAGACACCGCCAGCGACCTCGTCTGCATCCATATGGACAGCGGCGCGGATATCGTGCTCAAGCTACGGCCCGATGCTGCTCCTCTGAGTGCGGCCAACTTCCAAAAGCTGGTGGGCCAAGGGTTTTACGACAACCTGATCTTCCACCGTGTGATTGATGGCTTCATGATTCAGGGTGGCGATCCCGAGGGCACTGGCCGCGGCGGCTCCAAAGAAACCATTAAAGGTGAATTTTCAGCCAATGGTGTGGACAACCACCTCTCCCACAAGAGAGGCGTACTCTCCATGGCCCGCGCCCAAAGCCCCAACTCCGCCAGTTCGCAGTTCTTTATCTGCAACGCAGACAGCACCTTCCTGGACGGAAACTATGCCGCTTTTGGCGAAGTGCTATCCGGCATGGAAGAAGTTGACCGCATCGCTAAGCTGGACAAGGATGGCAGCGACCGCCCCTTAGATCCTCCTCATATGCAGTGCGTCTATTTCCTCGTCGAAGCCAATTAAGCTAAGCTGTCCTGCTTCTTGCTGTAGCAGACTCCCATCAGGGCCACAGCAGGCAGATGGGGTATAGATAGCCGCTGACTGCTTCATAAAGTCCACCTTGGATGAACCCTTGCCCACTCCCGCTCCTCGTAATAAGCGCTTACTACATGCCTCGCCTTTCAGCGCTTACAGAATATTATTCCGTTTTAGTGTATTATAATAAGAGTTTGCTCCCGCCAATTTTAAGGTTTACCATCTTGTCTAGTTGAAATTTTCTCTCATTGAGGTGAATGTATGAAAAATCTCACAACTTTTGTTAAAGGCATTATCGCCGGCATCTGTATCGCCTTGGGAGGCACCGTATTTCTCGCCCTGGACAATAAGGTCGTAGGCTCTCTGTTCTTTACAGTCGGGCTCTTTGTAATTTGCACTCGCGGCTACAACCTTTTTACGGGCAAAGTTTGCTACAGCTTGGACCAGCCCCTGAGCTGCCTGGGCGACCTTTGCCGGATTTGGCTGGGCAACCTCCTCGGTACCTGGGTCTTTGCTCTGGCCCTAAAAGCTACCAGGATTGCCCCTGCCCTAACTGAGAAAGCCCAAGGCATGTGTGAAGTTAAGCTGGGAGACAATCTCTTTTCTATCTTCATGCTCTCCATCTTCTGCAACATCTTAATCTTCATTGCGGTTGACGGCTTTAAGAACAACCCCCATGAATTGGGCAAATACCTGGCCCTCTTCTTTGGCGTTTGCGTGTTTATCCTCGCGGGTTTTGAGCACTGCGTCGCCAACATGTTCTACATCTCTATTGCCGGTATGTGGTCTGGCCAAGCCCTGTTATTCATCTTGGTTAACACCCTCGGCAACGCGGTTGGCGGCCTCCTGATCCCCGCCGCCGGCAAGCTCTTGCAAGAAAAATAATTTTCGCTTGACAGCGCTCAAAAAGCTTGGTAACATACACAAGCACTCAAGAAATGAGCGCTTACGCGGGATTAACTCAGTGGTAGAGTGTCACCTTGCCAAGGTGAAAGTCGCGAGTTCGAATCTCGTATCCCGCTCCATAAGATGACCGCAATAAGATACATTGTGGTCATTCTTTTTATCGGCACCATAGCCAAGCGGTAAGGCCGAGGTCTGCAAAACCTCTATGCTCCAGTTCAAATCTGGATGGTGCCTCCAAATCAAGACTCTAGTATTGATACAATCACTAGAGTCTTTTTTAT
>CAYNNG010000015.1:0-22017 GCA_964398655.1 uncultured Oscillospiraceae bacterium
TCAGGATATTACCCATCTCAAAGGTGAGGCCCTGCGCCAAGCCCAGAGCAAGATGCAGATTATCTTCCAAGACCCCTACTCTTCCCTCAACCCCTATTGGACGGTTGAAGAAATCCTGGATGAGCCCCTCCACCGCACCAACCTGAAGCGGCAGGACCGGCTAGCCTTAAAAGAAGAAATGCTGGAAAAAGTAGGTATGCACCAGGAGGACCTGAAGAAATTCCCTTATGAATTTTCCGGCGGTCAGCGCCAGCGCATTGGCATCGCCCGGGCCCTCATGGTACAGCCCGACTTCATCTTCTGTGATGAGCCCATTGCGGCCCTTGCACCCCTACACCATGGCTCTCTTGTCGGCCATCCCTATTGCCGACCCCCTTAAAGCAGCTGAGCAAAACCGCATCCGGCTCACTGGCGAAATCCCCAGTCCCTTGGCGGAAATTCCTGCCTGCCCCTTTGAAGCCCGCTGCCCCTACACTCAAGACCTGTGCCGTACTAAGCGGCCTGAATTAAGAGAAATCGCCCCCGGCCACCAAGTGGCCTGCCATTTTGCCAAACTCCAGGACTGGCCTAGGCCTTAGCAGGCCCCTGGCCTTCCCGTCTTTCCCGCAGTTTCTCAGCCCTCGCGAGTAAGTAGTCCCGCTTATTCCGCGAGGGCTTTTCCATCACAAAGCGGAGAATTTCTTCTAGAGCTGCCCCGATTTCTGGTCCTCGGTAGCCCAGCTCCAGGAGGTCTTGACCGTTGACCGCCAGATCTTCCAGGCGGTGGGGCCCTGCCAAGAAGCGGTCAATAATTTCTTCTTGTTCCTCCACCAGGCGAAGTTTGGACTCCCGGTCTAATTCAGATTGGGCCTCGATGTCCGCGCGTTTTAGTTGAAAAAACAGGGCCCAGAAGGACTCCGGCAGGTCACGCACCAGGCGGGCCAGCTTGGCAGGCCGTTTGGAGATCATATCGTGCCAGCGCACCAGGGCGACAATCAGCTGGCGGTCCTCCCGGGGCAAGAAAAAGCGTTTGAGCAGGGGGGCTGCCAGGTCTGCGGAAATTTTGGCATGATCGTAGAAGTGGGCCCTGCCCTGGTCATCATAGGTTTTGGCGGCGGGCTTGCCCAGGTCATGCAAGAGGGCGGCCAGGCGGAAGACCCTACCCTCTCCCGCCTGGGCCGCTGCTACAGAGTGGCGGCCCACATCATAAAGATGGAAGGGCGTTTCCTGGGGACAGTTAAAGCAGAGCTCCAGCTCCGGATAGGCATAGGGGAGCAGACCCAGATCATGCAGCCAGGTCACCCCCTCCGGGTTGTCGTCAAGTATTTTGAGAAATTCTTCCGCCAGGCGTTCGGCCGAAATCGCGGACAAGAGGCTAGCCTGTTCCCGCAGGGCCTGCTCGGTCTGGGGCTCTAGTTGGAAACCCAGGCGGTTGGCAAAGCGGACCGCCCGCATCAGGCGGAGGCTGTCTTCCTCAAAGCGCCGCCAGGGATCACCTACCGCCCTCACCAGGCCGGCCTTCAGGTCCGCCTGCCCGCCAAAGGGGTCAATCACCTCCCCCTGCAAGCCCATGGCCATGGCATTGATCGTAAAATCTCGGCGGGCCAGGTCGGCTTCCAGTGACCGGGTAAAGGTCACCTGGTCGGGCCGCCGGTGGTCACTATAACTGCCATCCTGTCGGTAAGTAGTAACTTCATAGAGCCGGCCATCCAAGATGATACCCACCGTCCCGTGCTTGAGGCCCTGGTCCGTCTGGGGCAGGTCCGCGAAGAGGCTTTGGATTTCGTCTGGTAATAGAGAGCTGCAGATATCCTCATCGTGCGAAGGCTGGCCCAGGAGATAGTCGCGCACGCAGCCCCCAACCAGGTAGCCTTCGCCCTGGCTCCGTAAACGTTCTAGGATAACTTGTGCGCCTCGACTAATTTGCATCATGCGCTCTCTAAAAAACTATCTGCTAAGAGTTTTGCCCCGCTTGCACTTTTATCCGTCTCGATCAAGCCTAGCTTACACTCTCGTCGCTCGCCGTTAGGCGATAAAGCCCCCGTCCACGACCAGGGTCTGGCCTGTGATATAGGAGGCCTTGTCGGAGACCAGGAAGGCGATAGCTTCAGCGACTTCTTCTGGCTGGCCCAGGCGGAAGAGGGGCGTTTGAGAGGCCAGGGCCCGCAGTTCCTCATCCGTGAAGCGGGCCAGCATCTCGGTCTGGATAGCCCCAGGGGCCACGGCGTTGACCCGGATGCCCGAGGGACCATATTCCCGGGCCAGGGAGGCGGTTAGGCTCACCACCGCAGCCTTGGAGGCGGCATAGGCTACTTCACAGGAAGCACCCCGCAGGCCCCAAATAGATGCCACGTGCAGGATATTGCCCCGCTTGCGCTGGACCATATAAGGTAAAATGGTTTTATCTAATAAGTAGACCGCATTAAGGTTTACACTCATGAGCTTGAGCCATTGGTCATCGGTGAGGTCTGTAAACAAGCCCCATTCCGAGATACCCGCCGTGTGCACCAGGGCATCAATCTGATAACGTTTGCGGTTGAGTTCCTCGCTTAGGCGGATTATCTCCCGAGACTGGCGGAAATCGGCCTGGACCGTATCAACATGGACACCGTACTCTTGCTGCAGGCTCTCCGCTAAATGCACCAGGGCTTCGCCGGATTCAAAATAATGTAAGATAAGGTTCCAGCCCTCACGCGCTAAGACCCGGGCCGTAGCCGCCCCTATGCCCCCGGAGGCCCCTGTAAGGAGCACTCTCTTCTCTTCCTTCATACTCGACATCTCGCTACCTCCTGCCTTCCTCAGGTCAGCCCCTTGGCCAACCCGCACCAGTAAGCTTATCTTAGCAAATAATCTTAGCGGCTGAGCCAGATTGAGCCAGATATAATAGTTGTAGTTATAAAGGGGAGCACCGCCAGATGCCGCAAATGATCTTACATGTAGATATGGACGCCTTCTTCGCCTCGGTTGAGGCGCGAGACAACCCTGCCTACCGCGGCCAGCCGCTCATTGTGGGCGCCCTGCCGGGCCAGCGGGGCGTAGTCGCGACTGCCTCTTACGAAGCCCGAAAATTTGGGGTGCGCTCAGCCATGCCCATTGCCGAGGCCTACCGGCGCTGCCCCCAGGGTATTTATGTCAAACCTCGCATAGACCGCTATGACGCAGTCTCCCAAGAGCTTCACCAAATCTGGTGCTCCTATACTAGCAAGGTAGAATTCCTCTCGCTGGATGAGGCTTACCTGGACCTGACCGACCTGGGCCTGACCTGGGACCAGGGCCTGGCCATCGCCCGAGAGATCAAAGCCCGGACTCTGGCCAGCCAGGGGCTCACCTGCTCTTTGGGCCTCGCCTATGCCAAGGGAGCCGCCAAACTAGCTTCCGAAGAGAAAAAGCCGGATGGCCTCTTCCTGATTAAGGATGCCCAGGCTTGGCTGTACCTGGTCATAGACCGGCCGGTCTCCATCCTGCATGGGGTGGGCAAGGTCACTACTGACCAGCTAGGGCATCTGGGCATCTACACGATCCGCGACCTCCTGGCCCAGCCAGACCTAGTTAAGTGGCATTTTAAGGACCGGGGACAGGAGATGCTGGACCTGGCGCGTGGGCAGGACCTCCGCCAGGTTACCCCCTACTACGAGTCAGAAGCCAAATCTTTGGGCAAGGAGCGGACCCTGCAGGAGGACAGCCGGGACCGCGACTTCCTCCTCTCCTTGCTCCGGCTCTACGCCCGCGACTTATCTCATGAGTTAGCGGCGGAGGGCATCTTAGCCCGCACGGTGACCTTGAAAATAACCTGGGCCAACATGCAGGCCATCACCCGGTCCAAGACCATTCCTCCCACCAACCAGGCCCAGGATTTATATGAAACGGGCCGGTCTCTCTTCCAGCAGGTCAGCCTGATCCAGCCGGTCCGGCTGATCGGCCTGGCGGCCAGCAACTTTACCGACCAAGTCTACCAGCAAATGAGCCTGGCAGACTTGGCACAAGCAAACCAGGCCAGCGCCGCCAAACAGGCCAAGCTCCAAACCGCCCTCTCCGATATCACCGACAAATTTGGCCACAAGCTAGTAGAGACCGCGGCAGAGCTGGAAGCCCGGCAAAGGGTGGAGAAAAAGCTAAAGAAAAATGAGAAGTTGGAGCAGTGAAAATACCAGATCGAGAATATTTTAGCACTTGGGCTAAGAAAAGGGCAAAACCTAAATTCTCCAGCCTGGCTAAAATTCGCCTATATTGCGGGCAAAATTCTGCGTAGGCCGGCCTTTACAAGCTCCCCACCTCCCTGCTAAAGTAACTAGCAATTTAGGCATAAGCTTGTACGCAGAGGAGGTACTATGAAAAAAGACTTAATACAAATCCAAGACCTCTCCACGGCGGAAATCGATCAGCTGATTGATGTCGCCAATGATATTATTGCCCGGCCTCAAGACTACCAAGAGCGTTGCCTGCATAAGAAGCTAGCAACGCTTTTTTATGAGCCCTCAACCCGGACCAGGCTGAGTTTTGAGTCCGCCATGTGGGACTTGGGCGGCAAGGTCATCGGCTTTTCGGAGGCCAGCTCCAGCTCCGCCGCCAAGGGAGAATCCGTAGCAGATACGGCCCGCACCGTAGAATGCTTTGCGGATATCATCGCTATGCGCCACCCCAAGGAAGGTGCCCCCTTTGTTGCCTCCCAGGCTGTGGATATCCCTGTTATTAACGCCGGGGACGGCGGCCACCACCACCCCACCCAAACCCTGACCGACCTCCTGACCATTTCCCGGGAGAGAGGCAGACTGGACAACCTGGTGATCGGCTGCTGCGGCGACTTGAAATTCGGCCGCACCGTCCACTCGCTCATCTCTGCCATGAGCCGCTATGACAACATCAGCTTCGTCCTGATTTCCCCTCCGGAACTCCGTATCCCCGAGCCCATCCGGGTAGAGATTCTGGAAAAGCAGGGTATCCCTTACCAAGAAGTCACCAGCATTGAAGAGGCCATCGCCGACCTGGATATTCTCTACATGACCCGGGTCCAGCGCGAGCGTTTCTTCAACGAAGCGGACTACGTCCGGCTTAAGGACTACTACATCCTGACTCCCGACAAGCTCAAAGCCGCCAAGCCTGATCTCTCTATCCTCCACCCCCTGCCCCGGGTAAACGAAATTTCCACAGAGGTAGATAAGGATCCCCGCGCCGCCTACTTCCGCCAGGTCAAAAACGGTAAATTTATCCGTATGGCCCTGATCATGAAACTCTTGGAGGTCTAAATGATTATTGGTTCAATTCACGATGGTTTAGTTATCGACCACATTCCTGCCGGTAAGGCCATGGAGATTTATGACTACCTGGACCTGGACCAGCTGGACTGCCAGGTGGCTATTATTAAGAATGCTGAGTCGGAAAAACGCGGCCGCAAGGATATCCTGAAGATCAATGAGATCATTGATCTGGACTATGACCTCCTGGGCTACATTGACCCCCACATCACGGTTAACGTCATCCGGGACGGCAAAAGAGTCAAAAAATTCCATCCCGCCCTGCCAGAAAAGCTGGTCGGCGTGCTCAAATGCAAGAACCCCCGCTGCATTTCCTCCATTGAACAGGAACTGCCCCAGATTTTCCGCCTCACCGACCGGGAAAAGGGCATTTACCGCTGCATCTACTGCGATACCAAGGCTGAGGATAAAAATTAGCTTTTAGTTGGAAGCTCCACGCAGCTCACCCACATTTAACACAAGGCCCCTTGCCAGACCTCTGGCGGGGCCTTTTTCTTTGCTCGGGTCTGGCTAATTGTGAGGGCGAAGCCCCTATACGGCCAGCTTTGCGCGGCATCTTGCCGCTGACCCCGTCTGACACGGCCCTGGGCCTGGCCAGTAAAACAGCTTAGCTGCTTTTTACCTGGCAAAAACCTTAACCTAATCTCTGCTTGCTACAGTTGTTGTGTTGAAGTTTCGACAACTTTCGACTAACTACTGGAGATAAGTAATGCCCTTTATCCAATTAAAGAACCTGGTCAAAATCTACGATAAGCAGACAGACAAAGCAGTTAACCAGCTCAATCTGCAGATCGACCAGGGAGATTTTGTGGTCTTAGTCAGGCCCTCGGGCTGCGGTAAATCCACCACCCTCCGCATGTTGGCGGGTCTGGAAGAGATTACGGCCGGCGAATTTGATTTTCAAGATCAGCTCTACAACCATCTCAGCCCCCAGCAGCGGGGCTTTGCCATGGTCTTCCAAAATTATGCCTTATATCCCCACCTCACCGTCTTTGACAATATGGCCTTCAGCCTTAAAATGCGCCGGGTCAAGAAAGACATCATCAAAGACAAGGTAGAAGAAGCTGCCGAAATCCTCGGCCTGACGGACTACCTCCAGCGCAAACCCGGCGAATTATCCGGCGGCCAGCGCCAGCGCGTCGCCATGGGCCGGGCCATCGTCCGCCAGCCCAAGGCCTTCCTCATGGATGAGCCCCTGTCTAACCTAGACGCCAAGCTCCGGGTAGAAATGCGCGAAGAAATCTCCCGTCTCTATCAAAAACTCAAGACCACCTTCATCTATGTCACCCACGACCAAATTGAAGCCATGACCCTGGGCACCCGCGTGGTCGTCATGGACCAAGGCGCCATCCGCCAAAGCGGCCCGCCCCAGGAACTCTACGAAAAACCCGCCAACCTCTTCGTCGCCGCCTTTATTGGCAACCACGAAATGAACTTCATCCCGCAGGAGAGTTCTGAAGCTAACGCAGTAAACGCGGCTAATTCTGCAGACCAAGCCACGGACAGCCGCGTCCTGGGCGTGCGCCCCGAAAATATACATCTAGAAAAAATTGCCGAATCAGAGGACCAGTCAGACATCTCTACGGTTGGAGCCGTGCCCCTCATGGACGGCAACATCCAGTTCCAAGAAATGCTCGGCGACGATGATCTCATCTTCGTAGAAAACGGTCCACAAAGACTGTCCGTACTCAGCCCCCACCGCACCGACTTGAACCCCGGAGACCCCGTCCGCCTCTCCACCTCTCCCGCGCATATCCACTACTTTGACGCCGATACGGGAGAGGCAAAATATTAAAATTCTCGCTCTAGGGCCCTCAGCAAAAGCTTAGAGGCGAAAATGCTCCAAGCAATGCTCTATAATTGGGTAAATAGATAATAGATAGCGGCAGATTTTCTCCCCTGCTGCCTTTAGAGAGGTCCCTATGCAAGACTTGATTTTTATTCGTAGAAAAGCCGCCTACAGGGCGGGCGAAGAAGCTCAGCTCCGGGCCCTGCAAGAGCTGCCAGGACTGGAGGTCACCGAGCTGGCCTTGTTTAACGCCTATGCCGTGAGTACAGTTACCGCTGAGGAGATGGAAATCTTGACCCAGCGGGTGCTGTCTGACCACCTGGTGGATGAGGTTTGGACGCCAGACCAGGTCCGGGAATATTGCCAGGCTAAGTCTGTACTGGGTGTGGCCTATCAGCCAGGCCAATATGATCAAAGGGGAGATGCCGCCGAACAGTGCCTGCGTCTCTTTTTCCCAGAGACCGACGTGCGGGTACAAACGGCGAGTTTTTATGTAACTAACTCCTTAGAGGCTTCGGGCCAAGAGGTCCTGCGTGACCACTTCATTAACCCGGTGGAATGCCGGGAGCTGAAGCTGGACCAGGTGCTTGCCCGCCACGAGGCCGGTCGTCCGGCTTTTGGTGAGGAGAAGGCAGCCGCCGACCAAAGTGTGAAAGTGTATACCGGCTTTAATGGTTTAGACCGGGCCGGCCTGCAAAGTTTTTTAGCTGACCTGAGTTTGGCCATGTCCCTGGAAGACTTGGAGCTCATCCAAGCTTATTTCCAAAAGGAAGGCCGGGACCCCAATGCCCTGGAAATCAAGGTTTTAGACACCTATTGGTCAGACCACTGCCGTCACACCACCTTTAATACGGAACTCCTGGATATCGAAAATAAGAGCCAGCGTTTCCCTGCAGAAATCGACCAGGCTCTGGACCTGTATAAACAGCTGCGCCAGGATAACGGACGCGAGGAAAAACCTCTTACCCTCATGGAGATGGCCACCCTCATGAGCCGGGACCTGCGTCGGCGGGGCCTTTTAGATGCCGTGGAAGTCTCAGATGAGATCAACGCCTGCTCCATCAAGGTTAAGGCCAAGAATCTGCAAAATGGCGAGCTCGAAGACTGGTTTGTCATGTTCAAAAATGAGACCCACAACCACCCCACGGAGATTGAACCTTTTGGCGGGGCCGCTACCTGTTTGGGCGGCTGTATCCGCGACCCTCTCTCCGGCCGGTCTTGGGTCTACCAAGCCCTGCGCATTTCCGGCGCGGGGGATATCAATACGCCTCTGGACGAAACCCTGCCGGGCAAGCTGCCGCAAAGGGAAATTTCCCGCAGGGCTGCCAAGGGCTATTCTTCCTACGGTAACCAAATCGGCCTGGCCACCACGGCGGTGCGGGAATTCTACCACCCCGGCTATGTGGCCAAGCGCCTGGAACTCGGCGCTGTAGTCGCCGCGGTGCCCGCAGAAAACCTCTACCGGGGCCAACCCCGTGAGGGCGACCGCATCATTCTCCTCGGCGGACGTACTGGCCGCGACGGCATTGGCGGTGCCACCGGTTCTTCCAAGGCTCATGACGAAGAGTCCCTCGCGACCTCCGGGGCTGAAGTACAAAAAGGCAATCCTGTCAACGAGCGCAAGATCCAGCGTCTCTTCCGTAATCCAGAGATTGCCCCCCTGATCCGGGCCTGTAACGATTTTGGCGCGGGCGGAGTGTGCGTGGCAGTAGGCGAACTTGCCGACAGCCTGCGCATCCATCTGGACCGCGTTCCTCTCAAGTATGCGGGCCTCAACCCCCTGGAAATTGCGGTATCCGAATCTCAAGAGCGCATGGCGGTGCTCCTAGATCCTCAAGATGTTGCTAAATTCATGGCAGCCGCAGAGGAAGAAAACCTGGAAGCTACCGAAATCGCGGAAGTCACCGCAGATGGACGTCTCCGTATGTTCTACGGCGACCAGGAGGTCTTGGACCTCTCCCGTGAATTCCTGAATACTAACGGGGCTAAACGTCAGCAGAAGGTCGAAATCCACGACCTGCCCCATCCCCTGCCCTATACAGACCGGGCCCAAAGCCTGGAAAGCTTAGACAAGGCAGACATCTTGGGCTGGCTGGACCAGGCGGGCCATGGCACCCAGCAGGGTCTGGTGGAGCAATTTGACTCCAGCATCGGGCGGTCCACCGTCCTCTTCCCCTACGGCGGCCTCTACCAGAAGAGCGAGGAAACCGTTTCCGCCCAGAGCCTGCCCCTGGAAGGTGGATCCCGTACGGTCTCCCTCATGTCCTACGGCTACCAGCCCGACTTAGCAGATGATTCACCCTATCTCATGGGCGCTTACAGCCTGGTGGAAGCCTTAGCGAAATTGGTGGCTGCCGGCGCGGACTACCGCGCAGCCTTCCTCACCATCCAAGACTACTTTGAGCGTCTGGACCAAGACCCCGTCAAATGGGGCAAGGTCCTGCAGACCGTCTTGGGTAACCTGGAAGCCCAGCACGCTTTCCAACTGGCCCAAATCGGCGGCAAGGACTCCATGTCCGGCAGCTTTGAGGACTTAAATGTACCACCTACCCTCGTGACTTTTGCCGTCGCCACCCTCGACCAAGCTGAGGTTATCTCCGCCACTCTCCCCTATCCTGTGGCTGACGCTGAGCCTCTTTACCTCTACTACTTGCCCCACCGGCCGCTGGCCAGCGGCCGGCCTAACTATGACCAGCTCAAGGCCCAGTTTGACGAGTTCCGCCGCCTGGCCCAAGAAGGCTTGGTCAAGGCTGCCAGCCCTGTCCGGTCCGGCGGCTTAGTTGAAACCCTGGCCAAGATGAGCTTGGGTAACCAAGTGGGCATCCAGTTGCAGGCTGAAGGCCTGGACTTTCTGGCCAATCCCCAGGGTGGCCTGGTCCTGGCTTCCTCCCGTAAATTCACTCCGGACATGCAGGTAGTGGAAGGCTCTGAGGCCATCTTCCTAGGCTGCACCGCTGCCGGCTTAAACGGGATCGCCTGGCGGCAAGACCTCTTCACCAGCTTCCGAGAGTTAGATGAAGCCCTTGGTGAGGCCTATGGCCACATCTTCCCCGCCATTTCTAGTGAAGACCTGAGCCCCCGGGCAGACCTGGAGGGTCAACCCCTGGACCTGCCTCTGCCTGAGCCTGTAGAAACTTCACCCGTAGAAGAAGCTCTGCCGGACGCGAAAAAACCTGTGCGGGTGCTCTTGCCTGTCTTCCCCGGTGGCAACTGCGAATACGACACCGAAGAAGCTTTCAAGGCAGCAGGCGCTACTTGCCAGACCCTGCTCATCCGCAATCTACGGCCCGATCTAGCCGCGGCGGACCAAAAGTCCTTCCTGGCGGCTTTGCAAGAAAGCCAGATCCTAGCCTTCACCGGCGGCTTCTCCTTCGGCGACGAGCCAGACGGTTCCGCGAAGTTTATTGTGAACTTCTTAAAAGTGTCAGAAATTACTCAAGCCATTAAGGACTTCGTCGCCCGCGGCGGCCTGGTGGTCGGCATTTGCAACGGCTTCCAAGCCTTAGTCAAGTCCGGCTTCCTGCCCTACGGCGACCCCGCCTTGCAAACCGAGGACTCCCCGACCCTCTTCTTCAACCAGCAAGGTCGGCACGTCTCCCGCATCGCCCGCACCAAACTGGCCACTGACCCCGGTAAGTCACCCTGGCTCTCCGGCTTTAAGGAAGGGCAGATCCACCAGATCCCTGTATCCCACGGGGAGGGCCGCTTCATGGTCTCCGCCGAAGAAGCCGAAAAGCTCTTCGCCCACGGCCAAGTGGCCTTCCAATATGTGGATGACCAAGGAAATCTGGCCGAAGACGCACCTTGGAACCCCAATGGTTCGGCATATGCCATCGAAGGCCTGATCTCCCCGGACGGCCGCATCTTAGGTAAGATGGGCCACTCCGAGCGCTACAGACCCGGCCTCCTACAAAATATCCCCGGCATGGCCGAGCAAGACCTCTTCCGCAACGCGGTGGAATACTTGCAGAAACACTAATACTTGCACCAAAAAGATAAGGCTCCTCCGGGGGCCTTATTTTTATTCTGGCTACCCCTTGCTACCCTAGCAAGCGTACTGGTTGGGGGTGCGGACAAATTTGCAAGTAGTGGAAGGGTATAAAATGCCAAACCACCCACTACCTGCAGAAATGCCCAAGCTGACCACCCACTACTTGCAAATGTGCAGGGCGGCCAACCCATTAGCTGCACTTTTGCCGGAAAATCCGGAAAATAGAAGTAGCACAGTCACCGGCCTTACTCCAGCTCCAGCGGGACCAGCTCAAACTTCTTCACGTCAAAGAGGCCGAGGTCGGAGAGCTTGAGTTCGGGAATGACCAGGAGGGACATAAAGGACAGGGTCATTACGGGGTCGATGTCGCGAGAGATACCTAATTCTGTGTGTGCGCGCTCGTTGAGACGGGCCAGGTCTGCCGCGACTTTTTTGCCAGGCTGGTCGGACATGAGTCCGCCCAGGGGCAGGGGCAGGCGGTCTAGGACCTGACCGTCCTTGACTGTAATGGCGCCGCCTTCCTGCTTTTGCAGCTCTTCAACAGCTAGGGCCATGTCCTGAATATCCCGGCCAGCGACCACAATATTGTGAGAATCATGGGCGATGGAGCTGGCAATGGCCCCGCAACGCAGGCCATAGTTGCCCAGGAGGCCCAGGCCCACATTGCCCGTGTTGTGATGGCGCTCCACCACGGCTAGGCGGATCACATCTTGGTCGGCGGGTAAAATAACATCGCCTGCGGGCGTGAGTTCGAGTGTGGCCTGGCCTGAGCCTGTAACCACGCCGCCGGGCAGGACTTCAATCACGCGCAGCTGGCCGGACTTAAGCTGAAATTTCAGGCGGTCGGGGCCAAAGTTTTGCACATGAAAACTGGCCCGCACGGCGGAGGCATCGGCTTTCTTGACTTCTGGCAGGTAGGCGCCGTCTTGAGCCACCAGCTGGCCATCGATATAGACAAATTTCGCGTTAAAGTCTTGGAGGTCTTGGACGAGGACCAGGTCTGCGGCCCGGCCGGGGAAGATGCCGCCGCGGTCGCGCAGGTTGTAGGCCTGGGCCGCGTTGAGTGATCCCATCTGAACGGCCGTGATGGGGTGAAGGCCGAATTCCACACACCTGCGCAGGTGTTCGTTGAGGTGGCCAATCTCCAACATGGTGGAGGCGTGG
Organism: uncultured Oscillospiraceae bacterium; assembly: GCA_964398655.1. Lineage (GTDB taxonomy): Bacteria > Bacillota > Clostridia > Saccharofermentanales > DTU023 > SFFI01. The sequence goes on from CAYNNG010000015.1 coordinate 12,176, forward strand.
CGGTCGTCTGAACAGAGCAGGCAGCGGGAAGAGTTAAAGAGAGAGACCCCCGGTAGCAGGCGGGCTAGGTCATGGCAGGAAGAACCCTGGCGGAGCAAGACGTACATGCCGCGGGCCAGGCGGTCCTGCATTTCCTCCAGCGTGGAGCACTCGTGGTCGGTCATCACACCCGCAGCGGCATAGGCACTGAGATCTTTGCCTTTAAGTCCCGGGCTGTGGCCATCGATAGGTTTGTCATGTTTCTTAGCCATGAGGACTTTAGCCAAAACCTCCGGATCCTTGTAGACTACGCCAGGTGAATTCATGAGTTCGGCCAGGCCCAGAGTGTGGGGATCGGCCAAGGGGGCCTCCAGGTCTGCAGCCCTTAAGTTGGCCCCTGCATTTTCAAAGCCGGTAGCAGGTACGCAGGAAGGCACCATATACTCCACTTTGAGGGGGGTCTGGGCCGCGGCCTCCTGCATGTAGCGCAGGCCATCCAGGCCGGCCACATTCACGATCTCGTGGGGGTCCGCTACCACGGTAGTTGTGCCTCGGGGGACCACCAGGCGGGCAAATTCCTCCGGGCTGAGATAGGAAGATTCAATATGAATATGGGCATCGATGAGGCCCGGCAGGGCAAATAAGCCCTGGGCATCTAGGCTTTCCTTACCTTCGTAATCCGGGCCTATACCCGCGATGAGACCCTGGCTGATGGCTATGTCAGTTTGGTAAATTTTGCCTAGGCCGACATCTACCAGCTGGCAGTTCTTAATCACCAGGTCCGCGGGCTCGCGGCCGGCCGCTACATCAATAAGTTGAGCTAAGGATTCTTGGGTCATCTTACACCTCAGTTTCTAGATATTTCTGCTGCATATCATGCTACAAACTGCGCATAACTGCATATTGAGATTTATGCTATTAAGATCTCGCTTTTTCTAGATATTTCTCACGGAAATAATGGTACATAGTGCAGGGGATCATGCCGTTGTAGAGCTTGCGGCGCTTGTCCGCCTTATGGCCTGTATCGGTCTCAAAATCGCCAGGTGTGATCACCGTCAGCCGGCAACCGGGCCTGGTAAAGTTGGACCCGGGGTAGAAGGCGAGCTCACCCAAGCCCTGGTGAATTTTTTGAGCCACCTCCGCATCTGCCAGGCGTTCACCGTAAGGCGGGTTGGAGATAAAGAGGACGCGGTCTTGACCATAGGCAGCTATAAGCTGACCAGCCTGGAGATCAAAGAGGTCCTTCTGCTGGAAGTCGACCAGCTTGGCCACCCCTGCCCGTTTGGCGTTCTCACGGGCAATCTTTACGGCTTGGGGATCCAGGTCACTGCCGGCCAGGAAGATTTCACCACAAGACTCGCGGTCTTCCTGGGCCAGGGCCTCCTCTTTAACCTCTGCAAAGGCGGTGGTATCCAGAAAGGCCCAGGACTCCCCGCTGAAGGGCCGCCGGACTCCTGGGGCCATGTTGGCCGCCAGGAGGGCAGCTTCAATGGCAAAGGTCCCAGACCCGGAAGTGGGGTCGTAAAGCAGTTCGCCAGAGAAGGGGGCAAAACGGCTGAGCATGATCAGGCCGGCGGCCAGGGTTTCCTTGATGGGAGCCGCGGTGTGAGCCAGGCGGTAGGCCCGTTTGTGGAGCCCCGTGCCTGAGGTATCTATGCGCAGGCTAACCTCATCCTGCATGATGCTGTAGTTGACCCGGCGGTCACGGAAATTCCGGTCTTCCGTAAGTTGACTACCCGGCTTTAGGCCCCAGGCCTTCTGCAGGCGGAGGACAATAGCCTTTTTTAGGGTAGACTGGATGGCAGAAGGCGCGAACAGCTGAGACTTGCGGGAATAACCCTTGACGGTAATGGCAGCCCGGGGTTCCAGGTAATCCTCCCAGGGGATGGTCTGGGCCTGGTCAAAAAGACTGTCAAAATCTCGGGCCTTAAAGCGGCAGAGCTCAAGCTCTACCCGCTCCGCCGTACGCAGGTAGACATTGCAAAGGGCCACCGCCCGGCTGACCGCGGCCAGGTCCTGGTCCAGGTCTAAAATCACCCTGGCATCCTCCTTATGGATGCGGTCCGGGGCAAAGCCTAGAGCCTCCAGCTCGTCGCTGACGCAGGCCTCCAGGCCCATGAGTACAGGTATGAAAATTTTATATTCTATCCGCATGGTCCTATTGTAATAGAAAAGTCGCGAAACAAGGCTGCGACTTTCCGCCCGGGCGCGGGACTGCTAAAATCAAATTATCTAGTTAGACCACGGAAGGAAGGGGTATACCATGATTACTTTTTTTATCGTCTTGTTTTCGGCCCTGGCCTCACTTATCAGTATCCAGGTAGGAGCCAGTGACTTCAGGGTTACGGCGGGCATTGTCGTACTTATCACGGGACTTTTGCTCAATAAGAAATTGCGGCCTATCCCTCTGGGCCTGATCACAGGCTTCGCCGTTTGCCTCATGCGGGTCCTGGCTGCCTCCATAGCGGGTCTGGAGATGGATGTCCTCTCCTACTTTGTGGAGGTATTTTTCTACCTGGGCTACGTCCTGGTATATCACTTTGTCGTAGTGCATGAAGACCAGGTCTACGGCATGCCCCTCGTGATCAGCCTAAGCCTGGCCGACTTTGGCGGCAATGCCTTGGAATACTTTGTCCGCCTCCTCTTAGGTTATGAAAACTGGGAGACCACCTCCCTCACCACCCTGCTGATCTCCGCCCTGGTAAGGTCGGTCATCATTATCCTGGCTGTTTTCCTCACCCGCCTCCTGCTGGTCAAAATGGGCAAGCAAGTCCCAGATCCTTTGGCCCAGGATGCCGCCAGCCTCGACCTAGGTCCCGATACTAAGGCCAATTAGTCAGGAGCTGCCCTATGATTAGTTTTAATTTGTGTTCCCACTTGATCTGGGGTCTCCAGCAGCCGCTTTTGCTTTTGGATGCCCTGGACTCCCTCAAACTCGTCAAGAACTTTATTTGGGATAACATCCTGCTCTTCGCCCTCTTCGGTGTCGGCATCTTCCTCTCCATCGCCCTGGGCTTTCCCCAGATTAAGCACCTCTTCCCCACCATCCGCAAAATGGTCCAGGATATTATCGCGAAAAAACCCGCCAAGCCAGGGGCTATGACCCCCTTCCAATCCTTAACCACGGCCATCGCCGCCCAGGTGGGTACAGGCAATGTGGTGGGGGTCGCCTCCGCCGTCGCCGCAGGGGGACCAGGTGCGGCCTTCTGGATGCTGCTCTCCGCCTTCTTTGGCATGGCCACCATCTTTTCCGAAGCCAGTCTCTCCCAGATCTACCGCGAGGAACGCTACGGGGAGCGGGTCGGTGGCCCGGCCTACTACATCAAGCATGGAGTGAAGTCTAAGGCCCTGTCCTTGATTTTCGCGGTCCTCTGCATTATTGGCCTAGGTGTGGTTGGCGTCATGGTCCAGTCCAACGCCATTGTCACCTCCATGAACGAGGCCTTCGGCATTCCCTCTGCCTGGCTGACCGCCGCCCTCTTGGCCATCGTGGGTATGATCCTGGCCGGCGGTATGGACCGGATTGCCACCTTCTCCGAGAAGGTCGTGCCGGTCATGGCCTTTGTCTACATCTTCGGGTCCCTCTTAATTGTCTTCATGAACGTGGGCATGCTCTGGCCCGCCCTCAAAGCCATGGTTGTTGGCGCTTTCAGCCCGGAGGCCATTGGCGGCGGAGTCTTGGGCATTACCGTGCGGGAAGCGGCCCGCTTTGGCCTGGCCCGCGGTTTGTTCTCTAACGAAGCCGGCATGGGATCTACCCCTCACTCTCACGCCGTAGCCGAAGTTAACCACCCCGCCGAGCAGGGCTTTACCGCCATGATCGGGGTCTTTATCTCCACCTTCTTTATCTGCTTCTCCACCGTCCTGGTTAACCTGACCTCCGGGGCCTATAACGCCTCTATCCCGGCCCAAGAAATGACCCTGCAGGCCGAAGTGATGACCCAGCACGCCTTCGCGACAGGCTTTGGCAACTTTGGCGCAGGCTTCCTTTCCGTGGCTTTGACCTGCTTTGCCCTTACTACCATCGTAGGCTGGTACTTCTTTGCCGAGTCCAACGTCAAGTTCATCTTCGGGGAAAAGCGGGGCGCCGTTTCCCTCTTCCGGGTAATTTCCCTGGCCTTCTTAGTCGTTGGCACCCTGGTGCCAGGCGACCTGGTTTGGACCCTGGCCGACCTCTTCATGGGCCTCATGGCCTTACCTAACATTATTGCCCTCATCCTACTCTGGAAGCAGTCCCGCTTCATTTTGCGCGACTACGAGCAGGGCCAGAAAGAGGGGCAAATTGTCTGGACAGAGGCCAAACTCCAGGCCTGCCGGGACCAGCAATTTCTTAAAAGCTAAACTCTGCTCGCAAGCGATCGTCCAGCTTGGTCCACCTTAATTCAAGTAAAGCCAGCCAAATTCCTTTGGCTGGCTTGTTTTTTGGCGAAAGTGCGCTACTTGGTTCTACCTTTAGCTCACCGTTTCGCGACGGACAATGCGGTAATAGACCTGGGCCGTAGCCTGGTAGATCAAGAGGTAAATCAGGGTGAAAACCAGGACCGAGACCACGGACATTTTGAGGAAGAATCCGGTGTTCAACATCTGCTGGCCCAGGGCCTGGAGCAAGGTATTCAAGATCTTGTAAGAGGCAATAACGTTGAGGACCGAAAAGGCCAGGGGCAGGAAGAACATAATGAGGATCTGGGTCCGGATCGTAGACTTAACCTGCTGCTGGTCCAAGCCTAATTCCTGCAGAATAACAAAGCTCTTGCGGTCGGCGTAGGCCTCGTTCAGCTGCTTAAAGTAGACTACCAGGCCGGAAACCAAGAGAAAGAAGACGATAAAGTAGAGGCCGATGAATAAGAGGGTTCCCATGCTGGCCCAGAGGTCTGCCACAAATTCATGGTCCGCTGCACTCTCGGCCAGCTTTTTGCCCAGCCCCCAATAGAGGGTGGAAGTCGTAGAGAAGGTCAAAAAGGCACAGGTAAAGAGGATAGAGATCGTAGCCAGACCAGCGGCGTTGGCCTTCATGCGGAATAAGAGGTTGGAGATATTGATGAAAGGCCGGGGCTGGTAGTAGAGGCTCTTTTTACGCTTTAAGGCCTTGAGCAGGAAAATCGTCACCGCCATAAAGACCCCATAGGTGCCCACAATAACCATGAGGACCGCAGGGAAAAACATCTTCATGGCGTCCAGGGGGTCCAGATCCAGGTTGGCCAGGTAATAGGCGCCCAACAAGAGACCCAGAGAAATAATGGTAACCAGCCATTTTGCCTTGGGTTCCCGCTCCCCGGTCTCTGGTCCATCCAAGAGGTCGCGGAGGTTGGCTTTCAGGATGGTAAAGCTATTAAAGAGGAAAATCGCCAGGAAAATGCAGGCAAAGAGCACCAAGGTTTGGCGCAGGGCTGCGGCCGAAAACTGATAGCTGATCTTGAGGAAATTATCCAATTTTGTAAGGGCCAGCAGGCCAGCGAAAACCAGACGACCCAGGGCGAAGCCCAAAACGGAGCCCAGCAGGCTAATGCTGAGGCCAAGTCCCAGGCATTCCAAGAAATTCAGCTTAATTAGGTCCCGCCTGCCCAGGCCCAAAACCCCATATAAGCCGTAGGAGAGCGACCGGCGCTTGGCGAGGAAAGAGTTGAGATAGAAAAAAACCGCAAAGGAAATGATGGCAAAAACATAGGTAAGGGTCTTAAAGACTGTACCTAAGGACCGGTAGCCCATGAAGTCCTGGCCCCTCGCGATCATGTCCCCCATGGCAAAAATGATATAGACCAGGGCCATAAGGATACTGCCCATGATGAAGGTGGGCAGGTAGATATTGCGGTTGCTCTTGACCTGGTCCCGCAAGAGCTTACTCGAAAGTTTGAAACCCATCGCCTCTCTCCTTTAGCGCACCTGAGCGCGGCTCCGAGCAGGGGCCCGGCGGCTGGACTGGGCCATGAGCTGGGAAATGGCCTCCATTTGTTCTAAGTGGGACTTGCCCTTACGGAAAAGCTCCGCAAAGACCACGCCGTCTCGGATGAAGAGCACGCGGCCGGCCTCCGCCGCCGCTTTGGCTGAGTGGGTAACCATGAGGATGGTTTGGCCCTGGGCCCCAATGGCCGCGAAAGTGTCAAGAATTTCTTGGGAATTATAGGAGTCTAATTGCCCCGTAGGCTCATCTGCCAGGACCAGGTCCGGCTTGGTAATCAGGGCCCGGGCAATGGCTCCCCGCTGTTTTTCCCCGCCAGACAGCTCAAAAGGATATTTATGGAGCAGGTCCTGCAAGCCTAGGTTTGTGGCTAAAAACTGCAAGCGCGTCTGCATTTCTTTGAGCGGGGTCTTGGCCAAAACTAGGGGCAAGAGAATATTATCCGCCAAATTAAAAGTATCTAAGAGTTTAAAGTCTTGAAAGACAAAACCCAGGCGGTCGCGCCGGAACTTAGTTAAGTCACGGTCAGAAATGGCAGTTAAGTCTTGGCCGGCGATAATAACCCTGCCCGCGCTGGGCCGGTCTAAAGAGGCAATTATATTAAGCAAGGTCGTTTTACCTGAGCCAGAATCCCCCATGATAGCGACAAATTCGCCCTTTTCTACCTGAAAGTTCACCTGGCGCAGGGCTTCTACATCCTTGCCCCCTAATTTACTTTTATAGACCTTCTTGAGGTCTTGGACTTGCAATAGCGTCATCTTTGCGTTTCTGCTCCTTCTGTACTAGTGATCATAATACGGATAATACTCATAGTACAGCTAAATTGCAAGCCCTGGATAAGCCTTGTAATTGAAAAGCAATATTATTGGTCGGATTCTTCTGCCTGATGCTCCGGTTCTACAGCCTGATACTCTGGTTCTTTAGCCTGATACTCCGGCAAGACCACCGTAATCCGGGTACCCAAGTCCTCCCGTGACAGGACAGTAAAGTGCCCTTGGTGGCTGTCCACGATCCATTTAGCAATGGACAGGCCGAGGCCCGTGCCACCTCCCTCCCGCTTGCGAGCAGGGTCTGACCGGTAGAAGCGGTCAAAAATCTTGGGCAGGTCTTCACGGGCTATACCCGTGCCCATATCTTGAACCAAGAAGGCTGGCCTTTGCCCTTCTGTATGAAAGGCTTTTAGCCGGATTTCCGTACCAGAGGGAGAATAACGCTTGGCATTGTCCACCAAAATGCGCAAGACCTGTTTGAGCATCTTACGATCTCCCTTGGCCAGCACAGGCTGGTCGGCCATAATTTGCCAAACATGGTCATGGTCAATCATGCGGTATTCTTCTGCCGTTTCCTGCACCAGCTGGGCCAGGTCCAAGGTCTCAAAATTCATGGGATTGCGGCCTGCATCGCCGCGGGCTAGAAAGAGCAGCTGCTCAACCAGGGTTTTCATCTGTCCGGCTTCCGCCTGAATTGCGGTAATGCCCTCTTCCAGAACTGCCTGGTCCTCGCTGCCCCAGCGGGCCAGGAGGTCCGCGTAGCCTTGAATTACGGCAATGGGAGTGCGGAGCTCGTGCGAAGCGTCTGATACAAAGCGGATTTGCTGGCGGTAGGCCGCGTGGGTCCGGGCTAGGAGGTCATTAATCGCCTCTTCCAAGCCCTGGAGGTTGGGATCGCCCGTATCAATCTTGGCGTTAGGGGTGGCCGGGCTGAGCGATTCAATCGCATTCTCCATGTCATGGTAGGATTCCTGCTGCAGGTCAAACTTGGACAGGAGCTCCGCCTGGTCAGCCATTTCTTGGAGGGGGGCTTCCAGAATGCGGTAGTTAGCCGCCTTGCCTTTAAAATACTGCTGGATAAAATGCAGGAACTGTAAAATAACCACGGCCAAGCCGCTGCGGTAGACAGTTTGGGCAAAAGTGCCCGCCTCAATCACGATGGTAGAGGGCTCTTCCGCCTCCTTCTCCGGCTGGTCGTGGGTCTGGTCAAGTGGCACGATTTCCGGCTGGTCTTGTGGCGCGATTTCGTGCTGGTCACGGGGCGTGATCCGGTACTCTAAATAGGCCAATTTAGCAGACCAAGACATCGGTCCTGCCGGCAGGTCTTCCGCATAGCCGAGTTCGCGAAAGATGCGTATATCCCAAGACGGGCCCAGGGCAGCCTTTTCCGCCTGGTAGGCTCCCGTACATATGACAATGAGTAAAATAACGAGGTCGAAAAAAATATAAGAGGTCAAGAGCCGCCACAAAAGATTGCGGTTAAGCCGGCTGGCCAGGCTGGCCACCGGCTTAGTATAGCTTGTGTCGTGGTTTTTAGGCTCTGCCATTAGTCCTCCCGGCGGAGGGTATAACCCACGCCGCGAACTGTCTGCAGGAGTTTCACGCCAAAGACCTCATCAAGCTTTTGCCGCAGATAGCGGACATAGACATCTACGACATTGGATTCGCCCAGATAGTCATAGGACCAAACAGCCTCCAGGAGCTGGTCCCGTGTGACCACGATCTCCGCATGCTCCATGAAGTAGCGCAGGAGGTCAAACTCCCGAGCCGAGAGGTCCAGGTTATGGCCCGCATAGGTCACCTGGTGCCGGGCTAGGTCCATTTTGAGTTCATCATAGGTGAGGACAGTGTCCAGATTTTTCTGGGCACTCTTGCGTAAGATAGACCTTATACGGGCGAGGAGCTCCTCAATAAAGAAGGGCTTAGTAATATAATCATCTGCCCCCATATCTAGGCCTGCGACCTTGTCCATAACTTCGTCTTTGGCCGTCAGCATAATGACCGGGACCGCACTGCTTTTACGCAGGCGGCGCAGGAGTTCAAAGCCGTTGAGCTCGGGCAGAAGCACATCTAAGAGGATAAGGTCATAGTCCCCGCTTTCAGCCATTTCCAGGCCCGTGCGGCCATCTGCGGCCTTGCCCACCTCGTAGCCCTCATGCTTAAGCTCCAGTTCCATAAAGCGGGCAATCTTTTCTTCGTCTTCCACAATGAGGATTCTAGTCATCTGCCCTCCCCTTTATTGCTCAATAGATAAGCGCAGCTGCCTAACTAATTAACTAGTTGAGCAGCTACGCCTATTGTACTGAATTGTAGAGAATTCTGCTGATCCAGCTTTCCTCAGGCGAGGCTTCCTGCTGCCCTCTTGTGAGGGCCCCGCCAGAGCCCTACCGGGATCCCGCTCAAATCGCGGGCAAGGATTTCCTTGCTTTTACTGCTGGTCTGATACGTCCTTATCATCTTGGCCAGCTTCCGTATGCTTCACATAATCCTGACCCTTGGTGATGCTGTACCGTACCCCGAAGAAGTAGGCTACCACTGACACAAAGATAATCGCGCCAAAGGCCGGTGCCGTCAGCAGGAGGATAAGGATCACGATCGAGATAGGAATAGAGGTAATCTGCTGATTATCCTTAGAAATGACCAGGTTGCGGTCATTAGCCAACTTGATCAGACGTTTGATCTCTTCAAAGAAAGAGTTTATCGCAGACTTGCCTTTCTCCTTCTTTTCCTCGCGCTTCTCCTGCTTAGCCTCTGCCTCTTCTTTCGTGGTGTATTCTGAAGAATATTCATAATGCATCTTTCCTTCTCGCTCTAGCTGAACCATGGCATCCAAGAGATCCCAATTATTGTCCTCTAAAGCCGCCTTGGCCTCTTCATAGCTAACATCTGCACGCTCTCTGAGTTTTTCCACCATTTCAATGTGATCCATAATGACCTCCTTTAACCTGTTCGTCAGGTAATGTTTTGTGTTGCTTTGCTTGTTCGCTTGTTCGCTTGTTCGTTTGCTGCTTTGCTCGTTTACTTGTTCGCTTGTTCGTTTGCTGCTTTGCTCGTTTTTTGGCTTGTGCTTCTCGTTATGGACTAGAGCTGGGGCCTGGCCCCTTTGCTTAAGCTCTGGGTTCATTGTAGAAAGCGAAAATTAAAGTAAACCTCTAAGGAAGATTAGAATTTCATTAGACTTTACTGAAAGGGCTCAC
>CAYNNG010000015.1:22117-23899 GCA_964398655.1 uncultured Oscillospiraceae bacterium
ATTCTATTCATCTAAGAGTTCAATCAGACGGTCTAGGTTCTATTCACTTAAGAGTTCAATTAGACGGTCTAGCTCGTCGAGATTCTTATAGGGGATTTCGATTTTGCCTTTGCCTGACCGGTCGCGTAGTTTTACTTTTACTCCCAGATTTTTGGAGATTTTGTCTTCTACGCTTTTTACAGAGAGGGCGTACCGGATATCTTCAGGAGATTTAGCCTTGGGAGTTTTATCGGCCGTTAGGAAGCGTACATAGTTTTCGGTTTGCCGAACGTTGAAGCCTTTTTCTACCACATATTGGGCGGCAGCGACTTGTTTATCCAGTTCTTTAATACCCAATAAGGCTCTGGCTTGGCCTTCACTGAGTTTACCCTGGTTCAGTAGGTCCTGGACTTCTGCTGCCAAATTGTTCAGTCGCAAGGTATTGGCAATGGCAGACCGCGACTTGGCCAGGCTGTTGGCCAGTTCTTCTTGGGTCATGTCATAGCGATCAAGGAGAATTTGATAGGCTTGGGCTTCTTCTAAAGGATTGAGGTCTTCCCTTTGAATATTTTCTACCAAGGCCTGGCGGACCTGAGTGACTTCGTCTACCTCACGAATAATGGCGGGTATGGTTGTTTTGCCAGCCAAACGCGAGGCCCGCCAGCGTCTCTCACCTGCTATGATGCTGTAATTGCGAGCAGAGATTTTGCGTACGATGATGGGCTGGAGTACACCTTCTCGGGCAATTGAATCCGCAAGTTCCTGCAAGGCTTCTTGCTCGAAATTTTTACGAGGCTGGCCAGCCTGAGGAGAAATATCGTTGATGTCGAGTTCGTATACGGCTTCCGCCTCTTTGGCCAGTTGGATCTCCGAAGCATCTAAGAGGGCACCCAAGCCCTTGCCTAATCCTTTTTTCTTGGCTGTCATCTCAATTCCTCCTCTTTATCCTAAAAATTTCTGCTTCATGTCTAAGAATTCTTTGGCTACCGCCCGGTAGGCCCTGGCACCCTTAGACCAATTCTCATATTCAAAGATAGTCTGCTGGTGGCTAGGAGCCTCGCTCAAGCGCACATTCCGGGGAATTTCCCGCTTAAAGACCTTGTCACCAAAGAAATTGCGAATCTCCTCACCCACCTGTTTAGCCAGTTGCGTGCGACCATCATACATTGTGATCAGGGCAGCATAAATCTCCAGCTCTTCATTCCAGTTCTTTTTCACGGCAGTTACGGTCTCTAAGAGTTGGGCCAAGCCTTCCAGAGCATAGTATTCTGCTTGAATGGGAATTAAGACTCCCCTGGCTGCAGATAAGGCATTAATGGTCAAAAGACTCAAAGAGGGCGGACAATCAATGAAAATCTCATCATACTGGTCCTTGATAGGCTCTAAGGCCTTGCGTAAGATAAGCTCTCTTTCCTCCAAGTCAGCCAGCTCCAGTTCCGCGCCCGCCAAATCCATATTGCCCGGGCATATATCTAAGTACTTTCGGCCACTCGGCACCAGGACCTGGTCAAGAGATTTATTACCAATAAGCACATCATAGATCGTATGTTCTTGTTCACGCGGGTTGAAGCCCAGCCCAGATGAGGTATTGCCTTGGGGGTCTAGGTCAATAATCAGAACTTTTTCCTTGAGATTCGCTAGGGCGGCTGCCAGGTTTATGCAGGTGGTAGACTTACCTACCCCGCCCTTTTGGTTGGAGATAGCAATAATCATGGTTTGCTCCCTGACTTGTAATGTCTTAAGTTTAACAGATGTCAGACTTTAATGGATTTCGTTCTGATTTCAGTTGTTTCACGTGAAACA
>CAYNNG010000015.1:23999-41011 GCA_964398655.1 uncultured Oscillospiraceae bacterium
TTTGAAATACTGGGAAATTATAAAGGCAAGAGTTAGCACCAAGCTAAAGCAGCACAAACAAATGGAATATAAGGCAAAAGCCAGGATAACTCCTGGCTTTTGCTATTAAGAGTTCTGAGATGAACAACTATGAGAATAATTTAAGAAGAAACTCTTATGAGAATATTTTAAGAAGAAACTCTTTTCTAAAGTAAGCAGCTCTTTTCTAAAGCAAACAGCTCGTAACTAAGCAGTTGCTTGGCAAGAAGCCCTTAATTATCCAGCACGGCGTACTGGGCATTTTCGCGGATGAAGTCGCGGCGGGGTTCAACCTGGTCGCCCATGAGCAGGGAGAAGATTTGGTCGGCTTCTTGCAGGTCAGAGACGTTAACTTGCAAGAGTTTACGCTTTTCCGGGTTCATGGTAGTTTCCCACAGCTGTTCGGGGTTCATTTCACCGAGACCCTTGAAGCGCTGGAGTTTAGGATTTTCCCAGCCTTGCTCAGCCTTGATCTTTTCTATGTCCTCGTCCTCATAGGCGTAGAATTCCTTATCACCCTGGTAGACCTTGTACAGCGGGGCCTGGGCGATATATACGTGGCCTTCTTCGACCAAAGGACGCATGAAACGGAAGAAGAAGGTGAGGAGGAGGGTACGGATGTGGGAGCCGTCCACATCGGCGTCGGCCATGATAATTACCTTGTCGTAGCGGAGCTTAGACAGGTCAAAGTCAGGTCCAAGACCTGTGCCCAAGGCCATAACCACCGGCATGAGCTTCTCGTTGCTGTAGACCTTATCGTGGCTGGTCTTTTCTACATTTAGCATTTTGCCCCAGAGAGGGAGAATAGCCTGGTATTTACGCTCGCGGCCAGACTTAGCAGAGCCACCAGCAGAGTCACCCTCGACAATAAAGAGTTCGCACCAAGTAGGATCGGATTCCTGGCAGTCCGCCAGCTTGCCGGGCAGGGCATTGCTTTCGAAGACGGACTTGCGCCGGGTGAGGTCCCGGGCTTTGCGAGCGGCTTCTCTGGCGCGAGAGGCGGCCATGCACTTATCAATCACGATCCGGGCGACAGCGGGATTTTCTTCAAAATAGGCACTGAGCTTCTCATTAATAGTCGTCTCGACCACGGTGCGAACCTCTGCGTTGCCTAGCTTGCTCTTGGTTTGACCCTCGAATTGGGGGTTGCCCAGCTTAACCGAAATGATCGCGGCTAAGCCCTCACGAGTGTCATCGCCGGTAATATTCTTATCCTTATCCTTAAGCAGCTGGTTCTTACGGGCGTAGTCGTTAATACACTTGGTGAGGGCAGACCGGAAGCCCGTCAGGTGTGTGCCGCCTTCAATCGTGGCGATATCGTTGGCGTAGGTATAGACGGACTCATTGTAGCTGTCGTTATACTGCATCGCCACTTCCACATAAACTCCCTCATCCTTGCCGCTGATAAAGATCGGGGTCTCGTGCAGGACAGTTTTATTTTGATTGAGGTACTCCACAAAGGAGATAATCCCGCCCTCGTAATGGAGGTCAATCTCCCGTGGCACTTCGCCCCGGTTATCACGCAGGATAATGGTCACATTTTTATTGAGGAAGGCCATTTCCCGGTAGCGGGTAATCATGCGTTCAAAATCTACCTCAGTGTCGGGGAAGATCTCAGGGTCAGGTTTAAACCGGGTTGTTGTGCCGTGCAGGACCGTATGACCTGTAACTTCTAAAGGTATTACGGTGTTGCCCCGCTCAAAGCGGATCTTATGGATATTGCCGTCCCGGTTGACGGTGACTTCCATCCAGGCCGAGAGGGCATTAACTACGGCAGCACCCACGCCGTGCAGGCCGCCAGAAACCGAATAGGCCCCGCCGCCAAATTTACCGCCGGCGTGTAGCTGGGTGTGGACCAGCTCAACCGTAGGAATACCTTCCGTCGGGTGGATACCCACCGGGATACCAATACCGTTGTCTGATACCTGAATAGACTGGTCAGGTAAGACATCTACCTCAATCCGGTCACACCGGCCTGCCATGGCCTCATCAATAGAGTTGGCCACGATCTCATAAATCAAGTGGTGGAGACCCCGGGGCGTAGTGTCACCAATATACATGCCAGGGCGTTTGCGCACGGCTTCCAGGCCCTGCAGAACTTGGATATCCGAATCTGTATAGGAAGAAGAGTTGGAGGTATCAAAGACCTCTTGGTTAGCCAGGATATCCTTGAAGTCACCTTTCTCATGGTAGTCCTCCAGGAGAGCCCGGGGATTGTCCGCCCGGTTGCTCAGCTCGTCAGCATCAGACTCGTGGCTATCTTCACCAGCCTGGCCCTTAGCCTCACGTTCCGCGGCATCTTCCTCGGCTCGCCGCAGCAATTCTTCAAGATTGTCAGAGTGTTCTTTTTCCATAATTTATCCTTAATATTTTTATAACTAATAATTACTAGTTAGCCAGCTAGTTGGCCAGTTTCTCCAGCTCAGCCTGGTAGTAGGTCTGGCTAAAGCGGGCTTTTAAAGTCTCAGGCCGGACCGGGGATAGGTAAATCCGGTCCAGACAGACCACTACGGACCGGGGGATCTCCGGACCTAACCACTCAAGGCGGTTATTTTCTTCAGCTTGGAGAAGGAAGTCTTGTAAATCCTGGCTGTTGGCACTGGCCCTGTCCAAATCTAGGACGGCAATCAGCCAAGAGCTGAGGATCGAAACATCTTGCCCAATGTGTATATACACGGCTGCCAAGCCCTCCTATGACTCTTTCTATTATAGCATAGGAAGGGGCCTGATCCCCGACATATAAGGTAATAATTTAAATAAAAGAGACAGGGGTCAAAACCAGTACCAGCAAGAACAAAAAAGGGGCTTAGGCTTTAAAGGTGTCCTGCCACAGCTTACAGGCACCTATCAAGCCGGCCTGGTTGCCTAGGCCCGCAGCCTTGACCTCTAAATCTTGGCCGAAGGAAGGCATAATTTGCTGAAAGACCAATTCTCGGACTGGCGCAATCAAGAGGGCTTCCTGCTGACTGATTCCCCCACCAATGATGATTAGCTGAGGATTAAAGGCGTGGACCAGACCCACCAGGAAATGCGCAATATCGGCCCGCCAGGCGGCAAACATCTTTACCTGGGCCGGGCTGGCCTTGCCCGATTTAAGATTGCGGCAAAGCTGCATCGTAGTATTAAAAGGGCAGCCCGCGGCTTTGGCCCTGCGATGTAAGGCGGTGATGGAAATATACTGTTCTGCGCAGCCTCTTTGCCCACAAGTGCACAGCTGGCCATCCGCGTACAGGGGCATGTGGCCGAATTCTCCCGCCATGCCTGTGCTGCCTAGGAAAAGCTGACCATTCATGACGATCCCTCCACCCAGACCAGTGCCAATAGTAATCCCCACAATATTCTCCTGGCCGCGGCCCGCGCCCAGCCAGGCCTCACCCAGGATCATACAATTGGCGTCGTTAGCTACCAGGGTGGGGTAACCCAGCTCGCGTTCAAAAATATCCTGGACCGGGATCAGGGACCAGCCGGGTAGGTGTCCGCAGCTGCTAGTTACCAGGCCTTTTTCTGTATCGATTTGGCCTGTAGCAGAAACCGCCACTCCGCAGGGTCGGACGCCTTGCTGCCCCAGCTCGGAAGCAATGCGATTTTGTGTCAGGCTGTCTGACAGAAAGGCCTTGAGCTCGCGGATTACCGTAGTCATGATAGGGGTCTTATAGCGGTCAAAGGAGACATTGGCCAAGCCGGAAGCAAAGATTTTGCCCTGCCGGTCTACCAGGCCAAATTTAACATTAGTACCTCCAATATCCACACCCAAAAGGTAGAAGGTATCGCGCATACTTATCTCCTTCACAAGAGCCACTAAACCGTGGCTTGACCGCGAGAAGAACTCTTGCGGCCTGATGAGCCAGTAATTAATTGAAATTAAGATAAAGCTTAGTATAACAAAGTCTGGATAGCTTTTCCGGAGAGCTTTCTAGGATCGGGTAACCTGGCCGGACTTGACTTGGAAGATACGATTCTGAGGGTCTTGGGCCAAAATGTCATGGGGTACCTGTTGGAGGTCGGTACAGGTCAGGAACACCTGGTTGCCGGAGACCAGGTCAAAGAGCAGGGTCCGCCTCTCCTGGTCTAATTCCGACATTACATCGTCCAGCAAGAGGACGGGCTTTTCTTCGCAGTGGTGCTCCAAAACCGCCAGTTCCGCTACCTTAAGGGACAGGACTAAAGACCTTTGCTGGCCTTGCGAAGCATAGTTTTGGGCGGATAAACCATTCAAGAGAATGTCTAAATCGTCGCGGTGGGGGCCATAGGAGCTATAGCCCCGCAGGATTTCCTCTTCGCGGATTTGCGCCAGGCGCTGCGCAAAGGCGGCCTGAACCTCCTCCTGGCCCTCCTCAGGGTTTAGCTGGGCGGGCTTCTGGTAATTTAAGGTCAGGACTTCCTGGCTGGAAGAGAGGGTAACCATGGCCTCCTGGGCCGCTTTGGTCAATTCCTCCAAAATTATATGCCGTTTGCATACAATAAAAGCCCCAGATTCTGCCAGCTGCTGGTCCCAGATATCTAGGTTCAAACGCAGCATCTGCCGGGTTTCAGGGTCCAGGCGGCCTTTTTCTTTGTCCCGGATATCCTTCAAAATATGGTTGCGCTGCTTCAGTAATTTTTGATAGATTTGCAGTTGACGAAAGTAACTAGGGGAGAGCTGGGAAATCAGGATATCTAAGAAGCGCCGACGTTCACCAGGGCCCTTTTTAATTAACATGAGGTCTTCCGGAGCAAAGATTACGGCCAAGAAAAGACCAAACAGCTCCTGTAAACGCTGTAATTCTAGGCCTTGGTAGCTAATGATCCGTTTAGCCTTACCCTTGGCTTCCGCCCCCCGCCAAATACCTTCTTGCGGCAACAAGTCTGCTAACTGGGCCTGGCCAAAGAGTTCCGACTCGTAGCGCAGGCCAAGGGTCTCCTGCGATCCGTTTTCGCGTACGTATTCCAGGTCAATCTGGTAAAAATCCTCGCCCTGGTTAATCAGTTCCTTGTCCTTAGCCGTGCGGTGGGACCGGGCGCAGGACATAAGGTAAATGGCTTCTAAAATATTAGTTTTACCCTGGGCATTGTCCCCCCAGATCACATTGTGCTGGGGGGCAAATTCCAGGTCTAGGGCCGGATAATTCCGGAAATTCTTTAATTGCAGGCGGCTAACGTACACTGAGCTTAACGGCGCAGGGGCAGTACCATGTACAGGAAGCCTTCACCCTCCTGGGGCTTGATCAGGCAGGGGGCAGAGGGACCCGAGAATTCCAAGTAAACCTTTTCTTCCTCAATGACACTCAGAGCATCCAAGAAGTACTTGGGGTTAAAGTCGATGTCGATATTATCCCCCTCCAGGTCAACCTCAATTGTCTCCTCTACAGAGCCCAGGTCTGTCTTGGCGGAAATCTCCAGCTCTTTAGAGGACAAGGTCTTGAGGGACACGGGGAAACGGCGCTGCTCCACATTAATTAAGAGGGCGGCACGCTCAATAGCTGCCAGCATTTCTTGAGGCACCACCTTAATTTGGCTGCTGCAGCTGGGAGGGATAATCCGTTGATAATCCAAGAAGTCTCCCTCAATCAGGCGGGAAACCAGGCGGAACTTGTCCGTTTCAAAGAGGATGTGGTTGTGAGAAGGGAAGATGGCGATATTTTCGCCTGGTTCTAAGGCGCGGGCAACCTCGGCCATGGCCTTGCTAGGCACGATAAAGTCTAAGATATCGTCATTATCCGGGATCTCCGCAGACCGTACGGCCAGACGGAAGCCATCAATGGCCACCATTTCCAACTTACCAGCCTCTGACCTTACCTTAATCCCGTTTAAGATCGGCCGGCTTTCGTCGTTGGAAGTGGCAAAAATCGTCTGCTCAATCATCTCTTTTAAGAGCTCCTGGGGCAGGTTGAGTTTTTGCTTCTCCTCCACGTCAGGCAGCTTGGGATATTCATCCCCGGCCTGGGCAAAGATTTCAAAATTTGCTTGGCCACTTCGAATTGTGGCCTTATATTTATCGTCAATCTGGATGAAGACATTTTCTTCAGGCAGTTTACGTACGATATCACCAAAGATTTTGGATTTGAAAACGACTTCACCGCCTTCACGGATTTCTGCGGGTACTCTGGCTTCAATCCCGGTTTCCATGTCATAGCCGGTGAGGGTTAAGTTATCCTGGGCGGAAAAGAGAATACCTTCCAGGATAGGCATGGTAGAACGGTTGGCAATAGCTCTTTGTACCATGGAGATGGCGTTATTCAAGTCAGTTCTGCTACAAATTACTTGCATTTGATCCTCACTTATCTTGCTTCTGTGGCTAAATCCTCTTCGCGGTTAATTAAGTTTGTGTTACAGCTTTGTTGCCGAAACTTTACAATATTATAGCCTCTTTAGCAGGGGCCATGTGACTTTAGCCAAGCCTCCTGCTTACGTTCGGGTCAGCTTACTTACTTAACCAGGGAGGCTATTCATCTTCTTATTATGTCCTGTGGATCTTGTGGACAAGTGGGTCGGAGCTTGGTCTGACCGGCCTTTGTCCATGTCAAAAAGCTTGTTGGAAACTGGGGATAAGTTCAGGTCTTTTCCACACAATTTACAGGGCATTTTTTATGCACAAAGCTTCCACAGCTTATCCTCAGACTTTCCACAGACCTTTGCACAAAGTAGCGGGAAGGCCTGCGGGCTGGGGTTTTGCGCCTAAGGCCTTAGGCGCAGGGTAATCTCCTCCAAGGCGTGTTTCAGCTTAGAGTCGCTTTCTTTTTCTTCCTCTATCTTGTTGCAGGCATGGATAACGGTGGCGTGATTGCGCCCGCCAAAGACCTCGCCAATTTCTGTATAAGTCATATCCACCAGGCTGTAGCAGAGGTACATGGCCAAGTGGCGAGGCAGGACTAATTCCCGCTTCCTTTGCTTGGACTTGAGGTCATCTATGCTCACGTTAAAGTAGTTGGCGCAGACATTCATGACCAGGGGAGCGTCCAATTTCTGTCGCGCTTCGGGCTGGACCATGTCCTTTAAGGCAATCCGGGTGTTCTCCAGATTAAGCTCATTGCCCAGCATGGAGAAGGCGATCAGGGTCTTAAAGGCTCCTTCAAGCTCCCTAATATTGGACACAATATTAGAGGCGATATAGTCCATGACGTCGTCCGAGAGGATAACTTGGTGGTTTTGGGCTAGCCGGTCCAAAATAGCCATCCGGGTTTCGTAGTCCGGCGGCGTAATGTCTATGGTTAGCCCGGAAGAAATCCTGGTCCGCAGGCGGTCTTCCAGGGTGGTCAAGGATGAGGGGGGTTTATCGCAAGTCAGGACTATGTTCTTTCCTGCCTCAAAGAGACTGTTGAAAGTGTGGAAAAACTCCTCCTGCATCTGCTCCTTATTTTCAATGAATTGAATGTCGTCGATGAGCAGTAAATCCACCATGCGGTATTTCCTGCGGAAGGCATCGTACTTTTTCGTAGCAATTACCTTGATAAATTCGTTGACGAATTGTTCGGACTGGACATACATGACCTTTTTTTCCGGGAATTCCTGGCGGACATGGTTGCCAATGGCTTGCATGAGGTGGGTTTTGCCCAGGCCCGAGCCTCCATAAAGAAAGAGGGGGTTGTAATTGCTCTTAGACTGCTGGCCATGCATGGAAGCCACAGCCACGCAGGCCGCGTGGGCAAAGCTGTTGCTGGGTCCTACAACAAAGCTGGAGAAGGTATAGGCAGGATTGAGCTTGGAAGCCCCGCTCTCGCGATTCGCGCTGGTGTCCTCCTTGCTGAAGAGGGCATCTAAGGCCGGAGGAGCAGGATTATCTACCTCTACTTGTACGGAAACCCTAAATTTCTGTGAAGTAGCCAGGGACAGAGCATTTTCTATCAGCGGGCTATATTTCGCCACGTTTTCCCGGCTTAACTCATTGGGTACATTTAAAATAAAGGTCTTACCGGGGCCGAGTTGGGGCATGATGGGTTCAAACCAAGTTTGAAAAGCTAACTCGCTGAGTTCGTCCTTTAAATAATCCTGACAGGTCTTCTGCCAGATGGCCTTCGCGTCTCCTTGTATGTCCATGTGATCCAGCTTTCTCTCAATTAATAGGTCATCATTCTAACAAAAAGCCCTGGTGAATTAAAGGCGAAAAAGCCATACATACCAGGGCTTTTGAGACTTATTAACATTGCTTATCCACATTGAGGGCCCCGGGACTTATGCACAAAATGTTAATAACTTTGGTAAAAGGGTCTGACTGCAAAGTTTTTCGCCTGATCCACAATTAACATTTTTCAAGGCAGCTTTGTGGATAAAGATCCGGCCAAACTTCCCCCCGGGCCTTGCGGCAAAATTTGTGGAAAAGAGAGAAATTCTAGAGACTAGAGTAAGGGAGAAAGAGGCTTAAGGATAAATTCTAAAAACTTATGCCTGAAGGGCCGCTTTTCCCAGCTGGCCAAGTCAATTTCCCTGCTGTGGGAGATGATCTCCTCCATATCCGCTTCAATATCTTGCAGGACAGGGTTCTGGTAAATATAGACTCCATTTTCAAAATTCAAATAGAGGCTGCGGTAGTCCAGGTTAATCGAACCCACCAGGGCCCGTTCTCCATCGGCCAGGAAGGTCTTGGCGTGCAGGAAGCCTGGCTCATAAAGGAAGATGCGGCAGCCTGCCTTTAGAAGGTGATAGTAGTTAGACTGGCTGACCTTGTAGACCAGCTTTTTATCAGGGATGCCGGGCATGAGGATAAAGACCTCCACGCCAGATTGGGCGGCCTGGATGATGCGGTTCACCATGTCGGTTTCCGGCACCAGGTAGGGGGTGCAAATATAGAGCCGCTTTTCCGCAGTGGAAATCAAGGAGCTGATCAGGTCAGAGGCAGGGTGGTCCTCCCGGCCTAAGGGGCCGTCCCAAAAGGGTACCACCAGGCCAGAGTCCGCGAGAGGAGGCAGGGGGTTCTTTTGCTGGGGCAAGAAGTGGCTGTAGTCTTCATCTAAGGGATAAATGCCGTCGTGCTCCCACATGAGGAGGAAGTCTGTGGTAATGGAATCACAGGCCGGTCCCTCCAGGCGGATGGCTGTATCCTTCCAATAACCAAAGCGTTTGTGAATATTGGCATATTCATCCGCCAGGTTAGTTCCACCCAGCCAGGCAATCTTGCCGTCGATAATTGCCGCCTTCTGGTGGTTGCGGTAATTGCGGTAGAGGCCGGAAATATAGCGGGCAACGGGGTTAAAGTTAATAATCTTAACCCCATGTTCCTTGAGCTTAACCATGGTGTTGGAGCAGGCCCGGGCCGTGGTGCCGAAGTCGTCATATAAGAGTCGGATCTCCAGTCCTTCATCTGCTTTTTCCAAGAGGAGGTCTACGGTCTGCTCCCAGATATAACCGTCAGAAATAATGAAATATTCCAGGAAAATAAAGTCTTTGGCCTGAGCGATATCCTTAAACATCTGCTCAAACTGGTCTTCACCCGTGGGAGCATAAGTCATCTTGGTGTCCTTATAGATCGGGAAACCTTTGTTGAGGAGATAGCGCAGCTGGATTTGGCCTGGCAGGTCCAGGGACTGTGCTGCCAGCTCTTCTTTACTCGCCTCTTCGCTCTTACGCCAGGGAGCCAGGCGGGCCTGGCTTTCCGCAAAGTGCAGGCGCTGCCGGCCAAAGCGGTTTTCATTCCCCCAGAAGAGGTAAAGGATCAAGCCCAAGGCGGGGAAGAAGAGGATGATCATGATCCAGAAGATGGTATATGAGGTGCGGTTGACCTTTTGCGAAAGATAGATGGCAAAGACCAGGGCAGCCAGCTGGAGACCGCCTAAGATGTCCAGTCCCAAAGCAGTTAGCCTAAAAGCCGGCCAGTTCAGGAAGAACAATTCCACCGCGAAGAGGGCAATGGCCACCACCATGCGTAAAAGTCCAGGCAGCTTCAGATTGTAGTTGTAGCCAGGTTTAGAGTTGATCTGGGCTTTTTCTTCGGGGCTTAAGTTCTTCCAGGAAAAGTCTGACATATTCGTACCTCGCCTCGTTTCTAAGTTGAGCCTAAAGCTTTTAGCTAGTATAAGCCTTTTGGCACTGAGGGCAGTAACGAGTTCCCCGGCCAGCTACCTGCATTTTCTCAATAGGGGTCCCGCACTTAACGCAGGGCTGGCCCTCTTTTTGGTAGACCGCCAGAGATAATTGGAAGTGGCCTTTTTGGCCAAAGGAGTTGACATAGTCACGGAAGCTGGTGCCACCTAGGCCAATAGACTCCTGAAGCAGGCCAGGTACCAAGTCATAGATCTTGCGCAGCTGGTCCTCAGGGATCTCTCCTACGAGGGAGTCAGGCCGTATGCCTGCCCGGAAGAGGACCTCGTCTGCGTAGATATTGCCCAGACCGGCGACCACCTTCTGGTCTAAAATTGCGCCCTTAATGGTCGACCTTGACCGGCGGCGTAGCTTGGCCAGAAAGTCTGCCCAGTCCCAGTCCTCGCCCACCGCGTCTGGCCCCAGGCTGGCGAAACCCGCGTCCCGCCAGGTCTCACCCAGGGGGAAAATCGAAATCCGGCCAAAGCGCCGGATATCGTCAAAAAGCAGGCGGGACCCGTCCGAAAAGGCAAAGCGGGCCCGGAGGTGGGGCGCCAGGCTCTGGTCGCAGGCCGGATCCGAGTCCGGCCCTTCAAAAAGGAGCTTCCCTGTCATGCGCAGGTGGACCATGATGGTCGCCTGGTCAAAGTTGAGGAGGAGGTACTTGCCCTTGCGGTCTAGCTTCTGGAGGGTCTGTCCGCAGGGGTCCAGGTTCTCGGGGTTGACCAGGACCTCCGGGGTATAGCTTTCTAAACTGCACAGTTGTTTGTGCAGGATCAGGTCTTCTAAATTACGACGAATAGATTCAACTTCAGGTAATTCAGGCATGGTTTATTGTTCTCTCAAGTACTGGCTCCAGACCTCGCTAGGTAAGTCGGAGGGCAGATAAAAGCCCTCGCGGGGCGAGAGGGAAACTAGGCCCAGGCTGGCCCCATCGGGCGAGGCGGAGCGTTTGAATTGGTTTTGACTAAAGCGGCGGAGGAAGGTGGCCAGGCTGGTCTTGATGAGGTCTGGCTCATAGCGGTCCTGGAAGACCAAGAGGGCCAGGTCCAGGATTTTTTGGGGGCTGGCGTGCCGCTTCACCAGCTGCCAGAGGAAAAAGTCGTGCAGCTCATAGGGGCCCAGGATGGCCTCCGTCTTTTGGCTGAAGGCATGTTCCTCCAAAGGCAGGAGTTCCGGGCTCACCGGGGTAGCAATGATATCAAAAATAATCTCCGCCAGGTGGGCCTGGTATTTGGCAAAGTGCTCAGCCTCATACTGGCAGAGAGCTCTGACCAGGGTCTTGGGCACACTGATATTCACGTTATACATGGACATCTGGTCCCCGTTATAGGTACACCAGCCCAGGGCGGCTTCAGACAGGTCGCCGGTGCCAATGACCAGGCCGCCGATCTGGTTGGATAGGTCCATGAGAATCTGCGTGCGCTCCCTGGCCTGGGCATTTTCATAGGTAGCATCAAAGACTTGGCCGGAGTGGCCCAGGTCGGCCAAGTGCTGGTCTACTGCCTGGTGAATGGGGATTTCCCGGTAGGAAGCCCCCAGACTTTCTGCCAAGTCGCGGGCATTATTTTTCGTACGGTCGTGTGACCCCGGTCCCGGCATAGACACTGCGACAATATCGGTTAAGGGCCGGTTTTGGGCTAAGAGGGCCCGACGGCAAATGAGCAGGGCCAGGCAGGAGTCCAGGCCGCCGGAGAGGCCCAGGATAAGCTTCGCCTGGGGCAGCTGGTCCAGACGGCGGCGCAGGCCTGCGGTCAGGAGGTCAAAAGCCTCGGCATAGTAGGCAGGAGCCGCGCTTTCCCCCGGGATAAAGGGGTCAGCCTGCAGGGGCCGGTGCAGGGACTTGCGGTCAGGCCGGTTAGCTAACTTACTCTGCAGGTTTAAGGGGATATAGGGTCTGCCGTCTGACTCCAGGCCGCGCAGGGCGGCTTCCTGGGCCAGATAGTCTAGGTCTATATCTACGAGGAGGGGATCCCGGTTAAAGAGGCCGGATACCCCTAAGATTTCTCCGTTTTCAGCCACCAGCCGGCTGCCGGAGAAGGTCCCATCTGTGGAGGACTCGCCATAGGCCGGGCTGATAGAGGCCAGGCCCGCGGCCGCGGCCTGGCTGAGGGTATGAATTTGCGCCTGTCTTTGCCCGCCCTGGCCCAGGGTTTCTTTAGCCAGATTAAAGATCAGTCCGAGTTTACCTTGGGCTTGGTCCAGGAAGCTGGCTAAGGCCTCTAGGGGCTTCTGATTTAAATCTGCTGACAGGCAAAAGGCCTTGTGAGGCTGGTCCGCCAGGCAAAAAACGCTGGAGGAGGGCAGGAAGGGCACGCTTTGGCCGGAAGGTAAGCACACACTGGCTCCCTGCGGGGGTTCTTGGGCCGCAAACGGGGCCAGGTATTTCTGACTGGCCGCATCCTTAACTGCTTGAACCGGCAGGGCCACCAGGGCCTGGACCGCGCCGTCTCTGATTAAGGCGGCAGCCAGGTAAAAAGCACCCTGGTAAGCCAGGGGCAGGGAGCTGATGATTACAGGATATTTTCCTCGGCTTTCCGCGGCCAGGTCAGCCAGCTGGCCGGCCGCTTCCTCCAGGACCTGCCTGTGCAAAAGGCCAGGCCCCAGGCTCAAGCCCGTGAGGGAGAGGGCGGGAAAGACAATTACATCCGGATCCTCCGCCCAGAGGGCCCGTAAGGCCCGGATCTGACGGCTTTTATTGGTGACAGGCTGGCCTAGGGCCAGGTCGGGGCTGGCGAGGGCCAACCGTAGAAAGTCATGAGAAAACATCAGCTATACTCTTTTCTTATTGCTTTACTGCTTATTTTCTGCCTTCGCAGGTTTCATGATCCTGAAAATTTCTTTGAAGCCCGGCACCTTGCCGTAGGTCAGGGTCCCGCGGCGGTAGAGCCGGCCGGCCATCAGGCTGCAGGCCACAATCGTCAGGCTGTGGATAACCAGGGCCAGCAGGATCTGCCACACAGGCAAACCCAGCATGGAGTAGCGGACAAAGAAGGGCAGGGGCCCGATAAAGGGGATAAAGGACACTATGGCCACCCAGGTTTTTTCCGGAGTAAAGGTGCCCACCACGGCCAAGAGGAAGATCACGACAATCAGCATGGTTAAGGGGGCAATAACCTGGTTAACTTCCTCCGAGCGTGAAACCAGAGAGCCTAAACCCGCAAAGAGGTAGGCCAGGCAGAGATAGCTCAAGATGAAGGTAATTACGGCCATGACAAAGACGTGGGCCGGCATGTTGAGGGCCACATCAAAAAAGCTGCCCGCTTCATAGCTGCCCTGGTTGATTTTATAGAAAACCAGGTAGACCACGCCGAAGATGACCATGGAGAAAAGACCGGCCAGGCCGGTGCCTAAGACCTTGCCATCCACCAGCTGACGGGGCTTAGCAGAGGTAATCAAAAGCTCCATGGTGCGCGAACCCTTCTCATACGCTACCGAGACTGCGGTCATCTGCCCATAGGCCAGGATTACCATGTAGAGGACAAAGACCAGGATATAGGTATACATGTGGGTCTGTTCCTGGCTCATCCCGGATTCCACAGAGCGGTCCAGGGTTTCCAGCTGGGGACCCGTGACCAGCTTAGCTGCAGCGGCGGGCTCTAAGCCCTGGTCTTCCAGGGCCTGTACTTGCACCTGGTCTTTGACCGCGTAAAAGAGCTCCTCTTCCGGATGCTCTGAGAAGGGTTGGCGGTCGGTCAGCCACTGGAAGTTTTCAGAACTTTCCAGACGGAGAACCCCAAAGAGATTTTCCTGGTCGATGGCCTTAAAAATCTCCTTCTGGCCCTGCCAGTGGCCTTCCTGCAGTTTGTATTGAGGAATAGAGGCCTGGACCAGGTCCAGATCTAAGCTGTAATCTGTGTCGTTAACCAGGCCGATGCTGCCCTTGACCTCCGTGCTCTCCTTTTTGAAGAGGGCCGAGAGGCTGGGGAAGGAAAGGAATATGATCAGCAGCAAGCTGGTGATGATGAGTGAAACCTGAAAGGACTTACTGGTAACCAGGCTCCGGAATTCAAAACGCGTGACCACCCAAGTGGGATTGCTTTTTTTCTGTTCGTGCATAGGAGTCTCCTTTCTAGGCTTCAGCCTGAGACCCGGCAGAGGATGCAGTCTGGCCTGCGCCGGGTCCGGCGGTTTCGCCTTCTGCCACCTCCAGGGCCTGACCGCCCGTGTACTGGATGAAGATTTCTTCCAGTGTAGGTTCTACGACTTGGAACTTATCTACCTGGTAGGGGCTGGCCGCCAGGTCACGGAAGAGCCGGTCGGCCTGGTCGGGGGCGGTGAGCTGGACCAGGAGATTTTCCTTGCCCAGGCTTAATTCCCGAATACCCGCCTGGACCTGTCCCTGGGCTTGAGCAGCCTGGATAACTTCCCTGGCCTCTTCCGGGCTGAGGAAGTGGTTGTCCTGGCGGAGTTCCAGGGCCAGCTTAGACCGGTCTGCCTGGCGGCGGATATCCCGGATCGAGCCTTGGAGGCGGATTTTCCCCTCATACAAGAGGGCCATATCCCGGCAAATGCTTTCCACATAGGACATCTGGTGGGAAGAGAAGAAGACCACCTTGCCCAGGTTTACTTGTTCCAGGATCACGTCCTTCAGGAGCTGGGCGTTGACGGGGTCTAAGCCAGAAAAAGGCTCGTCAAAAATAATCAGGTCGGGCTCGTTCAAAAGGGCCACAGCCAGCTGGATCTTCTGCTGGTTGCCCTTGGACAGGGTCTCCAGCTTGTCCTTGGCGTGGCCGGCCATGCCAAAGCGGTCCAGCCACTTTAAGGCCTGGCTCTTGGCCTGCTTATAGGGCATGCCGCGCAGTTCCGCGATATAGACTACCTGGCGCAGGATGGGCTCTTTTTCGTATAAGCCCCTTTCTTCCGGCAGGTAGGCTACCCGGATCTGGGCCTCGCTCAAGGGCTTATCATTCCAAAAGAGCTGACCCTGGTCGGCTTTGAAAACATCCATGATGATGCGGATGGTGGTGGTTTTACCGGCCCCGTTCCGGCCTAAGAGGGCAAAGGCCTGGCCGGAATGGGCCTCAAAAGAAAGTCCTTTGAGGACGTGGTTATCCCCAAAGGACTTGTGCAAGTTTTCTACTCGTAACTTCATTAATCTTTCAATAATTATTAATTATTCGATAGTGGCCAGGAGGTCGTTTTTCACACGGAAGGCGGATTTACCAGCATAGCGGGCAGATTCGCCTAAGCTTTCCTCAATGCGCAGGAGTTGGTTGTACTTGGCTACCCGGTCAGAGCGGCAGGGGGCGCCAGTCTTGATCTGGCCAGCGTTTACGGCCACGGCCAGGTCGGCGATGGAGGAGTCCTCGGTTTCGCCAGAGCGGTGAGAAATGACAGCGGTCCAGCCGTTGCGTTGGGTCATCTCAATGGCCTGCAGGGATTCGGTAATGGAACCGATCTGGTTGATCTTGATCAGTACGGCGTTGGCGGAGTCTTCCTTGATACCGCGGGCAATGCGCTCGGTGTTGGTAACAAAGAGGTCGTCACCTACCAGCTGGACCTTGTTGCCCAGGCGTTGGTGCAGCTTCTGCCAGCCTTCCCAGTCTTCTTCAGCCAAACCATCTTCCAGAGAGATAATGGGGTATTTCTCGGTCCAGTCGGCCCAGAAGTCAATCATCTCGTCAGTGGTGAAGAACTTACCGGTCTTCCAGAAGAGGTAGCCTTCCTTGCCTTGCTTCTTGGCTTCTTCGTACATTTCGGTGGAGGCGGGGTCCAGAGCAATGAAGATATCCTTGCCGGGGGTGTAGCCGGCTTCTTCAATGGCCCGGATGATGTATTTAACGGCGTCCTCATCCTCCTTGAGGTTGGGGGCGAAACCACCCTCGTCACCTACGGTGGTGCCATAACCGTCTGCTTTGAGCAACTTGGCCAGGGTGTGGTAAATTTCAGAACACCAGCGCAGGGCTTCCTGGAAGGAGTCAGCGCCCACAGGCATGATCATGAATTCCTGAGCGGAAATGGAGTTAGCGGCATGCTTGCCACCGTTCACGATGTTCATCATGGGGACAGGCAGGATATGACCGTTAATGCCGCCAATATATTGGTAGAGGCTGAGGTCCAGCGCAGCGGCTGCGGCGCGGGCGGCGGCCAGGGAAACGGCCAGGATAGCGTTAGCGCCCAGTTTGGCCTTATTGGGGGTCCCGTCTAATTCCAGCATGGTCAGGTCCAGTTCTTCCTGCTCAAATACATTCATGCCGATCAGTTCGGGAGCAATAATCTCATTGACGTTTTCTACAGCGTTGAGTACCCCCTTGCCCAGATAGCGGCCTTTGTCTCCGTCTCTGAGTTCTACAGCCTCAAAGGAGCCGGTGGATGCTCCAGAGGGTACAGCGGCACGGCCATAGGTGCCATCTTCCAAGAGCAGGTCTACCTCAACCGTGGGGTTGCCGCGGGAGTCCAAAATCTCGCGAGCATAAATATCTTCGATCAGTAATTGGTTAATCATGTGCGACCTCCATTTTTCTTCTAGTTAGCTTAGTTAGCTGCTTTTCTGTATTTCGTAATTAGGGCGCAGTCCTAGACTGCATCACTCATCATTATAACGGGAATTTAAGATAAAATGCTAAATTAGGGTAAAGTTATGGCCGCTCTAGGCGAAAAAAGCAAATTCCACGCCCAAAGCAAATCCCACGTCCAAAGCAAATCCCACGCCCCATGGGGCATAGTGAAAATTATATGTAACCTACAAAGAACGTATTAGTGGGCCAGCACGTGAATCTCATTACCTTTGCTATCAGGGGAAAAGGAGTGACGCCCGCAGGCGTCCAAAATTTTGTCCGCACTCCCGACGTCTTCAGACGTGCAAATTTTCAAGTAGTGGATGACCAGTAACTATGCTACTTCGGTTTTCCTGATTCTCCGGCAATATTGCAGCTAATGGATGGGTCGTCGTGCAATTATGCAAATATTGGGTGGTTCAACGGGGCAAATCTGCAGGTAATGGGTGGTTTGGTCTCTAACACCCTTCCACTACTTGCAAAATCGTCCGATATCCGAGGAAG
>CAYNNG010000016.1:0-39453 GCA_964398655.1 uncultured Oscillospiraceae bacterium
GCCTTTTGCCTATAGAAGATAAAGGATGAACTCAATGAATTTGATTAGGGATGATTTTAATGAATTTGATAAAGGATGATCTTAATGAATTTGATAAATAGAGAATATGTAAATGAGCTAAGAAGCAGGTCACAGCGCCATAAGAAGGAGCTAGCCTTATTTCTGATTTCCGCGGCTTTGGTTACCCGCATGACGGCTGCTCCTATGCCGCCGGCGCCCGCCCTGCCGGTGCAGCCGCCGACAGTAATTGAGTATCAGCTGCCCGCTGAGAAGGCGGAGCCTGTAGTGGACCAGGCCGCAACTGTAGAAGCAGAGCCTGAAGTGCTGGGCTTCTGGGGTCTGCACCGCCGTATTTGGCATGCCCTGGCCGCTCCTGTGAAGTCTGGGGTCTGGCATATTTTATGGCGGGCCCTCTCTGCCGTCATCGCCTTAGCCTTAGTGCTTTTCTGCGCTCTGGTTTGGCCTTTGCCTCAGATCTGGTCTCGAACTAAGAGCAAGTTCAAAGATTTTGTGGCCAGCCCGGGCTTTAAGCGTTTCTCCTTCTGGGCCAAGCTGGCAGTCGGGCTAGGACTTCTGGCTGTGTATTTCCTCGTACCGACTTCCCGCCGCCCCTGGCTCCTAGTTATCGCAGCCGCCTGCCTGGCTCTAGTTGGACTATCCTACTATTTCACCTCCCTGCGGGAAGCGGAAATCGGTGAGGAAAAGGTTGAAACTCAAAGTCTGAAATTGCTCGAAAACTAGCAAGTTAAAAACTGATTATTTACTAATAAATTTACTTACTTATCCATAAACGGCCCAAACCAGGTCCGGCTGGAACCTCACAGCCGGACCTGGTTTTTTCACCACTCATACTTACAGGTGCTACACCTACAATCCCTATTCTACGGGCATTTTGAGCCATAATCCTCCGGGCGAACCTACTAGATTTTTTCAGATATTTGACGTATTCTGGGGAACAAACAATGGCTATCTGTCAATTGTTTCCTACTTTTTATAGAGGAGGTTCGTATGGAAATTGTAAAACTCATTGGTGTCTTGATTGTGGTTATCGGTTTCGCAGTCAAGCTAGACACCATCTCAACCGTCGTCATCGCGGGTATTGCCACAGGTTTAGTAGCTGGCATTCCCCTGGACGAACTGCTCAGACTTTTAGGGGAAAAATTCCTCTCCAACCGTCTGGCAACCATGTTTGTGCTCACCCTGCCGGTCATCGGACTGTGCGAACGGTACGGGCTTAAAGATAAGGCGGTAGACTTCATTAGTAAAATTAAGGCAGCTACCGTGGGACGTATTGCCCTCCTGTACCAGGCTATCCGGGTTCTGTCCTCTGCCCTATCCTTAAGAATCGGTGGTCACCCGCAATTTGTCCGTCCCCTGATCAACCCTATGGCTCAGGCTGCGGCAGTATCCAAGTATGGTGAAATTGATGATAAGACTGAAGACCAGATCAAGGGCCTGGTAGCCAGCGCAGAAAATACGGGTAACTTCTTCGGCCAAAACGTCTTCATGGCTTCGTCTGGTACCCTGCTCATCGTTACTACCTTACAAGAGCAAGGCTACGAGGCTGTAACCGCCTTAGACATTGCCAAATGGTCAATTCCTATCGCGGTTATCTCTGTAGTCGTGGCCGCGGTCTACTATTCCCTCTTCGACAAGAAGCTGGATGGTAAGCTCTTAAATGGCAAGAAAGCTAACTAGGAGGTAGAGATCATGGATTGGAAACAATTTAACACGGTCGCTGGTGAAGTATTCTATATCATCATCGCGCTTATCTTCATCCTGGTTGGCCTCAATGCCTACAAAACCATTGAGAACCCCACCAAGAAGAAAACTACCCTGGCTTTCTGGCTTATCCTAGCCTTTACCTTTGCGGTTGGCCCCCATGTAGATGGCCTGGTCACCGGTATCTGCATTGTCGTCATGGCTATTCTGACCGGTGTCAAGGGCGTAGCCCACGGCGAAGGCAAGCCTTTGGAAGAAAAAGAAACCCGCAAAAACGCCGACAAGGTTGGTTACAAGATCTTCCTGCCGGCTCTGACCCTTGCCTTGTCCGCTGTGCTCCTGGCCAGCTTCCTGCCTAAGATGGCCGGCGCTGTGGTTCTAGGCTTCTCTGGTGTGGCAGGCTTAATTGCTGCCCTCATTATTACTAAGGCCAATATTAACCAGGCGGCTACAGAAGGTGTCCGCCTCATGGACAATGTCAGTACCACAGGTATCCTGCCTCAATTGCTGAGTGCTTTGGGCGCAGTCTTTACCGTAGCCGGAGTTGGCGAGGTTATCTCCTCTGGAGTATCCTCTGTCATCCCTGAAGGCGCTAAGTTTGTGGCCTCTGCTGTTTACTGTATCGGCATGGCCCTCTTCACGATCATCATGGGTAACGGTTTTGCCGCCTTCTCAGTTATTACTGTAGGTATCGGTATCCCTTTCCTCATTATGCAGGGAGCTAACCCCGCAGTCGTTGGTGCTCTGGGTCTGACCGCTGGCTATTGCGGTACTCTGGTAACCCCTATGGCTGCTAACTTCAACATTATGCCCGCAGCCTTGCTAGAAACTAAGAACCAAAACACCATCATCAAGGCACAAGCACCCTTTGCCCTGTGCATGCTGATCATCCACATTCTCCTGGTTTACTTCTTGGCCTTCTAAAGCTTCATGCTAGAAAGGAATGTCATGAAAATCTTACTAACTGCTTTTGACCCCTTCGGCGAGGATACAGTTAACCCCGCTCTGGAAGCTGTGAAAATCGTTGACACCAGCAAGATCAATGCTGAGGTCATTAAGCTGGAAGTTCCCACCGTCTTTCATAAGTCTATCGAAACGGTTCAAGCCGCGATGCGCCAGCACCAGCCAGATGTAGTTCTCTGCATTGGCCAGGCCGGCGGACGTTATGCCCTCACCCCTGAACGGGTAGCCATCAACCTAGACGATGCCCGTATCAAGGACAACGAGGGCAACCAGCCCGTAGACGTCCCGGTATTCGCAGACGGAGCGGCTGCCTATTTCTCCAACCTGCCCATTAAGGCTATGGTGGAATACATCAAGGAAGCAGGACTTCCCGCCTCTGTGTCCAACTCTGCGGGGACCTTTGTCTGCAACCACCTTATGTATGGGGTTCTTTACACCATCGCTAAAGAGTTCCCCCAAGCCCGGGGCGGCTTTATGCACGTACCCTTTATTCCTGAACAGGTAGTGACAAGACCCAATACCCCAGCCATGGCCTTAACCGATATCGCCCGCGGCATTGAAGCCGCGCTCAAGGCTATCGTGGACCATGACCAAGACCTCAAGGTTACAGGGGGCAAGGAATTCTAGACTCTGTCTTTGCCTCTTGCAGGACAGGCTGCAAAAGGCAAAGACCTTGCCAAACATACTGGTAACGTGAGGGGGTGTCTCAAAAAGAGACGCCCTCTTTTTTATTTAGCACTGTTACATAATCACTAGGATACAATCCTACCTTTGCATTGAAGAACAAGAATGATTGTTGAGTTTAATAAAAAGAGAATGAATTTAATCCTTATCAAAGTGAAATTTTATTTTCACGTAAGTATTTAGCAAGATAGAAAGTAATGTAACATGCCATTCTGCAAGTGCATCCAGCCAAAGCGTACAGAATCACCTGCTATAAGAGAGAGTTAGGATAAATAGGGAAAAGTATGGGAGGCTTGATGTTATTATTAAAAACTAGCAAACAAGTGATCGCTCTGAGCAATTCGTGGCAGGGAAATAGATAATGTCGCAATTAAGCCAGGGAGAGTCAGAAAAACTGGAACGCCTTTTTGCTTGTTATGAGCACTATTTGCTGCGTAAAAAATCATTGTAGAAATGATTGATGACCATTGAGGCTTTCTAAATGAATTTCTGTTTTTCCTGTCACAGAATCGCTCCCATGTCCGTTACATAAATAGAGAAAGAAATTTTGCAATTACCGCAAATGGAAGCGAAAAGATGACTCACATGAGTTACGACAGTTATTGATTTTAACTCATAGCACGACGTCTATTTTTGAATTTAAGTTGGCTTAGTTGACCAAGCGAGTTTGAAGGGTAAATACAATGGTTAAACTAAAAAAATCCAAAAATTGTTCAGTGCTAGCTTTAATCTTAACTGCAATAATTTTGTTCCCTGTTTTTATTTCTTCCTGCCAGACGATTTAACATGTAGATCGCTTGAATCATCCCTTAGCAACTGACATAGATATACGGGATATTGAAGAAAATACGGAGTGTACAACTATTGCTGATAACAATGTTGGTCCCATTGAGACACTCCCGCGGGATCAGGTACTCTTTTATTGCAAGCGTGGGATGGGTCTACAGGCTATATTGATGAACTTATCCTGGTAAATCAAGATACTACAAAAAGTATTTATAAAAGAGGTTTTGTATATAGTTTACTCTTTGTACCTAGACCGACACAGGTCGATGAGCTGAACCGAGAGTTAACTTTAGTTGTTAACAAGGAAGGTACAGAGGAGCTGTTCAGCCGTTATGAATAGATAGGAAAAGTCCGGGTGGGGCGTGGTAAGATTAACTCTATGGATAAACCGGATGTTGATCTTGCTCAAGAAGTAAAGATCTTGGCCCCGGCCAAGATAAATTTGAGTCTGCGTATAGGCCCTGCCGGACCCGCTGGCCTCCACCAGCTGTCCTCTTACATGCAGACAATTTCCCTCTATGACGAGATTAGCCTAGCTGTGCTGGCAGCGAGTTTTCCCGCAGGCCCGCGTAAAAGTGTAGGAGATTTTCCCGGCTCAAACTCTACAGAGCCTGTAAGCGAAATCAGCCTAACTTGCTCTGACCCTGCGCTTGCGACCGACAAGTCCAACCTTCTCTACCTAGCCCTAGAGCGTTGGCTGCAAAAAGCTGGCATATCTGCCCGCTTGCAGGTCCACTTACAGAAAAATATTCCCAGTCAAGCCGGCTTGGGAGGCGGATCCTCGGATGCGGCCGCAGGCCTCTTAGCCCTGCAAGACCTCTTTCCCACCGCCAAATTGGGGCAAGAAGAGCTGCAGGATTTAGCATTTAGCCTGGGCTCAGACGTCCCCTTTTTCTTGACCCAGGGTTTTGCCCAGGTTGCAGGCTATGGGGATAAAGTAACCCCCCTGCCCGACCTGGCTAAAAGCTACTATATCCTAGTCAAGCCCCCCCTAGAGATCTCCACCCGGGAAGCCTTTAAGGCCTGGGATGAGGCCAATCCTGAACCTCCCGACCTCCTGGCCGCGCCCAAGATGTGGTCGGTCTCAGCTCCTTTTCAGAATGATTTCCAGACCCTGCAGGCCGCCCGTTATCCTCTGATCCAAGAAGTTATTGACTTCTTAGAGACCAGCCCGGCCAATCAAGTAGCCTTAAGCGGGTCTGGTCCTACCATCTTCGCGGCCTACGGCCATATTTTGGAACAAAAAGCCTGGTACAAAAAGCTAAAGCAAGGCTTCCCCAGCTGCCAGCTGTGGGGCGTAGAAAGTGTCGCCAGACCACGGTAAAATGTTCTAAGCCCTATAACCTCTAGTTTTCGCCCATAGCAATAGAAAGATAGTTCATGTCAAAAATTACCTCCCCTCACGGCAGCCAGACCACAGCCAGCAGCGGCCCTTTCACCTTTGAGCCCCAGCTTTCACCCGCGGAATTTGATCAATTTGCCCGCCAGCAGGAATTTGCCAATATCCTCCAGTCCTTACCCTGGGCTGAAGTCAAGGCAGAATGGCTGCCCCTCCGGGTGGGCTTGCGCGACAGCCAGGGGAGCTTAGTGGCTGCTGGTCAGGTTCTCCGCCGCCCTCTGGCCTTAGGCCTGTCTTTCTGGTACCTCCCTCACGGACCTCTCTTGGACTATAGGCGGTCAGATATCCTGGAGGCATTTTTGCGGGACTTGGCAGACTTGGCCAAAACTGAAAAAGCCCTCTTTGTGCGCGTGCATCCTCCCTGCCCCATCCGTGAAGGCTCCATCAAGGACTTTCAAAATGACGAGGCCCAGGAGGTGTTTAAGCTCGAGACTCTGAATCAAACTTTTGCCCAGGCGGGCTTTCTGCACCGACCCTTGAGTCTAGAAATGGGCTCTACCATCCAGCCGCGTTTCCAGGCTCTGGTGCGCAATAAAAGTTGGGAAGAGCCGCCCAAGGGTAAAATCCGCTACAACCTCAAGTTGAATGACCGCTATTTCGTGGAAGCCCAAGACCTGGGTGCCCAAGGTTTGGATCCCTTCGCGCGCTTAATTAAGCTCACCGAAGAGCGGCAGGGGATCCGCCTGAGAGACAAGGCGTATTTCCAAAGAATCTTAGATGCCTACGGCGACGAGGCCCTCCTGTCTCTCGCCGCCTTTGACCTGCCTCAAGCCAAGGCCCGCACCTTGCAAGCCAAGGCTGACCTGGAGGCCCAAATCCAAGAGCTCGGGGATTCTGCCCCCAAAAAAGTTAAACAGCTGGAAGAGCAGGTAGTCTCCCGCGACAAGGACCTGGCCTTCTACCAGGAATTAGAGGCTAGTCTGAGTGCAGACGAGGCCCAGGAAAAGTATCAAGCTGGCATCTTAGCGATCTGCTATGGCAGAGCTGCTGAGATGCCCTATGCGGCTTCAGACGAGCGTTTTGCCCGCATCCCAGCCATGTGGAAACTCTACACAGAGGGTATCCGCTGGGCCTTTGCCCAGGGAGCAGACCGTTATAATTTTGGTGGCTTGGAGGGCACCTTCGATGATGGTCTTACCGTGTTCAAGTCTCATTTTGACCCCGTAATTGAAGAAACTGCGGGAGAATATGACTTTGCCGCCAAACCCTTCCTCTATAAGCTAGCCATGTGGGGGCTCAAAATTTACCGAAAAATACGCAAATAAGCCCGCGTTTCTTATCGCAAAAGTCGCTAGTAACAGTGATTTAACTTGAAGAATCAGCCTTTGGCCCTTAAAATACCTAGAGTTAATAGGGGACAAAACCCCTTCACGTAGCAGGCTTTCCCGCTTTGTCATGTGTTGAGAGCCTCAGACCCACACTGGGTTCAGCCCTAGCAAATATTTCCCAAGGAGCGGCTTATGGTTTTTTCTAGTCTATTCTTCCTCTACGCCTTCCTGCCCCTCTGCCTGATCATTTACCCCTTAGTGAAAAAAATTGAGCACAAAAATCTGGTGCTCTTGATTTTCTCCCTCTTCTTCTATGCCTGGGGGGAGCCCTTCTGGGTCATTCAGCTCCTGATTTCCGGCAGTCTAGTCTATCTCTTTGGTCGACTCATGGCAGCCTGCCGCCCCGACCGCGAGCAAAAATCTCGCAAGCTTTTCCTGATCCTGGGGATTATGTCCGCGCTTATTCCCCTCCTGATCTTCAAGTACTCAGACTTCTTTATCGAAAACCTTAACGCCCTCTTGGGGTCTGCAATTCCCCTGCCAGGATTCACCCTGCCCATCGGGATCTCCTTCTACACCTTCCAGATCATCTCTTATATCGTGGATCTTTATTGGGGTAACTGCCAGGTCCAAAAGCGCCTGGACTACTTCCTCCTATATGAGTCCTTTTTCCCCCAGTTGATTGCCGGGCCTATTGTCCGCTATACAGACATTGAAAAGGCCATGACCGACCGTCATCCCTCGGCTAAAGACCGCGCCCTGGGAGCCAGACGCTTTGTTGCAGGTTTAGCCAAGAAATGCCTCATCGCCAACTATGCCGGCAGCCTGGTAGAGCAGAGCATCGGGTCCAGCCGTCTGGGCCAGCTTTCAGGCCTGGAGGCCCTCATTGGTCTAGTGGCCTATACCATACAAATTTACTATGATTTTTCCGCCTACTCCGATATGGCCATAGGGCTGGGGCGGATTTTTGGCTTCCACTTTCCGGAAAACTTCAACTACCCTTACATCTCACGCTCTGTGACTGACTTTTGGCGGCGCTGGCACATCTCCCTCTCTAGCTTTTTCCGGGACTATGTCTACATCCCTCTGGGTGGCAACCGCCGTCACCAGATGCTCAACCTCTTTATTGTCTGGTTCCTCACAGGCTTTTGGCATGGAGCCTCTTGGAATTTTATCTTCTGGGGGCTTTACTATCTCGTTTTCCTGATTTTAGAGAAGACCTTCCTTCTCTCCGCCTTGGAAAGAGCTCCCCGCTTCGTGGGCTACCTCTATATGATCCCGGTAACCCTCTTTGGCTGGGCACTCTTTTATTTCAGCGACTTAAGTAAGCTAGGTATCTTCCTAGGCCGGCTTTTTGCCGCGAATGGACCCTTTGTTAACTTAGAAGGTCGGGTTTTGCTGCGGCAGAACCTCCTCTTCCTCATCATAGCCCTCGTGGGCAGCCTGCCTATCCTGCCCAAGCTTAAAGACCTGGTCAACCGCAAGTATTCGGAGCTGGATGTCCATGCCTCCCCCTATTACTTTGCGGCCAGCCTGGTTCAAATCCTGGGGCTCTTACTCCTCTCCACGGCCTCTCTGGCCGGAGCCAGCTATAACCCCTTCCTCTATTTCCGTTTCTAGGAGCTGCATCATGCCACATAACTTTTCTCACCAGCTGCAAAACCCAACTCAGCAAAGCGGCCCTGGCCCCAGACCCGCTCCGGCCCAGTCTGGTCAGCCCAGACCCTCCACCGGTATGGGCGGACGGCAGGCTGTCAGTCCTAGGCCTCAGCAAGCAGGTCGGCCTGAACGGGTAAGCCCAAGGAGGCCCCTGCCCCGTCAGGAAATGCGGCCTGAACGGAGACCGCAAGCTGGTCCCCAAGGCAGCAGACCCCTGCCCCAGACTAGGCAACCCCAAAGCAGGCCCAAGCTGGGCCAGATCCAGCCAGCCAGAGGAAGAACTGGCCGGGTCCCACACCCGGCTTCTGCCCGTCCAACTAGACCGGGTCCTCAGCCCTTGTCCTCCTACCACCAGGCACAGGGACAACCCTCTTCCGAGCAAGTTTTGACCCCGGCCTACCAGGCTCTGAAGTACGACCACCTCATCTTTTTATTCTTTCTCCTTCCCCTGTTGGTCATGGGGGTGCTCTTCATCTTTTGGCCTACGGAAGAAATATCTCAAGCCGAACAGCGCACCCTGGCCCAAAGGCCCGTCTTCGCCTGGAGCGACTTCTACCAAGGCAAATTTAATGCGGATGTAGACGCCTACTACGCTGATCAATTTCCCTTCCGCGAACAGCTCTTGGACCTCAACCGTACCTTAAAAGCCATCGTGAATTTCACTCCCGGCGGAGATGATCAAGTTCACCTCATTACAGCCCAGAAGGATGGCGGCGGCCAAGGCGGTGTGGAGCACCCGCTGGAGAGCCAGCCCCAGGAAACTTCAGGAGCCGAAGCCACCGAGCCTGAGGCTACGGAACCTCCCGGCCCCCAGGCCGACCGCGAAATAAAAGAAACCGAGGTCAAGCTCAGTAACCAGGCCAATCTGGATCTGGAGACCTCAAACATCGTGATTATCAAAGGCCAGGCCATGGAGATCCACTACTATTCTCCGGAATACACAGAGTACTACGCCCAGCGCATCAACCATCTGCGCCAGGTCCTGCCGGAAAATCGCCGGGTGATCAGCCTGGTAGCGCCTACCGCCATCGCCTTTTATGGCACAGACGAGCTGCGGTCCGGCGACTACTCCAACTTCGCGGCCATCACGAATATCTATAAGCACGAAGATCCTGACATTTTCAAAGTGGACGCCTACTCCGAACTCGCCGCCCACCTGGATGAATATATCTATTTCCGCACCGACCACCACTGGAATGGACGCGGGGCCTATTACGCCTATAAGGCCTTCTGCGACACCTTGGACCTGGAGGCGCCTGCCCTGTCCGACTATGAGCTGACCCGGCCCGAAGGAACCTTCCTGGGCTCACTATACGGCTACACCGATAAGTCTCCCCTGCTCCTGGGCTCCGAGGACCAGGCGGAAATCTTCCAGCCTTTACACGAGGCGGAATACACCTACTATGAAGATGCCAGCATGTCTGAAGGCTATCCTGGCACCTTTCTGGCCTACAATGTTTACAACGAAAACCAATATATGCTCTATCTGGGCGGAGACGTGGCCCTGGGCCACATCAAGTCCAGCCTGGAAAACGGCAAGTCCATCCTGGTAGTCAAGGATTCCTTCGGCAATGGCTTTATCCCCTATCTGGTGGACCAATATGAAGATATCTACGTAGTAGACCCCCGCCAGTTTACCGACGATCTCCTGGCCTTTATTGAGGATAAAGATATTCAAGACGTTTTAGTTCTGAATTACACCTTTGCTGTGTCTAATCCTCAGTGGCTGGACGGCTTTGACAGCATCACAGGTTATGTGGAGCCAGATGCCCAAGGCGAAGAAGGTTAAGTAAGCCTCCCGAATGTTTGTAGATAAAATTTAGGGGGTGCCTCCAGTTGGGGCACCCCCTCTTATTTTTCCTCAGGTAGCAAGGTCAGCTGAAGGTTGCAAAAAGAGACCTAAGCCAGGCTGGCTAACACCGCCCGGGCGGCGTGCAGGCCGGAAGCTCCGGCCTGGGACAGACCGCGGGTAATACCCGCCCCATCGCCGATGGAATAGAAGCCCGGGAATTGGGTCTCAAAGTTGGAAGTCAGCTCCAGGCGGGAAGAGTAAAATTTCACCTCCACCCCATAAAGCAGGGTATCTGAGTTGGCAGTTCCGGGAGCCAGTTTATCCAAAACATGGAGCATTTCTATGATGTTGTCAATATGCCGTTTGGGCAGAACCAGACTGAGATCACCTGGAGTCGCGTCCAAAGTGGGCTTAACAAAAGATTTCTGCATCCGGTGGAAGGTCGTTCTCCGGCCATCTTCCAGGTCGCCTAAGCGCTGCATGAGCACACCACCGCCCAGCATATTGGAGAGGGAAGCAATGGCCTTGCCGTACTTATAGGGCTCATTAAAAGGTTCCGTAAAACGGTTGGAGACCAGGAGGGCAAAGTTAGTATTGTCCGAGGCCAAGGCAGGGTCTTCATAAGAGTGGCCATTAACCGTAATAATGCCGTCCGTATTTTCTGCCACCACGTAGCCATAGGGGTTCATGCAGAAGGTGCGGACAATATCCCGATACAGCTTGGTTTGGTATTTGAGCTTAGCCTCGTACATGGCATCGGTAATGTCCTTAAAGACCAGGGCGGGCAGCTCTACCCGTACACCGATATCTACCTGATTGTTGTACAGGGGCAGGCCCAGCTTGCGGCACTGGTCAGCAAACCATTCCGCGCCAGCCCGGCCGGGAGCGGCAATCAGTTTTGGTGCCTGAAAGATACCCTTGCTGGTCACTAGCTCGTAGTAGTCCACGGCTGGCTGGTCTGGGAAAGCATGCTCCGGGCTCTTATGTTTATGACTGCGGTCTTGCTGGGAGTCGGACTCCTTATAAATCTGCCGCAAATCTTCCGCGCTGCTGGCAGCGACTTGGGCTTGTTTATCCGGCAAAACCTGCAGCTGGCCTTGGTAGATAGGACGGATTTCCTGGACCTCGCATTCGGTAATCAAGTCCACGTGTTCGTCCAGCCAATCGTTCATCCGCTCCAAGATCGCCCGATTTTGGTCTGTGCCCAAATGCTTGCAGCGGGCATTAAGCAGGTGGATATCCAGACCCAGGGCCTTTTTGCGGATAGCCTCGGCCTCCGGCCCGGAGGTCGAATGGTAGGCCTCTTTGGCGCCCAGTTTTTGGTTGATGGCATCTACTTCATTAATTAAGTCCATCACCTTTTGCTCCGGCAGATAATCCGTCAGCCAGCCGCCAAACTCCGTAGTGAAGTTAAACTTACCATCGGAATAGGCGCCGGCGCCGCCAAAACCGCGCATAATAGCGCAAATGGGGCAATGTATGCATTGGGGGACCTGGCCGGTCACAATGGGACAGACCCGCTGTCTTACCGCCTTGCCCTGCTCTAAGACCGCTACTTTAAGGTCAGGCCGCTGGCCTGCGATTTCCCAGGCCGCAAATATCCCGGCCAAGCCGGCACCAATAATAAGAACGTCGTAAGATTTGTGCGCATCTGACATATGCAATACTCCTCATATCAATTACTGAAGACCAAGCCAATAGTATAATACACTAACGTTGGTACTTTATGGCCCCTTGCTTCAGATGATAAACTAGACTGTAAGAAGTGAGCCTTGCTCGAAAGGTGGTTATCCCCCATGCCGTCAAAGTCTAATACGCCGAAGCCCAAAAAGAAAAAAGACTACGTCAGACTAGTGTTTGTCTGGATTATCTTACTGGGCCTCTTATTTTCCATTCTGGCCTTTCCCTTTTTACTCGGCACCCGGGTTGCGGGAGAGGAAGGAGGCGAGACAGGCACCGAGGAGTCTAGCAGCCAGTCTTCAGAGTATGGGCCTACCGCGCCTCCAGACCCCGGAGAGCCAGGAGAAAACCCTCCCAGCACTCCTCAGCCCGGCCAACCAGGCGACGAAAGTGAGCCTAGCCAGCCAGCAGTTCCAGGAGAAGAACTACCGGGTGATCCTCAGGAAAGCCACACTCCCGAGACTCCTCCTACTGGTCCCGACGGCGAGGAACCCAGTCTGCCCGAACCTCTAAATCCGGAGGGGACTGACCCGGAGTTACCAGGCGAAACCGAGTATGTCCCGCTCGAAAGCTTCCCGATCATTGAGAAATTTGAACCCCGAGCCGATCGGCTCACTCTGCTCCTGCCTCTGGATCCCTATTGGGATGTCCTGCCTGTGAATGCCGAGGGCTTAAACTTTAACCCCCTGCTTTTCAATTCTCCCCAGCTCTTCAGCTTAGCCAGCCTCCTCTATCGGCCGCTTTACTCTGACCTCGACCAAGGCACCTATAGCCTTCTGGCTTCCTACAAGCTCAGCGCGGACGGCAAAAAGCTCCGCTTAGAGCTCAAGCCCCAGCTTTTCTGGGGGCCCAACCAGCCCCTGACTGTAAGAGATATTGAATTTACCTTGGACAGCTTGGTCCAAGCTCCCCTCGCTTATCCGGGGACGAGCTTTCTAGCCAAGATTGTGGGCGTGGAAGATTACTGGAAGCGCCAAGCCCGTATCCTAGGTCTCTCGGAAAATGCCGAAAATCCTAGCGCTCAAGCGCCCGCAGCCCCCACGCTGCCAGACCTTTCACTGGAAACTCCCGAGCCAGATACAGCTGGCAAAACCAGGCCCTTCATCCTGCTAGAAGGGATCAACTCTCTCAACGATCGGGAAATGGAAATTTCCTTTAAAGAAGACATTTCTGCCCAGCTAGAAGATATCTTGGCCCTGCCTATCCTGCCCGCCCGCGTCTGGTGGTCGTCCCCCTCTCAAAACTGGCTCCAACTCTCCAGCTTACCGGAGCTAATGGACCAAGACCTCACCACAGGCGCAGGACCAGATACCACGGGAACAGAAAAATCCGACCTCCAAACCCCCACGGACGAAAGCCTCCAGGTGGTCTATGCAGGCGCCGGTTCCGGCCCCTACAGCCTGGATTTCAGCCAGGACAGTCCAGATATAGAACTAAG
Organism: uncultured Oscillospiraceae bacterium; assembly: GCA_964398655.1. GTDB lineage: Bacteria > Bacillota > Clostridia > Saccharofermentanales > DTU023 > SFFI01. The sequence goes on from CAYNNG010000016.1 coordinate 13,392, forward strand.
CGCGAAACCGGCACCTGCCGGCAGCCCCTTCTCTCCTGCCCAGATTCCTCATCTGACCATCCGGCACAGCAGAGAGTATGAGATAGTAGATGATCTACTCAACTACCAAGCCGACCTAGCCCTCCTCCCTCTGCTAAGCCCCGAAAACCAAACCCGTATCTTGGAGGCAGGCTATAAGCTAGATAAGGTCGCAACCACCGACCTTCTATCTCTTACGGTTAATACAGATATCGAAGATAATCCCCTGGCAGACCCGCAGCTCTTGGCGGCGCTCTACCTGCTTGCGCCTCAGGGCAATGCCATGCAGGACTTAACCCATGTGCCCATCTTGTCCCTGCAGGGTGAGTGTCTCAATGTTGACCAGGCCAGCCTGAGCGAACGTGCAGGCCTTACCGATCCTGGCCGCAAGATCTCAGCCGAAGAAAGACAGAAATTAGCCTTGGACCTCTTAGCAGAAGCCGGTTATTCCACATCTGAGATGTCAGAAGCCCAACTGGCCAAAGCGGGGGCGGATGCACCAAGTTTAGATCAGCTAAACCTGAGTTTGGTCTACCTGGCGGATGACCTCCTCAGCCACGACTGCATCTTAGCCTGGGACCATAATTTAATGGGAGCCGGTGTGGATATTAATTTTCAAGCAGTCAGCCGACAAGACCTGGACAGTGCATTGACGGCCCAGGCTTCTGGTCTGATCTTGCATGGCAGCCGCAGCCAACTCCCGCAGGGTAGGCCAGCCTATGCCCTTTACCGCCAGGCTTACTACTTCGCTTATCAAAGATTAGCCAACTTTAAGCCCCAGGCTCCCAGCTTTTTCTTGGGAGCCGAAGACTGGACCCTGGAAGGGCAAGATTAGTAGAAATCCAGCTTGTCTGTATTAGCTTAGCTGTAGTGAGAGATTTTACTTGGCTGTGGCGAAAGATCTTCGCCCTGAGTTATGGTTAATGTTTTTCTACAAAAGATTGGAAGCCTGTGCCAAACACTTCGTTGTACTCCAGGACAATCAAGAGGGCCGCTGGATCAAAATCTGTGACCACTTGACGCAGGGCAGGCAGCTGCTGGCGGCTGAGCGCGCAGAGCACGATCTCTTTTTTATTACCTGTATAAGAGCCTGTGGCATCTATGAGGGTGGCCCCCCGCTGGACCTTGGTCTCAATCTCTGAGCCTAAGCCCTTGCCGTGGTCCGTAATAATCATGGCCAGCTTGCCTGCTTGAGCGCCAGATATGTAGCCGTCCATGGCTCGGGTCACAAAGAAGGTAAAGATAACGCCGTGCAGGACCGCTTCGACGTTCCCAAAGACAAAACCGCCCGCGAGAATAATAAGGCCGTCAATCATCATGGTGATGGTGCCTAAGGACAGGTGAGGTTTAAGCTTCTTGAGGCTCATCACAATGAGGTCCACCCCACCTGTAGAAGAATGGTTAGAGAAAATAATGCCCAAGCCTAGGCCCACAAAGCAACCCCCGAAGATGGCTGACAAGAGGGGATTGCGGGAGTATGTCGGAATCAGCGGGGCTAAAATGTCCAAGGTGAAAGTTAGTACCACTACCGTCCGCATGGACCGGAGCAGGAAGTTTCGGCCCAGGAAGAAGAAGGCGAAAATCACCAAGGGGATATTTAACAGCAGGTTGAGGATACCAAGGGGTAAAACCGGTATGTAGTGCTGGATAATCAGGGCTATACCAGAGATACCTCCGGGCAGGAAACCCGATTGGGAAGCGAAGTTGTAAAGGCCAATTGAGGCACACAGGCAACCAATGAAGTCCACCAAAAGGTCACGCACCAAGGGTGGTAAATTTTCTAGTTTCTTATACATCTAATAGCGCCTCCCGAGGGAAAAATCCTGCTTCATCTTAGCACGAAAGACGTCTAGTGCGTGTCCTCCAACTTATCCAAATACTGCGCTTGGTCGTGAAGCATATCAGCAAACACCTGCTTGCTTAAGTTAAAGTTCTCTCGCACCGGGAGTTTGAGATCTTCTATCGCCTCATTGCCAGCTAAAAGACTGCGGTTAAGGGCCATAGGGCCAGAACTCAGCTCTTGGGTAAGGCGTCCGCTAAAGCGCAGTTTGAGCTGTAATTCACTATGTTGTCCTAGGTCTTCCCTTTCTTCCAGTCCCAACTTGCTATAGTCCGCCAAGAGAGCATAAATAAAGCGCTCACTGTAGAGAGAAAAAGTTGGGATATAGGTCTGGCGTTGACGAGACTCTTCCTGATATTGTACATAGGCCTGCCAGAGTTGGCGCCAGCTGCTGGCTGCGCCCAACTTACTTTCTCCAGTGTGGTCTTGTGCTGCCTGTGCAGCTTGAGCAACAGGTTTAACGGTAGTTCCATCTTGGATCAGGTAGATCTGCGTAATCTGAGAATAGGCCAAGTTATAGAAGAAAGCTTCCATCGCAGGATCCTTAAACAGAGGGGCCAGAGTCTCCAAGCTTTGGTCGGTCAGTGGCAGGATCCTTTTATGGCGGAAGGGTGATCCCGGATTCTGCCAAGTAAGCGTAATGTCTAGGAGACCGTCCTGACTAATTACGGAGTCTTCCTCCGTTATGCCCCGGTAGCGGTTATAGGAGGTCAGATTGCGCGGCAACTCAAGGCCGGGCTGGCCTTCCTGATAAGCTTGGTCCAAAAGTTTAAGGAAAAACTCTTTCTGGTCAGGATCATCCAGTTGCCAGCTGTGAGGCAGGCGAAAATCTCCAATTAGTTGGTCCGGATACGGTTGGTAAACACCAAAGACCGTAAAAGGTGTGAACTTTGGGATACCCTCATCTGCTCTTTCAATGCTGATCTTGGCCTTGTCGCCGCCCTGAGGCAGACGGAAGTCATAGCCAAAGAAGCCGGAGGCTAATAGAGTCACAATGACCAAGCCAGGAATAGTCAAAGCCAAGGCCTTAGCTAAAGCGCGGCGGAATTTGAGGACTCCCCGGCTGTACAAGAGGTCTTGCAAGAGGTTGGCCAAGAGGCTGCCCAGAACGAGGCCCAGGATAAAGATGAGCCAGCCCGGAGCATCCTTGGTAAATTCCCCTCGAATATAGTAAAGGGCTATACCTAAGGTAAGACCAGAGGCTACAGAGATAATCGCGCGGGGTAGGATAAAGGCCCTAACCTCCACATCATAACGGGCCTGGTTTTCCGCGGGTCGATTTAAGAAGGCCAAATAGGCCAGGAGCAAAAAGGCCAAGCTCGTCAAGAGACGGATCCCTAAGGTCCAGCCCTGCCAGAGTCCAGGCAGGAAGCCAGAAATATAAGGCGCGAAAAGCAAGGGCAGGGGCGCGGACCAGTCAAATCCCACAAAGCTGGGCAGGCAGGCCTGGGCAATAAATTGCAGGACAAAAAAGAGCAAGGGCCAGAAGATATTCGTAAAAATAGCCAAGAGCTGGGCGTTAAAGCTATTGAAACCTTCCGTATAGAAGAAAATCAAGAGGGCTAAGGCCGCCCAAATTTTCAGGTAAAGGCCCAGCTCCATGCGCAGCAGGTAGACAAAGCTCACCCCGTCAAAGAGGAAGAGTAGGCTGTTTTGCAGGAGTGAGGCCAGGCGAGGAATGCCTAGCAGGATGGCCAGAGAACCCAGCAGGGTAAGATAAAGCTTAGCCCTGGTAAGGGGCAAGGCGTAAATAAGGTTGGCGCCTTGAGCTTGGTGCTGGAAGTAAAAGAGCTTGTGCACCAGGATTAGGCCAAAGAGTAAGCCTAAGGGGAAGAGGAAAATCTCTACCGTGTACAGAGCGCCATAGGCATCATTTACACTGTAAGCCAACCCGTTCATGAGGACGGGTAGGCTGAAAACTAGGGCTTGAATTAGGATAGGAAGTATAGCCAGGATCAGGTATTTCTTGCAAAACCAAGCCGACAAAGCCCGGGCTGGCGCTAATTTCTGGCTTTGACCCAGGTCCGCCAAAGGCTGAGGGGCTGGCTCCTGTAAAGGCTTAATTTGCTCACTGGTTTGCGGTAAGACTTTAGTCATGTGCTACTCCTTGTAAAAGCTGCAGCAAATAGGCTTGACTCTCTTCTTGGAAAGGTTCATGTATGGGGAGATTCTGCTCCAGGCGCAAACTATCTAGGGCTAGGTTTGCCTCTGTGTCCAGCTCAGAAGCTACAGGATCTCCATCATAGTTATAGATAAACGAGTCGGCGCGGACGCTGAGTCCGGGAAGGGAAATTTCTCTGAGTTGGAAAAGTCTGAGGTTAACGTCTAGTCCAGACCACATCTTAGTCAACTGCTGGTCAAAACTCTCTCCAGTTTCTACCTGGCTAGGCAAGGGCTCAGCTATTGTCCAGAACTCCGCATACTTAGCGGTTTGAGCCAGATCTGCGTTTATGAGCTGAACCAACTTCTCCGCCTCTTCCTCCCTTAAGAGCAGGTAAGCCTGTCCACTTTTGCGGCTAGGCAGTTGAGCTTTCGCTGGAGAAGCTCCAGGGCCAGACCAAGGATTACCATAATAAACAGGCATAGAGGCGTCCTCCTGCCAACTGTCCTCCTGGAAATAGGGAGAGCTGTCTAACCGGTCAACGAGTTCTCTAAAGGAGGTTTGGCCGGAGCCGTCATCGTAAAGTGTGAGTTCCAGGTAAACTTTATCTCCTGCTTGATAATCTCGATTTTCTAACACCGTCAATGGCTGATAGACGTCTGAACTTCTGAGTGCCTGGTATATCTCTTGGCTATCTCGGTAAAAATATTGGACCTTGTCTTTGCGGCCGCTTTGGCGGGTAAATTCTAACCTCAAGTTTGAATTAAAGCTCTGATAATCTCCTTGCGGATCCCTCATTCTCGAATCATTGATAAAGCCCTGGCGCTCAGAAAGGTGAGGACCCTCTTGATAAGCCTTGAGCAGTGCAAATAAAGACTCCGGCGCGGTTTTTCGGTCTATATGGAGGCTGACCGGGCCTTTCTGTAGGATACTCCAGGTAGAGGGAATCTGACCGAGTTCCAGATCAGCGCTATCTACATCTTCAGCTTGCCAATAGCGAGGTGCTTCGGCCGGGTAAGTCTCTACGGCCAAATCGAAAGCCACCATTAAGATCAGGGCAGCAAGAACCTTCACCGCAAAACTGCGGCCAGCGCCCTTCAGTGGACCCTGAACCATAACTTGATAAAGCAGATGAGCCAGGCAGGAGAAGAGTACAAAGCCCGCTAGGAAATAATAAATGATCTGACGTCCCGTCAAAGCCTCTATGAACATACCACCCAGGACACCTCCTAAGAAGGTATACAGCAGGGAGAGCGGCCAGGAATGCGGCATGCTGGATAGACGGCTGCCCGCCCGCTCCGCCGGCCTTCTGCGGAAAGCCAGGAGACATAGACAGCCCCACACCATCCAGGCGGCCAGGCTATAAAGACCATCCGTCAGGCCCCGCCGGGGTATATACAATTGCATACCCGGGGACCACAGGCTGACTATACGGTAAAAGTTATTGCCGGGCTCAGGCAGGTAACCGGCTACAGAATCTGTAATGAAAATTCCCAGTAGAGCCAGCAGGAGGGGCAAGAACAGGTTTAAGCCCAGAGCAGTCAATATCCCATCCGCAAAATGGCCCACCAAGGTAAAGCAGCATACTAGGCTGCTAAAGAAGGCTAGGCTCGCGAGGTAAAAATTTAGTCTCAGGCTGAGCCAGTCTTGAAAATAAGGGGCCAAATTTGCGGGAGGTAGGAAAAAGGCCAAGAGCATGACCAGGAGTTCCACGAGGAAGGCCAAAGTGATCAAGACCACTCCCGCCATGTAGCGATTAACGAAGAGCCGCGACCGGGACAGGGGTAAACTCAGGTAGAAGTTACTTTCCTCCTTGTCAAAGAGGAAGGTAAACAGCCGATAGGCTAAAAAAGTGAGGCCCAAGACCATGAGGCTGGCCAGGACTATGGATTGCACACCTTCTGTGAAATCCTTAAAGGCCCTAGCCATTTGGGAGCCCCAGAGCTGGTTGTTCGAGAGGTCCGCAGCCGTCGCTCCTGTCAGGTAAAGGATAAAGGGTTCAGCCAAAAGAAAGAGGAGGCTGAGCACAAAGAGCCAGACCCCATTATCCTTGAGGTCCCGTTTGAAAAATAAATACCGGGCTGCAGGATTCGGGCCACTGGCGTGATTAAGAGATGAGGCTTTGGACGGCATAGCCCTTGACCTCCAATTCGTAGATAAAGAGCTCTTCCAAGGTTAGAGGTAGGAGATCTAAGATCAGGGGCTCCAAGTCGGAGAGCTTACTTTCGATAAATTCCTGGTCATTTCTTACCACCAATTGCAGGATTGATCCCCGCTTTTCATAGTGCAGGATGTCCAGGCCCAGGTCTTCTAGCTTGGCTTGGCTAGGTATCTCATTAAAAGCCAGCTGCAGTTTATAGACTCCCAGATTCATGGACTCTAGCTCATGTTCGTAGATGAGCTCACCTTCGTGCAAGAGGCCGATCTGGTCGCAAAAACCTTCTAGCTCACGCAAGTTATGAGAGGCAATGATAACTGTCAAGCCGTTGGCCACGACTTCCCTCGCAAGAATCCGCTTGAGGTTTTCCCTCATTACAGGGTCAAGACCGTCAAAGGCTTCGTCCATCAGCAGGAGACGCGGCTTAGCAGCTAAGGCCAGAAGTAATGAAGCCTGCCGCTGCATACCCTTGGACATCTTTTCTAAGGGGCGCTGGTGGTCCAAAGTGAAAATTTGCGTCAGTTCTTCGTAGAAGCTGCTCGACCAACCCCTGTAGGTTTGGCTATAGAACTTGCACATCCCCTCCAGGTTTTCCCCCGGCAAAAAGCAAGGTTGATCGGGCACCAAGATGATCTCTTGACGCAAATCTGAATTGCCATAAATTTCCTGACCATGATAGCAAAGCTTGCCAGAGGTAGGTTTATAGATACCAGCCATCAAACGCAAGAAAGTAGATTTACCTGCGCCATTAGAGCCAATCAAGCCATAAATAGATTCTGCGGCTATGCTGCAAGTTAAATTCTCTAGGGCAATAATTTTCCCAAAATATTTACTTAAATTCTGGCTGCTAATCATTTTAACGCTTCACTTTCTTCGTCCTGAGACTTACTCCCAGGTATTTTGCTGGCTCCTCTTGTTTGAGACTTGCTCACCTGGGCTTTCCTCTCTCTTTGCTCTTGGGCTTTGTTCGCTGGAACTTGGTCCTCTTCTAGTCCCTGAGGCATGCTTACAAGCGTTTGGTCCACACCTTTCCCTTGAGGCAGGCCAGCCGAACTATTGCCCGCCTCTGGTGCCTGCGACATGTGCTCCAAGAGCTTCTGAGCTAGAGCTTTGGCAAAAAGATTTTCAATTAAGGTCTGCGAGAAGCCCGAGCGCAGAGCCATTTCAATAATCTCGCCCAAACGCTCAATCAGGCCCTCCTTTATCGCATCCACATGGGCATCCGTGGCAGCTAAAAAGCTACCCCGGCCAGGCAAGGTATAAATCAGCCCATCTCTCTCCAGTTCCCGGTAAGCTTTTTGCACCGTGTTAGGATTGATGCCTAAGTCAGAAGCCAATTGGCGGACTGAGGGCATTTGCTCGTTTTCCTCTAAAAGGCCCAGGGCAGCCAGATTCAAGACCTGGCGCTTGAGCTGCTCATAGAGGGGAACACGGCTTTGTTGATCAATTTGGAAGATAGCCATATTTTCCCCTTCTGACATAACTGTTATAGCTAGCATAATACACTTAGTCCAGGCGGAGGTCAAGTCCTAGCCTTTTTAAAGATTATGGTTGGCACTTCTGTTGAAACGGCGTTTTGCACACTGATTTCGAGGCCGCAGGGGAGCTCAAGGCGGAAATAATAGTTGGCACTTCCGCTAAAACGGCGTTGTGCCAACCATTTTCCGGCCCCAAGGGATTTCGGGGCTAAGATTATGGTTGGCACTTCGGCTCAAACGGAATTTTGCACACTCTTTTTTAGTCCGCGAGGCCTGTGGGAGCCATATTGTTGTTGGCACTTCCGCTAAATAGGGATTCTGCCAGGTTGGCACTTCGGCTCAAACGGAATTTTGCCTACTAATTACTGGCCTTATAAGGTATGCCTACAGCCTTGGGGGCGGCAGACTTGCGACTGAAGAAGAGCAGGGCAAGAACCGTTAAGGCATAGGGCAAGGCTTGGAAGACTTCTTGGGGGATGTTGGCAAATAGGGGTACGTCCCGTGAGTAAATGCCGAAGATCTGGGAGAAGCCAAAGAAAAAGCTTGCCCCTAGGACACCCCAAGGGTTCCAGCGGCCGAAGATGAGGGCGGCGATGGAGATAAAGCCCATGCCGTGGATGGAGCTGGCGGTGAACTGGGTAGATTGGGTTAAGACCATGATGCCGCCCGCCATACCGCCGAGGAAGCCAGAGGTCAGGACGCCGCCATAACGGAGTCTGCGTACGGAAATGCCCAAGCTGTCTACGGCAGCGGGGTGTTCGCCAGCGGCACGGAGCCGCAAGCCCAGGGGGGTCTTCCATAAGATAATGTAGGTTAAGATGACTACTGCTAAAGCCAGATAGAAGGTGGGATAAATATTAGAGAAGAAAAGTCTTCCGATAATCGGGATATCACTCAAACCGGGGATAGTGGTTTTGACAAAGCCTCTTTGGAAGGCTTGAGACCGTTGCTGGCCAAAAATGATTTGGCAGAGGTAAACGCCTAGAGCCGGGGACAGCATGTTTAAGGCTGTACCAGAAATGGTTTGGTCGCCCTCTAGGTCGATGGAAATAAAGGCATGGATGGCCGAATAGACAATACCTGCTAAGCCGGCTAGTAGGATGGACAGCCAGGGGGCGAAGTCGCCCATACTGGTCTCGGTATAGTAGAGGATCGTGGCTGCCACAAAGGCACCCATAACCATAACACCTTCTATGGCAATATTGGTAACACCTGAGCGCTCGGAATATAGCACACCCGTGGCCGCCAAAATAATCGGGGTCGAGTAAATCAGGGCTAAGACAAACATTGAGCTAAAGAGTTCCATTATTTACCTCCCTCCTTTGTCTTGGCGGGGTCGGGGCTTTGGTCTGTCGCCGGAGCCTCCGCCGCTGGAGAATCTGCCGTCCGGTCATCCGACGCCGGGACTTCCTCCGCCTGAGCCTCTGGCACTTGAGCCTCAGCCGCCTGAGCTTCCAGGCGGCGCTTTTTAGCCATGCGGGACAGGATGAAGTCAATCGCCTTCTGCATGGCTACAAAGAGCACGATCAGGGCGGAGACAATTTGGGCAATCTCCAGGGGTACACGCTGCGCCTGCATGAGGGCTTGGCCAGATCTCAGGCCGCCCATGAGGAGACCAGCTAAAAGAATACCCACGCCTCTGGTACCGCCCAGAAGTCCTACGGCGATACCGTCAAAGCCATAGTTTTCAAAACCGGGCAGGATGCGGCCATATTTGAAGGTTCCCAGAGCCAGGCAGGCACCGGCCAAACCGGCGAAGAGGCCTGAAATCATCATGGAGGCTACGATCCGGCTCTTAACCTTCATACCGGCATAGCGGGCGGCGTCTCGGTTGAAGCCTACCGCGCGGATTTCATAACCAAAGCTGGTCCGGTTGAGCAGGATATTGTAGAGGGGAATGCAGATCAATACTATGAGGATGCCCCAGTGGAGGCGGGAATTGCCAGTAATTTCTCGCAGCCAGGGGGAGGTCAGCATGGCCTGTTCTGGCAGGTCAACGGTCCTTTGAGTATTGGAACCCGGCAGGGCCTTGAGCACGGCATTAGACATATAGATGGCCATGTAGTTAAACATGATAGTAGATACTACTTCCGATACCCCAAGATGGGCCTTGAGTAAGCCCGGGATCAGAGCCCAGAGCGCACCAAAGAGGCCGGCTGTGAGTACAGCCAGGACGGCTAAGGCCTTGGACTGCCAGGGTACCAAGATCGCCACCAGGTTAGCGCCTAGGATACCGGCGATGACCTGGCCTTCAGCCCCGATGTTGAAGAGGCCGCAGCGGTAGGCAAAGCCTAGAGCCAGACCGGTCATAATCAGAGGCAAAGAGATTTGAATAAATTCCCCCACATAGCGGGGTTTAAAGAAGGCGTCGGTGCCTGCCTTGCTAAAGTCCAAACCGGTAAAGGTGCGGAGCAGGGCAGAAAAAAAGTTACCGGGTTTAATGCCGGTAGCCAGCATGACAATAATGGCCACCAAGAAGGCCAGAACTATAGCAATCAGAGCCGTAAGAATTAAACGGCCATTGTCAGACTTGGCCAAACTCTTGTGCTTCTTCGTTTTCTTGAGTTCTACTTCTGCCATAGTTCCCTCCTACTTTTTCCAAGAACCGACCATCATGAGGCCCAGTTCACGTTCGTTGGTGGCACTGCCCTGTACTTCGCCAGAGATCTGACCACCGTACATGACCACAATGCGGTCAGATAGGCTAATGATTTCATCTAGTTCAAAGCTTAGCAGCAGGATGCCTACACCCTGGTCTCGCAGCTTAACCAGTTGATTATGGATATATTCAATCGCTCCCACGTCCAGGCCACGCGTAGGCTGGGCACAGAGCAGGAGCTTGGGTTGGGAGGAAACCTCCCGCGCGATGATGGCCTTCTGCTGGTTGCCGCCGGAGAGCTGCCCCGCCAAGGACCTTATTCCTTCGCCTGACCGTACGTCAAACTTGGCAGATAGGTCCTCTGCATGCTCAGAGATCGCCGCCTTTTGCAGGAAACCCCGGATACTGTATGGTTCCTGATAATAATTGGTCAAAATATAGTTTTCAGCTAGGGAGTACTGCAGGACCAGACCATATTTTTGCCGGTCAGCGGGGATATGGGCCAGGCCTTTTTCTGTGCGCTCGCGAATCGGCACACTAGTAATATCTTGACCTAAGAGCTGGATATGGCCAGATTCAACAGGGCTAAGTCCGGCGATGGCTTCAATCAGCTCGCTCTGTCCATTGCCGTCTACCCCTGCCAGGCCCAGGATTTCTCCGGCCTTGACCTCTAAGTTCACACCCTTAAGGGCCAGGTGGCCGCGGGCGTCCTGCACTTTGAGGTCCTGCACAGCTAAGACCGTATCCCCCAGTTTGGCGGGAGCTTTAGCAATCTCAAAAGAAACTGGCCGGCCTACCATCAAGGCAGCCAAGTCAGCTTCATTAGTTTCAGAGGTTTGAACCGTGGTGATGTATTTCCCTCTGCGGAGAACTGTAACGCGGTCTGCCACGGCCATGATTTCTTTAAGCTTGTGGGTAATAAGGATGACGGATTTTCCCTCGGCGCAGAAGTTGCGCAGGATTGCCATAAGTTCATCGATTTCCTGGGGAGTTAAAACCGCCGTAGGTTCGTCTAGGATGATGATATCGGCATCCCGGTAAAGCACCTTGAGTATTTCTACCCGCTGCTGCATGCCCACGGAGACGTCCTCGATTTTGGCATCAGGATCCACATTGAGACCGTACTGCTCAGACAAGGCAATCACGCGTTTGCGAGCCGCGTCCTGGTCCAAAAAGATACCCTTGGTAGTCTCACGGCCTAGCATAATGTTTTGGGTGACGGTGAAGTTTTCTACCAGTTTGAAGTGCTGGTGTACCATGCCTATGCCCAAGTCGTGTGCCTTGTTGGGGCTGGTGATCTCTACCTCCTGGCCCTTGACGAAAATTTTGCCTTCGTCGGGCCGGTAAATGCCAAAGAGAATAGACATCAGGGTGGATTTCCCTGCGCCGTTTTCCCCCAAGAGGGCATGAATTTCGCCCTTAGCCAGGTCAAAATTCACCTTGTCATTAGCTACGATGCCAGGGAAAAATTTACTAATGCCCCGCATCTCTACTACGTTTTCCACTAGATACACCTCCTCTGCTAGGCCCTAGGCTCTTGGCCTCGGGTCCTGGTTCATCTGGCTTGAGCCCTAGGGCTGAGAATCCAGCTGACCTTCACTTTCTGTGTTCTGGTCTTGGTTTGCCAGGTCGTCTTCCTCCGGCAGAGTCCCAGGATCAATTTCTGTGACTTCCGGAGCGGCTTGGGTGGCCTGGGTGCTTTCTGCGGCCACAGGCTCGATAGGAATATAGTTATTAACCAGGAGAGTGGCCGAGGCCAAGACCTGATTGCTGACGGGATCAACAAAATCCGCACGCAAGTTAAAGCTACCCGCGCCCTTAATCACCAAGTTACCATGTTCATCAAAGCTGGCTAGCTCGGGCTGGTCAACCTCAAAGAGCACAGCGGAAAAATCCGGCTCTGCGGGAGGGAAGGGTCCCGGAGTTGTGCGGGCTAAAAAGAGCTGAGGGCGGTACACAATTTGACCCTGTTCGTTGTAGCTAAGGACAGCCGCCTGGGAATCAGATAAGTCCAGCTGCTGGATAGGCTGGTAGTTATACGAGAAGGTCAGAAAGAAATCGTCCCGGTCTGCGAAGAGGTCCACATCATAAGTTAATGCAAAAGGGTTAATTGAGGAAATAGCCAAAGTGGAAGGATCCAGCAGGTCCTCCACTTCCTGCTCTGTGGCCGTGGGCGGGGCATCCGAATACAGGATCATACGCAGGTTATGACCAGCAGAGTCTAACACGACAGCGGCGGCCGACCTTGCCCAGCCAGGCACGCGCAGAATTTGATCCTCCGGGCTGTCCAGGTCGCTGAAGGTCTGCCAGAAAATTCTCTGTTTGCCAGCAAAGCTTTCGACGATTTGTCCCAGACCGGGAAGGCTTTCCAAACTGTCGGGGAAGAGGAAAAGGCTATACTGCTTGGCCAGCGCAAGGGCAGTCTCCTGGAGCTCAGGGGTGGTGCCCAACTGGTCATAAAAGCGGTAAGTCATCTCTTTTTCCTTGTTGGCCTCTGGAGTGCTCTCTCCAGCAAAGCTTGCAACCGGAGGTTTAGCCGCATACGTGGTCTGAACTTCTTGGAAGAGAGCCTTCGACTCCTCAGGATTGAGGAAGCTGGTAAGGCGGAAACGGTTTACCGGCAGGACTTGAATTTGCAAGCTCGCTGTGAGACCGGGGATATCGCGGTGGGACACCGTAATGGTGGCCTCGCCCACCGCTTCTGCAGTCAGCTTGCCGCAAGCTTCCAACTGGACCACACTGGGGCTGGAATTTTCCCAAACCAGGGACTCTTGCGGTACTGAGCCCGGCCAGTCGCTGGGCTCGGAGACCTTGTAATGGACCATACCGTATAGCTGGACTTGGTCACCCACCTTAATGCGCAGGGTGGATTTATGACCAAAGTCTGCACTGGTCAGGCTAGTATTGATTTGGCCGCCTGTAAGGATCTTCATAGCTAAGAAATCCGGGTTAACGCGAATTCTCTGTACTACCGTGGCCCCATTCTGCCGGTCCGGCATGGTGGTTTCTTCCAGGCTGCGTGAGAAAACCTGGGCCCACCAGCGGGCAGGCTCGCCGTGAATAGAGGCATAGGCCCCAATACCAATAGACTTGTATTCGGGGTTCGCCATGTTTTCGTAGTGGCCAGGCGAATTTAGCCAGGTATTAAAGACGGTTTCCGCCTTGGCAATGCCAGACTGAATATTTTCTCCGTCCACGTTGCGGTCTGTCTCATAGAGGTAGCTGCCGTCCGGCCGCATGTGGCTCCAATAGATAGAGGTCTCAGCCGCGCGCAGCAGGGCCAGATCTTCCAGCTGCATATTGAAGGCCAAAGGCGCTATGCCCAGGCTGGCGCGCAGGTCATTAACCATAGTTAAGAGACTTCTGGCTTCGTCATAGTAAGCCGTGCCCGCGATATCAAAATCTTGAATCTGGCCCTGGCTGATCTGGTCAGGATCCAGGTCTTCCTCTGCGGTGTCAGTCTCAGTATCCACAGACTCTGTGGCAAAGACCCAGGGGGCCATACTTATGATTAAGGCGAAACAAAGGGCTAGACCCAGTAAGCTCCGCCCTATATGACGCAAAATATTCATAAATTTATATCCTCCTAGAATAGACTGTAATTATAAAGAATTGGTCTTAGACTTGGCAATTTTTTCCACTTGGTAGGCAGCCTGCTCAATATCGATCGTCTTAAATTCACCATCACGGTAGACGACCTTGCCCGCCACCATGGTGAGCACGATCTGCTGTCTGTCAGCGGCGTAGAGGAAGTTGGCCAAGGGGTCAAAGAGGGGTTGAGTTTGGTAACTGTCCAAACTTACCACCGTAAGGTCGGCAGGCGCCCCCTCATAAATACGGCCGAGGTCTTCCCTGCCCTGGGCTTTAGCTCCGCCCCAAGTGGCATAGGATAAAGTTTGGCTGGGGCCCATAAAAGAGGGGTCTCTACTCACACCTTTTTGCAGCATAGAGGCCAGGTGAACTTCTTCCAGCATATTGAGGTTGTTATTGGAAGAGGCTCCGTCGGTGCCTAGGGCGATATTTACCCCGGCTTCTTCCCACTTCTTCAGCTGGGCAAAGCCGGAACCCAGTTTGAGGTTAGAGCTGGGGTTGTGAACCAAGCTTATATCCGCGCCCTCCTGCACGGCTTGGCTCAGGAGCTCAAAGTCCGAATCTTCTAGCCATACGCCGTGGGCAAAAATCAAGGGGACAGAGAAATAACCTAAGTCCGCCAGATAGGCCAGAGGTGTTCTGCCCTCACGCCGTTGCTTGGCTTCCTCGTGCTCTTTTTCAGTTTCCGAGAGGTGGATTTGCACTCTCAAGCCCTGGGTCTGGGCGAACTCCAGCAGGCTCCGGGCCGCCTCTTCGGTCGAGGTGTATTCCGCGTGCAGGGCCAGCTCGGCTTTGATCAGACTTTGAGGATTTGCCCTTTGATGCTGGATCAGGAGTTGGGTGTCAGGGTAAGCAGAATTAGCTTCAAAAGACCCGTCACCTACAACTGCATTGGAGAGGTTGGCCCGGATACCTGCTTCTTCAACGGCTTTAATGATGCCGGCTTCATGCATATACATATCCGAGAAGGACCCACAGCCTGAGGCTAGGAGCTCCGCAATACCCAAGAGCGAGCCCCAGTAACAGTCCTCGTCTGTCAGTTTAGCTTCAAAGGGGAAAACCCGCTCCGTCAGCCAGCGCTGCAGGGGCAAACCTTCACCATAACCCCGCAGGAGAGTCATGGGAATGTGACAGTGGGCATCAACAAAGGCTGGCAGCAACAGGGCCTGCTTAGCCTGGTAGATGTCCCCCTGGTAACCTTGTGGGGCCTCTGCGCTGATGGACTTGATTTTATCCCCTTCTACCAAAATGCAGGCGGGACCTTGCAGTTGAAAGTTCTGATCTACATATAAGATATCTTTAAATAACATGGTCTTCATTCTTTTCTGGATGCTATACCCTGCTGGACAAGTCCAGCGTAAATTTTGCTTACAGACAACAGGGCCACTGGCGGGGAACGCTAGTGGCCTCAGATGGTCAAGCTAGAGTTTTTCTAGGATGCGTTCCATCAAGGCTGCCATACGGGCACCGGATTCTTCGCCCGACTTGCTTACCTCTTCTTCGGATAAAGCTACTTCCGAAAGGCCAGCGGCCATGTTGGTAAGCAGGGAGAGGCCCAGAACCGGGAGGCCGCATTGGGCCGCAGTAATTGCTTCAGTTACGGTGGACATGCCTACAGCGTCGCCACCCAGAATGCTCACGGCACGGATCTCGGCAGGAGTTTCATACTGGGGTCCAGGCATGAAGAAATAGACTCCTTGACGGGTGGTCTCGCTTTGGCCCAGCTCTTCGGCGGCTTCCAGGGCGATTTCTTTTAAACGGGGCGTATACATCTGGCTAGTGTCAGGGAAACGCACGCCCAATTGAGGAATATTGGCACCTCGGAGTGGGCTGGCGCCCATGAGCTTAATGTGGTCGGTGATCACCATGATGTCATTGGCCTGCCAGTCTGTCCGCACACAGCCTGCCGCATTGGTAAGGATGAGGGTTTTTACGCCCAAAACTTTGAGGAGACGTACAGGCTGGGCTAAGGCTTCAAAGTCATAGCCTTCGTAATAGTGAAAGCGCCCCGACATAGCCACTACCTGCTTGCCTGCTAAACGACCAAAGACAAATTGCCCGGCATGGCCAGGGGCAGTGGAAAGCAGCATGTGGGGAACATCCTTGTATGCGATCTTGAGAGGGTTTTCAATCTCCTCTGCTAGGGGGCCCAAAGCGGAGCCCAAAATCAAGGCCACTTCCGGAGTTTCCTGGATTTTGTCTTGAATATAGCCGGCAGCTTCTTGCAGTTCCTGCCAGATGTGTTCTGGATTATGCATAACATCTTCCCTTCTTCGTTTAGGGCCCGAAGCCTCGAGCGTCGTCCTCTTCGTCAGGCGTGACAATCTTAATAGGCTGGTCGGTTTCACTGCCCTCTTTCTCTTTTTCTTTATCTTTTTTCTTCTTTGATTTCTCATCATGTAACTGGCAAACCTGGGTGGGGTTGGCTGGTGAATCTTTAATCAAGAGCACATTAATAGTATCCTCACAGTATTCATTGGCTATGTCCCGAGTCTCCGCGCAGATGGTCATGTTAATTACGCCATCCGGACGCTGGAAGTCCGCGGCCGGCAGGTTTTCGTGCAGGGCCTGCATGGATTCACGCCAGATGTGGCAGGCATTGTAGCCATCCACCAGAGGGATGGAGGTATTACGGCCGTTAGCGTTGGCATAGCCGTACCAAACCGCCGCAGTGTAGTAAGGAGTGTAGCCACAGAACCAGACATCTCGGTAGTTTTCCGTGGTACCGGTCTTACCGGCCGCCAGCGTGTTGCTGGGTTTAGCGCCGTTCCAGGGTGCCTCAGCAACATCCTTGAGCATGGTAGTCATGATATAGGTGGTTTCTGGCCGGTAAACCTGATAAGACTCACGCTGGGTATTGTCTAAGAGGATAGTTCCATCGCTGTTGAGCACGCGCAGGTACGTGGTAGGTTCGTGGAAAACCCCTTGGTTGGCTAAGACTGAGTATGCTTCGGTCATTTCCCAGGTGGACATGCCCTCTTCAAAACCGCCCAGGGCACCGGCCGCATAAGGTTCATCCATACGGTCAATGCCGCAATCTCGCAAGAAGGTCAGGCCAGACTCCGGTCCAAGACGGTTAACATAGGTGTCTACGGCAATGGTGTTTAAGGACATGAGTAAGGCCCGGGAGAGAGTCACATCTCCCTCATAGGTCCGGCTGTAGTTTTGCGGCCAAGGCTGGTCAGGAGTCGCCGGATTGAGATACATGGGCTCGTCCTTGAACAGGGTGGCCTGGCTGATGGCACCCAGCTCTAGGGCCGGTGCATAGACAAGAATAGGCTTGATAGAAGAACCGGGCTGGCGTTTCGCGTCCGTCGCCATATTAAACATGAGGTTGCCCGTCTTTTCCCCAAAACCGCCCACCAAAGCGCGTACCAAACCTTCAGAACCAGGTCGGTTGTCCATGACAGTGATGCCTGCTTGGGGATGTTCTGGGGTGTTGGGCAATTGCGCGGGGTCCGTGACAAAGAGACTTTCATCTTTAAAGACCCGTTCCAATTTGGCCTGAGCTTCGGAGTCAAGGCAGGTCTCAATCGTTAAACCATAGTTGTAGACTGCCATGGCGGCCAGTTCTGGTGTATAGCCCCGGTGCTGGACCAGGTCGTTCTGCACTTCTTGGAGCACAGTCTCCACATACCAAGACCGGATATTTTCTTCACGGTCCTCTTGGCCAGAGAAGTCAAATACAATTTCTTGATTGAGAGCCTCGTCATATTGGTCGGCACTGATGCGGCCATTCTCCAGCATGATGCCCAGGACCAGGCGCATGCGGCGGAGGCAATTGCGCCGGCCAAATTCGGTCATAGGGTTGTAGGTTGCCGGCCGGTTAGGAATACCGGCCAAGAGCGCACACTCCGCCAAGCTCAAATCCTTGGCGTCCTTATTGAAGAAGGCTTTGGAGGCTGCCTGTACCCCCTGGTAGTTATTAGACATGGGAACCAGGTTTAGGTAGAGCTCCATGATGGCATCCTTGGACATGGTACGTTCCAGCTGTATGGCCTTGTACCATTCCTGGATCTTTCTTTGCGCGGAAATATCGTCATCGCCCGTGACCATCTTAATGGTCTGCTGGGTAATAGTGGAGCCGCCATGGGTAGGAGTGCCGCTATTTAAAAGGGCAGATACGACCGCCGAAAAGATCCGGCGCATATCAATCCCTGGGTGGGTTTCAAAGCGCTCGTCTTCAATCGAGATGAAGGCATCATCAATGTAAGTGTCTTTAATTTCGTTATAGGAAACAAACTCCGCTGTGGATCCTGCCCCTTTGAGCGAGGCAACCAGCTGGCCATTCATATCTAAGATCCGGGTCTCTTCGCTGGTGAGGTTGGCTTGGATATTGCCAATATCTACCTCCTGGGCTGTGGAAATGTAGCCGGTCAGCATACCGGAACCCAGGCCCATCAAAGCGAAGGCCACAATTAAGATCACTACAATTAAGACCTTAACTGTCTGTGCTAAAGACATGGTTAAGAAACGCCAAAAGCTGGTGTAATTATTAGCCGAGCTAGGCTTGGGCTTAACACGTTTGCGCAGCTTTTTACGCTGTTGGCTGGAAGGATTATTAACTGGACCTCGTGGACGGGAATTGGTCGGAGGCCCAGCTGGTGGTTGTTTTTGTTGTTTATTCAAGGACTATTGTTTTTCTGCAAATTCCTCACTGGTGAGGATATTAACTATGTGTACGTTGACGTTTTTCAAGGTAAGGCCGGTCATTTGGAGGATGCGCTCATGCAGCACCACTTTGAGGCGTTCATAAATCTCTGGAGCAGACTTGCCATATTCAAGGACTAAGTCCAGGTCCAGACTGACTTGGTCGTTTTCATCTACGTTGATATCCACACCTTTGTTAGTCTTGAGATTAAAGAAACCGCCGCCGCCATCGGCAAGAAGGACACCGGGCATTTCCTTAATAGCCACGGAAACAATCTTCTCTAAGACCTTTTCATCAAAGGAGAGTTGACTACCTGCGAGTTCAGGAGGGACTATCAGGCTGGTGTCCTCTTCATGGTCAAATTCTTCCAGGTCTTCTGCCTGGGCTTCAGGCCAAGTAGGTTCGGTCAGGGGCTGCTCTACGTCCCCTTCAACCTCCGTATCGTTGCCCACAAGGACAAAGTCATTATTCTCTTCTACCGGGAGATCGTCGAGCTCTTCTGTGGCTTTTGTGTCCTCAGCTGGCTCTGCCTCAGTGGCTTCAAGGTCTGCTTGTTCAGCCTGGTCTTGATCCACGTCTTCTGCTTTTACATCGTCTTCTGCTTTGACATCCTGTTCAGGATCGTCTGCTTTGCGATTAAAGATATTGTCCAGCATATGTCTTGCTCCCTTCTTGGGTCTTGGGGATAAGCCCCAGTGCTTTAAATGTAATTTTAGCATACTCTGGCTCCGCACGACCGTGAGGCCAGTGACTTAAACCAGGATGTCCTTTACAGGATCTGCGTCCAGGCCAAAGAAGCGGCAAGCGTTATGCCAGTTTTGCTCCAAAATACTTTCATAACTCACCTGCCGGATCTTCGCGGCCTCTTGTGCAATATAAGTAAGTTTGCTGGGGTCATTACGTTTGCCCCGCAGGGGTTCGGGTGTGAGATAGGGAGAGTCCGTCTCCAAAAGGAAGCGGTCTTCCGGAATCACCGCGAGAACCGTCTTGGGCTTTTTGGAATTTTTGAAGGTAAGGGGCCCATCAAAACCCAGGTAAGCTCCCAGCTTCAGCAGACGTTCCGCGGACTCCACGGAGCCGGAAAAACAATGACAGGCCATAGGTATATCCAAGAGGCCTTCCGCTTGGGCCTGGGCCAAAATGTTAAAAGAGTCCTCAAAGGCTTCTCGTTCATGCACCACGATGGGCAGGCCCAGCTCGGCGGCAAGTTCGATCTGTTCACGATAGACCTGGGCCTGGAGGGGGCGGGGGCTAAAGTCATAGTGGTAGTCCAGGCCAATCTCGCCAATGCCCACCACTACTTTTTCCCGACCCTGGGCTTGGGCCTGGGCTTCGGTCTTTTTAATGAGGTCGGCCATTTCCCGGCGCGAATCCGCCGTCCAAGACTTTGCCTCATGGGGGTGGCAGCCTAGCACACAGTACAAGCCTGGATGCTGCAAGGCCAGGTCGGCCGCCCGGTAGGAGTCTTCCAGGTCAGAGGCGGGTAAAACGACCCGCCCTACGCCCGCTTCTACTAAGTTTTCTAGGACCTGGTCCAGGTCTGGGGCAAAATCCGGATCCTGCAAATGAGCATGAGTGTCAAAAAATGGGTACATGGCGTTTCTCCTAAAAAGGTGTCTGTGGCCGATCACAGCTGTGGGGGCACCGGCTTAAGAAAGTTCATGCCCAGCAGGGCTGGGCATGAGGCTAATTTGCTCGTCGTAGACTGCAAGAAATTCTATGTTAGCAGCAAGGCTATCAAGCCCATATTAAACTGGGCTTAGGCACCGGCCTCCGCTAATTTAGCAAAGTCTTCTGCTTTCTTCTGGTCCCGAGCCTTTTGATTTTCCTTGGCAGCCTTCTCCATCCGGGCCAGGGTCTCGGCCATTTTGATCCGGGGGAAGAGTGAATCGCCTCTAGCCGCGGGGTGGTTGGCAGGATAGAGACCGGCTTTACCCGCCTCTGCCCAGGGCAAGCCCTGAGAATTGCCCTGGCGGTCCGGCCGGGAAATGGCCAGCTGCGCATCTATGGCCTCTGCAGTTTCCGGCATGAAGGGGGCAATCATCAGGGAGATCCGGCGCAAGACGTCCACTAAATTATAGAGGACCGCGGCCAGGCGGGCTCTTTGACTTTCATCCTTAGCCAGGACCCAGGGCTGAGTTTCGTCGATATATTTGTTAGCTCGGCGGATCAAGTCCCAAATGCTGTTGAGGGCCGAGGAAATTTTAAGTTCCTGGAGATAGGAATTCGCCTGGTCAAAAGAATTCTGAGCTTGGTCTAACAAGTCTTGGTCAAATTCTCCGGCCAACCGTTCTTCCGGGAAGCCATCCGGGAAGTTCTGCTCGAACATGGCCAAGGAACGAGATAAGAGGTTGCCCAGGTCGTTTACCAGGTCAGAATTGATGCGGTTAATCAAGGCTTCGCCTGAGAAGTTGCCGTCCTGGCCGAACTGGATTTCCCGCAGCAGGAAATAGCGGATGGCATCCACGCCAAAAATATCCGCCAACACATAGGGGTCTTGAACATTACCCTTGGATTTAGACATTTTATCTCCATCCACCAGGAGCCAGCCGTGGCCAAAGACCTGTTTAGGTAAGGGCAGACCCAAGGCCATGAGGGTGATAGGCCAAATTATGGTGTGGAAGCGAATAATGTCCTTGCCAACCAAGTGAAGATCGGCTGGCCAATAGGTTTGGAAGTCATCAGTTTCTTCGGGATAACCCAAAGCTGTAATGTAGTTGGTGAGGGCATCCAGCCATACGTAAACCACGTGCTTGGGATCAAAAGGCACCTGAATGCCCCAGCTGAAAGAGGTCCGGGACAGGGCCAGGTCTTCCAGACCAGGCTTAATGAAGTTGTTGAGCATTTCCTTCATGCGGGCAGCAGGCTGGATGAAGTCCGGGTGGTCTTCATAGTACTGCGTAAGGCGGTCCGCATAATTTGACAGTTTGAAGAAGTAGCATTCTTCGGTCATTTCTTGGACAGGCCGACCGCAGTCAGGGCACTTGCCATCCACCAGTTGGGAATCCGTCCAAAAAGATTCACAGGGCACACAGTAATGGCCAGAATATTTGCCCAGGTAAATATCACCTTGGTCATAAAGTTTTTGGAAAATATTTTGAACCGCATTTTGGTGGTAGTCATCCGTAGTACGGATAAAGCGGTCATAACGGATATTATATAGTTCCCACAAGGGCTTAATATCGTGGTTGACCATATAATCAACATAGGCTTGAGGGCTTACCCCTTGAGCCTC
The DNA here is from genome assembly GCA_964398655.1 of uncultured Oscillospiraceae bacterium. GTDB lineage: Bacteria > Bacillota > Clostridia > Saccharofermentanales > DTU023 > SFFI01. The sequence continues at coordinate 35,063 of CAYNNG010000016.1, forward strand.
TGCCGCCTGCTGCAGCTTTTGACCGTGTTCGTCGCTGCCCGTAAGGAAGAGCACATCCTCGCCCAGCATGCGGTGCCAGCGGGCCAGGCTGTCGGCGATAACCGTGGTATAGGCATTGCCTATGGTCAGGTTGGCCGAGGGGTAGTATATAGGTGTGGTTACATAAAATCTTTCAGACATACGAAACTCCCTTATCTTGAAGAAAGCCAGCGCACAGAGAGGCCAGCTTCCTTTTTAATCTTTTCTGATTATACACGATTGGGCAAAAAACTAGGCCAAGCTAGTCCTGGCTGCTTTGCTCTTTAATTAGCTTATAGAGGTCGTTCTTGCCCAGATCAAATATATCCTGCAAAACCTGCAAGATACTGCGGTCGCTAAGTCCCGCTTCCTGGAGGAGGCGTATCTTCGCTCTGACCTGCTCCTCCTGTTTCCTCCGGGCCTCCTCTTGGGCTTGGGGACACCGGTTTAAGTAGGCCCTTCTGCCTTCCAAGACTAAAACATATTCCCCGCGCGGAGCCTGCTCTTTAACCTGGGCTTGGGCCTCAGCCAGGCTGAGGTAAAGGTAGCTTTCATACTGCTTGGTCAATTCACGCGCCAGGCAGATACGCCGGTCACCCAAACCTTGGGCTGCTAAATCGTCTAAAGTCTTAGCCAGACGGTGGGGCGCTTCATAAATCAAAGAAGTCTCGGCCTGCTGGGCCAAGGACCGCAATCTGCTTTCTCTCTCCTTACCCTTAGCAGGAATAAAACCTTCAAAGTGAAAATACCGGCTGTCTAGGCCAGAAGCTGCCAGGGCTGTAAGCGCGGCATTAGGTCCAGGCAGAGCGACCACGTTGTAACCTGCCTGTACCGCCGCAGACACCACAATCTGGCCGGGATCGGATATGGCGGGCATGCCGGCGTCGGAAACTAGGGCTATATTCTGGCCGGCAGCCAGTTTGCCCAAAAGTAGGTCAACCCTGCTTTGTTCATTATGCTCGTGGTAGGAAAGCAGCTCTTTAAAAGGCAGGTCAAGTTTAGCTAATAGCTGGGCCGCCACCCTGGTATCTTCTGCCGCGATCAGGTCCGCCTCCGCAAGCACACTCCTGGCCCGGGGTGAGAAGTCCGCCAGGTTGCCGATCGGCGTAGGGACTAAATAAAGTTTTCCTAGGGTCTGGTCCACTACTTTTTCTCTTGGCCGCCCTTGCGTTTAAGCCTGGTAACATCAGCTGCTGGGAAGAGGACAGACTCGCCGTCTTCGCCCGAGGAATCAAGGCGCACCTTAAGGGTTTCCTTTAAGAGATTAACCTCCTGAACCACGCCTCGGCCCTGGGGCGTATCTACCTGGTCTCCCCGCTTGGGCAGCCGCCGGTTGGCATCCGCGTAGGCTCCCTCCTCATAGCGCAGGCAGCAAAGCAGCCGACCGCAGGCCCCCGAGATTTTTGCCGGGTTCATGGAGAGATTTTGCTCCTTGGCCATCTTAATCGACACAGGGTAGAAATCCTGCATATAGGAGGCACAGCAGAGACTGCGGCCGCACATACCCAGACCGCCCTTGAGGCAGGCTTCGTCCCGAACGCCGATCTGCCGCAATTCAATCCGCGTGCAGAAGGCAGAAGCCAAGTCTTTTACCAATAGGCGGAAGTCCACGCGGCCATCCGCGGTGAAGTAAAAAATCAGCCTGCGCCGGTCTAAGACATATTCAGCTGCCACCAGCTTCATAGGGAGTTCATGACGGGCAATCTCCTGCTGGCAGATGGCGAAGGCCTCCTGCTCCAGGTCAAGGTTCTCCTGATACTGGGCCTGGTCTTCTTCTGTAGCCAAGCGCAAAATCGACTGTAAGTCTTGGGCCAGAGGGCTGTCTTCTTTAACTTCCGTAATCATGCCGGTGCAAATCCCCAGCTCTAAGCCCTGGTCGGTATGGACTACCACGGCCGAGCCAGATTTGAGCGGATAAGCTCCGGGGTCAAAATATCTGATCTTACCGCGCCCGTGCAAGCGGACGCTGATGAGTTTAGGCATAGATATCCTTTCTTCTCTCCGAGAGCAGGACGACCGTCCTCTAAGGCCGGTCGGGGCTGAAGGCTGCTTTCAGCTCTTGCAGCAAGCTCCAGGTGAGAATTTCGTAATTCACATTAACCAGCATAGCCCGGCCCAGGTCGGCAATAAAAGCCTCCGCCGCCTGCAGGCGCTGGATTGCCTCGGCACGGCTCAGGGCGTCTGCCTGGCCGCCCAAAAGCTTTTGGGCCAACAGCTTTAGCCTTGCCAACTGGTCCTTATTAATCAGGCCCTCTGTCTGTCCTGCCAGGAGCAGGGCTAGGTCGCGCAGGACCGTTACCATAATCTCCAAGATATCTTGAAAATTATCCTTCTCCGCAAGCAGCAGGCTATGGCTGTCGGCGGCAAGATCAAGGTAACTTTGTCCCGGCAGGCTGGTTAAAAGCTCCAGGACAGACTGGCGGAGGTCAGCAAAGCCTTCTCTGCTGGCCAAGGCTAGGGCTTGGCCAGGATTGCCCTGCGCATAGGCAGCCAGAAAGTCCAAGTTTTGGTCAAAGCCCCGCTGTTCCAGGATAGTTACCAGCTGGCTAGAGGACAGAGGCTCTAATTTATACTCACTAATGCGGGAAACTACCGTAGGCAAAAGCTGGCCCAAGTCTCGAACCGTCAGGAAGAAGTAGGCATAGCTGGGAGGTTCTTCCAGAGATTTCAAGAGGGCATTCTGCCCCTGCTCATTAAAATAGTCCGCTGACAAGAGATATATTTTGCAAGGACTAATTTGAGGCAGCATACGCAAGTCCGCAACTACCTCTTTGCGCAGGCGATCCACCTTAATCAGTTTTTGGTCCTCAGGTTTAATCTCCTTAAAGTCAGGGTGGGTACCGGCTGCAAAGTAAGTGCAGGAGGGGCAACTGCCACAGGCACCCTGGTCCTGAGGATTTTCGCAGAGCAAAGTTTGGGCCAAGGCTTTAGCCAGGCTGGCGCGGCCCGAACCCTCGGGGCCGGTAAAGGCCAGGGCATGGGGCAGGCTGTGCTGGGCTGCTTGGTCCAATAAGGTGCGGGTGAGCTCTTCCCGACCAATTAAATGGGCAAAGCTGGAACTAGGCTTGCTCAAAATGCTCTACATTGGTAACGAAGATGGTAGCTCCACCAACCTGAACTTCTACGGGATAGGGTATATATGAGCCGCCCATGCCTGTAGGTATATTGTTGGCATTGATGGAAACCTTGCGGCTGGAAGAGAATTTCTTAATGATGCTGAGCACATCCTCCAGATTCTCATCCTGGGTACCAATCATCAGGGTCGTGTTGCCTGACTTGAGGAATCCCCCGCTGGACGCGAGTTTGGTAACCCGGTGGCCTTTGCGGTTGAGCTCCGAAAGAAGGCGTGAGCTATCTTCATCGCTAATAATGGCAAATACTAACTTCATGCTAAAAACCTCCCGATGGCATGACGAATTTGGTTTTGAGCGACTTCCTTGTCGCCTGCTGTGTCAATAAGCACGATGCGGTCAGGGTTTTGCCGGGCAAGTTCTAAGAAGCCCTGCCGCACCTTAGTTTGGAAGGCCAGGCCTTCCGCGTCCAGGCGGTTGGCCGCCATCTCCCTGGCATCAATCCTTTGACTGGCCAACTGGGGGTCCAAATCTAAGAGGAAGGTCAGGTCAGGCGTTAGTCCCGCCGTAGCAAAATTATTAAATTGGCTGACTAAGTCAGGCCCTAAACCGCGGCCATATCCTTGATAGGCCACGGAAGAATCCATAAAGCGGTCACAGATGACCAAACGTCCTACCTCTAAGGCTGGCCGGATCAGCTCGCGGCAGATCTGGGCCCGCGAAGCCAAGAAGAGCAGGAGCTCACTTTCTGGACTAATGTCATAGCTGGCTTTGTTGAGCAAGAGAGGACGGATCTGTTCACCTAGAGCAGTACCGCCGGGCTCCCTGGGCATAAGGGGATCGTAGCCCTTTTCCCGCAAATAGGACTCTAAGAGGGCCAGGTGAGTGGTTTTACCACAACCATCTATGCCTTCAAAGGTGATAAATAGGGACATACTGGCATCCTCCTTAGACGATTTTGCAGAAGCACTCGCGGGGTCACGCCCTGCAGCGCTTATTTAAGAAAATTATAACATTTTCCTACCAGCCTGGGTTTTTGACCGCTGGCCTTCCCTCTGGTACTTAAGTGAAAAAGTAAGTTCCACACGTAAAGGGAGAAAGTGGAAGTTAGTCTTACGGTAAAATCCCTTTGGAATTTAGTCTTGCATATAACCAATTGTCAAGAAAGTTTCACACCCGCTATTTGGTACTCGCAACTACCACCGAACTGGTGGACATGTAAACTTGGAAATAGTGGTTAGCCGGTAACTGTGCTACTTCTATTTTCCGGATTCTCCGTCAAAATTGCAGCTAATGGGTGGG
>CAYNNG010000017.1:0-37842 GCA_964398655.1 uncultured Oscillospiraceae bacterium
AAGTTGCATTTAGTCCTACAGCAAAATCCACTTGGAATTAAGTCTTACACTCCATATTAGCCTACTCAATCAGAAAAAAAGCATGTCTAGACATGCTCCGAAAAATTTGGTAAAATACTCTACTGTGTCACTATGCCTAAAAAGCCGTCTGCTTTTTGGGCGGAAGTCCAAGTAAGACTTCCCAGAAGCTGCTGAGACGCAGAATTTATAGGGTGATTATAGCACATTGAACAGTGCCGTCAAGCTGGACGGCACAAGCCGTTGACGAAACGGCTAGGTCGAGAGGTAATCGTTGATGGTAAAACCGGTTCAGTATGGACGCGCCACCAGAATGTCTTACGCCAAGATTGACGAAGTCATTGATATCCCCGATTTGGTAGCGGTGCAAAAAGATTCCTACCAATGGTTCTGGGATAAGGGTTTACAGGAAGTATTTGATGAAGTTTCTCCAATTACGGACTATTCCGGCGATGTGGAGCTCTCTTTTATGGAGGCGGAGTTTGATCCCAGCCACCCCAATAATCCTATCAGAGTCAGCAAAGAGAGAGATGAGAACTACGCCGCGCCTTTGCGGGTAAAAGTTCGTCTCCACAATAAGAAAACCGGTGAAGTTAAGGAGCAGATGATCTTTATTGGGGACTTCCCCATAATGACCGACACCGGTACCTTTATTATCAATGGCGCCGAGCGGGTAGTAATCAGCCAGATCGTCCGTTCTCCCGGTGTTTACTTTGATTCCCGCAAGGATAAAAACGATGTCACCTTATTCAGCTCTCAGTTTATCCCCAACCGGGGTGCTTGGCTGGAATATGAGACTGATGCCAATGGCTTGGTCTGGATTCGGGTAGACCGTACCCGTAAGTTCCATATCACGATCTTGCTCCGGGCTCTGGGCTATTCTACAGATGAAGAACTGTCTGAGCTCTTCGGTGGCGAAGCCCGTATTATGCAGACCGCCGAGAAGGATGGCTGCCGCAACCAAGAAGAGGGCTCTCGGGAGATGTTCCGTAAGCTCCGTCCGGGTGAGGTTTATACCACGGAAGGCGCTAAGACCTATATCGAGAATATGCTCTTTGACCCCAAACGCTATGACCTGGCGCACGTGGGTATTTATAAAGTCAATAAGAAGCTGGCCCTTTACAATCGCCTGCCTGGCCATGTCTGCGCGCAAAACGTGGTGGATGACCAGGGCGAGTTGCTCTGCCGGGAAGGGGATATCTTCGACCGGGAGACCGCTCGAGCTATCCAATATGCTGGTGTTAATGAAGTCTTTATCCATCCTGTTACCTTCATCGGTCACCAGCGCTTTGTGGACGATCGTACCTTGAAGGTTAACGGCAACAACCGGGTAGATCTCTTGACCTACCTGGGCCGTTTCTTTGAAGCAGACGAATTGGCCGATATTGATCCCGAAGAGTTAGATATTACAGAGTTAGTTTATAAACCGGTCTTGGATGAGCTCATCCAAGACTTCCAAGCCGATCCCCAAGAGAAGAGCCTAAAAAACATGCTCAGAGAGGCCCGTTACCTGCTCTTGCCCTTCCACCTGACCATGGACGATATTATTTCTTCCATCTCTTATTTTATTGGCTTGGAATACAATGTGGGCGAAATTGACGATATCGACCACTTGGGCAACCGCCGTATCCGTTCGGTTGGTGAACTGCTGCAGAACCAAGTGCGTATCGGCTTCTCCCGCATGGAGCGCAACATCCGTGAACGCATGCAATCCATGCAGGATTTAGACAGTGCGACTCCCCAGCAAATCGTCAACTCCCGGCCTGCCTCGGCGGTCATCAAGCAATTCTTCGGCTCTTCCCAGCTGTCGCAATTCCTGGACCAGCCTAACCCCCTGGCCGAGATTACCCATAAACGCCGTTTAACGGCCTTAGGCCCCGGTGGTCTGTCTCGTGAGCGGGCTAACTTCGAAGTGCGTGACGTTCACTCTTCGCAGTACGGACGGATGTGCCCCATCGAAACTCCAGAAGGACCTAACATTGGTTTGATTAACTCCCTGGCCATTTACGCCAGAATTAATAAGTACGGCTTCATTGAAACTCCCTACCGCATTTACGACCGGGAGAAGGGTGTGGTTACCCGCGAAGTCCGCTACATGACGGCAGATGAAGAAGACCTCTACAATATTGCCCAGGCCAATGAACCCCTGGATGAGCAAGGTGCCTTCATCAATAAAAAGGTCGTTTGCCGCTGGCGTGACCAATTTAAGGAACTGGATCCTTCTGAGATTGAATACATGGACGTTTCGCCCAAGCAGCTAGTCTCGGTCGCGACCTCCTTGATTCCTTTCCTGGGCAACGACGACGCGAACCGGGCCCTCATGGGTTCCAACATGCAGCGTCAGGCTGTTCCGCTCATTCAGACCGAGGCTCCTTACGTGGGAACTGGTATGGAATACCGGGCGGCTAAGGACTCCGGAGTCTGTGTAGTTGCCAAGCATCCTGGTATCGTCAGCCATGTTGCTGCCGACACTATTACCATTACCCGCGATGACGGCACGGAAGATGTATACGAACTGCAGAAGTACCAAAGGTCTAACCAGGGAACCTGCGATAACCAGCGCCCCCTAGTCAAGAAAGGGGAGAGGATTGAACAAGGCGAGATTATTGCCGACGGTCCCTCTACCGACAATGGCGAGCTGGCTCTGGGCCGCAATGCCTTGATCGGCTTCATGACCTGGGAAGGCTATAACTTTGAAGACGCGGTTCTGATTTCTGAACGCCTGGTTCAGGACGACGTTTACACATCCATTCATATTAGTGAATATGAGTGTGAAGCCCGTGATACCAAGCTGGGACCCGAAGAAATCACCCGCGAGATTTCCAATGTGGGTGATGATGCCCTGGCCAACCTGGACGAAGAAGGTATTGTGCGGATTGGTGCTGAAGTGCGGGCTGGCGACATTCTGGTCGGTAAGATTTCTCCTAAGGGTGAAACTGAGCTTACCCCCGAAGAGCGTCTCTACCGCGCAATCTTTGGTAAAAATATCCGTGAAGTCCGCGATACCTCCACCAAGGTCCCTCACGGTGAGTCCGGCATCGTAGTAGATGTGCATACCTTCACGAGAGAAAACAACGATGAATTAAAGCACGGCGTCAATAAGATGGTCCGGGTCTACGTAGCCCAGAAGCGTAAGATTTCTGTAGGCGACAAGATGGCTGGCCGTCACGGTAACAAGGGTGTTATCTCCCGGATTTTGCCGGTAGAAGACATGCCCTTCATGCCTGACGGCACACCCCTGGACATCGTTTTGAACCCTCTGGGCGTACCTTCCCGTATGAACATTGGTCAGCTCCTAGAGGTCCACATGGGCCTGGCAGCCAAACGTTTGGGCTGGAAGATTGCCACCCCCGTATTTGACGGGGCCTCAGAAAAGGACGTTTCTGAAGCCTTCAAACAAGCGGGCATCTCCCCAGATGGTAAAACCGTTCTCTACGACGGCCGTACCGGTGAGCCTTTCGAAAACCGTATCACCGTCGGATACATGTACTATCTCAAGCTCAACCACTTGGTTGACGATAAGATCCACGCCCGGTCCATCGGACCCTATTCCTTGGTCACCCAGCAGCCTCTGGGCGGTAAAGCTCAGTTTGGCGGCCAGCGTTTTGGTGAAATGGAAGTTTGGGCTCTGGAAGCATACGGCGCGGCCAACAGCCTGCAAGAGATCCTTACCGTCAAGTCCGACGATATCCAAGGCCGGACCAAGACCTACGAGGCCATTGTTAAGGGCGCGAATATCCCTGAACCTGGTATCCCAGAGGCCTTTAAGGTTCTGGTCAAAGAAATGCAGTCTCTGGCGCTGGACGTAGAAGTATATTCTGCGGACGAAACCAAGATGGAGCTGCCAGAGAATGATGATGAGGACGATGTAGATCCCGCCAAGATTCGCGAGTACTTTGGCAGAGCCGCTGCCGTAGGCCTCGGCCAATCCGGCTTCACTGCAGGTTCCCTCGCTGAGGATGGTGAACTGGAGGAAGATGGAGACTACTTGGACGATGATTACACGAACGATGACGATGATGATAGCGATTTGGATTAGGAATGAGGGGTAAATAGCATGGCTGAAATTAAGAACTTTGAAAGTATTGGCATCAGTTTAGCCTCTCCGGAAAAAATCTTAGAGTGGTCTCACGGGGAAGTCACCAAACCAGAAACAATTAACTACCGCACGCTCAAGCCTGAGCGTGACGGTCTCTTTTGCGAACGCATTTTTGGACCTACCAAGGACTGGGAATGCCACTGCGGTAAATATAAGAAGATCCGCTATCGCGGCATTGTCTGCGACCGCTGCGGAGTAGAAGTAACCCGGGCCAAGGTCCGGCGGGAGCGTATGGGCCATATAAAGCTGGCTGCTCCCTGCTCGCACATTTGGTTTTTCAAGGGCACACCTTCACGTTTAGGTCTGGTCCTGGACATGAAGCCGCGGGACCTAGAGAAAATCCTCTACTTTGCCGCCTACATCGTCTTGGATCCGGGCCAAACGGACTTTGCCTATAAAGAGCTGATCACTGAAGGTCAGTATCGTGAAGCAGAAGCCAAATATGGCCGCAACTCCTTTGATGCCCGTATGGGCGCGGAAGCGATCAAGATTATCCTGGACGACCTGGATATCGACCAGATGGCAGTTGATCTGCGCGAAGAAATGCGTCAGTCCAAGGGCCAGAAGAAAATTCGTCTGATCCGCCGCTTGGAGGTCATTGAAGGCTTTGCCAAATCCGGAAACAAACCTTCTTGGATGATTTTGGACGTTCTGCCGGTCCTGCCGCCAGAGCTGCGTCCTATGGTCCAGCTGGATGGCGGTCGTTTTGCGACTTCTGACCTCAACGACCTCTACCGTCGGGTAATTAACCGTAATAACCGTCTGTCCAAATTGATGCACTTAGGGGCCCCCGAAATCATCATTCGCAACGAAAAGCGGATGCTGCAAGAATCTGTGGATGCCCTGATCGACAACGGCCGCCGTGGTCGTGCCGTTACCGGCGCAGGAAACCGGAGACTTAAATCCTTGTCTGACCTGCTTAAGGGTAAACAAGGACGTTTCCGTCAAAACCTTTTGGGTAAGCGGGTTGACTACTCTGGCCGTTCCGTTATCGTTATCGGACCTAACCTCCAGATGCACCAGTGCGGCCTGCCCCAGGAAATGGCCTTGGAACTGTTTAAGCCCTTTGTCATGCACGAGCTGGAAAAGCGGGAGCTGGCCCACAACATGAAATCTGCCAAACGCATGGTTGAGCGTGCGGATGACGCAGTTTGGGAAATCCTGGAAGATGTCATTAAGGACCACCCTGTCCTGCTCAACCGGGCACCTACCCTGCACAGACTGGGTATTCAAGCCTTTGAGCCTGTACTGGTTCAAGGCCGGGCTATCAAGCTCCACCCCTTAGCCTGTACGGCCTTTAACGCCGACTTTGACGGTGACCAGATGGCTGTGCACCTTCCCCTGTCCGCCGAAGCCCAAGCCGAAGCCCGCTTCTTAATGCTGGCCTCCGGCAACCTGCTTAAACCCCAGGATGGTAAGCCTGTTACCGTGCCTACACAGGACATGGTTTTGGGTATTTACTATCTCTCCATGGTGGATGACAGCTGCAAGGGCGAGGGCGGTATCTATATGGACCTGGATGAAGCCATCATGGCATACGACAAGGGTGACCTGGAGCTGCATGCCAAGATTAAGGTCCGCCTACAGGGTGAGAAAGACGGCAAGCCTTTCCAGCAGACCGTTTCCTCCTCCTTGGGACGCTTTATCCTCAACTCTGTGATTCCTCAAGACCTGGGCTATGTTGACCGGACCATTCCCGGCAACGAATTGGCCTTGGAGATTGACTTCCTCTGCGGTAAAAAGCAGTTAGGACAAATTATTGCGCGGGCTATTAACAAACACGGGCTCAACGAGTCAGCCCACATGTTGGACCGTATTAAGAGCCTGGGTTACCATTATTCCACCCTGGGTGGTATTTCCATTGGTATCTTTGACATGGTTGTTCCAGAAGTTAAGGAAGCCATGATCAAAGATGCGGAAGCCAAGGTAGAGAAGATCAACCGCCAATATGAGCGCGGTATCCTGAACGATGACGGTCGGTCTCGTGCCGTCATTGATGTCTGGCGCCGCACCACAGATGATATTACGGAAGCTTTGAAGGCCAACTTAGGACCCTACAACCCCGTCTTCATGATGTCTAACTCGGGCGCACGCGGTAACATCAACCAGATCAAACAGCTGGCCGGCATGCGCGGCAACATGGTAGATACCTCTGGACGTACCCTGGAGATCCCCATCAAATCCAACCTGCGTGAAGGCATGGCTGTTTATGAGTTCTTTATCTCTTCTCACGGTGCGCGTAAGTCCCTGTCCGACACCGCGCTTAAAACGGCTGACTCTGGTTATCTGACCAGACGTCTGGTAGACGTAGCTCAAGACGTGATCGTGACGGAAGAAGACTGCGGTACCAGAGAATTTATTGAAGTTGGTCCTGTAGCTGTAGGATCGGGCGCCAACCGTAAGGTTATTGAACGCCTGGCGGATCGTATTTCTGGCCGCTACGCTGCCAGGGATATTATCCACCCTGAAACCGGCGAAGTTCTGGTACCGGAAAACACCATGATTTCCGCTGACCAGGCTGAACTCATCGAAGAACTTAACTTCAAGAAGATTCCTATCCGGTCCAACCTGACCTGTGAGTCCCGACATGGGGTTTGCGCCCACTGCTATGGTAAGAACCTGGCCACGGGCGGCCACACTGTCGTAGGCGAGGCTGTAGGTATTATGTCTGCCCAGTCCATCGGTGAGCCTGGTACACAATTAACCCTGCGAACCTTCCATACCGGCGGTGTTGCCTCCTCTGACGACATTACGCAGGGTCTTCCCCGTATTGAAGAGCTCTTTGAAGCCCGTAAACCTAAGGGCCAGGCCATTATTGCCGATATTAGCGGCACGGTTCACCTGCAGGAAGATGAAAACCGCAAGCGCCAAGTTACCGTTACCAACGAAGAAGGGGATGTGCAAAAGCTTAATATCCCCATCAACACTACTTTGCTGGTCGAAGATGGTGAGTTTGTGGAGGCTGGTGACCTCATTACGGACGGTTCCGTTAACCCCCATGACATCATGACGATTAAGGGACCCCGTGGAGTTGCGACCTACATCATCAATGAAGTGCTCAAGGTCTACAAGAACAACGGTGTTGACATAAACGATAAGCATATTGAAATTATCGTGCGCCAGATGCTGCGCATGGTTAAGGTGGAAGACCCCGGTGATACGGACTTCCTCACTGGCACCAATGTTGACTACTTTGTCTTTAAGGACACCAACGAGCGGATGATTGCTGAAGGTAAAGAGCCTGCGGTTGGTGAACGCGCCCTCATGGGTATCACTAAGGCCGCTCTGGCTACGGAATCCTTCCTGTCTGCCGCCTCCTTCCAAGAGCAGACCCGAGTACTTACCGACGCTGCCCTCAAGGGCAAGGTTGATAAGCTGAAGGGCCTGAAAGAGAACGTCATTATTGGTAAGCTGATCCCTGCCGGTACAGGTATGCCGGACTACCGCAATATCACGGCGGTACCGGATGTGCCGGAGAACCACGATCTTCTGCAGATGGCTGCCAATTAAAGGAACTTTGCAGCTAAAATAAACGTAGTATAAATAAGAGGTGCCTCTCACGCCTGAGCGCAGAGAGGCACCTTTTCTATTATAGGGATTACTAGAGCTCGCTAAAAACCGCGGGCATGCAGATAGTGCATGACAAAGGAGGGAACATGCTGGACAGTACCTTGAGCCCAGGACTTTACGGCAGGTACCGCATCCTCCATCGCATAGGAATGACCGGCTAAGGCCAGCATATCTCGATCATTGTAGTTGTCGCCAAAACACAAGACCTGGTCAGGGCGCAGCCGGAGCTCATCTAGGACGTAACGCAGAGCCCTGCCTTTAGAAGCCAGGGTAAAATCCTGCCAGTGACGGCCAGAGATTGCCGCCTGGTATTTGTCTCCCAACTTGGCAGATAAGTAGTCAGAAATTTCTAAAATCCCGGGAGCCGAATAGGCAGAAATTTTGATGATTGTATCGTTGACCTCCCGGATGTCATTAATCATCACAAGCTTGCCCAGGCTCTCGAGGTAGAGATGTTCTTGCTTTTCTGGCAGGGTGAAAAGGTAGGTGGCGTTGAGTCCGGAAATTACCGGAGTGGCCCCGACTTCTTCTATGGTTTTGAGGATTAGGGGTACGGCTTCGGTGGGCAGGGGAAAACAGCCGATGCTGGTGTGCCCATCGCTGATATGGGCTCCATTATTGGAGAGAAAAATCACATCGTCAGCATACTCGGCCATGAGGGAGGAAAGATTGGTATAGTGCCGACCAGAAGCGGCGGCAAAGATCAGACCTGCTTCATGAATGGCGTGGACCATGGCGGGGACGTCGGCTTCCAACTCGGGATAAGACTCCGGCAGAAGCGTGCCATCGAAATCCGACACGATAAGTTTAATCGGACCTTCTACAGGCGTGCCCGCGGCTAAACGTGTACGCTCTAGGAAATCATGTTCCTTCAAGAATTCCTGCATAGTTACCTCATTTCAGGACGGATTGCGGTTAAAAACTAGGCTTAAACTACTGTGCCCTGAGGCCAGGGACAGCCTGCCTTATTATAGGGGAGACTGTCCCAAATTGCAGACTTTAATTTTGCGCCGCTGCTATATGAGGGACAACTTTTGTCTATAATAGTTAGGGTAAGGAGGCTAGAACTTTTATGGCAGAGCAAAAGTCCCCACGCGTCAGCAGAGTGCAGACCCAGGCCAAGGGCCGCCCGGATTGGCCCTGGTATACCTACCCTCTCTGGTACCTGGCCTACGCGCTACTTTGGCTATGGGCTAAGCTTTGCTTTCGTTTTAGTTACTCCTATGGTCCAGGGGTTAAAGCAGCCCTTAAGAGTAAAGAGCCTATACTCTTGCTGGCTAATCATCAATCCTTTACCGATCCGATCTTTGTAATGCTGGCCTTGAGAGCCCGGCCGATTCGCTTTGTCGTGGGCTATTTTCTCGGTCATGTTTCTAAACTCAAGGTGCTCATGCGGGCCTTGCGGGCTATTCCCATTCAGCAATTTGTGGCCGACCCTACTGCCCTGCGCCACATCCTGCGGGCTCTCAAAAATCAGGAACGGGTCTTAATTTTTCCGGAGGGCCAGCGGTCAATTGATGGCTGGTCCAGCCCCTTGGACTACGGCATCCTCAGGGTTGCGGCCAAAGCGCAAGCCTGTGTAATTACGGTGAAGCTTTCCGGTGCTTATCTGGCCTGGCCCCGCTGGAAGCAGGGCCTAGCTCGCTGGGGTAAAGTAGAGGCCAGACTCGAGGTCTTGGCGCGGGCAGGAGACTGGCCGGAGCTTGAACAAGTTGGCTGGCAGCAGAAACTCCAGACCCAGCTCTCTTACGATGACCCCGCCTGGTCTGCAAGCCGCAGCCTGAAATATAGCCCAGGACGCAAACTGGCTGGCCTGGACCTTATCCTGCATGCCTGCCCCGCATGCGGCAGGGCAGAGGTTATGCAGGCTGAAGACTGGCATCTCACCTGCAGGGCTTGCGGTGCCAGTTTCAAATTCAACGGGAATTATCAAGTAGTGAGGGGAGAACTGGCTACTTCTGAGGCGGGAGCTGGTCAGACTCTGATAGCTGACAGTAGGGTTAGGACCGGCGCAGAGCATGGGCGGGACGGTTTCTGCCCCCAAGACATAGGAACTTGGCACCATTGGCAAATCCATGAGGAGGGCCGCGCCTGGCAATACCTTAAAGCAAAGTCTGAACTAGAGCTGGGAAACGTCGACCCCGCAGAGCCGGATCCTGTCTTAGCTAGCTGGTTGACCTGGCAAGACGTGGACAAACCTGAGCTGCAAGAGGCAGACCTAGCATCTCCTCGCTTCTTGCTGACTCTGCCAGTGAACTATGAAGATGTAGGCCCCGCGGCGCCAGAGCCCAAAACGGATAAGCTACCCGGCTTTTTGCGTTTAAGCTCCCACGGCAGTTATTTAGAAGGCCCGGAAGGCAGATCCCGACTCCCACTGAGGCCAGGCAGCCTCCTGATGTTCAGTCAGGGAAATTATGTACAAGTCAAAAGGGGAGAGGAACTTCTGCGTTTGTATCCTCGCAATCCTGTGGCGGTAATCCGGCTTGTTGATTTATCTCTATATCTGCATAAAGAACTTCATAAGCCGCGAAAGGTATAGTTTAAGGGCTTTTCAGTCCTTGCGGTCCCGTGTTTGCTCATTGATTTTTCTAGCAAAGGAAAAGCGCAATTTACGGAAAAGCTAGGCAAATTGCCTATTTATCGCCTTTGCCCGGGCTTGCACATAGGCAAAGGCGATAAAAGCCCGGAATAAGGGCTTTTATCATGAAAAAATATAGTAATAAAGATCGCAATAATGTATAATCGATAGTGCTAGAAGTGAGGTTTATGGCCTAATGTGGATTGTGACTAATAATCCTTTAGTGAGAGATAAGTTATCTTCTATCGTGGAAGTCCAATACCATGACGTGAGCTATATGGATATCTTGCATGTCATGCGGGACCAGATTCACGAAGGTAACTGCCTCCTAACACACCCCCTGTCTGGCAGTGTGAAACCAAATGAAACACCCTATAAGTCTGTGCTGATGGCCAGCGGAAAAAGCGGCCAGACAGACTTTGACTCGCTCAAACTGATTGAAGCGGCAGAGGCCACGGCCAAAAAGTTTATTGACCTACGGCCAAATTACGTCGCGGGAATGTCGGAGAGGGTGAAAGAGGATTGCCAATTGATCGACTATACTTTGATCGTTTCGGCTTTCCCCTCGGCAGGGCTGACAACTGTCTAGCGCAACCATGGCAATAAAGCCCAAGCTTGGGCCTTATGCAGATAGAAACTCTAAAGAAAGGAATTTACTAAGGTGAAGCTTCAACTCGGTTACATCGACATTAATGACATTAAGTTCGACAAAAACCCCCGTATCGAAAACGGCGTGCTTTATGTTGATCCCGATGCATTAGTGGAATCAGTTCTCCAGGATGAACTGATCAAAGACGCACATTTCGAGATAGCCAAACCTGGTGAGAGCATCCGCATCACACCTGTTAAGGATGTCATCCAACCCCGCGTAAAAGTTGAGGGTCCTGGTGGCGTTTTCCCTGGTATGGTGGCTAAGGAGACTACTGTAGGCAGCGGGGTAACCCACGTCCTGCGCGGCATGGCTGTAGTTACAGCTGGCCGGATCGTAGGTTTCCAAGAAGGTATCATTGATATGTCTGGCCCCGGCGCAGACTACTCTCCCTTCTCCAAGCTCAACAACCTGGTTCTGGTGATCGAACCTCAAGAAAACTTTAAGCAGCACGAATATGAACATGCCGCCCGTATGGCAGGGTTCAAAATTGCTTGCGAAATTGCAGAATTAGCGAGGACTTTAACTCCGGACGAAACAGAAACTTTCGAAACTCCCAGCCTCAAAGAGAGCTTTGAAAAGTTCCCTGGCCTGCCTCGTGTAGGTTATGTCCAAATGCTGCAAAGTCAGGGCCTGCTCCATGATACTTATGTGTACGGCGTAGACGCTAAGCGTATCCTGCCTACCATTATCAGCCCTACAGAAACTATGGATGGCGCGATTGTTTCTGGTAACTGTGTTTCTGCCTGTGACAAAAACACCACTTACCATCATCAAAACAACCCCGTCGTAGCTGAGCTTTTCAAAGAGCATGGCAAGACCATCAACTTTGTTGGTCAAATTATCACCAATGAGAACGTTTATCTGGCAGATAAGATCCGGTCCTCTGACTGGTCTGCTAAGCTGGCAGAATACCTCTCCCTGGATGGCGCAATTATTTCTCAGGAAGGCTTCGGCAACCCCGATACCGACCTCATCATGAACTGCACCAAGATTGAAGATAAGGGCATTAAGACCGTTATCATTACAGACGAATATGCTGGCCAAGACGGTAAGTCTCAGTCCTTAGCGGACGCGGACCCCAAGGCTAACGCTTGTGTCACTGGCGGCAACGCCAACGAAGTAATCCACCTGCCCAAGATGGACAAAGTCATTGGCACTCTGGATTATGTTGACACCATTGCTGGCGGCCACCAAGGTTCTCTGCAAGAAGACGGCTCAATCATCGCTGAGCTCCAGGTCATTACCGGAGCCACTAACGAAATGGGCTTTAACAAGCTCAGCGCCCGCTAAAGAAAGGAAAAAGCAATGGCTAAATTTAAAATTGTCCATTACATCAACCAGTTCTTTGGCCAAGTAGGCGGTGAGGAAAAAGCTGATATACCTCCGGAGAAGCGTGAAGGTATTGTCGGCCCCGGTTTAGCCTTCTCTAAGGCCCTGGGTGATGAGTGCGAAATTACTACTACGATTATCTGTGGTGACTCCTATTTTGGCGAAAACATGGAAGACGCTACAGCCACCATTCTGGAGTGGGTTAAGGAAGAAAATCCTGACCTCTTCATCGCCGGTCCTGCTTTTAACGCCGGCCGTTATGGTGTAGCTTGCGGTTCTATCGCCAGCTCAGTTAATAAAGAACTGGGTATCCCGGTATTAACTGGTATGTATGTGGAGAACCCTGGTGCCGATATGTATAAGTCTGATGTCTTGATTGTCGAGACCGCAGACTCTGCTGCCGGCATGCGCAAGGCTGTCCCTGTGATGGCTAAGCTCGCCCTTAAGATCCTGCACGGTGAAGAAATTGGTTCCGCCAAAGAAGAGGGCTATATCCCTCAAGGCGTTCGCAAGAACTTCTTTGCAGAAGAACGCGGTGCTAAGCGCGCAGTAGACATGATGATCAAGAAACTGGCAGGCGAAGAATTCGAAACCGAATATCCCATGCCTGTCTTTGACCATGTTGATCCCGCTCCCGCTCTTAAAGATTTGGCTCATGCCAATATCGCTATTGTGACTTCCGGCGGTATTGTCCCCAAGGGCAACCCCGATCACATTGAGTCATCTTCTGCCTCTCACTATGGTGAATACAGTATCGCAGGCATTGATGATCTGGATTCCACGAACTTCGAAACTGCTCACGGCGGTCATGACCCCGTATATGCTAACGAAGATCCGGATAGAGTTATTCCTGTCGACGTCCTCCGCCAAATGGAAAAAGAGGGCGAGATCGGCAAGCTGAATGACTACTACTACGCCACGGTAGGTAACGGTACAGCCGTTGCCTCTGCCAAGAAATTTGCTGAGGAGATTGCGCAAAAGCTTAAAGATCAAAATGTTGACGCAGTTATCCTCACCTCTACCTGAGGAACTTGTACTCGTTGCGGTGCAACGATGGTAAAAGAAATTGAGCGTGCCGGTTTCCCGGTCGTACACGTATGTACGGTTACCCCAATTTCTCTGACAGTTGGTGCCAACAGAATCGTACCAGCCGTCGCAATTCCTCACCCGCTTGGCAATCCTGGGCTAGAACGCGATGAGGAAGTTAAGCTGAGAAGGCGTATCGTAGAGACCGCCCTCAAGGCACTCCAAACCGAGATTGACGATCAGACCATTTTTGAAGTGAAGTAACACCTGGCCTGCGGGAGCAAAATTGCTCTCGCAGGCATATAATGTAAACCTACAGTAATTGTGGGAGGATGAAAAAAAGAATGAGCAAAGTTTATGATTTAATTATTATTGGTGCAGGCCCCGCAGGTCTTGCCGCTGCCCTTTATGCCGGACGTTCACGCCTGGATACTCTGCTGATTGAAAAAGCCGCCGATGGTGGCCAAATTGCCATTACGGACGACGTAGAAAACTATCCTGGTCAGAATCCTGAAGGCGAAAGCGGCCCTTCTCTGATTGCCCGTTTTTCTCAGCAAGTTGACCGTTTTGGTGCCGAGCGCATCTCTGGCAATGTAAGCAAGGTTGAACTGCAGGGTGACGTCAAGAAAGTTTATGTTGGCAAGGCAGAAACCCTTTACGAAGCTAAGGCTGTTATTCTCGCTACTGGCGCTAACCCCAGAAAACTGGGCTGCCCTGGTGAAGCCGAATTTACAGGCAAAGGTGTTTCCTACTGCGCAACTTGTGACGCTAACTTCTTTGAAGACTTTGAAGTGTTTGTCATTGGTGGCGGTGATTCTGCCGTAGAAGAAGCCATGTACCTGACAAACTTTGCTCGTATTGTCCACCTGGTACACCGGAGAGATGAATTGCGCGCCGCAAAATCTATCCAAGAGCGTGCTTTTAAGAACGACAAACTGGATATCATCTGGAATGCTGTTCCCGAACGCTTGGAAGGTGAAGGCCTGCTGAATAAGGTCGTCCTCAAGGATACAAAAACTGGCGAACTTAAAGAATACGTGGCCGATGAAGAAGATGGTCTCTTAGGCTGCTTCGTCTTTATTGGCAACATTCCCAACAGCGATCTCTTTAAGGATCAAATTGAGTGTGATGAAGCTGGTTACGCTATTACCAATGAAAACTGCGAAAGCAGCGTTCCTGGTGTCTATGTAGCTGGTGACGTCCGGGTTAAGAGCCTGCGCCAGGTAGTTACCGCTGCAGCCGACGGCGCTATTGCCGCTATGCAGGTGGAAAAATTCCTAGCAGAGCATAAATAAGTATCGACTAATCCCCGCGGACATTTACTAAAAGTGTTCTGTGGGTTAGCATAGACCAAGAAAAACAAGCCAATTAATCAGGAGGAACTCATGGTACTCGAACTAGATCGTAAGAATTTTGAAGAAGAAGTATTAAAGGGCGAAGGCTACATTTTTGTGGACTATTATGGTGATGGCTGCGTACCCTGCGCCGCTCTCAAACCCCACTATGATGAATATGCTGAAGAATTCGGCGATAAGCTGAAATTCACGACCTTGAATACGACCAAAGCCCGCAGAGTCGCTATCTCTCAGGGCATTATGGGACTCCCGGTTGTTGCAGTTTACAAAGATGGCGAAAAGGTTGAAGAGCTCGTTAAAGACGACGCTACGGCTGAAGCTGTTAAAGAGCTGATCGAAAAATACCACGCCATGGTCTAAGTCTTTAGCCTGGGTGAGGACTCTATCCTGAGCCTTGTCTAAAGCATTGACATAGTTTAGACGCTCTCCCGGCTTAGCCGGAGACTTCTAAAAATAAAAAATATAGGGAAATACCCGGAAAGGAGAAAACATGGCTATTCTGAAAGACAAAAAAGTAGTAGTCATCGGTGACCGCGACGGCATTCCCGGCCCTGCAATTGCTGCATGTGCTGAGACCGCAGGCGCTGAGGTAATCTTCTCCTCCACGGAGTGCTTCGTCTGAACCGCCGCAGGTGCAATGGACCTTGAGAACCAAAAACGTGTTCTCGAGTACACCGAGCAGTATGGCGCCGAGAACGTAGTAGTTCTCCTAGGTGCTGCTGACGCGGAAGGCGCGGGACTCGCAGCTGAAACTGTTGAAGCTGGCGACCCCACCTACGCAGGTCCATTGACAGGAGTCTCGTTGGGACTCGCTTGTTATCATGTGTGCGAACCAGTAGTCAAAGAAGAATTTGACGAGGCAGTCTACGAGGAACAGGTTAGCATGATGGAAATGGTCTTGGATGTCGATGAAATCGTCGAAGAGATGGACGGCATTCGGGGCGAGTATTGCAAATATTGCTAGTTGTTAATCGGAAAGCCTCCGGAGCACGGGGCCATGGCCAGATTTGCCATGGCCTCGCCGGAGGCTTTTTTCCTGTCTGTAGACCACTAAACTGCATACTCTGGAAGGGCCAGTGCACGTAAGTGTATACCTGCTGCCTGGCCCTCCTCATTCAACAAAATACGCTGCTCAAAGCAAACACCAAGTAACGAGAAAAGAGAGGAATTTAGTAACGTGAACACTGTAATTAAGGGAACATCTTATGTTATGGCCCACACACCCCATATGGTTATGCTGAATGGTGTTACCCAAACCACTGAAAGAATTGTCAATCCTGAAAGCGAATACCTCAAAAAATTACCCGAACATTTGAGATCTTACGAGGATATCCTGGCCTATTATCCTAACCAAGTCTACATTGGCAACCACACCGATGATGACCTGGCCGCTATTGAATTCCCCTACTATGACAAAAAATGCGATATCACCGACCGTTATGGTAAGTTTGGTGAACTGATGCCTGAATCAGAATTCTACCTGCTCATGAAGGTGGTTGATGACTTTGACCTGGTCCACTTAGAAAAAGATTTTGTCGCGGAATACCGTGATCAATTTGCTAAGGATCCTGTAGTCACTGAATTCATGCTCAAGCGCTTAGGCGACGGCGATGACCACGACAAAATTGTCAAACTGGTAGAAGAAGAGCACGCCGAAAAACTCATCCTGGGTGACAAGGTTGTAGGCTGCGTCAAACGTGCCCACGATATTGACGTGAACCTCTCTGCCCATATCATGCTGGAGAACATCGTCAACAAGGCTTCTGCTGTCTTGGCTTTAGCCCATGGCCTGAAAAACACCGATATCGATCCTAGCGAAATTCAGTACGTGATTGAGTGCGGCGAAGAAGCCTGCGGCGACCAGAACCAAAGAGGCGGCGGCAACTTTGCTAAGTCCATTGCAGAAATTGTCGAACTGAATAATGCCACGGGCTCTGATACCCGTTCTTTCTGTGCTGCTCCTTCACACGCTATGGTTGAGGCTGCGGCCTTAGTTAAAGCTGGCGTTTACAAAAACGTAGCCGTAGTAGCTGGCGGCTGTACTGCTAAGCTCGGTATGAACGGTAAAGACCACGTAGCCAAGGGCCTGCCTATCCTAGAAGATATGATCGCTGGTTTCTGCGTGATCGTTGGCGAGAATGACGGCGTTAACCCGGAAATTGACCTGCGTTACGTGGGACGCCACACCGTTGGCACAGGGTCTGCTCCTCAAAAAGTTATTTCTTCCTTAGTTGCTGATCCTCTGGAAAGAGCGGGCCTCACCACTCTGGACGTGGACAAGTATTCTCCTGAAATGCAGAACCCTGATATTACCCAACCCGCCGGTGCTGGTAACGTCCCCGAAGCTAACTACAAGATGATCGGCGCCCTCTCTGTCATGAAGAAATGGATGGAGAAGAAAGACCTGATGAACTTTGTTAAGCAGCACGGTCTGGTTGGCTATGCTCCTACCCAGGGCCATATTCCTTCTGGTGTTCCCTATATTGGTTTCGCCCGGGAAAACATCCTGAATGGCAGCATGCAGCGGGTCATGATTATTGGTAAGGGCTCCCTCTTCCTGGGCCGTATGACCAACCTCTTTGATGGTATTTCCTTCATGATTACTCCTAACAGTGCTAAGCAAGAAGAAGAAAATGCTGTCTCCAAAGACACTGTCCGCCAGCTGATCGCCGAATCTATACGCGAATTCGCCCAAAGCCTCACGGACGAAGAAACGAAAGCGTAAGGTGACCACAGTGGATAATCTCAAGAAAACTATTGCCGATACTTTTCTCGAGCTGGCTGATGGCTTAGAAACTGGTAATTTTAGCTCAGCTAAAATCGCCCTCATGGGTGTGGGCTCTGAGCATGGTGAAGAAAACACCATGGAAGCTGCCCTCTTAGCTGCTAAGAAGGGCATCAAAGTCCTCTTCATCGGCAGCTTAGAAGCTCCTGAAGGTTCCGGTGTCGAAACCATTAAGGCTGAGGACCAAGATACGGCTTTCAAAATTATGGAAGACCTGCTTAAAGATGGTAAGGCCGATGCCGCTGTGGCTATGCACTATCCCTTCCCCATTGGGGTATCAACCGTAGGCCGCTCCATTGCTCCTGCCAATGGTAAGGAATTCTTCCTGGCTACCACGACAGGTACCTCTTCCACCGACCGGGTGGAAGGCATGATCCTCAACGCCGTAGCAGGCCTGGCTACCGCTAAGGCCTGTGGGGTAGAAGAACCTACCCTGGGCATCCTGAACCTGGATGGCGGTCGTCAGGTAGAGATGGCACTGAAAAAGTTGCAAGACCAGGGTTACAATTTCCGCTTCGCGGAATCTGCCCGTGCTGACGGCGGCGCGATCCTGCGCGGCAACGACGTACTCCTAGGCTCTGCTGACGTTATCATTTGCGATACCCTGACCGGTAACGTCATCGTCAAGATGCTGGCTGCGGCCAATTCTGGCGGTAAGTATGAAACCCTCGGCTATGGCTACGGCCCTGGCGTAGGCGAAGGCTACCATCAGACCATCCTGATCGTTTCTCGCGCTTCAGGCGCCCGCCTGATTGCCAATGCTATTGAGTATGCGGCAGACCTGGTTAAGGGAGATATTCTTGCTACCGTGGATAAAGAATTTGCGGCTGCTAAGAAGGCTGGACTCCAAGAAATCCTGGACGAGCGCAAGGCCAAGGAAGCTGCCCCCGCAGCCGAAGAAGTCGTGGCACCTCCTAAGGAAGTTGCCACGGGCGAAATCCTCGGTGTGGACGTTATGCTCCTGGATGAAGCCACCCAGGTACTCTGGAAGGCTGGTATCTATGCAGAAAACGGCATGGGCTGCACAGGACCGGTAATTAAAGTTAATGACGCTAAACTGGAACAAGCTCATAAGATCTTAGTAGACGCAGGCTACGCCCAATAAGCGGAGGCTTGATTACTAATTGACACTAAAGGGGCTGTCTCAGAGCTTTGAGACAGCCCCTTGCTCATAATATGGCGAAGGGGAAGCTTACGAGATGAAATATGCAGTTATCGATATCGGCTCAAACACCGTACGTCTCAATATCTACAACCAAGACCAGGAGGGGAGGATTAACCCCCTACTGAGTAAAAAACATGTGGCCGGCCTGGCCTCCTATGTGGAAGACGGCTATCTTACCCAAAGAGGTATAGATAAACTGGTCCGTATTCTGCAGTCTTTTCAGCTGATTTGCCAAACCTTCGATATAGATAAAGTGATTGCTTTTGCCACAGCCTCTCTGCGCTATGTGGCCAATAGGGAAGAGGTAATTGCCTCGGTCCAGCCCTTGACCGGCTTGACGATAGAGCTTGTCTCTGGCGAGGATGAGGCCAGGTATGGTTACCAGGGCATCCTGCATGATTATGATATTAACGAGGGCTTCATTGTAGATATAGGTGGCGGCTCCTGTGAGCTTACCTTGATTCAAGACCGGGATGTCGTCTACGCCCAATCCCTGCCGGCAGGCTCTTTGTCGCTTTACAAGAAATTCTGTTCTCGCTTACTACCCACCCAGGCCGAGGCGAAAAAAATCCGTAAATCTGTGCAGGGCCTGCTCCAAGCAAGTGGACTCCCGCAGCCTGACCACAGGCTGCCGATTTATGGGGTAGGGGGAACCCTGCGGGCTACCGGTAACCTTTGCCAAGAATACTTGGGGCTGGCCTCAAATCGGCAAATCAGCCAGGAAGACATTAAAGCCTTGTCCAAGTCTTTAATGGCGGAACAGAGTTCAGCCATGAAAATCCTGCTCCAGGTCTCACCGGAACGGGTGCACACCATTTGCCCAGGCATCCTGATGCTGCTAGCTATCTTGACTTATACTGGAGCGCGCGACGTATTTATCAGCGACAAGGGGGTCCGGGAAGGGATCCTGGCCTCCAAGCTGGCCGCAGGTTACTAGCTTATTCATAACGCAGGGCATCAATGGGGTTCATGCGGGCGGCTTTTTTGGCGGGCGCGATGCCAAAGAGTAAGCCTATCGCCGCAGAGAAAAGTAGTGAGGCCAGAGACCAGGCCAAACTGAACAAGGGCCTGACCTTCAGATAAGTCGCGAGAATTTTTGCCAAGAGGAGGCCTAGACCTAGGCCGATGAGGCCTCCCAAGCTTGTGAGAATGATGGCCTCACTTAAAAATTGCAGTTCTATATCGCCAGGAGTTGCCCCTAAGGCCTTGCGAATACCAATTTCCCGCGTGCGTTCCGTTACATTAACCAGCATGATATTCATGACCCCAATACCGCCTACGATCAGCGATATAGAGGCGACGACAGAGATAAAGGCGGCCATGAGGGTCATGGTGGAGGTAAACTGGTCTACCATGGCAGACATAGACCGCATCCGGTAGGCGTCTTGGCCTTCGCTGTTATGCCTGCGCTCCAAGATCTTTATTGCCCGGTGGGCGGCGGGTTCGGCTAAGGAAGGGTCTTCACCCATGAGGGCCAAGATGCTGATATTGACCTCAGAGCCCGTAATTCTGGCTACACTCTCCAGAGGAATAAACAAGCTGAGTGGGGCAATATCTTCATCGCTTCTCAGGCTGCCGGTTGTCACATTCGTGATGATTTCCAAACTGTCAAAAGTCCCCACGCCTACAATATGTACGCGTGCGCTGATCCCCCCGTAGAGTTCAATATTAATATCTTGATCAAGGGCATTTTCGGGATCACCAAAAACTGTGGTGGCGGTATAGGCATCAATCAAAGCGTTGGGCAGGCCATCCTGATAATCCAAGGGGCTGAGCGACCGACCGTACTGCATGGTGGGGGAGAGCATATTAAAGCCGTCGTTATCCATACCGTAGAGGTTGAGCGTGCGGGTAGGGCCGCTACCCACCCGGGCTGAACCCATCTGGTAGCTGATGGGAGCGGCGTAGCGGATATTCTGCACCTCCCGCCGAATCGCATTTACGTCTTCAGGACTGATTTCCGCACCTTCATCAAAGAGGGAAAAGTCAGGCAGGACCAGAACTGTCGAGGCGCCGATTTCTTCAAAATTTCCCAGCATGGCCTCTTGGGCGCCCTGACCTACAGCTACAATGCTAATGACGGAGGCGATACCCACAATAATTCCCAGCATGGTCAGCAGGGTCCGCATACGATTGCTGCGCAGGGAGAAGAAGGCCAGACGCATGCTTTCTCTGAGTTTATTCATTTTGGCTTGGCCTTCCTTCCTTAGTCTGCGGGCGGTCTTTAGGCAGCAAGAAAGACTTGTCCAGCTTGGTATAACTTTGGTCAGACAACTCTATTTCTTGAATGTGCCCGTCCAAAATTCTGAGCCGGCGGCCCGCGCGAGCTGCAGCGCTTTCATCATGGGTGATCAGGACTATGGTGCGGCCTTGGGCAATAAGCTCATCAAAATAGCCCAAAACTTCTTGGGCGGAATGGGAATCCAGGTTGCCGGTAGGCTCATCTGCCAGGAGCAGGGCAGGTTCGTTAATCAAGGCGCGGGCAATGGCCCCTCTCTGCTTTTGTCCGCCAGATAGCTCTGTAGGTTTATGCCAGGCATAGTCCGCTAAGCCAACTTGTTCTAGGTAGTCCAGGGCTTTGGCTCGGCGCTTCTGCTCGCCGACATTCGCGTAAAACAGGGGCAAGGCTACATTGTCCAAGAGACTGAGTTCTGGCAGAAGGTTGAAGGATTGGAACACAAAGCCGATAAAGCGGTTGCGGTAGTGAGCTTTTGCTTCCTCACTGAGCGTAGAGACATCTTCTCCCGCCAAAATATAACTGCCCTCATCTAGGCTGTCTAAGAGACCAATAATATTCATACAGGTCGATTTGCCAGACCCGGAGGGGCCTACAATAGCTACGTATTCCCCCGGCCATACCTCTAAATTCAGGTCGCTCAAGGCCTTGTAGGTGACCTCGCCCGTGCGGTAGGTCTTGCCTACCCCTTGCATATGGATAAGAGGCTGGGGTGCGGCCTTATTCATGATCTCCCGACTCCAGCAACTTTACTTTTTGTCCCGGCACGAGGCCAGACAGGGCGTTAAAGACAACTTCCTCACCCTCATCCAGACCGGATTTAACTTCCACGAGATCTTCGCCGATCAGGCCGATTTCGATGGGCTGGACATGGATCACATTCTCTTCATCCAAATAGTAAACCTGGTACTGGTCGCGATCCTGCAGCAAGGCTTCCACAGGAATTGACAGTACATTATCTACGCGGGCCACTTCGACCTCACAGGTAATATCAAAACCAATGGTGAGCCTTTGCAGGTCAGGCCCCTCCAGACTCATGCGGATTAGGACCTTGGGATCATTGCCGGAGATACCGGAAGCTAGGCTGCCTAGTTGTCCGGCCAGCCCTAGGTCAGCACTGAGCTCACCTAGATTACCTAATTTGGACTCATCTGTAGCGATGGCAGACTTGTAGGTGACCTCACCGTAGAGATCCAGGTCTTCATAGATAAAGTGGACTTTTTGGCCTACCTGTAAGCGGCCGGCGTCCGATTTACCTACCCTACAGGTAGCCTCCAGAGTCTCGTTGTCAAGCACCAGGGCCTCCAGATTTCCGGGTTCTGGCCTATCTCCTTTAGTTATGGGCAGACTGGCCACAAGGCCGTCTATTTCTGCTTTTACAGTATAAGCTTTCTTGTCCAAGATATCTTGCAAGCCCGCAATACGGTTTTGCAAGTCGGCCTTCTTGTTTTGTCCCTGCCCCTGACTCATCTGTAAGAGGGCTAGCAGCATGGCGGGATCAGGACTGTCTCCGTCTGTCTCGCCTGCGGCGGCAGGGTTCTTGGCTAGCGGCAGAGGATGACTGGCGAGGGCCAGGGAGTTTAGGTAGGCGGGGCCGGGGTTGGTCAACTGGATAGCCCATAGAAATTCACCCTCCCTAGCTTGAGGACTGTCTGCTGGTTCGGAATTTTGGTCCGCTGGCTGCAGGGGCTCCAAATCCGGTTCTTGTCCCGGTGCGGGAAGCTCTGCGGGATTTGCGTTTTCTGCCTGGTCTGGGTTTGGGTCTCCTTGGTCTGAGTTCGGGTCTCCTTGGTCGGGGGGATTTTCAGGCGGTAAGGGGTCGGGATGTTGCTCTTGGTCTCCCGCTGGACCGGGTTCTGCTGGCTGTTCTTGATCTGGGGGATTTTCCTCTCCCGCAGGATTGTCGGTGGAGGGATCAGAGGGGGGAATATCTGGGTTCTGATTGTTATCCCCGGGCTTTTTATCTGTTTCGTCTCCGGGTTGATCAGGATTAAGGTCGGGATCGAGCGGCCAGGGAATATCTGGTAGTCCTCCGTTTACCAGCTGGTCCAACATTTCTTTCAGTTTCTCCAAGTTCTCCATCTGCTTGAGGGCCTGGTCGCGGATTTCTTCCAGCCGTTTACGATCTTCTGCACTCAAGCCGCCGGAGTTTTGTAAGAGTTTATTGGCCGTGTCCAAGATGCTGGATAGCTGCTGGTAAAGGGCGTGGTTCTGGACGAGCAGCTGATAAAGATTAGCCGCAGAGAGTTCCGTAATCCCTGAGTTTGAAACCTGGAAAACTAGGCCGGACATTTCATCAATGAGTGTTTGGCTGGAGTTTAAAGTTTCATCCAGAGAGTTTAAGATATCAGGAATTTTCCCACTAGCCAAGCTTTGTTTGGCCAATTCTGACCAATCTTTCACACCAGCTGGCAATAGGGATCCGAGGATAGATTCCGCGGAAGGCAGGCTCATGCCAACTTCTTGTCCTAAACTGTGCGCAACTTCTAGCAGGGCCTCTTGATAACTTTGAAGCCTGGCTTCTTCGTCCTCTTCTATTTTTTTCAGCTCATCTTTGGACTTACGCAGCTGCTGGCGAACATCGCGGGAGCTGTAGCGGAAGAGGGGATCGCCTTGCTTAACTTGGTCGCCTTCCTGGACTAGGACTTCTTCAATCTCCAGCCCCCAATCGGAACTCACAATTTGACTGGACTTGGCTTCTACTTTGGCGGTTAAATTGAGGGTGCGGTTAAAGGAGGCAGGCTCGGCCTGAACTAGGCTGACTTTGGGCCTGTTGTTATATTCCTTAACCTGCCTGTAGCCCAGGTAAGCTCCTGCCACTATACAGGCAAGGAGTATGATCACAACGTATTTTTTAATCTTAGCTTTTTGGCCTGACTTTAAGGTTTTTTCTTGCTTGCTTTCTTTGGCCATAGCGCTTAGCCTCCTTAGCTCTAACCCTCTAATTTCATCTCCACACCGTATATATTACTAAACCTTATATATTACTAAGACTTATGTATTTAAGTGTATTAAGCCTCTCAAATATTTTACCTAATTTAACCAGAAAAGTCCGGAGGCATATTCAACATTGTCTCTAATATGTTCCTACAAGTAAGGTATAATAATTATGACACTGATTTTCCGCCAGGGACAATGGCCAAGAAATGTGAGAAAGGTTTGCCTATGTCTAAATCATGCAGCATTAAAAAGGATTATTGGGGTGACGGTCCAGTTAAGTTAACTTCCTTAACTACGGCCGGTGGCTGAGGGGCAAAATTAGGACCGGAGGTCCTATCGGATATCTTGGCTAGTATTCCTAAAATCCCGGACCCTAATCTGGTCTTGGGCTTTGAATCTTCCGATGATGCGGCAGTTTATCGCTTGGAAGGCGATCTTTGCCTTATCCATACGGTAGACTTCTTCCCCCCCATTGTGGATGATCCCTACGAATTTGGGCAGGTGGCAGCGGCCAACTCCCTTTCAGATATCTATGCCATGGGCGGCAGACCTATCTCTGCTCTGAATGTTTTTTGCATCCCAGGAGACATGGACCACGAGCGGGTAACCAAACCCCTGCTCTTAGGCGGGGCGGACAAGGCTGCGGAGGCAGGTATCAATATTTCTGGCGGCCATACCCTAGAGGATGACGAACCCAAATATGGTCTTTCGGTGGTGGGAGTGGCCAGGGAAAGTGAAATTTTAGCTAATGGCGGGACCCATCCCGGAGAACTTTTGATCCTGACTAAGCCCTTGGGCTCAGGCATCTTAACCACAGGCGACAAAGCGGGACTCTTGAGTAAAGCAGACCATAAGGAATTGGTCGCGGTGATGGCTGCGCTCAACCGCTGGCCGGCAGAGCAAATTAGAGGTTTGGCTGTTTCAGCCTGCACGGACATTACCGGCTTTGGCCTGGTTGGCCATGGGGCAGAAATGGCGGCCGCCTCCGGCTTGACCTTTGAAATCTATACGAGCGCCCTGCCTGTACAGAAAAATGCCCTGGAAATGGCCCGAGATGGTATCATCCCGGCCGGCGCCTACAAAAATCGCAAGTTTATGGCGGGCCGTTACCAGTCAGACAAACACTTAGATCTGGCCTTAGAAGATGTGTGCTTCGATCCCCAAACTTCTGGCGGTCTACTCTACAGTATGAGCAAGGAGTCAGCCCTAGACTTCCTCAGCCGTTGCCAAAAAGCTGGCCTCGGGGCTTGGATCATTGGGGAAGCTAAAGAGCGCGAAGGCGTAGATATTAAGCTTTTGGCCTAAGCAGGATCAATCTTGCGCAGAGCCTGCAGGCAGTAGTTCACTTCTTCCAAGCTGTTTTTCGGTCCAAAGGAAAAGCGGACGGAGGCTTCAGGGAAGCTACCCAAAGTTTGATGGGCTCTGGGAGCACACTGCAGTCCGGTCCGGGTCATTATTCCGTATATGTTTTCCAAGGCAAAGGCAATCTCCGCGTTATCCTGGCCTAAAAAGTCTAGGGATACCACGGGGAAACGCGGCGGAAGCTCGCGCAGCATAGTTAAACCTGCGCTGCGTGTGCGTGTGATTAAGTCCAAGGAAGCTTGGCAGGCATCTAGGCCCAGGCCTAAGAGCTTTACTCGGTCAGGAGACCAAGTATTCTGTACGCCCTCAAGAAAAGCTTTAGTCAGCTGCATTTCATGCTCATAAGAAGCGAAAGGGTCTTCTTGCTTCAAGAGTAAGTTCACGGCATAGCCCAGGCCCAGAATGCCCGGAAGATTTAAAGTTCCGGCCTCAAAGCGGTCGGGCAGGTGAGGAGGCATATCTTCAGAATCCGAGAAGGAGCCGGTTCCCCCAGAAATCAGAGGTTCCATGACGGCGGCCAACTCATCACTTAAGAGTACACCACCTATGCCCTGGGGTCCCTTGAGTCCCTTGTGGCCGGTGAAGCAGAAGGCATCTGCCTGAAAGGCTTGAGTGTCCAAGGGCAGGTGGCCGGCGATTTGGGCGGCGTCTATCACATAGAAAATTCCTCTCCTGTGAGCAATCTCGCCCAGCTCTACCAGGGGCAGGGTGGTGCCAGAGACGTTGGAAGCTCCCGTAAATACGAGTGCGCGAGTTTGTGGGCTAATTAAGTCTTCCACCCGGGCGGGGTCTAATTGTCCTGTTTCCTGGCAAGTTGCGACTGTAAGCTTTACCCCCTTTGCGGCTAACTGGTGTAAGGGACGCATCACAGCATTGTGCTCAACTGATGATGTGATAACCTCATCACCTGGCTGCAAAAAGCCCTTTAATACGAGGTTCAAGGAATGGGTAATATTGTTTGTGAAGATCACATTGCGAAAATTGGGAAAATTAAAATAACTTGCCAAGGACTTGCGGGCGCCTAGCACACCTAGGGCGGTCTCTTCTGCCCCTGGGTAATGGCCGCGGCCGATATTGTAACCTCCTGACTCAAAGTAGGCCGCAATTATCTGGCCCAGGCCCTCGGCTTTGGGTGAGGATGTAGAGGCATTATCAAAATAAACCGACCTTGCTGGGGTTGTGTGCTTTTCGCGATCCATAGCTTGCTCCTTGTATCTTGCGATTTGTTTTATAAATGCAATTCTAAGCTATTTGCCTGCTTATTGTTGGATTTGTGGGGAACGATAGCTTATTGCTATTAAAAGGCAATTATCATAGTTTTTTACGATTCTTCAGGCTGAGTCTTCATGAACTAGATTAGACTTAAAAAAGCGTCAATGTGACGTATAGGAGGTTTTTATGTCAAAATCTAAAGAGACCGTGAGCCTAATCGCTACCGGTGCGATTATCGGGATTATCGCCATTGTCCTCATGGTAAATGGCAACCCCGGCAACATGGGCTTCTGCATTGCCTGTTTTATCCGCGATACAGCAGGTGCGCTCAAACTGCATTCTGCGCCTGTAGTGCAGTACCTGCGTCCTGAAGTTATTGGTATCATCTTGGGCTCTTTTATCATCTCCCTGGGTACTAAGGAATTTAAGGTGCGTGGGGGTTCCTCACCCGCCATTCGTTTCTTCCTGGGTCTCATGATCAGTATTGGCGCTCTGGTCTTCCTGGGCTGCCCCCTGCGTATGGTCCTGCGGATGTCCGCTGGTGACCTGAACGCCTGGATCGGCTTAATTGGTTTTGTAGCCGGTGTTTACGTAGGCACACTTTTCCTCAAAAAAGGTTTCTCTCTGAACCGCGCTCATAACCTCTCCAAGGCTGAAGGCACCGTAATGCCTGCCTTCCAGCTTGTGCTTCTGGCTATCCTTTTATTTGCACCTAGTGCCCTGGTTTTCTCCGAAAAAGGTCCAGGCTCCATGCATGCTCCTTTAGCTCTCTCTCTCATCCTTGCCCTCGTGGTAGGCGTAGCCGCACAGAGATCCCGTATCTGCCAAGCCGGAGGTATTCGTGACGTAATCATGTTTAAGGATCCTACCCTGCTCTGGGGCTCTGTTGCTCTACTGGTTGTAGCTCTCATTGCTAACCTTGTAGCCGGTACCTTCAATCTGGGCTTTACCGGTCAGCCTATTGCCCACACCGAATGGATTTGGAATATCCTGGGTCTCTTCATCGTAGGTCTGGCCTCCACCTTCCTGGGTGGCTGCCCCATGCGTCAGCTGGTCCTGACAGGTACGGGCAACACCGACTCCGCTATTACCTACGTAGGCATGTTAGTTGGCGCGGCTTTCGCTCACAACTTTGGCCTGGCTTCTTCTGGCGATGGCACTACTGCCAACGGCCGGATTGCCACGATCTGCATTATTGTGATCCTCTTAGCCCTCGGTTTCTTCAACAGCAAGAAGGCTAAAGCCTAAGCTCATCGCTTATCTGGACTAGCCTGGCCTTTGCAAGGTCTTGGCAAAGAAAGAAGGTTTATATGAAAGAAGTAGATGCTCGCGGTTTATCCTGCCCCCAGCCTGTTTTACTCTTAGCAGAAGCACTCAAGGGTTCCGACAAGGAAATTACCGTTTTAGTAGATGACTTTGCCCCCCTGGAAAATGTTTCTCGTTATGCACAAAATCATGGCTGCACAGTCAAACATAACGATAAGGGCGATTATACGGAAATTATCTGCACACGCTAGCGATACGTGTTAATTGACATGATGAAAGGGGGGTGTCTTGCCATGAGACACCCTCTTTTCGTATTTCGGCAACAGAAATTCCTAGGGCAAGAGCAAAGCAAGAATCTGGGAATTCTCACGGCTGTATAAATGAATTTTATCTTTGTAATCCTAGATGAACTGATAGACTTCTTTGGGGTAGTGATCCTATGGAATTCGTATATGGATTTGTCTATGGATTTACAGGGCTGGAATGCCCTCGCCCTGACTAATTTTATGGGCTTTACGCTGATTTCCTCTTCTATCTCTAATCTTTTTGTTGGCACGGCTTACTTACCCGATTTGATTTACGAGGGTTCCCTGGATTTATATTTGATCAGACCCTATAGGACATTTGCATTAATCAATCTTGAAAGATGTAATTTTTTGAGATTCGCGCTGACTTTTCCCTTGGGCCTAGCTTTGGCGGCAAAAGGCGTTCATTCGCTAGAGAGTTTTGCCTTCTATTTGTTAGCGTTATTTACTTGTATAATGGCTTCCTTTGTTTTGGAACTCATGGGTATCATGCTCTATGTTTTTTCTTTTTGCTTGAAAACTCATCTATGTTGAGCTTCTTTTTCCGTATGCTGACATCGATCAAAAAATACCCTTTGCACTATATAACAAACAAAATAATCAAGATACTCATCACGCTTGTGCCGGTCATATTCACAGCAACTATTCCAACTCGGATCCAATCTTTCCATAGCGGTTTTCAGTTTGTAGTCATTCTTATCGGTATTACAATAGCGACGGGCTATGCACTAAAGCATCTCTGGTTAAAAGGACTTCAATGTTATGAATCGGCAAATTAAAAAACACTTATACAGTGGTTATTTGTCTCTTAAAAAAGAATGGGTTTTTTCTTTTAACTTCGTCATGACCCTATTAACCTTGGCCATTAAGCGGTCATATACTTGTTTATGCTTGGCCGAATATTTCCCACCGGAAGTGACCTCTCGGCTGTTGAGCTTACGGCTTACTACGTCATTGTAAATTTTGTCAGCATCACGATATCACCTGCCATGTATGTGGCATACGACCACATGGTGGCCATAAATACGGGCGATATCATTTTGGACTTTGTTAAGCCTGCCTCTTGTGTGATCAGGCGCTATATGACTACTTTTTTTCCAACTCTGCTAAAACTTCTGCTCAACTTACTTGTTGTCCTGGTCATGCAAATCTGTGTACTCGATAAATTTGACTTGCACTCGGTAGGGCTGGGTGTGTTTTCTACCCTCTTGGCTTTTTCCATACTTTATTTTTGGCAAGGGATAGTTGGTTGTATGGCCATTTACTTTCACGATATCACCCGCATTCGTGATGTCATTAATAGCTTAGGTATGGTTTTGGGCGGGAAATTATTACCCAGTGCCTTACTATGGGGCGATCTCAAAAAGATCGCCTATTGGACCCCCTTCCCTTATATTTATGATGTGCCGACAAATTTTTTCCTAGGTCATATGAACTACATCTATCTCACTGTTCAAGCTTTATGGGTTCTTTTACTAGCTACACTTTATTCTATGTTCTTCAAATTTTTCGTACAGAGAAATATAGAGTATGGGGGCTAAGAATTAGCTTCGTTTTCCCGTGGAGAGCGGCCAGCCTGAATCCTTAATTAATGTTAAAATATTAGTCATGAGTCAATACATTTGAAGGAGACAAGGGTTATGCCCGCACCATTTATCGCTAGTTTTTTTACGGAACTGGGTGCTTTAGAATTTAAAGACTGCCTGCTTGCCTTACAGGACCCCGAAGCCACCATGATGCCGGTGCCCAGGCAGATTTCTGTTTCTTGTGGCACCGGAGTACGCTTCAGCTTAGACTTTGATCCGGAGCGTATGAACAACCCTGACCTGGATTCTGTTTACCTAATCCAGGATGACCAATACAAACTGCTTTGGTCTCAAGATGAAGGCTGGCATAAATAATTAAGGATACCCATATGCAAGATAAAAACGCCTTGTTTAGAAATATTCCTCAAGTTGATAAGCTCCTGCAAGATGGAGACTTCCAGGCTCTGGCCCAAGACTGGGGCTACAGCCGCCTGTCCGCGGGTCTGCAAGAAACCCTGGATGAACTCCGGGCGGATATCGCGGAAGGCAGAGTTACGAATGCCGCAGATCTCACCAGCGCCGCTATTTTGGCCCGGGTGCAGGCTAAGTACCAGGAGGCTCAGCAGCGTTTGATTCACCCCTTACTCAATTGTACCGGCATCAGCCTGCACACCAATTTGGGCAGGGCCCCGCTTTCTCCTGGGGTCATGGCGAAAGTCAGCGCTGTGGCTGAAGCCTACTCCAACCTAGAATACCGCTTGGCGGAGGGCAGGAGGGGCAGCCGCTATGACTCGCTGGAATCCTTGATCTGCGATCTCTGCGGTGTGGAAGCGGCCCTGGTAGTCAACAATAATGCGGCAGCCGTAATGCTTATTCTCCGGGAACTGGCCAAGGGCAAAGAAGCCATTGTGTCGCGGGGCGAACTGGTAGAAATTGGCGGCAAGTTTCGGGTTCCCGATGTCATGGAAGAATCGGGGGCCAAGCTGGTAGAGGTGGGTACGACCAATAAGACGCGTCTGGATGATTATGCGAAGGCTTTCACGGAGGATACGGCCTGCATTTTGAAGGTCCACCGCTCTAATTTCCGCCTGGAAGGTTTCCAGGAAGAAGCGGGCTTGGAAGAACTATCCGCTCTGGCCCATGCCCAAGGCAGTCTCCTGGTGTATGACTTGGGCTCGGGTTTACTCCACCCCGATCCTCCTGCGGTCCTCCGGCAAGAGCCTACGGTTGCGGAAGCTGTGGCTGCCGACTGTGATCTGATCTGCTTTTCCGGCGATAAGCTCCTAGGCGGCCCTCAAGCAGGCATTATTATCGGGCGCAAGGACCTCATGGACCGGATTAAGACCAATCCCCTCACAAGGGCCCTGCGCTGCGATAAGTTAACTCTGACAGCCTTGCAGGAAACCCTGAAAATTTATCCTGACGTGGACCGTATTAACCGGGAGATTCCCCTCTTCCGTATGCTCACGATTTCTGACCAAGACCTAGCCCAACGTGCCATTTGCCTACAGGATATCCTGGTTGCTGGGGGACTCTCTTCGGTAATTTGCCAGCCCCAGGCAGAGATCGGCGGGGGCTCAGTTCCCGGCGTCTATCTCTCTTCGGTTGGACTGGCCTTGGAGGCTAATCAGCTGGACTGCAGCCTGCCGTGCCTAGAAGCAGAACTGCGTTTAGGCCAGCCCCCCGTGATTGCCTATATCCAAAATGACCAGATTATCTTTGACCTGCGCACGCTTGAAGATCAAGATTTACCCCTGCTCGGCCAAGCTGTTTTAGCGGCCTATGACCGAGCCAAGATGGCATAAAGCCCTGCATGCTGCTAGAGAAAGAGCCAGATTAGATGAAGCACGTAATTATCGGTACTGCTGGACACGTAGACCACGGCAAGTCCAGCCTTATTAGGGCCCTGACCGGCCTCCAGACAGATCGTTTGGAGGAGGAGAAGAAGCGGGGGATTACCATTGACCTGGGTTTTGCCTGGCTAGACCTGCCAGACGGAGGCAAGGCGGGCATAGTTGACGTGCCGGGACACGAGCGTTTTGTCCATAACATGCTGGCGGGAGCAGGCGGCATTGACTTGGCCATTTTAGTGGTGGCCGCGGACGAAGGGGTCATGCCTCAAACGGAAGAACATCTGGCAATTCTAGACCTTTTGGATATTAAAAAAGGCCTGATTGTCATGACCAAAATTGACCTGGTCGATCCCGAATGGTTGGATTTGGCAGAGGAAACTGTCCGAGAGGCGGTAGCGGGGACTTTCTTTGCCGAGGCGCCGATCTATCGTGCCTCGGCCTATACAGGGGAAGGCATTGAAGAAGTTAGACAGGCGATCTTTCAAGCCATTCAGGACCTGCCAGAGAAAAATCCTGACTTAGCCTTTCGCGAACCGATTGATCGGGTGTTTTCCGTGGAAGGTTTCGGTACAGTTATAACGGGAACCATCTTCGAAGGACAGGTTAAGGTAGGGGATAAGCTCATGGTCTATCCCCAGGCCCAGGAGGCCCGGGTCAGATCTATTCAAGTACACGAGACAGACGTTGACGAAGCCTTTGCGGGGCAACGCACCGCGATCAACCTGGCCCAAATTGCCAAAGACCAATTGGTGAGAGGTCAGGTTTTAGCCAGCCCCAACAGCCTGGAGGTCAGTCAGATCCTGGATGTGGAAATTCGGGTCCCTGCCAATTCACCTTTCGCGATCAAAGACCGGTCGCGGGTGCACTTTCACTATGGCGCGGCAGAAGCTCTCTGCCAGGTCCGTCTCCTGGGGGCGGGGAGCCTAGAGCCTGGAGACACCGGCCTGGCCCGCCTCAACTTCCAAGAGGACGTTTGTCTTAAATACCATGATCCCTTTGTGCTCCGCTTTTTCTCCCCGGTAGTTACCGTGGGCGGTGGCCACGTATTAGATCCCTGCCCTCGCACCTTCCGCATTAAAAACGCTGCCTGGCAGCAGCGTTTGCAGGAATTGCGCGAGGGTGATGAGCAAACTCGGCTCCTATTAGCGCTTGATTCGGGCAGCCCGCATTTTGACCCCTTGACCAAGGCCGTGCATCGGGCCGGTTTGGACCAGCTGACCCCTCAAGCCCTTGCCCAAGTGTGCCACAACTTGGTGGAAGACAAGTTGGCTTATAAACTTACCGACCAGATTTACCTATCTACGGCTTTCCTTCATAATTTGTGCGCTTCTTGTGTCCGCATCCTAGGTAACTTCCACCAGGCCCAGCCCTTAAAGGCGGGGATGCGCCGGGAAGCCCTGCGGACAACTCTCCTCTCGGATGTGAGACTGGATTATACAGACAAGATTCTAGACTATCTCTTGGCCCAAGGTATGCTTAAAGAGCAAGCCGGTCTTATCTCCCTGCCTAACTTTAACTTTACCCTGACCTCCGAGCAGGAAAAAATTCAGGCTGCCATGCTGGCCCAATACCAGAAGGCTGGCTTTAGTCCGCCAGAAAACGCGGAGCTTCTGGCCCAGTTTAATAAACAAGATCGTCCAGAAGACCTGCTCTCCAACCTGATTGATCGGGGAGACTTGGTCCGTCTGGACGATAAACTTAATCTTCATCCGGATTTCTTGGCAGAGGCTAAGGCCTATGTCATCTCGGAAATTGAAGCTAAGGGCAGTTTAAAATTGGCGGATTTCCGCGATCATATCAACTCCTCACGCAAGTACGCGGTAGCCATCCTGGACTACTTTGACCGCATCAAGCTTACACGGATGAAAGGTGACGTGCGGATCCTACTTTAGTGAAAAGTGAAGTTCGGTTCCTGCGCTGGGCCTAAGGAGTTTATGGCCAAATTCCACGCAGCTTAGTGGTCTCAATCAAACGCTTCATCGCCAGCATCTGGGCCGCGTCCCGATAGCAGACCTGGTATTCTTTTGCCATGGCAGCTACAGCGGCGTAGCCGTTCAAGATAATCGTGGCAACCTGTTTGTTGTAATCCTCGGGGGTAAGTTTGAGCTGCGAGAGGTTTTCCACCCATTCCAGGTAAGAGCCAATTACCCCACCCGTATTAGCCAAGATGTCGGGGATTACCGGAATACCTTTTTCGTAGAGCCAGTCTTCAGCATCTGGAGAAACAGGACCATTAGCAGCTTCCACCAAGAGCTTACACTTGAGATCAGCTACATTATCTAAGTCAACTTGTCCGCCCAAGGCTGCCGGGATGAGGATATCGCAATCTAGGGCTAAGAGCTCAGCGTTGCTAATTCGTTGAGTACCAGGACCTGGAGTGTAGACGTCGAAGAGCTTGCGGGCGCTGGCGTGTGCATTGATTGCTTCAATTTCCAGACCTTCTGGATTATAAAGTCCGCCTGTGACATCGGAAATAGCAATAATTTTATAACCCAGTTCATGTAGCAGTTTGGCTGCTACCATGCCCACATTGCCTGCCCCTTGTACAACAACCCTCAAGCCTTCTTCTTGGCCAGGGAATACTTCTTTGACGGCTTCGTGTGTGCAGAGCATAACCCCGTAGCCTGTGGCGGCCTGTCGCCCGGCCGAGCCGCCTAATTCTAAGGGTTTGCCGGTAACGACCCCGCGAGATATGACGCCTTTAAGCTTAGAATAGGTGTCATAAATCCAGCCCATGATCTCAGCATTGGTGTTCATATCTGGGGCCGGTACGTCTTCCAT
The DNA here is from genome assembly GCA_964398655.1 of uncultured Oscillospiraceae bacterium. Lineage (GTDB taxonomy): Bacteria > Bacillota > Clostridia > Saccharofermentanales > DTU023 > SFFI01. The sequence goes on from CAYNNG010000017.1 coordinate 34,059, forward strand.
TTCACCGATAATGGGGGCAATCTTCATAGTGTAAGATCGGGTAAGACGTTCCAATTCAGTTTTGCTCAGCTTAGTGGGATCGCAGGTCACACCGCCCTTAGCGCCTCCATATGGTATGTCTACCACTGCACATTTTAAGGCCATCCAGCAAGCCAGGGACCGTACTTCTTCTAGGTCAACGTCCAGGGCGTAGCGGATGCCGCCCTTACCTGGCCCCCGTACGGTGGAATACTGGATACGGTAGCCTTCAAAAACTTGGATGCTGCCATCATCCATCCTGATGGGCATGGAGACTGCGAGCTCTCTTTCCGGATGCATCAAAGGTGCATAGTCGTCTGGGGTATAGCCCTGACGTTCTGCGGCTATACGCATTTTTTCTAGTGTGGCTTCAAAAGGACTTTTCTTGCTGTGACTCATCTTGTTATCCCTTCATTTCTGCGTTCCAAATTTTGTTGGTATTGGATTTTGTTGGTGTTGGGCTTGATAAGGCTAAGAACCTAGCCTTTGACTGCTGGATTGATTATAGCTAGTCTGGTTTATTTAGTAAAGTTAAACAAGTCAAAGCTTCAAGTCTAGAAATTATTGTTGATTATACCTAAGGAGTGCGCATTTATCTCTCCCTTAGCTTTCTAGTTTTCAGACGAGTGATTTCCTTGCCTGCAAGAAGAATTAAGACGAGTGATTTCTTTGGCTGCAAGAAGATTTCAGACGAGCAATTTCCTTGGCTGCAAGAAGAATTCAGACGAGCAATTTCCTTGGCTGCAAGAAGAATTTGCAGTTAATGGAAGGTGCTTCGGAGGCCAAACCACCCGATAGCTGTAGATTTGCCTGCCTGCCCACCCACTACTCGAATAATTGCACGGTTGCCCACCCGTTAACTGCAAATTTGTCTGCCCACGGGCAGAAATCGTTTTGTTCTGGCAAAAACAAGACAATTGTGAACAAGACCATCAGGGTCGTTGCAATTCCGGCCCTAAGATAGTAAGATTTCAAGTGCCTTCGGGGATATAGCTCAGCTGGGAGAGCGCTGCCTTCGCATGGCAGAGGCCACGAGTTCGAGCCTCGTTATCTCCACCACGTAGCCCTGAAACCTAGATGTTTCAGGGCTTTTCAATTCCAAGGGTAACAAAAAGGTAACAAAAATCTTTGAATTTATTTTTAAGTGCCTTTTATGGCTCTTTTTGTTCATCGCTTACTAGAATTGATCTGTAGTGAAAAACAACTAGTCATCTGGCTTATTGCGCCTAACATATATGCTTTGCGCGGTAATAGGAAAAAGCCGGAGGAATTATCCTCCAGCATTTACTTATTGTCCAAGCGGCAGGACAATAACTGCCTAGCAGAGTTAAAGAGACAGCATACACATCATAGATAATTTAGGTTGATTGGTAAACTTTCACGGGTGAATTTCTCCACGCGAAAAGCATCTTGCAGTTAGAAAACACAGAAGATAAACGCCTGTAATCCTTTAACTTCAGACGTTTTGATGAATTTAATGGTATAATTAGAAATAGATATAGATGGCTAAATATATATAAAATACAGGGCTTGTGGCTAAGCATAGCGGCGGAAATTTATAGCTCATGCATGAGAGAAAGCGGAGTGATACAAATGTTAAAAGAGGAGATTGCTAATTGTCGATTTTGTATAGATGAAAGAGATATTAAGAATTTTGACAGCTATTCAGAGCTACAACAGCGAGCAGTGCTAGCAGGCAAAGTCAAAGAGTGTATTTGCCCAGACAGACCATGCAGAGGTTGCCCTTATAGTCTCTATCCTGAAGGCTATGACGGCGGATGTGAATTTTATATGTATGGGCCAAAGGGTCGCCCGGAGGATAGGGAAGAGAGGCGTGAGCGCGCCAGGGTAGCAAATATTGCTAGATTAAAGCGAGAGGCTAAAAGAAGGCGTAAGGGCTTCTAATTCTTGTCCGTAAGAATCTAAGATACATATCTAGGTGAAAGCCTAGACACATACTTGCTCCATAACATAACAGGAATGGGCTTAGCTCACTTGGACTAGCCCGTCTTTTTAGTTAACAAATTAACCTTAAAAATTGTTTATGTCACTATTGACAACCTGATTCTCTGCTGATACTATAAAAATAGCTATTTTACATATTTAGGTATCTTTAGAGCGTATAGTTATACTAAAACTACACAAATAGGTATTTTGCGAAGTTAGTTTTTATATAAATATACAGCCCTGAAAGCCCTGGTACAGGCGGGTTATACAGCAATACATAATTGATGAGTTGAAAATGAACTGCGTGAACTACTAAAATAAACAATAAAAGTAACTAAATAAGTAGTATGCAGAACTAAATATGTATAATATGCAGTTGCTAAAAGCTTATTGCCTGCTGAGCGCATATAGAAAGGGAAGAATTAACAATGATTAGTTTTAAGCCACTAGAGCATACGTTGATTGATCGGGATATGACTAAGGCTGAGCTAGGGAGGGCCTGCAATCTATCGCCTACCACGCTGGCTAGAATGAGCAAGGGAGAAAGTGTAACGCTCGCTATGGTTGAGCGCATATGCTTATATCTGAAGTGTCCAGTTGAAAAAGTAGTTGAGATTCTACCAGACCGAGATTAGCAGATGAACAAGAATAACCCTTGAACTCGTGTTTTTGTGCACTCAGATTATCTTAGACTTTCAAAAAGGCGAAGAATAATAAATCTTTAGTTAGGCTGCAGCAAAACTTAGAAGAGCTTTTCCAAGCATTGATGAAAGGCCACATCTTGTTTGCTAGTACCCCCTGGGGGCGTGTTACCCTTTCAATCCGTTTTCTGGAAAACGGCTTTTTTCATGGAACTTCTCGACCGCGGCTGGACCCGACAAAAGATATTTTTGTATTTTAATGTGGTAGCGGTTAAAGTATTCCTCCCTCCCTTAAGTAGATGAGCTGAGGAGGGGATACATTGTTTTTTAGGAAATACTTTTCTAATACATGTATCTCGCTTACAGATATTTTACATACATGTATCTTTCATACATGAACCTTTCATGTATGCGACTTACATATATACAGCATAAAGTTACGTCTGCCATGAAAGGTTACATGCTTAAACGATAGTCAACGAATTTATATATTGCTCTGTTTGATATAGGATTGGTTCCTTCCGGCTGTTGAATTACTGCGGGTCATAGCGATGGGGATATTAACTCCCCCCTGGGGTAAAAAACGTGAAAACTTTGGGGGGCCGCCAGTCGGAGAGGGGGCACGACAATGAGAAATCTCTCGCGCGCGTGAGGAAATTTTGTTTAGGGCTATAGCTTAGACATGAAGCTGATGGCATCGATCAAACATGTAGCTTTGATTTAGTCTCTTATCGTTATCAAAGGTGCCATTATCCCTAATGGGAAAAGGGAGCCTCCTACGAAAGCGTTTTTTTATATAACCTATTTTTCTTGCTACAAGCTGCTACACTGTGTTTAAATAAGAAGAAATTCTTCTTCTGTCAGCTTATATCCGATAAGCATTGTGGTCATTCCACCACCAGAACGTGGTCGTTTCCGTTCTACACGGGCGATAGCTGTTAATGCTTGTTTGAAGTTTCTTGCATTCTCCGAATAACATCCATTGGCACTGCACCAACGCTGATACCGGGCATACACTTCGGATGTCCGCACCTCACTATTAGGACTTTCCTCCAAGGCATCCTCGAAAAATAATGCTATTTTGTCGCTGTCACGCTTATAAGCCTCCGTTGCTGTCTTAACAGAATCAGGTAAAGTCAAGCCTTCCTTTTTTAACAGCTGATAGCCTTCAATTAGCC